>NZ_JAINFN010000008.1:0-288448 GCF_026130245.1 Pantoea sp. JK
CAGACCGCCTGCGTGCGCTTTACGCCCAGTAATTCCGATTAACGCTTGCACCCTCCGTATTACCGCGGCTGCTGGCACGGAGTTAGCCGGTGCTTCTTCTGCGGGTAACGTCAATCGGTGAAGCTATTAACTTCACCGCCTTCCTCCCCGCTGAAAGTACTTTACAACCCGAAGGCCTTCTTCATACACGCGGCATGGCTGCATCAGGCTTGCGCCCATTGTGCAATATTCCCCACTGCTGCCTCCCGTAGGAGTCTGGACCGTGTCTCAGTTCCAGTGTGGCTGGTCATCCTCTCAGACCAGCTAGGGATCGTCGCCTAGGTGAGCCATTACCCCACCTACTAGCTAATCCCATCTGGGCACATCCGATGGTGTGAGGCCCGAAGGTCCCCCACTTTGGTCTTGCGACGTTATGCGGTATTAGCTACCGTTTCCAGTAGTTATCCCCCTCCATCGGGCAGTTTCCCAGACATTACTCACCCGTCCGCCACTCGTCACCCGAGAGCAAGCTCTCTGTGCTACCGTTCGACTTGCATGTGTTAGGCCTGCCGCCAGCGTTCAATCTGAGCCATGATCAAACTCTTCAATTTAAGTTTGATTTGCTGAAACAGGTTCAGCGGTGCTCATCTGTAAAACGTCATAATGAATTTCATTATGTGTTCACTCGTGAGGCTTTGATATTTTGTTGCGTCCGGAGACGCTGATATCAATCCTGCGAGTGCCCACACAGATTGTCTGATAAATTGTTAAAGAGCGTTGCGAGCAGCGGCTGAACCGCCTGTCGCGAGGTGGCGTATACTACGCTACTCTCCTTCGGAGTCAAACACTTTTTTCAGCGTTTTCATCCGGCGGGATGAATTTCTTCACTCCCTGCTGAGGCGTCTGCGTTGCCGCTTTGCCGTCTCAGTGGTGGCGCATTATAGGGAGTTATTCGGAGCTGACAAGGGTTAATTGCAAAAAAATGACTGAGCGCCTCTTTTTTAAACGAACGCGTTAAAAACAGACATTTCCCGGCGAAGAATCAGTCAAAAGCGCCGCTTCATCGGCACAAATCAGCGCCATCACCTTAAACACCAATGCTATTCTCTTTAACCAAACGTAATTTCTTTGTCGCAGGCTGACAATTATTCGAGAAGGACTTTCAATGATTCGCTCCGCGCGCAGTATGGCCGGCTTGCCCTGGATCGCCGCCATGGCGTTTTTCATGCAAGCACTTGACGCCACCATCCTGAATACTGCGCTTCCTGCTATCGCCACCAGCCTTGAACGTTCTCCTTTAGCCATGCAATCCGCCATCATCAGTTACACGCTAACGGTGGCAATGCTGATCCCGGTGAGTGGCTGGTTGGCCGATCGCTTCGGCACACGCAAAATCTTCATTCTTGCCGTATCACTATTTACGCTGGGTTCGCTGGCCTGTGCCTTATCCGGGTCATTGAGCATGTTGGTGGTCTCGCGCGTGGTGCAGGGGATTGGCGGAGCGATGATGATGCCCGTCGCGCGCCTGGCGCTGTTACGCGCTTATCCGCGCAGTGAACTGCTGCCGGTGTTGAACTTCGTTACCATGCCGGGTTTAGTGGGGCCGATTCTGGGCCCAATGCTCGGCGGGTTGTTAGTGACCTACGCCAGCTGGCACTGGATATTCCTCATCAACATTCCCATCGGTATCGCCGGCATCTTCTATGCGCGCAAATATATGCCGGACTTCACGACACCAAAACGCCGCTTCGACTTTTTAGGCTTCCTGCTGTTTGGTTTGGGTTTGGTGTTGATCTCGGTCGGCATCGAACTGTTTGGCGAACGCGTGGTGTTGCCGTGGCAAGCGGTGTTGGTGCTGTTGAGCGGCATTGTATTACTTCTTCTCTATATAGTGCACGCACGTCGTCATCCGGCACCGCTGATTAATCTGCCAATGTTTAAAACCCGCACCTTCTCGGTCGGCATCCTTGGCAACATCGCTTCGCGTCTGGGAACCGGCTGCATTCCATTCCTGATGCCGCTGATGTTGCAAGTGGGCTTTGGTTATCCTGCGCTGATTGCCGGTTGCATGATGGGACCGACAGCGATTGGCGCGCTGCTGGCGAAATCCACTGTGACGCAAGTGCTGCGCCGCTTCGGTTATCGCCATACGCTGGTGGGTATCACCATCATCATTGGCATATTGATCGCCACCTTCTCACTGCAATCGCCGGGTGGCAGCGTGGTGATGTTGCTGGCGGCACTGTTGATTCTGGGGATGGCGATGTCAACGCAGTTCACCGCGATGAACACCATCACGCTGGCGGATTTAAATGATGAGAACGCCAGCGGCGGGAACAGTGTGCTGGCGGTAACGCAGCAGCTGTCGATCAGCTTTGGTGTGGCGGTGAGCGCCGCAGTGCTGCGTTTCTATCAGGATGTCGAGGCGACAACCGTCGCGCAATTCCACGCCACCTTCCTGACGATGGGCGTCGTCACGGTGTTGTCTGCCTTTACCTTTATGATGTTACGTCCGGGCGACGGCCGTAATCTAATCGCCAACCGCGAGAAAAAGAAGAAATCGGCTTAGACCGAACCGCGTTCCACCAGCTCCGGCGTCAGCACCAGCGTTTGCTGACTGGCGTCGGGATCGCTCATACGATGAATCAAGGTATCAATCGCCAGTTCGCCTAACTCATCTTTCGGCTGATGGATAGTGCTAAGCGGCGGCGTCAGGTAACGCGCCAGCTCGATGTTGTCATAGCCCATCACCGCAATATCCTGCGGCACGCGCAATCCGGCCTGGAACAAGGCGTGATAGACGCCAACCGCCATCGCATCGTTGCTGGTAAATATCGCTTCTGGCAGCGTATCCAGCGTCAGCAGTTGATTCATGGCGTTGAAGCCGCCCTGAAACTCGAAATCACCATCAACCACAAAACCCGGTAGAACCGATAATCCGCTGTTGGCCATCGCCTTATGGAAACCTTCAAGACGCAACCGCGCGGGGGTTTTATCCTGCGGGCCAGCAATACAGGCAATGCGCGTATACCCACGATCGATCAGATGCTGAGTTGCCAGCTCACCGCCGAGCAGCGCGTTATCCTGAATAATGTCGCCGCGCCCTTCAAATGGCGCCCAGTCCATCATTACCATCGGCACCGACGGATAGCGATTGAGGATCTCCGCTGAAGGCAGATGGGTTTCGGTGCACATCATTAACAAACCATCGACGCGCTTTTGCATCAGCGTCTCGAGGCTGCGATTCATGCGTTCTTCATCGCCTTCGGTATTACACAGAATCAGGCTATAGCCGCGTTCGTAGCAGCTGTTTTCCACGCCGCGCACCACTTCGGAATAGAACGGGTTACTGCTGGCGGTCAGCAGCATGCCGATGGTGCGGGTTTGTTTGATCTTCAGGCTGCGCGCCAGCGCGGACGGCGCATAGTTAAGCTCGCGAATCGCCTGATCCACCTTTTCACGCACCTGCTCGCTGACAAAGCGATTGTTATTAATGACGTGTGAAACGGTGGAGGTCGAGACGCCCGCCAGGCGGGCGACATCTTTCATGGTAGCCAAGCGCTTAGCCCTGTTGCTGCAGGAAAGCGTCGATCTCAGTGCGCCACGGCACTGAGGGCTGCGCGCCCGGACGCGTCACCGCAATCGCAGCGGCGGCATGGGCGAAACGTACGGCATCGTGCATTGGCATACCTTCCAGACGTGCGGTAATAAACGCCCCGTTGAAGGTATCACCCGCCGCAATAGTATCGATGGCCTGCACGCTGAAGCCCGGAATGCGCACGCCGTTGCCTTGCTCACTCAGCCACACACCGCGACGGCCTAAAGTGATTAACACGGTATCGATACCTTTGGCATGCAATGCCGCAGCAGCACGCGCGGCATCTTCATCGCTCTTCACCGCAATGCCGGTGAGAATTTCTGCTTCGGTTTCATTTGGCGTGATGATGTCGATAAGCGCGAGCAGCTCATCTGAGAGCGCGGTGGCCGGTGCGGGATTCAGGATCACTTGCGTCTGCTGCGCGCGGGCAATCTTCGCGGCGGCCAGAACGCTTTCCAGCGGAGATTCCAGCTGCATCAGCAACGCATCGGCATCGGCAATCACTTGCTGGTGCTGCGCAACGCGAGTCGGCGTCAGCGCCGCATTGGCACCGGAATAGATGCCGATATTATTTTCGCCTTCGCCATTCACGAAGATCATCGCTACACCGGTCGATTCATCAGCGACGGTTTCAACCGGTGCGGTATCAATGCGGTCTTGCTGCAACTGCTGACGAATGCGCTCGCCGATATCATCGGCGCCTACGCAGGCAATAAAAGCAATGTCTGCACCGGCACGACCGGCAGCCACCGCCTGATTGGCCCCTTTGCCGCCAAAGGCAATTTGATACTGTTTCCCGATCACCGTTTCGCCCGGACGTGGAAAGTGGGCGAGGTTAAGGATGTGATCGGCATTGATGCTGCCGAGAACGGCCAGTTTTGCGCTTGTGGTCATTGGGATTCATCCAGAAAGATGCGCCACCAGGACGGTGGCGCGTTGCCCTGCTTTTCTTTACTTATTATTTGGTAACCAGCTTCAGGTCAACCGGATTAACCGCCTGCACCTTCTCGCCTTTCAATACTTTATCGGCAGTCTGCACGCCAATCACACCAATCTTGTCTGGCATCTGAGCCACAGTGGCGGTCAGTTTACCCGATTCAACGGCTTTCACACCGTCAGCGGTGCCGTCAAAGCCCACCACCAGCACGTCGGTTTTACCGGCGGTTTGCAGAGCACGCAGCGCGCCCAGCGCCATTTCGTCGTTCTGAGCGAAGACGGCCTGCACATCCGGATGTCCCTGCAGCAGGTTCTGCATCACGTTCAGACCTTTAGTACGGTCGAAGTCAGCAGGCTGGCTCGCCAGGATGTTGAATTTGTGCGCATCGGCTGCCTGTTTGAAGCCTTCGCCACGCTCGCGCGCCGCAGATGTACCGGCAATACCTTGCAGCTCAATAATCTTCGCGCCATCACCCAGTTTTTTGGCGATGAAGTCACCGGCCATTTTGCCGCCGAAACGGTTGTCAGACGCCACGTGGCTCACTACGGTGCCCTGTGCTGCTACGCGGTCCAGCGTGATCACCGGAATGTTCGCCTGGTTCGCCATCTTCACGGCGTTACCCACCGCATCAGAATCGGTTGGGTTGATCAGCAAAAGCTTGGTGCCACGCACCGTCAGATCCTGCACGTTCGCCAGCTCTTTCGCCGGGTTGTTCTGCGAATCCAGCACCACGAGGTTATAACCCAGTTGGTCAGCTTCTTTCTGTGCGCCATCTTTCAGAGACACAAAGAACGGATTATTCAGGGTTGAAACCACCAGAGCAATGGTGTCCTTTGCCATCGCGCCAGCACTGAGGGTGGCGCCAAGAATGACGGCCAATGCAGTTAACTTTTTCATTTTTAAATCCTGTGTGAAGGTCAGAGTTATTTACTGCTTTTGTTATCCACCAGCACCGCTAGCAGAATGACGACGGCTTTAACAATCATTTGGTAGTAAGACGATACGCCCATCAGATTCAGGCCGTTGTTCAGGAAACCGAGGATCAATGCACCAATCAGCGTGCCCATGATGCGGCCTTTACCGCCCGCCAGGCTGGTACCGCCCAGCACCACCGCCGCGATCGCATCCAGTTCATAACCGGTGCCCGCGGTAGGTTGAGCGGAAGAGAGACGCGCCACTTCGATGGTGCCCGCCAATGCCGCCAGCAGGCCGCACAGCGAATAAACGATGATTTTGACGCGATTAACGTTGATACCCGACAAACGCGTCGCCGCTTCGTTGCCACCTAACGCATAGATGTAACGACCAAGGCGCGTGTGATGCAGCATGTACCACGCCAGACCAAATACCGCGACCATCAGCCACACCGGCGTTGGGATGCCCAGCGGACGACCGATACCGAACCAGCCAAACAGATCGGCGTTATCGTTGAAACCGGTATTGATCGGGCTGCCGTTGGTGTAAACCATGGTGACGCCGCGCAGCAGCAGCATCATCACCAGCGTGGCAATGAAAGCCTGCACCTTGCCGCGCGCCACAATCACGCCGGTAATACCGCCAATCGCCGCCCCCAACGCCAGCGAAGCCGCAACGGCCACCAGCGCATTCACCTCTAATCCGACGATCGATGCCGCCACCGCGCCAGTCAGCGCCAGCAGCGAGCCCACTGAAAGATCAATGCCCGAAGTCAGAATCACCAGCGTCATGCCAACCGCCATAATGGCGTTGACCGACGTCTGCTGCAGAATGTTGAACATGTTGGCCAGCGTAAAGAAGTTCGGGCTCTGGCTGGCAACCACGGCGATCAACACGATCAATGCAATCAGTGATTTCTGCTCCAGCAGCCAGGCTTTGCTGAACCAACGGCGGCTGGCGGGTAAGGTTTGGGTGCTCATACAACTAACTCCTCGCTGTGTTGCTTACCGACTGCCGCCGCCATCAGGGATTCCTGGGTAGCTTGCTCACGGGAAAATTCGCCACTCAGATGGCCTTCATGCATCACTACGATGCGGTCGCTCATGCCAAGCACTTCCGGCATTTCCGACGACACCAAAATGATGCTCAGCCCTTCGACTTTAAACTGATTAATTAACTGATAAATTTCTTTCTTTGCCCCGACATCGACGCCGCGCGTTGGCTCATCAAGAATCAACACATCAGGGCGCGTCATCAGGCCGCGCGCAATCGCCACTTTTTGCTGATTACCGCCGGACAGCAGGCCAATCGGCTGCTCCATTGAAGGGGTTTTGACGTTGAACAGGCGGATAAAATCGCCCACCGCCAACTGCTCATCGCTGTGACGCAGGTTGCCTGCGCCGGTGCTGAAATAGCGCAGCGCGGTTAGCGACATGTTCTCTTTCACCGACATGCCCAATACCAAACCATCGCGCTTACGATCTTCGGAGATATAAACGATGCCGTTCGCCAATCCTTCTTGCGGGGAGCGAGTGGTGATTTCGCGGCCATTCAGCGTGACTTTACCTTTGCTGCGCGGCAGCGCGCCGTACAGCACTTTCATCAGTTCGGTACGTCCCGCGCCCATCAAGCCCGACACGCCAAGGATTTCCCCTTTGCGCAGCGTAAAGCTGACGTCATCAACGCCCGGACCGCTGAGGTTTTCAACTTTTAAGCGGATCTCACCCGGCTGCTGATCGATACGTGGATATTGATCTTCCAGTTTGCGGCCGACCATCATCTCGATCAGGCTCTCTTCGCTGAGATCGCACACCGCGCGCTCGGCAATAAACTGCCCATCACGGAACACGGTGACGTCATCGCAAATATCGAAGATCTCTTTCATGCGGTGCGAGATATAGACGATGCCGCAGCCCTGCGCTTTCAGTTCGTTGATGACGCGGAACAGCGACAGCGTTTCGGTATCGGTCAGCGCATCGGTGGGTTCATCCATAATGATGACTTTCGACTCGAAGCTGAGCACTTTGGCGATCTCGGCCATCTGCTGATCGCCAATCGACAAATCGCCCACCAGCTTGTGGCTGTTGAAGCGCAGATTGAGGCGCTTTAATAGCGCATCCGCCTCGGCATACATCTTTTTCCATTCGATACGGCCAAAGCGGTTAACAAATTCGCGGCCAAGGAAGATATTCTCGGCGACGGTCAGTTGCGGAATCAGGTTAAGTTCCTGATGGATAATACCAATGCCCGCTTCCTGCGACGCTTTCGGGCCAGAGAACGCCACATCCTGACCGAGCCACTGCAGGGAACCGGCATCCATGCTGTAAATGCCGGTCAGCACTTTCATCATGGTAGATTTGCCGGCACCGTTTTCACCCACCAGCGCCATCACGCGTCCCGGATAAACAGCAAGCGATGCGCCATTCAGCGCCTTCACGCCGGGAAACGACTTTTCAATCCCTTTGAGTTGCAATAACGGTTGCATAGCGGCCTCAGAAGGTCACGCCGGCGCTCAGGATGACATTCGCATACGGAGAACACTCTCCGCTGCGAATGACCGCCTGACTACGCTGCGTTTGTTGTTTGAATTGTTCATGGCTGGTGTAACGAATGGTGATGACATTCCCCTGGTGCTGTTGCAAGGCTTCGAGCACGGCGAGCAGTGCGCTATGGAGCTGCGGATTGTGCTGCTTAATCTCCTCCGCCATCAGGGCGCTTTCGACTTGCATCTCCTGCGTGACTACCTCAACCACCTGTAAAAATTCGGGCGTACCCGGCGTTAACGCCAGATCGATGCGCTGTGGACCAGCCGGAATCGGCAAGCCTGCATCTGCAATCGTCAGCGTATCGGTGTGCCCCAGGCGAGCAATCACATGAGAGACTTCAGCGTTTAACAAGCGACCTTTTTTCATTTCTTCCACTCCACAGCGAAACGTTTCGCTGATCGGGAGTGTATAAAATGCGCACGGCAACTCAATGGCGGCATCACGGAAATGTGATCGCTATCGAAACGTTTCGCTTGTACCAGAGAGAATTTGAGTTTGGTGGGATATTGGAGCCGCTGCTGCGGCCCCGATGCAGGGATTAAGGCAGTTTACGTACCTGTTTCACGTCCAGTTCGATGGAGTTGAAATCTTTATCCAGTTCGCCGGTCAGTTCTACCTGATCCTTCGGCGTGATGGTCAAACCGTTCCAGCGTTTATGATCGATCTCGACCTTCATGGTGCCGGTGGCATCACGGAACTGATAATCCTCATCACCGATTTGCTTCTCAAGCGTACCGCGCACGGTGATCCAGCTATCGTCCTTCATCTCTTCGGCCTGTTTCACCGTGACAACGCTGGTGTTATCGGCTTTGAAGCCACCAGACTTCACCTGCGCGGATGGCGCATTCGGATCAACAAAGCCACCTTGCTGAGCGGCAAGAACCGGCGTGGCGGCCAGGGCGATGATAGCTAACAGGGCTGCAGACTTTTTCATATGTCACCTCTTTTCCATGAATGTGTTGGTTTACGGAAGCTATTTCACCATAAGGTTCTTAACAGGATCTTAAGAGAATCCGTCGGGCTAACATTCATGAAAAATAGTCTATTTGCCGGGATTTTCGCTGTACAAGAGCGATTGTGCTTCGTATAACTCCGCTTAACAGAAGGAGAGTAGATGCGCATTTTACTGATAGAAGATGACACGCTGATTGGCGACGGTTTGAAAGTCGGGTTAACCAAACTCGGATTCAGCGTGGATTGGTTTGTCTCCGGCGAAGCCGGATTTCAGGCGTTGGCGGCCGCGCCCTGGGACGCGGTGGTGCTGGATCTGTCGCTGCCGGAACGCGATGGTCTGGATATCCTGCGTCAGTGGCGCCAGCAAGGACAGGATGTGCCGGTGCTGATCCTCACCGCGCGCGATGCGCTCGATCAGCGCGTTCAGGGATTGCAGCTCGGTGCCGACGATTACCTGTGCAAGCCGTTTGCGCTGACAGAAGTGGCGGCACGCTTGCAGGCGCTGATCCGTCGCCGTCACGGCCAACTGCAGCCAGAACTCAAACACGGCAAAGTGGTGATGGCGCCCGGCAGCCATAGCGTGCTGTGCGATGGCGAAGCCGTCAGCCTGAAGAGCCGCGAACTGGCGCTGCTGGAACTGTTTCTGCGCAATCCCGGCCGTGTACTAACGCGCAGTCAGCTGGAAGAAAAGCTCTACAGCTGGGATGAAGATGTCTCCAGCAATGCGGTAGAGGTGCACATTCATCATCTGCGCAAGAAACTCGGCAGCCAGTTTATTCGCACCGTACACGGCGTCGGTTATACGCTGGGAGCGGCAGAATGAGTTTGTTTCTGCGCCTCGCCATCGGCTTTGTGCTGCTGATTATGCTGTGCGGCGGCCTGGCCAGCCTCAGCGCCTGGCACCAAACCCGCGATACGGTAGACGAGCTGTTTGATACTCAGCAAATGCTGTTCGCCAAACGCCTGATTACGCTCGATCCCACCTCGCTGCAGGACGAAAAACTGCCTAAAACCAAGTCGATCCTGCGTCATCATCGTGGCGATCAGGATGACGATGCGCTGGCGTTTGCCATTTTCAGCGCCGACGGCCAGCCGCTGCTCAATGACGGCGAAAATGGGCGTGATTTAGAGTTTGATTACCAACGTGATGGCTTTACCGATGGCCGCCTGCGCGGCGATAAAGAGAGCTGGCGCTTGGTGTGGCTCACCTCTGCGGATAAGCGTTATCGCGTGGTGGTTGGGCAAGAGTGGGAATACCGCGAAGATATGACGCGCGATCTGGCGCTCAGTAGCCTGCTGCCGTGGTTGATCGCCATGCCTTTTATGCTGCTGTTGCTGCTGGCGCTGGTGTGGTTCGAACTGCGCCCGTTGAAGCGCCTCACGCTTTCGCTGCATCAACGAGCGCCGGATGATGCTACGCCATTGCCGGACACGCGCTTGCCCAAAGAGGTGAAGCCGCTGGTGGTGGCGCTCAACGGCTTGTTCAGTCGCATGGCGCATCTGGTACAGCGCGAGCGTCGCTTTACCTCCGATGCCGCCCATGAACTGCGCAGCCCGCTGGCGGCGCTTCGCGTGCAGAGCGAAGTGATTCAGCTGGCCGATGATGATGAAGCGATGCGTAAACGGGCGATTCAGCAGCTGGATAGCGGCATTGTGCGCGCCACGCGTTTGGTGGATCAGCTCTTAACGCTGTCACGCGTGGAAGCAGACGATCTGCGCAGCGAGTTTCAACCGGTGGCGCTGGCACCGCTGCTGCAAAACCTGCTGGCGGAGCACTTCCCGCAGGCAGAACAACAAAACATCGCTTTGCAGTTCACCAGCCATGCCGAACCGGTGATGAACGGTCATCCGCTGTTGCTGGGGTTGATGGTGCGCAATCTGCTGGATAACGCGCTGCGCTATTCGCCGTCGGGCAGCACTATTGATGTGCAGCTCAATGCCCGCGCCATTACCGTTGATGATAACGGGCCAGGCGTCAGCGATGAGCAGTTGATAAGGTTGGGTGAACGCTTCTGGCGACCGCCGGGACAGGCGCAAACCGGCAGCGGATTAGGGCTTTCTATCGTGAAGAATATTGCCCAGCTGCACGGCGTTCGCTTGCAGTTCAGTCAGCGCGCCAGCGGAGGATTGCGCGTCACTTTGAGTTGGTGACGCGCGCAGCGTTAAATCTCGACCTGGGTTCCCAGCTCGATCACGCGGTTCGGTGGGATTTCAAACTGATCCGGCGCGCGCAGCGCATTGCGTTGCAGCGCGAGGAACAGCTTGCCGCGCAGGCGCAGATACCACGGACGATCGCCGATAATCAGCGATTCATGCGACATAAAGAAGGAGGTTTCCATCATGCGGCAGTTCAGCCCTTCAAGGCCGCAGCGGTGGAAAATCTCCTCAACGTTTGGCGTTTCGCGCCAGCCGTAACTCGCTACCACGCGCCAGAAGGTCGGCGACAGCTGTTCGATGGTCACGCGACGCACATTGTGCACGTAAGGCGCATCTTCCGTACGCAGCGTCAGCAACACCACGCGCTCATGCAACACTTTGTTGTGCTTGAGGTTATGCAGCATGGCAAACGGAATCACATTCAGCGCCCGCGACATATACACCGCGGTGCCCGGCACGCGTACCGGCGGCGATTTCTCCAGTGACGCGATCATCGCTTCGAGAGAATTGCCGTGCTCATGCATACGACGCAGCAGGCGGAAACGCTCGCTTTTCCAGGTGGTCATGATGATGAACATCATCAACGCCAGTGTCAGCGGCAGCCAACCGCCGGAGAACACTTTG
Source organism: Pantoea sp. JK (assembly GCF_026130245.1). Lineage (NCBI taxonomy): Bacteria > Pseudomonadati > Pseudomonadota > Gammaproteobacteria > Enterobacterales > Erwiniaceae > Pantoea > Pantoea sp. JK. The sequence continues at coordinate 11,711 of NZ_JAINFN010000008.1, forward strand.
ATCAGGTTGGCGGAGAACAGCGACACGTCGATGATCAGCATGGCAATCAGAATCAACACCACCAAATAGCGGTTCCAGTGCCAGTTTTGAATCGCCACGGTTGAACAGAGAATGGCGGTCAGCACCATGGTGCCGGTTACCGCAATGCCGTACGCCGCCGCCAGATTGCTGGAGTGCTCAAAACCGACAATCACAATCACCACCGAGAAATAGAGCAGCCAGTTAATCACTGGAATGTAGATCTGCCCGGACTCCTCTTCGGAGGTGTGCACAATGCGCATTGGCGGCAAATAGCCGAGACGCACCGCCTGACGCGTTAATGAGAACACGCCGGAAATCACCGCCTGCGACGCAATCACCGTGGCTAAGGTCGCCAGAATCAACATTGGGATCAGCATCCAATCCGGCGCGAGCAGGAAGAACGGGTTTTTGATCGCTTCAGGATGTTTGAGCAGCAGCGCGCCCTGACCAAAGTAGTTGAGCACCAGTGAAGGCAGCACCACGATGAACCAGGCGAGACGAATCGGGAATTTACCGAAGTGGCCCATATCGGCATACAACGCTTCTACGCCGGTAATCGCCAGTACCACCGCGCCCAGCGCGAAGAAGGAGACAGTTTTATATTGGATGAAGAAGTGCACCGCCCAATACGGGTTCATCGCATGCAGGACGTCAGGATTGTCGATAATGCTGCGCGCGCCCAGAACCGCCAGCACCAAAAACCACAGCAGCATCACCGGCGCGAACAGCTTGCCGACAATGCCGGTGCCGTGTTTTTGGATAACAAACAGTAAAGTCAGCACTGCAATCGCCAACGGCACGATGTAGGCATCAAGACTTGGCGCGGCAATTTCCAGACCTTCAATCGCCGATAGCACCGAAACCGCCGGCGTTATCACCACTTCTCCGTAGAAGAAGCTGCCGCCAATCAGTCCCATGATCACCAGAATTGCCGTGGCTCTGGCGCCGGTATGGCGTCCGGCCAGCGACATCAGCGTTAAAATCCCGCCTTCACCGGCGTTATCCGCACGCATCACGTAGCTGATGTACTTCAGCGACACCACCAGAATCAGCAGCCAGAAGATCAGCGACAGAAAGCCAAATACCGCTTCGCGCTCTACGCCAAATCCAAACTGACCAGAGAGACATTCACGCAATGTATAGAGCGGGCTAGTACCAATATCGCCATACACCACGCCAATTGCCGCCAGCGTGACGGCCCCAAGGGACTGTTTCTTATCCGAGCTCATAAGTTGTCTTTTGTTGGAGCCGGAGGCACTTGCCTTCCGCTCAAGCCATCAAAAAGCGCACAGTATGCACATATTCCCAAAAAAACCTACTCTTACAAAGTGCCACCATCGCGTCGGTGACGCGGTTTTTCGCCGAAAATAGCGCCAAAAAACCGTTGGAAGCGGCGAGTTCTCTCGCATCAACCTTCTGAAACAAAAAAGCTGACGGCTATCAACGCAATCGCGCATGATAATCAGTAGAGTATTGCGCTCGCCAGAATATGACGGCACCAGGATCAAAAGGATAATGATGTGATTATGGCTCAACCCCATCTTTTGGCAGAAAGAATTTCTCGCCTGAGCAACGCTCTGGAAAAAGGGCTGTATGAACGCCATCATGCGATCCGCCTCTGTTTGCTGGCTGCCTTAAGTGGCGAAAGCGTGTTTCTGCTCGGGCCGCCAGGCATCGCCAAGAGTCTGATTGCCCGCCGATTAAAATACGCCTTCCAGCACGCCCGCGCTTTTGAATACCTGATGACCCGTTTTTCCACCCCGGAAGAGGTGTTTGGTCCGCTATCGATTCAGGCCCTGAAAGATGAAGGGCGTTATCAGCGTCTGACCAAAGGTTATCTGCCGGATGCTGAAATTGTCTTCCTCGACGAAATCTGGAAAGCCGGCCCGGCGATTCTGAATACCTTGCTGACCGCTATCAACGAACGCCGCTTCCGCAATGGCGACAGCGAAGAAAAAATCCCGATGCGCTTGCTGGTTACCGCTTCCAACGAACTGCCGGAAGCCGATAGCGGACTGGAAGCGCTGTATGACCGCATGTTGATTCGCTTGTGGCTGGATAACGTGCATGAGAAGCAGAACTTCCGCAGCATGCTCACCCACCAGCAGGATGAAAACGACAATCCGGTGGCGGAATCGCTGCGCATCAGCGATGAAGAGTATGAACAGTGGCAGAAAGGCATCAGCCAGGTCAGTTTGCCGGATCACGTGTTTGAACTGATCTATCAGCTACGTCAGCAGTTAGAAACGCTGCCAGACGCGCCATACATTTCCGATCGTCGCTGGAAGAAAGCCATTCACCTGTTGCAAGCCAGTGCCTTTTACAGCGGTCGCGTGACCATCGCGCCCATCGACTTAGTGCTGCTGAAAGATTGCCTGTGGCATGACGTGGCATCGATGAAACTGCTGGATCGCGAAATCGATACGCTGATGTCGCAACATGCGTGGCAGCAACAGGCGCTGCTGCACAAGCTGCAGCAGATCAAAGGCCGCCGTCTGGCGCTGCAACAGCAGCAAAGCGTGGCGCAAGCGCTGACGCTGGAGAAACACAGCGGCATGTTCAGCCGCAAACCGCACTACGAATTACCCGCCGCCATTACCGATGAGCAGCTGACGCTGATGCTGCAACAGCCGTTAATGCTGCACGACATGCAGGTAACGCACATTCTGATTGGCCGTGAAGCACTGGAGCAGTGGCTGCTGAAGGGCGGTGAAATTCGCGGCAAGCTGAACGGCATCGGCTTTGGTCAGACGCTGGATATGCTGGTGGATACGCATCATTGTCTGACGCTGCGCGATGTTAGCCTGCAATCCACGCGTCTAACGCTACCGGGCGCCAGCAGCAGCAGCGAGATGCCGCAGGAGATCGCCGATGAGTATGACGCGCTGGAAACCCAGCTGCGCGCGCAGCGCACGCTGTTCAGCCAGCATCAGCGCTGTCTGTTCATTAGCGATGACTGGCTGGCACGCATCGAAACCAGCCTGCAGGATGTCGCGGAACAGCTGAAACAGGCGAGAAAATGATCTCACTGGAGACGCTGAGTGCGCTGTTGTCGATTGGCGAAACCGAGTTAATCGAAGAGCTGATTATCGCGCTGCTCGCCTCGCCGCAGCTGGCGCTGTTCTTTGAGAAGTTTCCCCGCCTGAAGCAAGCCATGATGCGCGATCTGCCGCGCTGGCGATCGGAGATCGCCGAGCAGATCAAAGTCACGCCGGTGCCAGAAGCGCTGGCGCAGGAGTTTCAGCTGTTTCAACAGATGCAGCTGCTCAGCACACAACATTTCACCCAGCAGTTACCCAACATCATGACGCAGCTGAAAAGCCTGCCGTCGCCGTTCATCGAAGAAGCCAGCAAACTGTTGCTGAATGCCGAAAGCGACCAGCTCAGCAACGCGCAACACACGCTGTTCCTGCAACGCTGGCGTCTCAGCCTGACGCTGCAAACGCTAACGCTGAATGAAACCATTCTCGAAGAGCAGCGCGAACGCTTGATGGCCGAGCTGCAACAGCGCATGGCGATCAGCGGCCAACTGGCGCCAATCCTCACCGATGATGATGAAGCCGCCGCCGGACGCCTGTGGGATTTGAGCAAAGCGCCGCTGCAGCACGGCGATTACGAACTGATCGTGCAATACGGCGATTTCCTCGCCCAGCAGCCGGAGCTGATGAAGCTGGCGCAGCAGTTGGGTCGCAGCCGCGAAGCTAAATCGGTGCCGTCGCAGGATGCGCCGCTGGAGGAGTTTCACCAGCTGGTACGCGAACCGGATAACGTGCCGGAAGAGGTCAGCGGCATTCATCAAAGCGATGATGTGCTGCGTCTGTTACCGCCTGAATTGGCGGCATTGAGCATCAGCGAGTTAGAGCTGGAGTTTTACCGGCGCTTAGTTGAAAAACGCTTACTGACTTATCGTCTGCAGGGCGATGCGTGGCATGAAAAAGTCACCATGAGTCCGGTCAGCCACCAGCAGCATGAAGAGCAACCGCGCGGCCCATTTATCGTCTGCGTTGATACGTCCGGTTCGATGGGCGGTTTCAACGAACGCTGCGCCAAAGCCTTTTGCCTGGCGTTGCTGAAAGTGGCGCTGGCGGATAAGCGCCGCTGCTACATCATGCTGTTCGCTCATGAAGTGATCGGCTATGAACTCACCGCCGACAATGGCATTGAGCAGGCAATCCGTTTCCTCAGCCAGCGTTTTCGCGGCGGCACCGATCTCGCTGCCTGCCTTGCGGCGGTGGTGAAACGCATGGAAGGCAGCGCCTGGCAGGAAGCGGATGCGGTGATCGTCTCTGACTTTATTGCCCAACGTTTGCCGGACGACATCGTCAGCACCATTAAACAGCGTCAGCGCCAACATCAACAGCGTTTCCATGCGGTGGCGATGTCCCTGCATGGCAAACCCGGCATCCTGCGCATCTTCGATCACATCTGGCGCTTCGATACCGGCCTGAAAAGCCGTCTGCTGCGCCGCTGGCAGCGCTAATTCATCTGACGGAAATGCTAATTTGCTATAGTGATAAGTTCGAGCACTGAGCAAACTGGAGCATCTTGTGACGACCGCCCAACTTCCCGCACCGACCCGCACGCTAAAACTTTCTGGCCAAAACTCCGAACAAAAACGGGCCGAGCTGCTGGCGTACTTCACCCAAACCTGGGAACTGTATGAAAGCCTGTTTGATTGCCTGGCGGACGAGCGCGCCTGGTTTAACAAAGCCATTTCGCTGCGCCATCCGCTGATCTTCTATTACGGCCACACCGCGACCTTCTACATTAATAAGCTGATGGCAGGCCGCTATCTTGATCAACGCGTTGACGATCGCATCGAAGCGATGATGGCGATCGGCGTCGATGAGATGAGCTGGGACGATCTCAACGACAGCCATTACGACTGGCCGAGCATCGCAGAGGTGCGCGACTATCGTGGCAAAGTGAAAAGTCTGGTGAGTGAGTTTATTCGCACCCTGCCGCTGGAACTGCCCATCGGCTGGGACAGCCCGGCGTGGGTGGTGTTGATGGGCATTGAGCACGAGCGTATTCATCTGGAAACGTCCAGTGTGCTGATGCGCCAGTTGCCGATTGAATGGGTTAAGCCGCAGCCGCACTGGCCGGTTTGTCCGCAGGCGCGTCACGATCGTCAATCGGTACCGGAAAATACCCTGATCGCAATGCCCGGCGGCCGCGTGCAGCAGGGCAAAACCGATGATACTTATGGCTGGGATAACGAATACGGCAGCCAGCAGACCGAACTCAAGCCGTTCAAGGCCAGTAAGATGCTGGTCAGCAATGCCGAGTTTTATCGCTTCATTGCGGCGGACGGTTATAACAATCGCCGCTGGTGGGATGACGAAGGTTGGGGCTGGCGTGAATTCTCCGGCGCACAGATGCCGACATTCTGGGTCGGTGACGAAAAGCTGCCCGATCAGCTAAAACTGCGCGTGCTGGCCGAAGAAGTGGCGATGCCGTGGGATTGGCCAGCGGAAGTGAATCAACTGGAAGCCGCCGCTTTCTGCCGCTGGCTGGCCGAAGAGACCGGTAAATCTATTCAGCTTCCCTGCGAGGCCGAATGGGCGCTGCTGCGTGAGCAGGTTGGCGGCGATCAGCCTGATTGGACTGAAGCACCGGGCAATATCAATCTGGCGTATTGGGCTTCCTCCAGCCCCGTCGACCGTTTCGCGCAGGGTGAGTTTTACGACATCGTCGGCAACGTTTGGCAGTGGACCACGACGCCAACCAACGGTTTCGAAGGCTTTAAGGTGCATCCGCTGTACGACGACTTCTCGACGCCGACCTTTGATGGCAAACATGCGCTAATCAAAGGTGGCAGCTGGATTTCTACCGGCAACGAAGCGCTGAAATCTGCGCGCTACGCTTTCCGTCGTCACTTCTTCCAGCACGCCGGTTTCCGCTATGTGGTTTCTTCCCATGAAGAGAGCATGGCCCTCAATCCCTATGAAACTGACAGCATGGTGTCGCAGTATCTCGATTTCCAGTACGGGCCGAGCTACTACAACGTGCCTAACTACGCGGCGGCGCTGGTGGAAAAACTGCTGCCGCACTGCACTGCGCGCGGTCAGGCGCTGGACATCGGCTGCGCTACCGGGCGTGCCAGCTTTGAACTGGCACGACACTTCGACGCGGTAACCGGCATGGATTACTCGGCGCGTTTTATTGATGTCGCGCTGCAGCTGACCTCCGGTGAGGATTTCCGCTATGTTGTGCCCGAAGAAGGGGATCTGGTGGAGTATCGTCAGGTGCGGCTGAAAGAGTTTGGTCTCGAAGCAGAGCAAGCGCAGCGTATTCAGTTTGTGCAGGGTGATGCCTGTAACCTGAAGCCGCAGCCGGATCGTTACGATCTGGTGCTGGCCTCTAACCTGATTGATCGTCTGCGTCAGCCGAAGCGCTTCCTGCAGGATATTATCCCGATGATCCGTTCCGGCGGTTTGCTGGTGCTGTCATCGCCGTATACCTGGCTGGAAGATTTCACACCAAAAGAGAACTGGCTGGGCGGTGTGCGCGAAAATGGCGAAGCACTGACGACCTATCAGGCGCTGCAGCGTCTGTTGCGTGATGCTTTCGACGAAGTGGCACCGCCGCAGGATGTGCCCTTTGTGATCCGCGAAACGGCGCGCAAATTCCAGCACACGCAGGCGCAAGTGACCTTCTGGCGTAAGCGCTAAAAAGCAGGCAGACAACGGCAAGGCTGTTGTCTGCACCTTGCCTGCACCGCTAATTTGCTGCACATTCTCCTCTATTCATAGAAGAAGAACTCAACGAGGATGGATAATGGCGGAACACCTTCAGCTGGATAACCTGGATCGCGGCATTCTGAATGCGCTGTTACAGAATGCGCGCACCGCCTATGCCGAGCTCGCCAAACAGTTCAACGTCAGCCCCGGCACTATTCATGTGCGGGTGGAGAAGATGCGTCAGGCGGGCATTATTTTAGGCACGCGCGTGGAGATCGATCCGCGTCAGCTCGGCTTCGATGTGTGCTGCTTTATCGGCATTATCCTCAAAAGCGCGCGCGATTATCCGGCGGCGCTGAGCAAACTCGACGCGCTGGATGAAGTGGTGGAAGCCTGGTACACCACCGGCCATTACAGCATCTTTATCAAAGTGATGTGCCGATCGATCGATGCTTTGCAACAGGTATTGATCAACAAGATCCAGACCATCGACGAAATCCAATCCACCGAAACCCTGATCTCACTGCAAAACCCGATCATGCGCACCATTAAGCCGTGATCCCTCTCTAAGCTGTGCACAAACTTATCCCCGGCAGATCGCGCGTATGGCGCGACTTGTCGCCTGATGCTTTCATCTATTAACCCTGTTTTCCACAGGTGGATCACGGCTTGATCACAGCGTACAATGCTCGCCTTTAGTGCGGGAGAGCATCATGGCCGATATTACGTTAATCAGTGGAAGTACCCTTGGCAGCGCCGAATATGTTGCTGAACATCTGGAAGAAAAACTGCAGGAAGCGGGCTTCTCAACCGAGGTGCTGCATGGCCCAGAGCTGGATGAGCTGCAACCGGAAGGCATCTGGCTGATTGTGACCTCCACGCACGGTGCCGGTGAACTGCCTGATAATTTGCTTCCTTTATATGAAGCACTGCAAGAGACAAAACCGGACCTCTCGGGCTTACGTTATGGCGCAGTCGGCATCGGTAATCATGAATACGATCTTTTCTGCGGCGCGATCAAGCTGCTGGAAGAGCAATTGAACCAGTTGGGCGCCAAACGCATTGGCGATCGACTGGAGATCGACGTGCTAGAGCATGAGATCCCGGAAGACGCGGCCGAAGTGTGGGTTGCCACATGGAAAACGCAGATTTAAAACGATCGTCAGTGGCTGGGGATCGGGAAATTACAATGATCCCCAGTTGATTGCGCTGTTTTTTTACTTTAAACACGCGATCGACTGTGGATAACATAGCCTGATTCATGCGTATAACCAGTAGTTATCCAAAGAACAACGGTTGCTTCTATTTTGACCTGTGTATAAGTCGCTATTTTGATCCCAGCTTATACGGATCAGGATCACCGATCATTCACAGCTAATGATCTTCTCTAATCTGCTGTTAAGCCTGCGCTTTTCGGGGTTATCAACAGCAAGATGCGATCCTAATAGTAGATCTAACAGAGAGATCATATAAAAGACTTAAGATCCTTTCTTTTAAACCTCAGGATCCCGCGACTTTCGCCGCCGACATTATTTCAGTAGAATCCACCGCCCAGGGCAACGATCCCTGTCCGAAACATTAACGAGGACCCACTTCATGTTTTATCCAGATCCTTTTGACGTCATCGTAATCGGTGGTGGTCATGCGGGCACCGAGGCCGCGATGGCCGCAGCCCGAATGGGTCAGCAAACCCTGTTACTCACCCATAACATTGATACGCTTGGACAAATGTCCTGTAACCCGGCGATCGGTGGCATCGGGAAAGGACATCTGGTGAAGGAAGTGGATGCCTTAGGCGGTTTGATGGCCACGGCAATTGACCAGGCAGGTATCCAGTTTAGGATACTAAACGCGAGCAAAGGCCCCGCCGTTCGTGCCACCCGTGCTCAGGCTGACCGTGTACTGTATCGCCAGGCGGTACGCACTGCGCTGGAGAATCAGCCGAACCTGATGATCTTCCAGCAGGCGGTTGACGATCTGATTGTGGAAAACGATCGTGTCGTCGGTGCGGTGACGCAAATGGGCTTGAAGTTCCGCGCCAAAACCGTGGTGCTGACCGTTGGAACCTTCCTTGATGGCAAAATCCACATTGGCCTGGATAACTACAGCGGTGGCCGTGCAGGCGATCCGCCATCAATCCCATTGGCAAAACGCCTGCGTGCACTGCCGCTGCGCGTAAATCGTCTGAAAACCGGTACGCCGCCACGTATCGACGCACGCTCGATTGATTTTTCAGTGCTAACACCGCAGCACGGTGATAATCCGATGCCGGTGTTCTCGTTCATGGGCAAGGTTTCACAGCATCCACAGCAAGTGCCGTGCTGGATCACCTACACCAACGAACAGACGCATGACGTGATCCGCAATAACCTCGATCGCAGCCCGATGTATGCCGGGATCATCGAAGGTATTGGTCCACGTTACTGTCCGTCGATTGAAGACAAAGTGATGCGCTTTGCCGATCGCAACGCGCATCAGATCTTCCTGGAGCCGGAAGGCCTTACCAGCAACGAGATCTACCCGAATGGTATCTCCACCAGCCTGCCGTTTGACGTACAGATGCAGATCGTACGTTCGATGAAAGGACTGGAAAACGCGAAGATCATCCGTCCGGGTTATGCTATTGAGTATGACTTCTTCGATCCACGCGATCTTAAACCGACGCTGGAGAGCAAATTTATCCACGGCCTGTTCTTTGCTGGCCAGATCAACGGCACCACCGGCTACGAAGAAGCGGCAGCGCAAGGTTTGCTGGCTGGTCTGAACGCAGCACGCGCTTCCGCCGACAAAGAGGGCTGGGCGCCACGCCGCGATCAGGCTTATCTCGGTGTGCTGGTTGACGATCTCTGCACGCTTGGCACGAAAGAGCCGTACCGCATGTTTACATCGCGCGCGGAGTACCGCTTGATGCTGCGCGAAGATAACGCCGATCTGCGTTTGACCGAAGCCGGTCGCGAACTCGGTCTGGTTGATGATGCACGCTGGGCGCGCTACAACCAGAAACTGGAAGCGATTGAGCAGGAGCGTCAACGTCTGCGCGATCTGTGGGTGCATCCAAAATCGGATAACGTGGCTGAAGTGAACGCGGTGATCAGCGCGCCGCTTACCAAAGAAGCCAGCGGTGAAGATCTGCTACGTCGTCCAGAGATGACCTATCCGCTGCTGACGTCACTCGCCAGCTACGGTCCGGCACTGCCTGATGAGCAAGCCGCTGAGCAGGTGGAGATTCAGGTGAAATACGAAGGATACATTGCGCGTCAGCAGGAAGAGATTGATCGCCAGCTGCGTAATGAAAACACCTTGTTGCCTGTTGAGCTCGACTATCGTCAGGTGAATGGCTTGTCGAATGAAGTGATCGCCAAACTCAACGATCACAAACCGACGTCCATCGGCCAGGCTTCGCGTATTTCGGGTATCACGCCTGCGGCAATCTCAATTCTGCTGATTTACCTGAAAAAACAGGGCCTGCTGCGTAAAAGCGCCTGATAGACTTTGGGGCGAGGCAACTCGCCCCCGTTAATGGAATTCTCGTCGTGATCAACAAACTCTCCTCGCTGCTCAATGCGGCAAACATTTCCCTTACCGATCAACAAAAACAGCAGTTGGTTGGCTATGTTGAGTTGCTGCATAAGTGGAATAAGGCCTATAACCTGACATCGGTGCGCGATCCGCAGCAGATGCTGGTGCGCCATATTCTCGACAGCGTGGTGGTTGAGCCACATTTGCAGGGCGAACGCTTTATTGATGTGGGCACCGGTCCGGGCTTACCGGGTATTCCGCTGGCCATTGTGCGCCCGCAATCGCATTTCACCTTGTTGGATAGCCTTGGCAAACGCGTGCGTTTCCTGCGTCAGGTACAACATGAGTTAGGACTTACTAACGTCACGCCAGTGCAGAGCCGCGTTGAAGAGTTCCCGTCTGAGCCGCCATTTGATGGTGTTATCAGCCGTGCATTTGCGTCACTTGAAGATATGCTGAACTGGTGCCATCATCTGCCGAGCCCTGAAGGTCGCTTTTATGCCCTGAAAGGCGTGCGTCCGGATGATGAAATTGCTGCATTACCCGCAGGCTTTACAGTAGAGAAAATTCAACCGCTGCAGGTACCCGAACTGGATGGTGAACGTCATCTGGTGGTGATAACCCGCCAATAGCCTTTTAAACGGTATGGATTTAAGCCAGTTCATGCCGTTTGCCTTCGTCTTTTCACTGAACGAAAAAGCAGCGATTGAACACTTTTAGGTAAACGCTTTTATTTAGCAGGGCAGGGCGAGCGAGTTAACAACTCCGACGGAAATTATCCGAAAAGCTCTGTTACATTTAACTAACATTTCACATTTCATTATCACTTAGATCACTTTATTGCGTGTATTTACCCAACCAAATAATCACTGGGGAAAATATAACTTTGCAATAAATTGGCGTGCGTAATATCAGTTTTGCGTTTTTATTGCAGCGCATGATGTCAATAGAGTGTTTTTCTCGAAAATCGTAGTGCATCACCTAATAAATAAATTTAATGCACTGATTTATCGATGCTTTAGGCGTATTTGAAATCGTATAAATCTTGTCTGATACAAATTCAGTCAGGCATTCCTTGTTTATTATGTGATCTAAAGCACGCTTTAAAAGCAAGTCGATCGGGCATTTTCAGCATTTAAGTCAGACATTGCCTAAAGACGATGTTTTGAAAAATAGCCCTTCAGAAAGAAATTTAAATAATTGTTCACCTTTTCGCTACTTACCGATTGAAATCGCAGGTGGCGCCCGTATAATTTGCACGGCTTTTGCTGCTTGACTCAAATGAGTAAAGGCAGTCTTATACGACACGCGACATACCCCGTTCGGGGCAGGAGAGTTCAGCGTCATGTCAGTGTCTCTTTACAGTGTGAAATTAGCCCGGGCCGTGCTGATCATTCAGCTGGTGACCTTTGTCATCATCGGTGCGCTCTTTACCCTGAAAGAGGTTACCTGGGGCGCCTCCGCCTTCGCGGGTGGAGTGGCAGCCTGGCTGCCGAACGTGTTGTTTATGTTTTTGGCCTGGCGCCTGCAGGATCAAACGCCTGCGAAAGGACGTGTTGCCTGGAGCTTCGCCCTCGGTGAAGTGTTGAAGGTGTTCACAACCGTCATTTTCCTCGCGGTGGCGTTGGGTGTGTTTGGAGCGGTCTTCTGGCCACTCGCAATCACGTGGTTATCGGTGCTGGTGGTGCAGATCGTCGCTCCGGCTGTAATTAACAACAAAGGGTAAGAGGCATCATGGCTGCTGGAGAAATCTCTACTCCGCAAGAATACATAGGTCACCACCTGAATAACCTTCAGTTGGACCTGCGTACTTTCGAGTTGGTGAATCCGCACGACGCTCCCGCGACGTTCTGGGTATTAAATATCGATTCCATGTTTTTCTCTGTGGTGCTGGGACTGATTTTCCTGGTGTTGTTCCGTAAAGTGGCGAAAAGCGCTACCAGCGGTGTTCCAGGGAAATTACAAGCGGCTATCGAACTGGTTGTCGGCTTCGTTGATAACAACGTGCGCGACATGTACCACGGTAAAAGCAAACTTATCGCCCCGCTGGCTCTGACGATTTTCGTCTGGGTCTTCCTGATGAACTTCATGGATCTGCTGCCTATCGATTTGCTGCCGTTTATCGGCGAGCACTATTTAGGCCTGCCGGCGCTGCGCGTCGTGCCGTCTGCAGACGTGAACATCACGCTGTCTATGGCGCTGGGCGTATTTATTTTGATTCTGTTCTACAGCATCAAAATGAAAGGCATTGGCGGCTTCACCAAAGAGTTGACGCTGCAGCCTTTTAATCACCCGATCTTCATCCCCATTAACCTGATTCTTGAAGGTGTTAGCCTGCTGTCCAAGCCTGTTTCACTGGGTCTGCGACTGTTCGGTAACATGTATGCGGGTGAGTTGATCTTTATCCTGATTGCCGGCTTGCTGCCGTGGTGGTCGCAGTGGTTGTTGAATGTGCCTTGGGCCATTTTCCACATCCTGATCATTTCGCTGCAGGCTTTCATTTTCATGGTCCTCACGATCGTCTATCTGTCGATGGCATCTGAAGAACATTGATTTTTATCTCAACACTTAAGCTTTTAACTGAAACAAACTGGAGACTGTCATGGAAAACCTGAATATGGATCTGCTGTACATGGCTGCCGCTGTGATGATGGGCCTGGCGGCAATCGGTGCTGCGATCGGTATCGGCATCCTCGGAGGTAAATTCCTGGAAGGCGCCGCGCGTCAACCGGATCTGATCCCTCTGCTGCGTACGCAGTTCTTTGTTGTAATGGGTCTGGTGGATGCAATCCCGATGATCGCTGTAGGTCTGGGTCTCTACGTGATGTTTGCTGTCGCTTAAACCTGGTAGCCTTGTTCACTCATGGCACCTGGTGTGATGAGGGACGGATTCTGCCGTTTATCTCTGATAGCGGCAGAGCAAGTTAACTTAATAAGAGGCATTGTGCTGTGAACATTAATGCAACAATCCTCGGCCAGGCCATCGCGTTCATTCTGTTTGTCGCGTTCTGCATGAAGTACGTATGGCCGCCGATTATGGCTGCCATCGAAAAGCGCCAGAAAGAAATTGCTGAAGGCCTTGCTTCTGCTGAGCGCGCGAAGAAAGATTTAGATCTCGCGCAGGCCAATGCGACCGACCAGCTGAAAAAAGCGAAAGAAGACGCTCAGGTCATTATCGAGCAGGCGAACAAACGCCGTGCCCAGATTCTGGACGAAGCGAAAACCGAAGCTGAGACTGAACGTAACCGCATCGTGGCACAGGCGCAGGCAGAAATTGATGCCGAGCGTTCGCGTGCCCGTGAAGAGCTGCGTAAGCAAGTCGCGTTGCTGGCATTAGCTGGCGCCGAGAAAATCATCGAACGTTCCGTGGATGAAGCTGCTAACAGCGACATCGTTGATAAACTGGTCGCTGAACTGTAAGGAGGGAGGGGCTGATGTCTGATCTGATTACTGTAGCTCGCCCCTACGCCAAAGCAGCTTTTGACTTTGCTGTTGAGCATCAAAGCATCGATCGCTGGCAATCAATGCTGGCGTTTGCCGCAGAAGTGGCTCGCAACGAACAGATCGCAGATCTTCTTTCCGGTGCGCTTGCACCGGAAGCGTTATCTGCTTCTTTCATTGCAGTTTGTGGCGATCAACTTGATGAAAACGCCCAGAACCTGATTAAGGTAATGGCCGAAAACGGACGTTTGACAGCGCTTCCAGCCGTACTGGCTCAGTACATTCAACTGCGTGACGCTTATGAAGCGACAGCCGAAGTTGATGTGATTTCTGCCAGCACGCTGAGTGACAGTCAGCTGACTAAAATCAGCGCCGCGATGGAAAAACGTCTGTCACGTAAAGTTAAGCTGAATTGCAAAATTGATAAGTCTGTAATGGCAGGTGTGGTTATCCGTGCGGGTGACCTGGTCATTGATGGCAGCGTACGCGGCCGTCTTGATCGTCTGGCAGACGTCTTGCAGTCTTAAGGGGACTGGAGCATATGCAACTGAATTCCACCGAAATCAGCGAACTGATCAAGCAGCGCATTGCTCAGTTCAATGTCGTGAGTGAAGCTCACAACGAAGGTACTATTGTTTCTGTAAGTGACGGTATCATCCGCGTACACGGCCTGGCCGATGTCATGCAGGGTGAGATGATTGCCCTGCCGGGCAACCGTTACGCTATCGCACTGAACCTCGAGCGTGACTCGGTTGGTGCAGTAGTGATGGGCCCGTATGCTGACCTCGCGGAAGGCATGAAAGTAAAATGTACGGGTCGTATTTTAGAAGTTCCAGTTGGCCGTGGCCTGCTGGGCCGTGTGGTGAACACCTTGGGTGCACCGATCGACGGTAAAGGCGCAATCGAAAACGACGGCTTCTCGCCTGTTGAAGTGATTGCACCGGGCGTTATCGACCGTCAGTCAGTAGACCAGCCTGTTCAGACCGGTTACAAATCTGTCGATGCGATGATTCCAATCGGCCGTGGCCAGCGTGAGCTGATCATCGGTGACCGTCAGACCGGTAAAACTGCAATGGCAATCGACGCCATCATCAACCAGCGCGATTCAGGCATCAAGTGTGTCTACGTTGCGATTGGCCAGAAAGCGTCAACCATTTCTAACGTAGTTCGCAAACTGGAAGAGCACGGCGCGCTGGCTAACACCATCGTGGTTGTCGCTTCTGCTTCTGAATCTGCAGCACTGCAGTACCTGTCACCGTACGCCGGTTGTGCGATGGGTGAGTACTTCCGTGACCGCGGTGAAGATGCATTGATCGTGTACGATGACCTGTCTAAGCAGGCTGTTGCTTACCGTCAGATTTCTCTGCTGCTGCGCCGTCCACCAGGTCGTGAAGCATTCCCTGGCGACGTGTTCTATCTCCACTCTCGTCTGCTGGAGCGTGCATCACGCGTTAGCGCTGACTACGTTGAGCGCTTCACCAATGGTGAAGTGAAAGGCCAGACCGGTTCTCTGACCGCACTGCCAATCATCGAAACTCAGGCGGGTGACGTTTCTGCGTTCGTTCCGACCAACGTAATCTCGATTACTGATGGTCAGATCTTCCTGGAATCTAACCTGTTCAACTCCGGTATTCGTCCAGCCGTTAACCCGGGTATCTCTGTATCCCGCGTTGGTGGTGCTGCACAGACCAAGATCATCAAGAAACTGTCCGGTGGTATTCGTACCGCGCTGGCACAGTATCGTGAACTGGCTGCGTTCTCTCAGTTCGCTTCCGATCTGGACGATGCAACGCGTAAACAGCTGAGCCACGGTCAGAAAGTGACCGAGCTGCTGAAACAGAAACAGTATGCGCCGATGTCAGTCGCGCAACAGGGTCTGGTGCTGTTTGCTGCTGAGCGCGGCTATCTGAACGATGTTGAACTGGCGAAAGTCGGCAGCTTCGAAGCCGCTCTGCTGGCGTTCGCGGATCGCGATCACGCTGAGCTGATGGCTGAAATCAACCAAGCGGGTAACTTCAATAACGAAATCGAAGAGAAGCTGAAAGGCCTCCTCGAAACGTTTAAAGCAACCCAGTCCTGGTAATGTCTGGCGGCTTGTCTGAAAAGGCAGGCCGCAAGGCTTTGAGGAGAAGCTAATGGCCGGCGCAAAAGAAATACGTAGTAAGATCGGAAGCGTAAAAAATACGCAGAAGATCACCAAAGCGATGGAAATGGTCGCCGCCTCCAAAATGCGTAAAACGCAGGAACGCATGGCGGCCAGCCGTCCGTATGCAGATACCATGCGCAAAGTGATTGGTCACCTTGCTCTGGGTAATCTGGAATACAAGCACCCTTACCTGGATGAGCGTGACGTTAAGCGCGTCGGCTACCTGGTCGTTTCGACTGACCGCGGGCTTTGTGGTGGTTTGAACATTAACCTGTTCAAAAAATTGCTGGCAGATATGAAAGGCTGGGCAGATAAAGGCGTACAGAGCGATCTGGCCGTTATCGGTTCGAAAGGCAATTCATTCTTCGGCTCTGTAGGTGGCAACATCGTGGCACAGGTCACCGGTATGGGCGATAAGCCTGCACTGTCTGATTTGATCGGCCCGGTAAAAGTGATGTTGCAGGCCTATGATGAAGGTCGCATCGACAAGCTGTATATCGTTGCCAACAAGTTTAATAACACCATGTCTCAGACTCCGACCATTACCCAACTGCTGCCGTTACCGCCAGCGGAAGGTGAAGAAGAGATGAAGGCGAAGACCTGGGATTACCTGTACGAACCCGATCCGAAAGCGCTGCTGGATACCCTGCTGCGCCGTTACGTCGAATCGCAGGTTTATCAGGGTGTGGTGGAAAACCTGGCCAGTGAGCAGGCCGCACGTATGGTTGCGATGAAAGCTGCAACCGATAACGGCGGAAACCTGATCAAAGAGCTGCAGTTGGTTTACAACAAAGCTCGTCAGGCCAGCATCACCCAGGAACTTACCGAGATCGTCTCGGGAGCCTCCGCGGTTTAACCAGGCATATATCCTGTCGCGCGAGCGCGGCTGGGTATTTTCGTATTAGGTAGAGGATTCAAGATGGCAGCTGGAAAGATTGTCCAGATTATCGGCGCCGTAGTTGACGTCGAATTCCCTCAGGACGCGGTACCGCAGGTATACAGCGCTCTCGAGGTGAAAAATGGTGATGCTCGTCTGGTGCTGGAAGTTCAGCAGCAGCTGGGTGGTGGCGTGGTTCGTACCATCGCCATGGGTACTTCTGACGGCCTGAAGCGCGGTCTGGAAGTTACTGACCTGAAAAAACCTATCCAGGTTCCGGTTGGTAAAGCAACCCTCGGCCGTATCATGAACGTATTGGGTGAGCCAATCGACATGAAAGGCGACCTGCAGAATGACGACGGCACTGTAGTAGAGGTTTCCTCTATTCACCGTGCAGCACCTTCTTATGAAGATCAGTCTAACTCGCAGGAACTGCTGGAAACCGGCATCAAGGTTATCGACCTGATGTGTCCGTTCGCTAAGGGCGGTAAAGTCGGTTTGTTCGGTGGTGCGGGTGTTGGTAAAACCGTAAACATGATGGAGCTGATCCGTAACATCGCGGCTGAGCACTCAGGTTATTCGGTATTTGCTGGCGTGGGTGAGCGTACTCGTGAGGGTAACGACTTCTACCACGAAATGACTGACTCCAACGTTATCGATAAAGTAGCGCTGGTGTATGGTCAGATGAACGAGCCGCCGGGTAACCGTCTGCGCGTAGCACTGACCGGCTTGACCATGGCGGAAAAATTCCGTGATGAAGGCCGTGACGTTCTGCTGTTCATCGACAACATCTATCGTTACACCCTGGCCGGTACTGAAGTATCAGCACTGCTGGGTCGTATGCCATCTGCGGTAGGCTATCAGCCAACGCTGGCAGAAGAGATGGGTGTGTTGCAGGAGCGTATTACCTCCACGAAGACCGGTTCAATCACCTCTGTACAGGCCGTTTACGTTCCTGCGGATGACTTGACTGACCCGTCACCAGCAACCACCTTTGCTCACTTAGACTCAACCGTTACGCTGAGCCGTCAGATCGCCTCTCTGGGTATCTACCCAGCCGTTGACCCGCTGGATTCAACCAGCCGTCAGCTGGATCCACTGATCGTGGGTCAGGAGCACTATGACGTTGCGCGTGGCGTGCAGTCTCTGCTGCAGCGTTACCAGGAACTGAAAGACATCATCGCCATCCTTGGTATGGACGAGCTGTCTGAAGAAGACAAACTGTTGGTGGCACGTGCGCGTAAGATTCAGCGCTTCCTGTCTCAGCCGTTCTTCGTTGCTGAAGTCTTCACCGGTTCTCCAGGTAAGTACGTGACCCTGAAAGACACCATCCGTGGCTTCAAAGGCATCATGGAAGGCGAATTCGACCACCTGCCAGAGCAGGCGTTCTACATGGTCGGCGCTATCGAAGAAGCCGTAGAAAAAGCGAAGAAACTGTAATTTAGGTTTCCCAGGAGGAATGGTATGGCTATGACTTATCATCTGGACGTGGTCAGCGCGGAGCAACAAATGTTCTCCGGTCTGGTCGAGCGTATCCAGGTGTCAGGTAGCGAAGGTGAGCTGGGGATTCGTCCTGGCCACGCCCCGCTGCTGACAGCCATCAAGCCTGGTATGATTCACATCGTGAAACAGCACGGCGAAGAGGAGTTTATTTACCTCTCTGGCGGCGTGCTGGAAGTTCAGCCTGGCAGCACCACCGTTCTGGCCGACACCGCGATTCGCGGTGAAGACCTTGACGAAGCGCGCGCGCTGGAAGCGAAACGTAAAGCAGAAGAGCACATGAACAGCAGCCACGGCGACGTGGACTATGCTCAGGCTTCTGCGGAACTGGCGAAAGCCATCGCGAAACTGCGTGTCATCGAGCTGACCAAAAAAGCGATGTAATCAGGCTTTATGCGTCACGAAATGCCAGCCCTTTGGGTTGGCATTTTTTTTGCCCAAAATTTGCCGCCTGGCGCTGAGCCCGGCTAATTTCGACCCGAGAAAAATGTAGTAATCTCGGGGTTAAACCTTACACTTTCGACAGTTGAAGAGAATCAGGATAGTTATGTCTACGAACGCGATGAGTGTGGTGATCTTGGCCGCTGGCAAAGGCACCCGAATGTATTCCGACCTGCCCAAAGTTCTGCACACCCTTGCAGGCAAACCGATGGTTCAACACGTGATTGATGCCGCCACCGGTTTGGGCGCCCAGCAGATCCATCTGGTTTATGGCCACGGCGGAGATTTGCTGCAATCGACGTTAGCGCATAACGCACTCAACTGGGTGCTGCAGGCCGAGCAACTCGGTACCGGCCACGCGATGCAGCAGGCCGCCCCTTTCTTTGCCGATGACGAAGATATTCTGATGTTGTACGGCGATGTGCCGCTGATTTCGCAGGCCAGCTTGCAGCGTCTGCGCGATGCAAAACCCGCTGGTGGCATCGGTTTACTCACCGTGGTTCTGGATAACCCAACCGGCTACGGCCGTATTGTGCGTGAAAACGACACGGTGACCGGCATTATCGAGCAGAAAGATGCCTCGCCAGAACAGCTGAAAATTCAGGAAATTAACACCGGCATCCTGATTGCCAACGGCGGCGACCTCAAGCGCTGGCTGTCGCAGCTCAACAACAACAATGCGCAGGGCGAATTCTATATCACCGATATCATCGCCATGGCACACCACGAAGGCCGCGTTATTAATGCGGTGCATCCGGCGCGCATCAGCGAAACCGACGGCGTTAACAACCGCCTGCAGCTGGCAACGCTTGAGCGTGTCTATCAAAGCGAGCAGGCAGAAAAGCTGCTGCTGGCGGGTGTGATGCTGCGCGATCCGGCGCGTTTCGATCTGCGCGGTTCGCTGCAACACGGTCGCGATGTGGAGATCGACACCAACGTGATCATCGAAGGCAAGGTCACGCTCGGCAACCGCGTCAAAATCGGTGCGGGTTGCATCATCAAAAACAGCGTGATCGGCGATGACTGCGAAATCAGCCCCTATTCGGTGATCGAAGATGCCACCTTGGCCGCCGCCTGTACGGTTGGGCCTTTTGCGCGTCTGCGTCCGGGCAGCGAGCTGGCGGAAGAAGCGCACGTAGGCAACTTCGTAGAGATGAAGAAAGCGACGCTCGGCAAAGGCTCGAAAGCCGGTCATCTCTCTTATCTTGGCGATGCGGAAATTGGCGCGGGGGTGAATATTGGCGCGGGCACCATCACCTGCAATTATGACGGCGCCAACAAATTCAAAACCATCATCGGCGATAACGTGTTTGTCGGCTCCGATACGCAATTGGTAGCACCTGTAACCGTAGCGAGCGGCGCCACTATCGCTGCCGGCACCACGGTGATGAAAGATGTCACCGCGGCGGATCTGGTCTACAACCGTAAAGAGCAGAATCAAAAATCGGGCTGGCAGCGCCCTGTTAAGAAAAAATAAATTTTAAAGGCCGACAACGATCGGCCTGTTTGCAGTGCCATAAAAAAATATCCCCACTCTCTACAAGGCTCGGGGAAATCAGGTCAGATGACAACGCAATGGCCGAAAGCCATGAAGTCAGGAAATTACTATGTGTGGAATTGTTGGTGCAGTAGCGCAGCGTGACATCGCAGAAATTCTGCTGGAAGGTTTGCGTCGTCTTGAATATCGCGGTTATGACTCAGCGGGATTAGCCGTTGTCGATCGTCAGGGCCATATGACGCGCCTGCGTCGTCTGGGCAAAGTGCAGAACCTGGCGGAAGCCGCAGAGCAGCAGCCGCTGATTGGCGGCACCGGTATCGCACACACGCGCTGGGCGACACACGGTGAGCCGTCGGAGGCCAATGCGCATCCGCACGTTTCTGAGCACATCATCATCGTGCACAACGGCATCATTGAAAACCATGAGCCGCTGCGCGCGCAGTTGCTTGAGCGCGGCTATCACTTTGCCTCAGAAACTGACACCGAAGTGGTGGCGCATCTGGTGCATTGGGAGCAGAAGCAGGGCGGCACGCTGCGTGAAGTGGTGCTACGCGTCATTCCGCAGCTGCGCGGTGCGTATGGCATGGTGATCATGGACAGCCGCGATCCGTCGCTGCTGGTGGCAGCGCGTTCCGGCAGTCCGCTGGTGATTGGCCGTGGCGTGGGTGAAAACTTTATTGCTTCCGATCAGCTGGCACTGCTGCCGGTGACGCGTCGCTTCATCTATCTGGAAGAGGGCGATATTGCCGAGATCACCCGCCGCGAAGTCACTATTATCGATCGTGACGGTAACACGGCGCAGCGCGCCGAAATCGAATCGACCGCACAATATGATGCCGGCGACAAAGGCATCTATCGTCACTACATGCAGAAAGAGATTTACGAGCAGCCGAACGCGATCAAAAACACCATCACCGGTCGTTTTAATCACGGCGAAGTCGATCTCAGCGAGCTCGGTCCGGATGCTGAAAAGCTGCTGAGCCAGGTCGAGCATATTCAGATCATCGCCTGCGGTACGTCATACAACTCCGGCATGGTGTCGCGCTACTGGTTTGAGTCGCTCGCCAACCTGCCTTGTGATGTGGAAATCGCTTCGGAATTCCGTTATCGCAAATCTGCGGTGCGTAAAAATAGCCTGCTGATCACGCTGTCACAATCGGGTGAAACCGCCGATACGCTGGCGGCACTGCGCCTGTCAAAAGAGCTGGGTTATCTCGGTTCGCTGGCGATCTGTAACGTGGCCGGTTCATCGCTGGTGCGTGAATCCGATTTGGCGCTGATGACTAAAGCCGGTACCGAAATTGGCGTTGCCTCGACCAAAGCTTTCACCACGCAGCTGGCGGTATTGCTGATGCTGGTGGCGAAACTGGGGCGTCTGCACGGCATGAAAGCCGAAATCGAGCACGAAATTGTGCACGCGCTGCAAGCCTTGCCGAGCCGCATCGAACAGATGCTGGCGCAGGACAAAGTGATCGAAAATCTGGCGGAAGGTTTCTCGGATAAACATCATGCGCTGTTCCTTGGCCGTGGCGATCAGTATCCAATCGCTATGGAAGGCGCGCTGAAGCTGAAAGAGATCTCCTACATCCACGCCGAAGCCTATGCGGCGGGCGAGCTGAAGCACGGCCCGCTGGCGCTGATTGATGCCGATATGCCGGTGATCGTGGTCGCGCCGAACAACGAACTGCTGGAGAAGCTGAAATCCAATATTGAAGAGGTACGCGCGCGCGGCGGTTTGCTGTACGTGTTTGCCGATCAGGATGCCGGTTTCAGCGACAGCGATGGCATGAAAATCATCTCTCTGCCGCATGTAGAAGAGGTGATTGCACCGATCTTCTACACCGTGCCGCTACAGCTGCTCTCGTATCATGTGGCGCTGATTAAAGGCACCGACGTTGATCAACCACGTAACCTGGCGAAATCGGTTACCGTTGAATAATCAGTAACAAGAGTGGGCCCGCAATGGGCCCGCTTCATTTCTACATGCTGTCATATAACTGTCATATTTCGTACATTTCACTGTCATCAAACTGTCCTATTTTCCCTCCAGCAGCAATCACTAACTCCTACTAAAAAGGCATTGAGCCTGATTTTTTTAAATCCCCTGGAGGGAACATGACACTGATGCGTAGCACCGTAGCCCGAATCCTCGCCGCCACCTTCGCAGTAAGCGCGGTCTCTGCTTTTGCAGCAACCGATCTGACGGGCGCAGGCGGGACATTCCCGGCGCCGGTTTATGCCAAGTGGGCAGCCGAGTACCAGCAAGCCACTGGTAGCAAAATCAACTATCAGGGTATTGGTTCTTCAGGCGGCGTGAAGCAAATCATCGCGAAAACCGTCGATTTCGGTGCGTCTGATGCACCAATGAAAGAAGAAGATCTGCAGAAAAATGGCCTGTTCCAGTTCCCTACCGTGATTGGTGGCGTGGTGCTGGCGGTTAACATCCCAGGTGTGAAATCAGGTGAACTGACTCTCGACGGTAAAACCGTGGGCGACATCTACCTCGGTACCATCAAAAAGTGGAACGACCCGGCGATCACTAAACTGAACCCAGGCGTGAAACTGCCAGATTCCAACATCAACGTGGTTCGCCGCGCTGACGGTTCCGGTACTTCATTCGTCTTCACCAGCTACCTGGCGAAAGTGAACGAAGAGTGGAACAGCAAAATCGGTAAAGGTAACACCGTTAACTGGCCGACCGGTCTGGGCGGTAAAGGTAACGACGGCGTGGCCGCATTTGTACAGCGTCTGCCGGGTTCAATTGGCTATGTGGAATACGCTTACGCCAAGCAGAACAACCTGACCTACACCAAACTGGTTGATGCTGACGGTAAAGCGGTCGCACCAAGCGAAGAGAGCTTTGCGAACGCCGCGAAAGGCGCAGACTGGAGCAAAACCTTTGCTCAGGATCTGACCTTCCAGAAAGGCAATGCAGCATGGCCGATCACCTCAACCACCTTCATCCTGATTTACAAAGATCAGGCGAATGCGGAGAAAGGTAGCGAAGTGCTGAAGTTCTTCGACTGGGCTTACAAAGGTGGCAGCAAAACCGCAACCGACCTGGATTACGCCGCGCTGCCAGAAAGCGTTGCTAACCAGATTCGTGCAGCGTGGAAAGCGAACATCAAAGATAGCTCCGGTAAAGCGCTGTACCAGTAACAGATTTACCTGGCCAGCCGAGACGGTTGGCCAACCCCAATGGGCGGCCTGCGTGCCGCCCTGACATCCTCCTGAGAACAGAGAATTCTATGGCTGCCACTAAGCCGACGTTCAAAGCCCCCGGTAAACAAGGCGACATGATTTTCGGCGCGCTGGTGAAGCTCTCCGCGCTTATCGTGTTGTTATTGATGGGCGGCATTATCGTCTCCCTGATTTTCTCCTCCTGGCCAAGCATCCAAAAATTTGGTTTCTCTTTCCTGTGGAATAAAACCTGGGATGCGCCAAACGAACAATTTGGTGCGCTGGTACCGATTTACGGCACCCTCGTCACCTCGATTATTGCCTTGATCATTGCCGTACCGGTGAGTTTCGGCATCGCGCTGTTCCTGACGGAACTGGCGCCAGGTTGGCTGCGTCGCCCGCTGGGCACCGCCATTGAGCTGCTGGCGGCGATCCCCAGCATCGTTTACGGCATGTGGGGCCTGTTTGTTTTCGCCCCGCTGTTCGCCGAATATTTCCAGACGCCGGTGGGTAACGTGATGTCGACTATCCCGATTGTCGGCACGCTGTTCTCTGGCCCGGCATTTGGTATCGGTATTCTGGCGGCGGGCGTGATTCTCGCCATCATGATCATTCCGTACATCGCCTCGGTGATGCGCGACGTGTTTGAACAAACGCCGGTGATGATGAAAGAGTCGGCTTACGGTATCGGCTGCACCACGTGGGAAGTGATCTGGCGCATCGTGCTGCCGTTCACCAAAAACGGCGTGATTGGCGGCGTGATGCTCGGCCTGGGCCGCGCGTTGGGTGAAACCATGGCGGTGACCTTTATCATCGGTAACACCTACCAGCTCGACAGCGCTTCGCTGTTTATGCCGGGCAACAGTATTACCTCGGCGCTGGCCAACGAATTCGCCGAAGCGGAATCGGGTGTGCACGTGGCAGCACTGATGGAACTGGGTCTGATCCTGTTCGTGATTACCTTCATTGTACTGGCGATCTCCAAACTGATGATCCTGCGTCTGGCGAAGAGTGAAGGAGCCCGTTCATGACCGCTATTGAAGTTCAGGCTCGCGCTGAGCTGGAAGCCTCGCGCCGCAAAATGCAGGCGTGGCGCAGTACCAAAAACAAAATTGCCCTGACGCTGTCGCTGATGACCATGGCTTTCGGTCTGTTCTGGCTGGTGTGGATTCTGTTCACCACCATTACGCGCGGTGTTGATGGTTTAAGCTGGTCGCTGTTTACCGAATCGACGCCGCCGCCGAATACCGCGGGCGGTGGTTTGGCCAACGCCTTAG
This sequence comes from Pantoea sp. JK, assembly GCF_026130245.1. Taxonomy (NCBI): domain Bacteria; kingdom Pseudomonadati; phylum Pseudomonadota; class Gammaproteobacteria; order Enterobacterales; family Erwiniaceae; genus Pantoea; species Pantoea sp. JK. Next base: position 36,294 of record NZ_JAINFN010000008.1, read on the forward strand.
TCGGCAGTGGTTTACTGATTTTCTGGTCGACGATCGTCGGAACGCCGCTCGGCATCATGGCCGGGATCTATCTGGCGGAATATGGCCGTAAACACTGGCTGGCGGAAGTGATTCGCTTCATCAACGACATTCTGCTGTCAGCACCGTCGATTGTGGTGGGCCTGTTCGTCTACACCATCGTGGTATCGCAGATGCAGCACTTCTCCGGTTGGGCCGGCGTAGTGGCGCTGGCGCTGCTGCAAATCCCGATCGTGATCCGCACCTCCGAAAACATGCTGCGTCTGGTACCTGACAGCATGCGTGAAGCGGCTTATGCGCTGGGTACGCCGAAGTGGAAGATGATTTCGGCAATCACGCTGAAAGCCTCGGTTTCCGGCATCATCACCGGTGTGCTGTTGGCCGTAGCGCGTATCGCCGGTGAAACTGCACCGTTGCTGTTTACTGCGCTGTCGAACCAGTTCTGGAGCACCGACATGATGCAGCCGATCGCGAACCTACCGGTCACCATCTTTAAATTCGCCATGAGCCCGTTTGCCGAATGGCAAAGCCTGGCGTGGGCTGGTGTGCTGATTATTACCGTGTGCGTGCTGCTGCTGAACATTGTGGCGCGTGTGGTTTTCGCCAAGGGCAAACACTAATTTCCCGGCGCGGCTTCGGCGGCGCTGCTTATGAGAGACGAGAATGAGTAACGTGACTTCATCAGCCGGTAAAATTCAGGTCCGTAATCTGAACTTCTATTACGGTAAGTTTCACGCGCTGAAAAACATCAACCTGGATATCACCAAAAACCAGGTGACCGCGTTTATCGGCCCATCAGGCTGCGGTAAATCCACTTTGCTGCGCACCTTCAACAAAATGTACTCGCTCTATCCGGAGCAGCGTGCAGAAGGTGACATCCTGCTGGATGGCGATAACATTCTGGCTTCCAATCAGGATATCGCCCTGCTGCGCGCGCGCGTCGGCATGGTGTTCCAGAAGCCGACGCCGTTCCCGATGTCGATTTATGACAACATCGCCTTCGGCGTGCGTCTGTTTGAAAAGCTGTCGCGTGCCGATATGGATGAGCGCGTGCAGTGGGCGCTGACCAAAGCCGCGCTGTGGAATGAAACCAAAGACAAGCTGCATCAGAGCGGTTACAGTCTCTCCGGCGGCCAGCAGCAGCGTCTGTGCATCGCGCGCGGCATCGCCATTCGCCCGGAAGTGTTGTTGCTGGATGAGCCTTGCTCCGCGCTGGATCCGATCTCAACCGGTCGTATCGAAGAACTGATCACCGAACTGAAGCAGGATTACACTGTGGTGATCGTGACCCACAACATGCAGCAGGCCGCGCGTTGTTCTGACCACACCGCTTTCATGTATCTGGGCGAGCTGATTGAGTTCAGCGATACCGATACCTTGTTTACTAAGCCCGCACAGAAGCAGACCGAAGATTACATCACCGGTCGTTACGGCTGATTCAGGAGACGCACATGGATAATTTAAATCTGAACAAACACATCTCCGGTCAGTTCAACGCGGAGCTGGAGCACATTCGCACGCAAGTGATGATCATGGGCGGCATGGTTGAGAAGCAGCTGATGGACGCCATCACCGCGATGCACAACCAGGATGGCGAGCTGGCGCGTCACGTGATCGACGGCGACCAGAAGGTCAACATGATGGAAGTGGAGATTGATGAAGCCTGCGTGCGCATCATCGCCAAACGCCAGCCCACCGCCAGCGATTTGCGTCTGGTCATGGCGATCATCAAGACCATTTCTGAACTGGAACGCATTGGCGATGTGGCGGAAAAAATCAGCCGCACCGCGCTGGAGAAGTTCAGCCAGCAGCACCTGCCGCTGCTGGTGAGCCTTGAAGCGCTGGGTCATCACACCGTGCAGATGCTGCATGACGTGCTGGATGCGTTTGCGCGCATGGATCTCAACGAAGCCATCAAAATCTACCGTGAAGATAAGAAGGTGGATAAAGAGTACGAAGGCATCGTGCGTCAGTTGATGACCTACATGATGGAAGATCCGCGCACCATCCCAAGCGTGCTGACCGCGCTGTTCTGCGCACGCGCCATCGAGCGTATCGGCGATCGCTGCCAGAACATCTGCGAAATTATCTTCTATTTTGTCAAAGGTCAGGATTTCCGTCATGTGGGCGGCGACAAGCTGGATGAACTGCTGTCGGGCGATGATGGCAGCAATAAACCCTCTTGATTGACGCGTCGGCGGCCCGTTGCCACTGTGGCTAACGGGCTGCCTGCTTAAATTCTGTCTGTTCTCAGCGATTCCCTCTCTTTATACTTGGCGCACTTTTTTCTGCCAGGTGCTGTTACATGTCCTCCCCAACTCCTAAAAAACAAGCCATTACACCGGCGAAAGCCATGGTGGCTGCGATCAGCGGCTACGCGATGGATGGATTTGATCTGCTGATTCTTGGTTTTATGCTGCCAGCGATCAGCGTCTCGCTGGCGCTCGATCCCTCTCAGGCCGGTTCGCTGGTCACCTGGACGCTGATCGGCGCGGTGATCGGCGGCATTGTGTTTGGTCATCTGAGCGATCGTTATGGTCGCATCCGCATTCTTACCGTCACCATTCTGGTGTTCTCGGTGTTCACCGGCCTGTGTGCGGTGGCGCAAGGCTATTGGGATCTGTTGGCGTACCGCACGCTGGCGGGTGTGGGATTGGGTGGCGAGTTCGGCATCGGCATGGCGCTGATTGCCGAAGCCTGGCCGAAAGAGAAGCGCAACCGCGCCTCGGCGTGGGTCGGCATTGGCTGGCAGCTCGGTGTACTTCTGGCGGCCTTTATCACGCCGCCGCTGCTGAGCGTGATTGGCTGGCGCGGCATGTTCCTCGTCGGTTTGCTGCCGGCGCTGGTGTCGTTTGTGATCCGCCGCAGCATGGGCGAGCCGGAAAGTTTTACCCGCCACGTTGAGAGAACGCCGCAGCTCTCCTTTGCCGCACGCATTAAATTGCTGTTTGCCGACCGCGCCACCAGCAAAGCCAGCCTGGGAATTTTCATTCTCTGCTCGGTGCAGAATTTTGGTTACTACGGATTGATGATCTGGATGCCGAGCTATCTGTCATCCAACTTCGGGTTCAGCCTGACCAAATCTGGCCTGTGGACCGCCGTCACGGTGGTGGGCATGACCTTCGGCATCTGGCTGTTTGGCGTGCTGGCCGATCGCTTCGCGCGCTGGAAAATCTTCCTGCTGTATCAGTTCGGCGCGGTGGTGATGGTGGTGGTGTACGCGCAGCTGCGCGATCCGACGGTGATGCTGTTTACCGGCGCGCTGATGGGGATGTTTGTGAACGGCATGATTGGCGGCTACGGTGCGCTGATTTCCGACACCTTCCCACCGCAGGCACGCGCGACGGCGCAGAACGTGTTGTTTAATTTGGGGCGTGGCGTGGGCGGATTTGGTCCATTGGTGATTGGCCTGCTGGCCACCAATATCTCTTTCACCGCCGCGATTACGCTGCTGGCACTGATTTATCTGCTGGATATCGCCGCCACGCTGTTCTTGCTGCCGAAGAAGCAGAGCAACGAGGATTCGTTGGGGGCGATTGGCTGATTACCCTCACCCTCACCCTAACCCTCTCCCGCAAGCGGGAGAGGGAATAGTTAGCACGATCAGCTCCTTCTCCCGCTTGCGGGAGAAGGTTGGGATGAGGGCCAGCGCGCACCTTACTTCACCAAATTCCACCCACGCGCACGCCACAGATCCGGCAACTGCGCCATATCATCAAAGCGCGTCACCAGCGGATGATCTAATTCAGGATTGTGCGCATCGGCGCAGTAGTAAAACACCGGAATCCCGGCGGCGATGCCCGCGCGCGCGCCAGCCTCGGAATCATCCACCAGAATGCACTTCTCAATCGGTACCTGCATCTGCTCGGCGGCGTGATACATCAGCTCTGGATCCGGCTTCCAGTGATTAATGTCATAACCGCTATACAGCTTGCCATCGAGATACGGCAGCATGCCGGTCAAGCCCAGCGAATGTTGCATCTTCTTCACCGTGCCGTTGGAAACCACGCACATCTTCACTTTGACACTTTCCACCAGCGCTTTGGCACCGGCAATCGGTTTTAAATCGAGATCAAACAATCTAGCCACTTCGGCACGATAGGCGGTTTCTACCTCTTCAAGCGGCAACTCAACCTGATGTTCGGCCGCCACATCGCGGATGATGTCGTAAAGCTTCACCCCTTTATACTGCTCAAACATCTGCTGCAGAGAGCGTTCAATACCGTAGCGGGCAAAGGTGTTGACGTAAGCTTGCGTACAGATCACTTCGCTGTCGACCAGCGTGCCGTCGCAATCAAAAAAAATACATTCAACCGACATCGCACATCATCCTTTTGTTAAACAATAAGCTGACACTCTAGCGCACTGGGCGCAGAAAGCGACCCTGAGCAACCGGTTGCGAAAAATCAGTGTTTTGCCGCGCTAAACTCTATAGGATACGCGGCGATAAATTTTTTAGCGGAACAGTGGAATGACTAATCAGGGCCTTTTGCAGCGTATCTTCAAACTGCAGGAACACGGAACCACAGTGCGCACCGAAGTGATTGCCGGTTGCACGACTTTCCTGACGATGGTGTACATCGTTTTCGTTAACCCGCAAATTCTCGGTGTGGCGGGCATGGATACGCAGGCCGTGTTTGTTACTACCTGCTTGATTGCCGCGTTCGGCAGCATTCTGATGGGGCTGGTGGCGAATCTGCCGGTGGCGCTGGCGCCGGCGATGGGCCTGAACGCCTTCTTCGCCTTTGTGGTGGTCGGTGCCATGGGTTATTCGTGGCAGATTGGTATGGGCGCGATTTTCTGGGGCGCGCTGGGTCTGCTGATCCTTACGCTGCTGCGTGTGCGTTACTGGATGATTGCCAACATTCCGCTCAGCCTGCGCGTGGGTATCACCGCCGGTATCGGCCTGTTTATCGCCATGATGGGGCTGAAAAACGCCGGCATCATCGTGCCAAACGCCGATACCATCGTTGCCGTTGGCAATCTGACCTCGCACAGCGTGCTGCTTGGAGCGCTCGGTTTCTTCATCATCGCGATTCTGGCTTCTCGCAATATCCATGCGGCGGTGCTGGTGTCGATTGTGGTGACGACTGCGCTGGGCCTGATCATTGGCGATGTGAAATTCAGCGGCGTGTTCGCGGCGCCGCCTGCGATCACTTCCGTTGTCGGCCAGGTCGATATCAAAGGCGCGTTCAACATCGGCATGGCCGGTGTGATCTTCTCCTTTATGCTGGTCAATCTGTTCGACTCATCCGGCACGCTGATTGGCGTGACCGATAAAGCCGGGCTGACTGACGAGAAAGGCACTTTCCCGCGCATGAAGCAGGCGCTGTACGTCGATAGCATCAGTTCGGTGACCGGTTCGCTGATTGGTACCTCATCGGTAACCGCCTACATTGAAAGTTCGTCCGGTGTTGCGATCGGCGGTCGTACTGGCTTGATGGCGGTGATCACCGGGATTCTGTTCCTGCTGGTGATGTTCCTGTCACCGCTGGCGGCGATGGTGCCCTCTTATGCGGCGGCGGGTGCGCTGATTTACGTTGGCGTATTGATGACGGCGTCGCTGTCACGCGTGCAGTGGGACGATCTCACCGAAGCAGTGCCAGCATTCGTTACTGCGGCGATGATGCCTTTCAGCTTCTCGATCACCGAAGGTATCGCGCTGGGCTTTATCTCTTACTGCGTGATGAAGTTGGGGACCGGCCGCTGGCGTGAAATCAGCCCGTGCGTGGTGGTAGTCGCGCTGCTGTTCGTGCTGAAAATCGTCTTTATCGACGCCCACTAAATAGAAGAGGCCGCTGATGTGGCCTTTTTTATGACGGATGTCCCATCTCATGCGGCGTGACCAAACTGGTGAGGCGCAAGGTACGCGGCCCGATATTGGGTTTGCTCATCTCGACATCGCGCAGCGCTTGCCACTGCTGCGCGCCATCAATCTCCCACAAGTGTAAGCGTTCGGTGCCGGGCGACAGCGCGCATGACCACACCAGCGTTGGCTCAGCATCACACACCGCCTGAATATCGGGAAACACGGTGGAACGCAGCCGACCGGCCGCAGGATGCAAACGCAGTGAATCAATGCCGCTATTGGTTTCGCCGGTGAGCTTGAGAATGCTTTGGCGCAGCGTCCAGATTTGCGTCACCGCTTCCATGAAATCCTGCTGCGCGTTGATCCAGGCTTTTTCGCCGGAGGAGAGATCCTGCGTCAGCATATCCTGCGTTTGACGGCTGTGTGCGCGCACAATCTCCATATCCAATCCGGCGCGCCCGCCTTCTTCGGCCAGTAGCACACCGATGGTGTTGCCAGCGTAGGAAATACTGAAGTCGGGCAGGTTAGTATCGGCAAAGCAGGGACGTCCGCTGCTGGAGGTCGTCAGCGCGGGGAGTTCGCGAATGCCATAAACGCGCAGCATCAGTTGCGCCAGCAGTTCACGCGCGGCAAGAAAGCGTCCGCGACGCTTGTCAGCGAAGCGCTGAGCGCTGTTGATCACTTCCTGTGGCACCCGCATATTCTCGGAAGAAAAGGGCGGATTACCTATCCAACGTACAAAATGACTAGCCATCTGTCGCTCCGTGAAAATGGTCGAATAATCATCAGTGCTATTGTAAGAATTTTCTCATGGGTTTGCATCCGGCTTAAGATGGAATAGGCGATATTTCAGATAAGGACGAAGCCAGGCGGCAATCCCATTTGGCAACTTTGCATAGAACGCTTTTGCAGATTCGTGTCTCAACGGATGCCGAACGGCCTGATGTGGTGTAGGATTTGGACAGTAAAAAGGCACAGTGAAGTGCGCTAACCAATTCATTCATCTGCCAATCGTGCGCATCTTAGAAGCATGCACGTCGGAGTTTTCTATGTCAGTTACCGCTATTTCTCGCCAGGAATCGATCTCGCTTGATGAGTTTCGTCACGGCATGCGTCGCTTAACCGCGGGTGTTTCTCTGGTTACCACCGAATTTCAGGGCGAAAAGCTGGGGCTGATTGCGACGTCGGTCAGTTCGCTGGCGGCTGAGCCACCAAGTCTGCTGGTGTGCGTCAATCGTAGCGCGTCCAGTCATGATGCCTTTATCGCCGCCGGCCATTTTGCCGTTAACGTGCTGCGTGAACAGCATGACGACTTATGTGCCCAGTTCAGCCAATCCTCACGCCGCGACGAGCGCTTCCAAAGTGGTACATGGCAGACATTAAATACCGGCGCGCCGATTTTAGCTGATGCGCTGGTGAGCTTTGATTGTCAGCTGGAGAAGGTGGTGGAGTGGAACACGCACAGCGTGCTGCTGGCGCGTATCGTGGGGATCGCTCTGCATGGTGAAGCGGCAGAGCCGATGATCTACTTCAACAGCGGCTTCCATTCACTGGGATAACCGCTTAAAACCGGCGTCGTGGACTCAGCCCGACGCCTTTTCTCAATCAGGCAAAGGTGCTGGCTTCATCAAAGCCCAGACGCGGCAGACGCGCATGCAGTTTGCTGGCTTCACCATAGCCGAGATTGATCAGTAAGTTCACCTGCCATTTACTCTCGCTGAAGAACGCCTCGTTCACTTTTGACGGATCGAAACCGGACATCGGGCCCGCATCCAGGCCCAGCGAACGCGCGGCCAGAATCAAATAACCTGCTTGCAAGCTGCTGTTACGGAAAGCGGTTTCTTTCGCCAGATCCGGGCTGCTGGTAAACCAGCTGCGCGCATCACCGTGCGGGAACAGCTTTGGCAGCGCTTCGTAGAATTCAGGATCCCACGCCACGATCACCGTCACCGGTGCCGCCATGGTTTTATCAACGTTGCCGGAGGAGAGCGCGGGTTTCAGCTTCTCTTTGCCTTCCTGCGAGGTCACAAATACAAAACGGCCTGGCGAGCAGTTAGCGGAGGTTGGGCCCAGCGCGGTCAGGCTATAGAGCTGCTTCAGCACGTCCTGCGAAACCGGTTTGTCCTGCCAATAACTGTGGGTGCGGGCTTCATTGAACAGCGCGTTCAGCGCCACGCTGTCGAGCGTTGTACTCATGTTTCTCTCCTGTTCAGGCAGCAACTTGCGCCCAATATTTAGCATGAATAATGAATGTACCCAGCAGGACCTGTTCGCCGGGCAGTGATCGTTATACTGCAAAGGCGTTGGGGAGCCAAATAACAAAGACGCATGATTACCGTGAGCCAGGTTCACATGAATGCGCACCCTACATTAGAACGCCGTAGGGTCGCCATTCATGGCGACCACGTAACAGGTCATTACTTACCAATACAGAAACTGGAGAAGATTCTGCCCAGCAGATCGTCGGAGGTGAATTCGCCGGTGATTTCGCTCAGCGCCTGCTGCGCTAAGCGTAACTCTTCTGCCAGTAATTCCCCGGCCCACGCGCCTAACAGCTGATGCTTGCCCTGCTGCAAGTGCGTTGCGGCTAGCTCCAGCGCTTGCAGATGGCGGCGGCGGGCGAGGAATCCGCCTTCCATGTTGCCAGCAAATCCCATGCTCTGTTTCAGGTGATCGCGTAGCGCTTCCACACCTTCCCCGGTGCGCGCCGAGAGACGAATCAGTGAGTGACCGTTCACTTCAGTGAGGCCCAGCTCTTCGCCGGTCATATCCGCTTTGTTACGCACCACGGTAATTGGCAGCGCTTCCGGCAAACGGGCAACAAAATCTGGCCAGATGGCGGCGGCTTCAGTCGCGTCGGTGGTGGTGCCATCGACCATAAACAGCACGCGGTCGGCCTGCTCGATCTCCTGCCACGCGCGCTCAATACCGATGCGCTCGACTTCGTCGCTGGCTTCTCGCAAACCTGCGGTATCGATGATGTGCAGCGGCATGCCGTCAATGTGGATATGCTCGCGCAGCACGTCGCGCGTGGTGCCAGCAATATCGGTGACGATCGCCGCTTCGCGCCCGGCTAAGGCATTCAGCAGGCTCGATTTCCCGGCATTGGGACGACCGGCAATCACCACCTTCATCCCTTCACGCAGCAGGCTGCCCTGACGCGCTTCGGCACGCACGCCATCAAGGTCGCCGATCACCACATTGAGCTGGGCTTCAATTTTGCCGTCGGAAAGGAAATCGATCTCTTCATCCGGGAAGTCGATGGCCGCTTCTACATAGATGCGCAGGTGAGTAAGTGCTTCCACAAGCGCGTTGATGCGCAGGGAAAATGCGCCCTGCAACGAGTTCACCGCCGAGCGGGCGGCTTGCTCTGAGCTGGCATCGATCAGATCGGCAATCGCTTCGGCTTGCGCTAAATCGAGCTTGTCGTTGAGGAAGGCGCGTTCCGAGAATTCGCCTGGCTGGGCAATGCGCAAGCCGGGCAGCGCCACGATGCGTTTCAGCAGCAGGTCGAGAATTACCGGGCCGCCATGGCCTTGCAGCTCCAGCACATCTTCACCGGTAAAGGAGTTCGGGCCAGGAAACCATAGCGCAATGCCCTGATCGAGCACGCTGCCATCGGCATCGGTAAAGGGCAGATAGTCGGCATAGCGCGGTTTTGGCAGCTTGCCGAGCACGGCTTGCGCCACCTCAGCGGCTTTTGCGCCGGAGATACGCAGAATGCCGACGCCGCCGCGGCCGGGAGGCGTCGCCTGGGCAACAATAGTGTCGCTGTGGCTCATGATTCACCTTTTCTCAAAACAAAAAAACAGGGCGACATAAATGCCGCCCCTTAATTATACGCTGCTGCTGGTTGCAGTCAGACGTTACGCTTTCTTCTTGTCGCGGCTATGCAGACCACGTTTTTCCAGGCCGCGATAAATCAGCTGCTGCTGGAGAATGGTCACCAGGTTGCTGACGATGTAGTACAGCACCAGACCTGATGGGAACCACAGGAAGAACACGGTAAAGATAACCGGCATGTAGGTCATGATCTTCTGCTGCATCGGATCGGTCACGGTAGTCGGTGACATCTTCTGAATGAAGAACATGGTGATACCCATGATGATCGGCAGAATGTAGTACGGGTCCTGCGCTGACAGGTCATGAATCCACAGAATAAACGGCGCATGACGCAGTTCAACCGAGCCTGACAGCATGTAGTACAAGGCCAGGAAGATTGGCATCTGGATAACCAGTGGCAGACAGCCGCCCAGCGGGTTCACTTTCTCCGCCTTATACAGCGCCATCATTTCCTGGCTCTGCTTCTGCTTATCATCGCCCAGACGTTCACGCATCGCCTGAATCTTCGGCTGCAGCATACGCATCTTCGCCATCGAGGTGTACTGCGCTTTGGTCAGCGGGTACATGATGCCACGTACGATGAAGGTGATAACGATAATGGAGAAGCCCCAGTTACCGATGAAGCTGTGGATGAACTTCAGCAGCTTAAACAGCGGCTGAGAGATGAACCACAACCAGCCGTAATCCACGGTCAGATCCAGGTGCGGCGCGATGGCTGCCATCTGGTCCTGAATTTCCGGGCCGACCCACAGTGTTGCGCCGAGATCCTGCTGTGCGCCTGCGCCAACGGTAACCGGTGCAGATTTGTAGCCAATTGCCGCGATGCCATTGCCGAGGTTGCTGGTGTACAGCGTGTTGTTACCCTGCGTGCGTGGCACCCATGCGGTAGCAAAGTACTGCTGCAGCATCGCCACCCAACCATTGCTGGTGGTGGTATTCAGGTTCTCATTATCCGCGATGGTGTCGAATTTATATTTTTCGTATTTCGCATCGCTGGTTGAGTACGCTGCGCCACGGAAGGTGTGCAGAGCAAAGTTGTTGCTGCCGGTATCACGGTGCTTAGGCACGTCGATGGTCTGCTTCAGCTGACCAAACATCGACACTTCCAGCGGCTGCTGAGTGGTGTTGTTGATGTTGTAGTCAACGTTTACCGCATACTCACCGCGCTTGAAGATGAACGTCTTGGTGTAAACCACGCCGTTTTCACCGGTCCAGGTCAGCGGCACGCGCAGTTCGCTCTGGCCATCCGCCATCACGAAGCTTTCTTGCGAAGTGGTATACAGCGGACGTGCGCCATTGTTCGGGTTATCCGGACCGTTACGGCCCGTTAAGCCGCTCTGCGCCTGATAAACGAAGGCAGGTGTGGTTTCAAGCAGCTGGAACGGTGCGTCTGAACCCAGTTTGTCCGGGTAAGTCAGCAGCTGAGCCTGCTCAATATCGCCACCACGCGTATTGATGTTGAGTGACAGGACATCTGTCTTAACGGTGATCGTTTTGCCCTGTCCGCTAGCCGGCACGCCGGAAGTGGCGGCATCACCCGCTGCGCTGCTTGTGTTTTGCGTGGTCTGGGTTTGCTGTGGCTGCGGAGCGTGGTCCGTCTGCCAGGCTTGCCAGATCATAAAAGACACGAACAGAAAAGCGATGAGAAAGAGATTGCGTTGCGAATCCATCGTTAATGTTCTCTGGTATCAAAGGTTTTTGGCGGCACAGGATCGTCACCACCCGGGTTCAAAGGGTGGCATTTTAATACGCGTTTTATCGTCAACCAACTGCCTTTTACAACGCCAAAGCGGCGTAAGGCCTCAATCCCATACTGCGAACAGGTGGGATGGAACCGGCAATGAGGTCCCAGCAGTGGGCTGATGGCGCGTTGATAAACGCGTATCAGGGCAATCAGGAGCCGCGAGCCAGGCGACAGTGACGACGCCATAGTTTCTCCAACGCTTCCGTCAGCGCACGGTTATCCAGGTCAGCAATCCCTTTTTTAGCCACGATCACAAAATCCATCGCAGGGAGCTCATGTTGACGCAGACGAAAGCTTTCGCGGGTCAATCGCTTGATCCGGTTGCGTTCATGGGCACGTTTTACATGTTTTTTTGCGACGGTGAGACCGATGCGGGGATGCCCCAGCGCGTTAAGTCGGCCGAGTATGGTGATTTGCGGCGTACCGGCTCGTTGTGGCTGCTGGAAGACGAAAGTGAAATGAGTGGGAGTTAACAAACGTAACTCCCTGGGAAATGCGAGCTTAACCACGAGGGTTAGCTTTATTACTTAGAAACGGTCAGACGAGAACGGCCTTTAGCACGACGACGTGCCAGAACCTGACGACCATTTTTTGTTGCCATACGAGCACGGAAACCGTGTGAACGGTTGCGCTTCAGTACGGACGGTTGAAAAGTGCGTTTCATGGCGATTTCTACCTAAACTTGAAAATTTTCACTGGGTGACGCGTTTTCGGGCCAGTAAATCGACCAACGCCTCAATGTGTCTTTAATAAAGAGGCGGGATTGTAATAATTGTACAGTCCAGAGTCAATTTACTTCGCTGGTCGCGGCACCTGGAAACCCAGATACAGCCCGCTGATTCCGGGCATCAAGGCTTCACGCAATAATGCCGGGTGGGGAATTATACGGGCTGTGGGTTAAAGCGCAAGGATCGCGCAGGATCTTCTTGCGATCAATTTGCAGATTTGTTGCGCAGAAACGAGAGCTCGCCAGAAAAATTACCGCTTTCAGCCACATTAACGCTGGCTTTTTTCGCAGAAAGCGTAAACTCATTATCGCTTCAGCAGCCTGTGGATAAATTGGATCAAAACTGTGTAGAAAGGGAAGATCTCTGTGCGGCTTTACGTTATGATCCGCCCTTCCGCTGACGATCCTTACTGCGATCGCCGGGGAAGACTACCGCGAATAGCGGTCGCAGGCGCTTTCCAACCGTCTGTGTCTAAAAATTACGTTTCTATTTATTAGCGCCTAAAATTCTTATCGATTTTGTACGAGTGGAGTCCGCCGTGTCACTTACGCTTTGGCAACAGTGTCTTGCCCGTTTGCAGGATGAGCTTCCTGCCACCGAATTCAGCATGTGGATTCGTCCGCTGCAAGCTGAATTGAACGACAATACGCTGACCTTGTATGCACCAAATCGGTTTGTACTCGACTGGGTTAGAGATAAATATCTCAATAGTATCAATGGGCTGCTGAATGAATTCTGCGGTGCAAATGTGCCGTTACTGCGTTTCGAAGTCGGCACGCGTCCTGCCGCACAGGTGACAACCAGCCAACCGGCGATGGCCACGTCCAGTTACAGCGCACCTGCACCGATTGAAAATCGTCCCGCGCCGACGCAAATCCTGCGTCCAAGCTGGGATTCTGTGCCTGCGCCGGCGGATGTCACTTACCGCTCCAATGTGAATAACCGTCATAACTTCGACAACTTCGTTGAAGGTAAATCGAACCAGCTGGCGCGCGCGGCGGCACGTCAGGTGGCGGATAATCCTGGCGGCGCGTATAACCCACTGTTCCTTTATGGCGGCACCGGCCTGGGTAAAACTCACCTGTTGCACGCGGTGGGTAACGGCATTATTGCGCGCAAGCCCAATGCCAAAGTGGTGTACATGCACTCTGAGCGTTTTGTGCAGGACATGGTTAAAGCCTTGCAGAACAACGCCATCGAAGAGTTCAAGCGTTACTACCGCTCGGTTGATGCGCTGCTGATCGATGACATTCAATTCTTTGCCAATAAAGAGCGCTCGCAGGAAGAGTTCTTCCATACGTTTAACGCGCTGCTGGAAGGCAATCAACAGATCATCCTGACCTCGGATCGTTATCCAAAAGAGATCAACGGCGTAGAAGATCGCCTGAAATCACGTTTTGGCTGGGGATTAACTGTGGCGATCGAGCCGCCAGAGCTGGAAACGCGCGTCGCGATCCTGATGAAGAAAGCCGATGAAAACGATATTCGTCTGCCAGGTGAAGTCGCCTTCTTTATTGCTAAGCGTTTACGTTCCAACGTTCGTGAGCTGGAAGGCGCGCTGAACCGCGTGATTGCCAACGCGAACTTTACCGGTCGCGCCATTACTATCGATTTTGTGCGCGAAGCGTTGCGCGATCTGCTGGCGCTGCAGGAAAAGCTGGTCACCATTGATAATATTCAGAAAACGGTGGCCGAGTATTACAAAATCAAAGTGGCGGATTTGCTATCGAAACGCCGTTCGCGTTCGGTAGCGCGTCCGCGCCAGATGGCGATGGCGATGGCGAAAGAGCTCACCAACCACAGCTTGCCGGAGATTGGCGATGCGTTTGGTGGCCGCGACCATACCACCGTGCTTCACGCTTGCCGTAAAATCGAGCAGCTGCGTGAAGAGAGCCACGACATCAAAGAAGATTTCTCTAACCTCATTCGAACACTATCTTCCTGACGCATATGAAATTTATTGTAGAACGTGAGCAGTTACTGAAGCCACTGCAACAGGTTAGCGGTCCACTTGGCGGACGCCCGACGCTGCCGATCCTGGGAAATTTACTGCTGCAGGTGAGCGAAGGCTCGCTGCGCTTGACCGGTACCGATCTGGAAATGGAAATGGTAGCCCGTGTTGCGCTGACGCAGCCGCACGAGCCGGGCGCCACCACGGTTCCCGCGCGTAAATTCCTCGATATTTGCCGCGGTTTGCCGGAAGGCGCGGAGATCAGCCTGACGCTGGAAGGCGACAGAATGCTGGTGCGCTCTGGCCGCAGCCGTTTCTCGCTGTCAACGTTGCCCGCCAGCGACTTCCCGAATCTGGATGACTGGCAGAGCGAGGTGGAATTCACCTTACCGCAGGCGACGTTGAAACGTCTGATCGAAGCCACGCAGTTCTCAATGGCGCATCAGGATGTACGTTATTACCTCAACGGTATGTTGTTCGAAACCGAAGACGAAGAGTTGCGTACCGTCGCCACCGATGGTCACCGCCTTGCGGTGTGCTCCATGCCGATTGGTCAGGCGCTACCGAACCATTCGGTGATCGTGCCGCGTAAAGGTGTGATTGAGCTGATGCGTTTACTGGATGGCGGCGAAACGCCATTGCAGGTGCAAATCGGTAGCAGCAACATCCGCGCACACGTGGGCGACTTCATCTTTACGTCGAAACTGGTTGATGGCCGTTTCCCGGATTATCGCCGCGTACTGCCGAAGAATCCCGACAAAGCGCTGGAAGCTGGCTGTGATATTTTGAAGCAGGCATTTGCGCGTGCGGCAATTCTCTCGAATGAGAAATTCCGCGGCGTTCGCATCTATATCACGGAAAATCAGCTCAAGATCACGGCGAATAATCCTGAGCAGGAAGAAGCAGAAGAGATGCTGGATGTCTCTTACAACGGCACCGATCTGGAGATCGGTTTCAACGTCAGCTATGTGCTGGATGTGTTGAATGCGCTGAAGTGCGAGAACGTGCGTTTGCTGCTGACCGATGGCGTTTCAAGCGTGCAGATTGAAGATGTTGCCAGTCCGGCTGCAGCCTACGTCGTCATGCCAATGCGCTTGTGATCATGCCATTCCCCCTCCCACTTGTGGGAGGGGGCTAGGGGGAGGGACAGCGAGCAGATAACCTATTTCGCTGTCTTTCCCCCACCCAGCCTCCCCCGCAAGCGGGGGAGGTGAAAACCACTTCGACCCGGACTTTTCATGGCTTTAACCCGCCTCCTGATTAAAGATTTTCGCAACATCGAGCAGGCCGATCTGGCCTTAGCGCCGGGCTTTAATTTCCTGGTCGGTGCCAACGGCAGCGGCAAAACCAGCTTGCTGGAGGCGATTTACACGCTGGGGCACGGTCGCGCGTTTCGCAGTTTGCAAGCGGGCCGCGTGATTCGTCATGAGCAGGACGCCTTTGTGCTGCACGGTCGTATTGAAGGCAGCGAACGAGAATTGTCGGTCGGTTTAACTAAGAATCGTGCTGGCGACAGTAAAGTGCGTATTGATGGCAGCGATGGCCACAAAGTGGCGGAGTTGGCGCAGTTGCTGCCGATGCAGTTGATTACGCCGGAAGGGTTTGCTTTGCTCAATGGCGGTCCAAAATACCGGCGTGCCTACATCGATTGGGGCTGTTTTCACGCTTCGCCCGGATTTTTCCATGCCTGGAGCAATTTGCGTCGTCTGCTCAAACAGCGCAATGCTGCGCTGCGTCAGGTTTCGCGCTATAGCCAGATTCGTCCGTGGGATCAGGAACTGGTGCCGCTAGCTGAGCAGATCAGTGCCTGGCGGGCCGAATACAGCGCGGCGATTTCCCGCGAGATCATCGCCACCTGCGGCCAGTTTTTACCGGAGTTTGAGTTGGCGTTCTCTTTCCAGCGCGGCTGGGATAAAGAGAGCGACTACGCCGAACTGCTGGAACGCAATTTCGAGCGCGACCGCGCGCTCACCTACACCGCCAGCGGCCCGCATAAAGCCGATTTTCGTATTCGTGCCGAAGGTACGCCGGTGGAAGATTTACTCTCACGCGGTCAATTGAAACTGCTGATGTGTGCGCTGCGCTTAGCGCAGGGCGAATACCTGACGCGCAGCAGCGGACGACGCTGTTTGTATTTGATTGATGACTTTGCCTCAGAGCTGGATGACACCCGTCGTCGGCTGTTAGCTGAACGCCTAAAAGCCACGCAGGCTCAAGTATTTGTCAGCGCCATTGGTGTCGAGCATGTAATCGACATGAGTGATGAAAAGGGCAAGATGTTCCGCGTGGAACAGGGTAAAATAGTGGTTCAACCTGAAGATTAAATGAGCGAGAAACGTTGATGTCGAATTCTTATGACTCCTCAAGTATCAAAGTCCTGAAAGGGCTTGATGCGGTACGCAAACGCCCGGGCATGTACATCGGCGATACGGATGACGGCACCGGTCTGCATCACATGGTATTCGAAGTCGTGGATAACGCAATCGACGAAGCGCTCGCCGGTCACTGTAGTGATATTACCGTTACTATTCATGCAGATAACTCTGTCTCAGTGCAAGATGATGGCCGTGGTATTCCTACCGGCATTCACCCGGAAGAGGGCGTCTCTGCTGCTGAAGTGATCATGACCGTCCTGCACGCCGGCGGTAAATTTGATGATAACTCGTATAAAGTTTCCGGTGGTCTGCACGGCGTTGGCGTTTCAGTGGTAAACGCCCTGTCGCAGAAGCTGGAGCTGACCATTCGCCGTGAAGGCAAAGTGCATCAGCA
This sequence comes from Pantoea sp. JK, assembly GCF_026130245.1. NCBI lineage: Bacteria > Pseudomonadati > Pseudomonadota > Gammaproteobacteria > Enterobacterales > Erwiniaceae > Pantoea > Pantoea sp. JK. The sequence continues at coordinate 53,156 of NZ_JAINFN010000008.1, forward strand.
GGTTTATCAGCACGGCGTGCCGCAGGCACCGCTGGCAGTATCGGGTGATACCGATGCAACCGGTACTCGCGTGCGTTTCTGGCCGAGCTACGAAACCTTCACCAACGTGATTGAGTTTGAGTACGACATCCTGGCGAAACGCCTGCGTGAACTGTCGTTCCTGAACTCTGGCGTCTCAATTCGTCTGGAAGACAAACGCGACGGCAAGAACGATCACTTCCACTACGAAGGCGGCATCAAGGCGTTTGTTGAGTATCTCAACAAGAACAAAACCCCAATCCATCCAACGGTGTTCTACTTCTCGACGGAGAAAGATGGCATCGGCGTGGAAGTGGCGCTGCAGTGGAACGATGGTTTCCAGGAAAACATCTACTGCTTCACCAACAACATTCCACAGCGCGACGGCGGTACGCACCTGGCCGGCTTCCGTGCGGCAATGACACGTACGTTGAACGCCTACATGGACAAAGAAGGCTACAGCAAAAAAGCCAAAGTCAGCGCCACCGGTGACGATGCGCGTGAAGGCCTGATTGCCGTGGTTTCCGTGAAAGTGCCGGATCCGAAATTCTCTTCTCAGACCAAAGATAAGCTGGTCTCTTCAGAGGTCAAATCGGCGGTTGAGCAGCAAATGAACGAACTGCTGGCGGAATACCTGTTGGAAAACCCGTCTGACGCAAAAATCGTGGTCGGCAAAATTATCGATGCGGCGCGTGCGCGTGAAGCTGCCCGTCGTGCACGTGAAATGACTCGCCGTAAAGGCGCGCTGGATTTGGCCGGTCTGCCGGGCAAATTGGCCGACTGTCAGGAGCGCGATCCGGCGCTGTCTGAAATCTACCTGGTGGAGGGTGATTCTGCAGGCGGTTCAGCCAAACAGGGTCGTAACCGTAAGAATCAGGCGATTCTGCCGCTGAAAGGTAAAATCCTTAACGTAGAGAAAGCGCGTTTCGACAAGATGCTCGCTTCACAGGAAGTTGCCACGCTGATCACCGCGCTGGGTTGTGGTATCGGCCGTGATGAATACAATCCGGACAAACTGCGTTATCACAGCATCATCATCATGACCGATGCGGACGTCGACGGCTCGCACATTCGTACGCTGCTGTTGACCTTCTTCTATCGTCAGATGCCAGAAATCGTGGAACGTGGTCACGTCTACATTGCTCAGCCGCCACTGTATAAAGTGAAGAAAGGCAAGCAAGAACAGTACATTAAAGACGACGAAGCGATGGACCAGTATCAGATTTCTATCGCACTCGACGGCGCAACGCTGCACACCAACGCCAGCGCACCGGCATTGGGCGGCCAGCCGCTGGAAACGCTGGTGGCTGATTTCAACGGCACGCAGCGTATGATCAAACGTATGGAGCGCCGTTTCCCTACGGCCCTGCTGCGCGGCCTGATCTACCATCCAACCTTAAGCGACCTCAGCAATGAAGCCGATGTTAAGAGCTGGATTGACGGTTTAGTGGCCTATTTGACCGAGCGTGAAGCGCACGGCAGCAGCTACCTGGCGCATGTCCGTGCTAACCATGAGCAGAATCTGTTTGAGCCGGTGCTGCGTGTGCGTACGCACGGCGTGGATACCGATTATCCGCTGGACAGTGAGTTCATCGATGGACCGGAATACCGCAAAATCTGTGCGCTAGGCGAGCAGCTGCGCGGCCTGATCGAAGAAGATGCTTATATCGAACGTGGCGAACGCCGTCAGCCGGTCACCAGCTTCGAGCAGGCGATTGAGTGGCTGGTGAAAGAGTCGCGTCGCGGCCTGTCAGTGCAGCGTTATAAAGGTTTGGGTGAGATGAACCCAGAGCAGCTGTGGGAAACCACCATGGATCCCGATAGTCGCCGCATGTTGCGCGTGACCATCAAGGATGCGATTGCTGCCGATCAGCTGTTCACCACCTTGATGGGCGATGCGGTAGAACCACGTCGCGCCTTCATTGAAGAGAATGCGCTGAAAGCCGCCAACATCGATATTTAATCGACACGGCAAAACGTAAAAACCCTTCCCTGGTGGAAGGGTTTTTTGTTTTCAGCGTGGTAACTCAACAACGCTCACAATGAGAAAAAATCTTAAGTTAGGCGCATAACTGGTCAATGTGAGCTGAATCGCGCTAGCATTGATCAAAACCCTGACTCAACGAGGACGTTATGGCTATAAAACTGGTAGCAATCGATATGGACGGCACGCTGCTCAATCCGCAGCACGAGATCACGCCTGCAGTTAAATCGGCCATTGAGCGCGCACATAAAAAAGGTGTGATGGTGGTGCTCACTACCGGCCGTCCGTTCGTCGGTATTCAGCGCTATCTGATAGAGCTGAATCTGGTTGATGAAGGCCAATATTGCATCAGCTACAACGGTGCGCTGGTGCATCGCGCTAATGATGGCGAGTGCGTCGCGGAAATCACGCTGGGTTTTGATGACTATTTATATATCGAACAGCTGGCGCGCGACCTTGGCGTCCACTTCCAGGCCTTCGACAAATCCTTCCTCTATACGCCGAACAAAGACATCAGCGAATTCACCATCCACGAAGCGAGCCTGACCGGCATTCCGGTGCGCTATCGTTCCGTGGAAGAGATGGATCGCGCCACGCGTTTCCCTAAGCTGATGATGATCGATAAGCCCGATCTGCTGGATTCTGCCATTCAGCGCTTGCCGCAACAGGCACGCGATAACTACACCCTTCTCAAAAGCGCGCCTTACTACCTCGAAATCCTCGATTCCCGCGTGAATAAAGGTCAAGGCGTGAAAATGCTGGCTGAGAAGCTCGGCCTGGCGCGTGAAGAAGTGATGGCGATTGGCGATCAGGAAAACGATCTGGCGATGATTGAGTATGCTGGAACCGGCGTAGCAATGGGCAATGCTATTGATTCCGTGAAGAAAATCGCGCAGTTCATTACCAAAACCAATATGGAAGACGGCGTAGCGCACGCCATTGAAGAGCTGGTGCTGTAAACCCTTCTTATTTCTTCTCACGCTTTTTTTGATCGCCATAAATGGCGACCCTACAAACCTCACCAAGCCATCGTAGGGTCGCCATTCATGGCGACCTTATCGCATCATCGCACATGCATTGTCTATTTTGTGATCCAGATTGTAGTACAACTTAACGTTATGGTACTACAATCGACGGCACAGGTCAGGGCGGCCGTTAGGCTTCGCTCCGCGAAAGCAGTAATCTGATGCGTAACTGCCTTTCACTGAATGGAACATCATGACGCAAGAACAATTAAGCAAAACAGAGCGCATCATCCTGACGCTGGGTGAAGAGATTGTGGCCGGCAAATTTGTACCGGGCGCGGCGTTACCCGCCGAAGCTGAGCTGTGTGAACGCTTCGGCACCTCGCGCAATATCATCCGCGAAGTGTTTCGCTCGCTAATGGCGAAACGTTTGATGGAGATGAAGCGCTATCGCGGCGCGTTCGTCACGCCGCGCAATCACTGGAACTATCTCGATAGCGACGTATTGCAGTGGGCGCTGGCGCACGATCAGGACCCGCGTCTGATTGCCGCCATGAACGAAGTGCGCGTGCTGGTTGAGCCGCAGATTGCGCGCTGGTCTGCTGAACGCGCCACCTCAAGCGATCTGGCTGCGATTGAACAGGCGTACAACGACATGGTGGCTAACCACCTCAATCGTGATGCCTTTAATGATGCGGATATCCGCTATCACGAAGCGGTGCTGAATTCGGTACACAATCCGGTGCTGCAGCAGCTCAACGTGGCGATCAGCCAGCTGCAAAAAGCGGTGTTCGCGCAAACCTACATGGCGGACGAAGGCAACATGCCGCGCACGCTCGACGAACATAAAGCGCTGTTCGATGCCATTCGTCATCAGGATGGCGATGCCGCCGAGTTGGCGGCGAAAGCGATGATTGCCAGCTCAACGGCGCGACTCAAGGAGATTATGTGACCAGCTATATCGCGATTGATTGGGGCTCAACCAACCTGCGCGCCTGGCATTATCAAGCCGGCGTTTGTATTGATGAGCGCCGCTCTGAAGCTGGCGTTACGCGCCTTGGCGATCGCACGCCAGCTGAAGTATTTGCTAGCGTCACTGCGGGTTGGCCAGTCAACGACGTGCCGGTGGTGATGGCGGGCATGGTGGGCAGCAATGCCGGCTGGCTGTCGGTGCCGTATCTCTCCTGTCCGGTGGCGCTGGGCGAAATCGCTGGCCGCCTGACGCGCGTTGAGGAGAAAGCGTGGATCGTGCCGGGATTGAGTGTGGAACGTGCTGACAACTACAACGTGATGCGCGGTGAAGAGACGCAGCTGCTCGGCGCGGTGGAACTGCAACCTGCGCCGCTCTACGTGATGCCAGGCACGCACGCTAAATGGGTGCAGATGGAACAGGATCGCGTGCTGGATTTCCGCACCGTGATGACCGGTGAACTGCATCATCTGCTGCTGAAACAGTCGCTGATTGGCGCGGGTTTACCCGAGCAGCAAGCGAACGCGGCGGCTTTCCACGAAGGTGTGCAAGTCGGCAGCAACGATGCTTCGATTCTCTCGCGCCTGTTTGAAGTCCGCGCTTCTCACGTGCTCGGTGCACGCGACCGCCGCCATATCAGTGACTTTCTTTCAGGCTTGCTGATTGGTCACGAAGTGGCGCTGATGACGCAACAGGCCAACGCCACCAGCCAACCGATCACCATTATTGCCGGTAGCGCGCTGGCGCAACGTTATCAGCAGGCGCTGCAGTTTATCGGCATGGATTCAGTCACGCTGGAAGGCGATCGTGCTTTCCAGCACGGAATAAGGAGTATTGCGAATGTCCTGGCAAACTAAAGTCCCGCTGATCGCCATTCTGCGTGGCATCACGCCGGATGAAGCCGAAGCGCACGTTGGCGCACTGATTGACGCGGGTTTCGATGCGATTGAAATCCCACTTAACTCGCCGGAGTGGGCGAAAAGCATCGGCGCGATGGTGAAAACCTTCGGCGATAAAGCGCTGATTGGCGCCGGTACGGTGCTGAATCCGGCGCAGGTCGATGAGCTGGCGACGCTGAACAGCAAATTAGTCGTCACGCCGAACACCGATGCCGCCGTGATCCGCCAGGCGGTCGCCAAAGGGATGATCGTCGCCGCCGGTTGCGCCACCGCGACCGAAGCGTTTGCCGCCTTACAGGCCGGTGCGCAGGCGTTGAAAATTTTCCCGTCGTCAGCCTTTGGGCCGGGCTACATCAAAGCGCTGAAAGCCGTGCTGCCGCCGGAAGTGCCGGTGTTTGCCGTGGGCGGCGTGACGCCGGAAAACCTGCATGAATTTATGGCCGCAGGCTGCATTGGCGCGGGTCTGGGCAGCGATCTCTATCGCGCCGGCCAACCGCTGTCGCGCACTGTGGAACAGGCTCGCGCATTTATTGCTGCATATAAGGACGCTGTACGATGAAAATTACCAAACTGACCACTTATCGCCTGCCGCCGCGCTGGATGTTCCTGAAAATCGAAACGGACGAAGGCATTGTCGGCTGGGGCGAACCGGTGATTGAAGGCCGCGCGCGCAGCGTAGAAGCGGCGGTGCATGAGCTGTCGGAATATCTGATTGGTCAGGATCCGGCGCGCATCAACGATTTATGGCAGGTGATGTATCGCGGTGGCTTCTATCGCGGCGGCCCGATTCTGATGAGCGCCATCGCCGGTATCGATCAGGCATTGTGGGATATCAAAGGCAAAGCGCTCGGCGTGCCGGTTTATCAACTGCTGGGCGGTTTGGTGCGTGACAGCATCAAAGCCTACAGCTGGGTGGGCGGCGATCGTCCGGCGGATGTGATTGATGGCATCAAGAAACTGCGCACCATCGGTTTTGATACCTTCAAACTCAACGGCTGCGAAGAGATGGGCATTATCGATAACGCGCGCAAAGTCGATGACGCGGTGAATACCGTGGCGCAGATCCGTGAAGCCTTTGGCAAAGAGATTGAATTTGGCCTCGATTTCCACGGCCGCGTCAGCGCGCCAATGGCAAAAGTGCTGATCAAAGAGCTGGAGCCGTATCGCCCGCTGTTTATCGAAGAGCCGGTGCTGGCGGAGCAGGCGGAATATTATCCGCGGTTGGCGGCGCAAACTCACATCCCCATCGCCGCTGGCGAACGCATGTTCTCGCGCTTTGAGTTCAAACGCGTGCTGGAAGCGGGTGGACTGGCGATTCTGCAACCGGATCTGTCACACGCGGGCGGCATCACCGAGTGCTACAAAATTGCTGCGATGGCCGAATCTTACGATGTGGCGCTGGCTCCACACTGTCCGCTGGGCCCGATCGCGCTGGCAGCGTGCCTGCACGTTGACTTCGTCTCACGCAATGCGGTGTTCCAGGAGCAGAGCATGGGGATTCACTATAATCAGGGCGCTGAACTGCTCGATTACGTGATCAATAAAGACGATTTTAAAATGGATGACGGTCATTTCTATCCGTTAAATAAACCGGGCCTCGGCGTGGAAATTAATGAAGAGCTGGTGATCGAGCGCAGTAAAAATGCACCTGACTGGAGAAACCCGCTTTGGAGATTCCCCGACGGTTCAGTTGCCGAATGGTAATTAACACGCACTAAAAATAGTCATTTGAAAATATCTATATGCCGGTGAAATAGGGCATAGGGCTTCGCTCAGCCTGTTTCCCGGCACAGCTTATTTACCGTTGACGCGGTTTTACCTTTGATATCGCTACCCTACATCTGCCGGGGCGTGCTCTGTCGCGCCTAAACGGCAAAACGATTACGGAGAAACACCATGGATCTCTCTGCTGTTCAGGCCAAACCGACGCGCCGTCGCTATATCACGCTACTGATGATATTTATTACGGTGGTCATTTGTTATGTCGATCGCGCTAATTTAGCTGTCGCGTCCGCGCATATACAGGAAGAGTTCGGTATTACCAAAGCGCAAATGGGTTATGTCTTCTCGGCCTTCGCCTGGTTATATACGCTGTGCCAGATTCCCGGCGGCTGGTTCCTCGATCGCGTAGGTTCACGCTTAACTTATTTTATTGCCATCTTTGGCTGGTCGGTTGCGACCTTATTACAAGGTTTCGCCACCGGCTTATTATCGTTAATTGGTCTGCGTGCGATTACCGGCATATTTGAAGCGCCGGCTTTCCCCACCAATAATCGTCTGGTAACCAGCTGGTTCCCGGAGCAGGAGCGCGCTTCTGCCGTCGGCTTCTACACGTCCGGTCAGTTTGTCGGCCTGGCTTTCCTCACACCACTGCTGATCTGGATTCAGGAACTGCTGAGCTGGCATTGGGTGTTCATTATTACCGGCGGCATCGGCATCATCTGGTCGTTTATCTGGATCAAGTTCTATCAGGCGCCGAGCCAGAGCAAAGGCATCAATAAAGCCGAGCTGGAATACATCCGTGAAGGCGGCGCGATGGTGGATGGCGATGCACCGAGCGAAAAGAAAACCCGCACCAAACTCACCGCCGCCGACTGGAAACTGGTGTTTCACCGCAAGCTGTGCGGCGTCTATCTTGGCCAGTTCGCCGTGACATCCACGCTGTGGTTCTTCCTGACCTGGTTCCCGAACTATCTGACGCAGGAAAAACACATCGCGGCGCTCACCGCGGGCTTCATGACCACCGTGCCCTTCCTCGCGGCATTCGTTGGCGTGATTCTCTCGGGTATCGTCGCCGATCGTCTGGTGCGCAGCGGCCGTTCGCTCGGTTTTGCGCGCAAAACACCGATCATCTGCGGCCTGCTGATTTCCACCTGCATCATGGGCGCGAACTACACCAATGATCCCATCTGGATTATGACGCTGATGGCGATCGCCTTCTTCGGCAACGGCTTCGCCTCAATTACCTGGTCGCTGGTCTCCTCGCTGGCGCCGGTGCGTCTGATTGGTTTGACTGGCGGCATGTTCAACTTTGTTGGCGGCCTGGGCGGTATCACCGTGCCGCTGGTGGTGGGCTATCTGGCGCAGGATTACGGCTTTGCGCCAGCGCTGGTGTATATCTCGGCGGTGGCGCTGATCGGCGCGCTGTCTTACATCCTGTTAGTCGGTGATGTAAAACGCGTAGGTTAATACACCCCGTAGGGTCGCCATTTATGGCGACCTGGCCAACAACCGCACGATAATGGCGACCTTGCTGATAACCGCACAATAACCGCAACCCGGTTTATTCGCATCGCCCCGCCAAATCACGTAATTTATCCGGCAACTGTTAGATGGAAGGTTGCCTCATGTCAGAAAAACAAATCACCTTTGCCGCGCGTCATCATCAACTCACCAACATCAACGTCTGGACCGGCGACAGCCAGTGGCTGGCATTTGATGTGCGACCTTCCGGCGCCTCTTTTACCAGCCTGACCATTGAGCGCGTCAACGTGGCGAGCGGTGCCGTTGAGGTGCTGTATCAGGCGCGCGATGGCGCACACGTTGGCGTGGTCACCGTCAGTCCGGATTTGCCGCCGCGTTACGTCTGCATTCATGGCCCGGAACATCCGGATGCGCACTGGCACTACGATTTCCATCACCGTCGCGGCGTGATCGTGCAGCACGGCATCGCTGAGAACCTCGACGCCTGCGATATCACCGCGCCTTACACGCCCGGCGCGCTGCGCGGTGGCTCGCATGTTCACGTCTTCAGTCCGGACGGTTCGCGCCTGAGTTTTACCTACAACGATCATGTGATGCATGAAAAAGAGGCCGGCGACGATCTGCGTAACGTCGGCGTGGCCGTGCCGCTGCATCCGGTGTGTCCGCCCAAACAGCATCCGCGTGAATATGAGGGCAGCCATTATTGTGTGCTGGTCAGCCAGACGCAGCGCGATCCACAGCCAGGCAGCGACCAGATTGACCGCGCCTATGAAGAGTGCTGGATCGGGAATCAAGGCTATCAGAAAGCAGATGGCAGCTGGCAGCGCTGGGCCATCGCCTTTATCGGCGATACGCGCGGCGCGAACGGCGACAAAGTGCCGGAGGTGTTCGTGGTGGATCTGCCCGCCGCGTTAGCCGATTATGCTAAAGCTGGCGCATCGCCCTTGCAGGGCTCGGCGGATAAATTGCCTGCGCCGCCAGCTGGCGTGCAGCAGCGCCGCATCACGCACACCAACGGCCTGGCGTTGCAACCGCGTCACTGGCTGCGCGCCTCAGCGGATGGCAGCGCCATCGCCTTTTTGCTGGCGGACGATCAGGGCGTGATTCAGCTGTGGACGGTTTCACCTAATGGCGGTCAGCCGCGTCAGGTGACGCAGCTAGCAAGCAGCATTCAGTCGGCGTTTAGCTGGCATCCACAAGGTGGCGCGATAAGTTTTATCTGTGATAACAGTGTGATGCGCTGTGAGATGGCGACGGGGAAATGTACGCGCTTAACACCACGTAGCGATCAAGCGCCATCCGGTGATGCGGTGGTTTGGTCACCGGATGGGGAAAAGATCGCTTATATGCGGGAAGTAGACGGCTGGCGGCAGCTGTTTTGCGTTAGTGCGGCTGCACGGGCATAGCCGCCGCGGTCGCCAGGCTGGCTTGCGTGCCGGCCATTTTCTCGCTCTGCATCACGCGCTCGTGGATGGAATCCTTACTTTTATCGTCGTCAGAACGGAAGTAATCCCACGGCAGCAGCACGGTGTCCATCACCGCTGAGAACGGGAGATCGATCAGCGCCAGCGGCTTGATCGCCCAGCTGGTGTTGTCGTCAGTGATCATCTCTGCGCTGGCGCGCGTGCCGGGATAGTAGCCCTGACTGGCGCCGGTGTGAGACATAACGCTGGAGCAGCCCGAAGTAACGAAGGTACTGCAAACCAGCACAGCTGTGAGCGGAAAGCGTTTCATCATATTCATCATCATCATCCCTTCAGTCATGGCATGGCCCTGGCTGGAGTGTTTCACCTGACGTTAAGCAAAGCTCTATGGCTAGGTCTTGGATCTCAGGCGATTGGTCCCCTGAGTGTATGTCATATCGTCAAATTTGCTGTAAAAAAATACGCATCAGCCCTTGAAAGCGACCAGGCTGCACCCACTTTTAAGGAACGGTCTTGTTGTTGTTGCCGGAAGGGACAACAACGGGCTGCACAACCTGTCCATGGTGGAAGGTTGCCTAAACTTGCTGAATATCAGGAGTCTTATTATGCGTAATTTTGATCTCTCTCCACTTTATCGTTCTGCCATTGGTTTCGATCGCCTGTTTAACCTGCTTGAGTCCAATCAAAACCAGGCCAATGGTGGCTATCCTCCGTATAACGTTGAGCTGGTGGATGAGAATTTTTACCGTATCACCATTGCCGTGGCGGGCTTTGCCCAGAGCGAGTTAGATATCACCTCGCATGACAACGTGCTGGTGGTGCGCGGTGCGCATCCTGAAGAGCAGCCGGAGCGTAAGTACCTGTATCAGGGCATCGCCGAGCGCAACTTCGAGCGCAAATTCCAGCTGGCCGATCACATCACCGTGCGCGATGCGCGTCTGGAGAATGGTCTGCTGAGCATCGATCTGGTTCGCATCGTCCCGGAAGAGGCGAAACCGCGTCGTATCGAAATCCTGTAATCAGGATGTGAGTTGAAAAAAACGCCGCTGAAAAGCGGCGTTTTTGTTTAGGTGCGCACCAATAATCGCTGACTGACCATGCCGCCAAACACATTCACCAGCAGGCCGAGGATGATCACTGAAACCCCAATCATCTGCTGAATTGACAAGGTTTCACCGAGAATCAGCGCCGCGCTGAGAATGCCCACCACCGGCACCAGCAGCGACAGCGGAGCTACGCGCCAGGTTTCATAGCGACTCAGCAGGTTGCCCCAAATCGCGTAGCCGACAATGGTGGCGATAAAGGCGAGATAGATCAGCGCCAACACCGTTTGCAGCGAGATGTGCAGCAGGCTGGTGACAATCGCCGCCTTACCATCGAACAGCCACGAGCAGGCAAAAAACGGCACTATCGGCACCAGCGCACTCCACACCACCAGCGACATCACCGGCACTTTGCGGTTACGCAAAATGATTTTGTTGGTGATATTGCCGAGCCCCCACGACAGCGCCGCAGCCAGCGTCAGCATCATGGTGGTGAGCGTAATGCCCGCCGTGGTTTGGCCTGCCATGCCTGCCGTCGCCAGCATAAACATGCCGAGCGTCGCCACTAAAATGCCGGCGATGTGATTCCAGCGCAGCTTCTCCGCCAGGAACAGCGCGCCTAACAGCAAGGTGAAAAAGGCCTGCGCCTGCAGCACCAGCGACGCCAATCCTGCCGGCATGCCCAGCTTGATGGCGAGGAACAGAAAGGCGAACTGGCCAAAGCTGATGGTCATGCCATAGACGATCAGCCAGCGCAGCGGAATCGCCGGACGTTTCACAAACAAGATCGCCGGAAATGCCACCAGGCTAAAGCGCAATCCCGCCAGCAAGAAGGGCGGCATGTCCTGCAGGCCCAGCTTAATCACCACAAAATTCACGCCCCACGCCACCACAACCAGCAGGGCTAACAACATATCTTTAACTGACATACTCATTCCTTCCTGCCGTAATCAGGCAGTTGCCGTTACCGGTGTCGCGATCTCGGCACAACATTCTTCACCGACAATCTGAAAGAAATCATCCACCTGTAAAGCAATGGAGCGATCCAGTGCGCCGGCGTTGAACCACAGCGTGCCGACGTCGCGCAGGCGCACATCGACGCGCAGCGCCAGCCGGTCATCAAAACTAAACGGCGGCACCGCGCCCATCACGCACTGGGTTAACTCCTGCGCTTTCTCTGGCGGCGCAAAGCTCGACTTCTTGCCGCCAATGGCGCGTGCGGCGCTCTTGAAGTTGATCTTGCAGTCGCCCGGCACAATCGCCAGCAGATAGCGCGCATCTGCGCCATCCGGCATCGTCACTTCCAGCACCATCGCTTTGGCCGCCTGATTGAGATCGTTACCGCGAATCTCGCTAATCAGGTCGGTCTGGCCGATGGCTTCATGCTCCACCACGCGATAACGCGCCTGATGCTGATCCAGCAGGGCCGCTACTTTTTCATAGGTATTCATGCTCGTCTCCTCGTCGAAAACCTGGCGTTAACTCCAGGCGATGGCGTGTTTCATTTTTTTGTCGGTAAGGCCAAAGAAGAAGCCCATGGTGATGCGCGTGTCGCCTTCCACGCGATCAATTTCGTGATAAAACGCAGGGTTAAACAGATAGATATCGCCACTGCGCGGTGAGAACTCGCACACCTCGCTGTGCTCAATGACGCCGGTTTGATAACCGAGCTCGCCCGGCGTTTTGTAATACTCATCCATCGGCTGCCACTTCTTATTGAAGATGCGCAGCTCGCCGCCGGCGTTGCACTCCTGCAAACAGACCACGCAGCTGAGTTGATGCAGGATGTGGGTCACCGCCAATCCGCTGCCAGCGGCATCGCGCACGATGTTGTCGTTATGCAGGGGATTGGCGACGCCGTTAGCATGGAAGCGCACAATCGAACCGGCGTAATCGCCCAATTCAGGTTCGTTGGCGGTTTGCAGGCTTTCCAGGCGCAGCGCGTGCTTCACCCAGTTGTAGATCTGATCGCGCAGGCAGTGCAGCGACGGCGGCAGCGCGGGCTGGATATCGCGCAGCTCGGTGAAGTAGTTTTCCGGTGCTGCGGTGTGCTTCGCCAGATAAGGGCCAAGCGTGGTCAGCGCGCCGTTCGGATAGTGCGACACCCGCACCTGTTCGCGGCACTGCTGCAAATCATCGACCACCGCTGCGCGCACGTCCGGTGTGAGGAAATTACGTAATACCAGCAACGGCACGCGCGCGGTGACGATGTCATCCAGCCAGGTGCTTTCCACAAACATGTTCGGATGAATAACGCGGATCTGATTGAAAATCGCCATGTTGATCACTCCCCAATAGGAAACTCATGAAGTTCATGGTTACTCATACGACGCCATTCAGACGCCGTGCCCAGTGCTGAAATAGGTTCAGAAGAGATAAATGTGGTGTTGTTGTTCTGTAAGCGGTGCAGCGTGAAATAGTTGGGATAGGGCGTATCGTCGGGATGCCATTGCCACGCCCAGGCTTTATCGCGGGTGACAAAAATGGCGTTGGCCGAACTGCCGCCCGGCGCGACCTGCGCCATCTTGTCGCGCAGATAATCACGGGTGAAATCCGCGGGTGTGGCGCGATCCACTACATATTCCAGATACTCAGCGGAATCAAAACGCGACTCCGCCATGCCCAATTGCTGATAGACGGTGGGCAAAAAACCGTTATGCATCATGTACCACTGCGTTGCACCGCTGGTGCGCCACAGCGGATGGGAAAATTCGATGCCGTGATTTTTGCTCAGCGTGGCGTGGCGGACATGCACCGCCAGAAAGCGGCCGCGCAGGCGATCAACATCAATGGTCGGCAGCGCATCGGCGAAAGTGCCGGTGCCGTGTAGCGTGCGAATGTGCCCTTGTTCCAGCCATAAACAGCCCCAACCGTTGGGATGCTGTTTTATCGGACCTTCATGCGTGGCGGTTTCACCGCAGCTCATGGCACGCGCGGCGTCCAGCACCGCAGCGGCATCAAATTGGCCGTGCGCCACAATCATTCTGCACATAGTAAATCTCTCCGTGTGGTGAGCGATGAGACCTCAAGGATCTGATGGAACACCGCCAGAATCTCGTCGCGGCTGGTGGCGGCGAGACGCAAGGTGGCGAGAATGCCGGCGTGGCGGGTTAAATCGGCATACAGCGAAGAGCGCGGCGAAACCGCCAGCGCGGGCAGATTGAGCGGCGGCAACAGCTGACCGCGTTGATGCTGCTCGATCCAGCGTTCAGCCGCGTCATACTGCAGGCGCTGACGCAAACGCACGCGGCCCACCGCCTGCGGCTGCGGCGGAAAATGCAGCGGCGGCATGCCGTGACCGGCTTCGATGTGAAACGCCACTTCTGCCCAGTTGATGCCGGTAACTTCCTGCACCAGATTCACCACGCCCATGCCGGAAAGGCGGAAGCCCATTTCGAGGAAGTGCGGTTCGCCGTTGACCAAAATAAAGTCGATATGAAACGCGCCCTGACGATAGCCAAAGGTTTCGCAGCAGAAGCTCATCAGGCTGGTAAAGCTGGCGGGCAGCTGTTGAGCCGCGACCGCCACATGACCAGATTCGTAAAAACTGACGCAGCCATCGGCATCGCTATGGTGTTCGATCACCTTTTGGCAGCAGGTCAGCGCCACGGCGTGGCCGTCCGCCACCACGCCTTGCAGCGAATACTCATCGCCCGCCAGCCAGCTCTCAACGATAAATCCGCTGAAGCCGCGCCCGCCGTAATTCATGGTATCGACCAGCTTGCCGATCACCGCATCAAGCTGGCTGGCCTCTTTCACCAGCCAGATGCCAAGGCCGCCGCCGCCATCAACCGGCTTGATCACGCAGGGATAGAGCAGCGCTTCACGCGCATCGCGAATACTGAGCGGCGAGGCAAAAAAGCGAAACTCCGGCTGCGGAAAGCGCTGCCAGGCTTTGCGCAACGCCATACGCTGCGCGTACTTATCTGGCGGAATAAAGCTCACACCGGCGTCGGGCCCCGCCAGCAGTTCGCGCACGCGACCGGCGCTGGCGTTGTAGGCTTCAAAGCCGGCCAGCACCACGTGAGGATGTTCCATCAATCCGGCATGCAAACAGGCTTGCAGCACATCCCACGGATTTTCCGGGCGATCGAGCCGCACAATCAGATCGAACGGCAACGGGATGCTCAGCGATTGGTAATCGACGAAGTCGCCCATCTCCGCCAGCACGGTAAAGTAGCCCTCGCGTTTGGCCACCGCGCAGTAAGGATTTTGTCCGTCGCGGGTGGCGCCAATCTGCAGGAAAATCTTTCTCATCGCGTTGCCTTACCGGGTTAACGCCCGGAGATCACTTCAGTGACGACGTCTTGCATGACACCGTTATTCACCTGAATCACTGCTTTGTGCGGGTCAAAACGCAGCACGCGCGAAAGCGCATCGCCGCGCTGATCGTCCAGCAGTGAACTCACCTGCGCGCTGCGCCAGCAGTGACGCATCTGCGCCACGGTCAAACCAGAAAGTTGCTCCAGCTGCTGCGCCAGCAACAGATCGTCGCTTTCGCCGCGCAGCAGGGCGCGCACCGCCGCTTCGTCCGGCGCATCGACCAACTGCTGCAGCCAGCTTTTGAGCTGATGGCCTTCGGCGATAAACGGCGAATAGATCATGCAAACCAGTTGGGTTTCATTGAGGCTGAATGCTTGTTCGGCGAACTGCGCAGCGCGCTGGCGGGCGCGCTTAATCGCCTCATCGTCCTGATAGCGTGCCGCCATCTCATCGATCAGCTGCGGCGGGAAATCCTTTTTCACCATCAGCCCGAGCGCAAAGCGCACATATTCGCGAATGCCTTCGGCGTAGCTGCGCTGCAACAGCGTCTCCGCTCGCAGACCGCGAATATGTGCCATTAACGTCGGATTACCGCAGTCCGATTCGGAGAAGCTGAACATCAGTTCATCAAAGCGGAAATGCATAAATTCGGTCAGCAGCGCCCAGTGCGCGCCAGCTTCATACGCGGTGTCCTGATAGATGTTGAAGAACAGCGGATCGCGTTCCAGCTGCCAGGTGATACGGTGCGCGGGCGTCACCTGATCGGCACCGTAAATATCGGCGAAATAGCGCTCGGCCACGCCATCCAGCGTCTGCAGGAAGCCGCTAAAGCCGCGCGATTTATCCGCCACCGGCGCATCAAACAGCCGCGAAAGATGGCGCGCCCATGCCAGATAAGCGGTTTGTTCCTGCGGCGAATCGCCGGTGATGATCACATCAACGCCACCGTCGTAATGCGCCGCCAGGCCAAACGAGTTCACCATGCTGAGATTGCAGGCGTTACAAAAGGTAGAGCGCGCATCGGCGCGGAAGCGGTGGCCATTCATCAGCACATCGTTGCGATTTTGCTGGCGTACGCTGTCGGGCATCGGTAAATGGCGATCGAAGTGGCGGATTTGCAGGCCGTCGGTCACCAGACATTCGGTAAAGTCATCATCGGGGATGTGCAGCGCGCGGTATACGCGATCGATATTCTCCATCACGCTGTCGTTCATCGCCGCATGACGGTTGGTGCTGATGCGTAACTGAAAGGTGCTGCCGTGCTGCTGCCAGATCAGCCCCTGAATGTAGCGCACGTACGCCACCATATAGCTGCTGTCTTTGCCGCCGCCGTAGGCTAGCAACACGCGGTTATTTTCCGGGTGCGCGGCATCGGGAAGTGCGGCCAGTAAACGGCGTGAACAGTGTTGCGCTGAATCGATAATCGTCGGAGTGAGATATCCACTCATCTCTCGCATCATGGTGGACAGATTATTCATTTTCACTTCATCCTTTGGCTAATAAAGTCGCTGTTGCCGTGCTGGCGGCAACAGACGGGAAATGGGCCACGAAGGTGCTACGGAATGAATTTTTTAGTCGGAAGCGGCACTGCAACTAATGCGTATGGTTATCAATTAACTGATGCAGCCTAAAGTACTTTGAATGTAATCTGGTGAAAACGCACAGATCCGGACGAAATAGGGTGGAACAGATGGCGGGTGAAACGGAACAGGGCAGTCGTTACCGTCAAATCGCAGAGCAGATAAAACAAGCCATTCACAGCGGCTCGCTGCCGCCCGACAGCCGTTTACCGTCGGTGCGCACGCTGGCGACGCAGTACAGCGTCAGCATGACCACCGCGCTGAAAACATTACGTACCCTTGAGGATGAGCACTACGCGGTGGCGCGTCCCAAGTCTGGTTTTTTTGTCGCCCCGCGACCTGCTAATAAAGCGCTTCCCACGGTGATCAACGAGCAAGCGCGCGAAGTGGCGCCGCTCGACGAGCAAACCGAGCTGCATCTGGCGATGCTCGGTTCAGACTGCCGCGTGCGGCTGGATCTGGCCAACGGCGACATCTCACTCTATCCGGTGAAGAAGATTGGTTTGCTGATGCGCCAGATGGGATACAGCAAACCGGCGCTGCTCGGCAACACCGTGAAGGGCACCGGCTATGCGCCGCTGAAAAATGAAATTGCACGCCGCGCGGTGGATTATGGCTGCAATATCAACGCCGATGACATCCTGATCACCAATGGTTGCATCGAAGCGATATCGCTGGCCTTGCGCGCCACCACGCGGCCAGGCGATATCGTCGCGGTGGAATCGCCCTGCTATTTCGTGCTGCTGCAGATGCTGCATAACCTCAATCTGCGGGTGATTGAGGTGGAAGCCGGGCCGGAAGGCTACGTTAATGTGGAGAAACTCACCGCGCTGTTCCAGCGTAAGGCGGTGCAGGCCTATCTCACCATCAACAACATTAATAATCCGCTGGGCAAAAGCATTCCCAACGAGCAGAAAGCCTATATCGCGCGTCAGGCCGACGAGAACGATGTGGTGATCATTGAGGATGATATCTTCGGCGATACCGCATTCGGCGAGCGTCGTCCGTTCCCGATGCGCGCCTTCAGCCCGAACGCTATTTTGTGCAGCGGCTTCTCGAAAACCGTCGCGCCGGGCATTCGCATTGGCTGGGTGCACAGCAGCAACTACATGCGCAAAATCGCCTCGCTGAAATACACCACCAGCATGGGCACGTCGGTATTGTCGCAGGCGGCGATTGCCGAACTGCTGCGCAGCGGCGGCTACGATGCGCATCTGCGTAAGCTACGGCGTGAGTTGAAGAATCAAATCCAGCATATGCGTCAGGCGGTGCTGCGCTACTTCCCGCCGGGTACGCGGGTTTCAGACCCTGAAGGCGGCTATGTGTTGTGGGTGGAAATGCCGATCGGTGCATTGAATGTGCGCGCGCTGTTTCTCAAGGCGCGCAATGCGGGCATCGGTATCGCGCCGGGGCACATTTTTGCCACGGATCACCGCTACGATCACTGTTTTCGACTCAACGCTGGTTTTGGCTGGAATGCCGAAGTGGAGCAGGCGATTCAGCAACTGGCGCAGTGGTGCCAGTTGTCGTTACCGGCGGGATCGTAGGGTCGCCATTTATGGCGACCTGGCCGATTAATCGCTAAACGCGGCTTCCAGCTCTTCCGCCAATATCTGCACCGCGCGCTCAATCTTCTCAGCATCCGGCACGTAATTCATGCGCATGCATTGATGGGTATGCGGCCATTCGTGTTCCAGGCCGGGGAAGAAGAAGTGGCCGGGCACCATCAGCACACCGCGCGCCTTCAGGCGCTGATACAACGTTTCGGTGCTGATCGGCAGATCGCGGAACCACAGCCAGAGGAAAATTGCGCCTTCGGGTTTATGAATCAGGCAGCGATCTTCTGGCAGATAGCGGCGCAGAATCGCAATCGTCTCGCTCACTTTCGCCTGATAGAACGGCTTGATCACCTCTTCCGACAGACGCAGCAAATCCCCGCGCACAATCATCTCATTGGCAATGGCCGGTCCAATGCTGCCCGGCGCCAAGCTGATAATCCCGTTCATGTTACCAATTGCGGCGATTGTGCTCTCATCGGCGACGATGATGCCGCAACGTGCGCCCGGCAGGCCGAGTTTCGACAGGCTCATACACAGAATGGTATTGGGATTCCACAGCGGACGTGCTTCGCTAAAGATGATGCCGGGAAACGGCACGCCGTAGGCGTTATCAATCAGCAGCGGTACGCCGTGCTGCTGCGCCAGCGCATCCAGCTGCAGCAGTTCGTCATCAGTGATGACGTTGCCGGTTGGGTTAGTCGGGCGCGATACGCAAATCAGGCCGACATCATCATTCAGCGGCAGATGATCGAAATCGACGTGATATTTGAACTGGCCTTCCGGCAGCAGCTCAATGTTGGGCTTGGCGGAGACAAACAGATCCTCTTCCAGACCGGCATCGGCGTAGCCGAGGTATTCCGGTGCCAGCGGGAACAGCACGCGCTTTTTGCTGCCGTCGGCGCGACGTCCGGCGAACAGATTGAAGAGATAGAAGAACGCGCTCTGGCTGCCGTTGGTCAGCGCAATATTTTGCGCGGTTAATGGCCAGCCAAGTTCGTCACGCAGCATCTTCGCCAGCGCATCCAGCAGCAGCGCTTTGCCGCGCGGACCATCGTAGTTGCACAGCGCTTCGCTCAGCTTGCCGTCCTGATGCATCTGCATCAGCAACTGGTTGAAATAGTCATTCATCGCCGGGATCTGCGCCGGATTACCGCCGCCAAGCATGATGGTGCCGGGCGTGCGCAGGCCTTCACCCATGTCTTCCATCAGACGTGAGATGCCGGAGTGTTGAGTAAATTTGTCGCCGAACTGAGAAAAGGACATAGGAAGTTAAAACGTTGTGAAATCGAATGGGGAACCACCATAGCGCCCGCCGCTGGCAGGCGCAATGGGTAAAGCAGCAAGCTTAGCCTTGGATCTGCGGGTTAACGCAGTTTTTCTCGACTTTGCCACTCAGGGCGGCGATCAGGTTATCTACCGCGTCGCGCGCCATGCCGTAACGGGTTTCATGGGTGGCGGAACCGATGTGCGGCAGCGCCACCACGTTCGGCAGCGTCAAAATCTCGGCATCGGCAGGCACCGGCTCAACTTCGAACACATCCAGACCGGCGGCGTGGATGGTGCCGTCTTTCAGGGCCGTTGTTAGCGCCTGCTCATCCACTACCGGACCGCGACCGGCGTTGATCAGAATTGCGCTTGGCTTCATCAACTTGAGCTGCGCCGCGCCAATCATATGGTGCGTTTGTTCGGTCAGCGGCAGGCTGATGCAGACAAAATCACTCTCTTTCAGCAAGGTTTCCAGATCGCAGGCACGCGCGCCAAAGCGGGTTTCTGCCTCTTCATGCTGACGGCGCGCGTTATACAGAATGTTCATGCCGAAGCCAAAGTGCGCACGCTGCGCCAGCGCCAGGCCGATGCGGCCCATGCCGAGAATGCCAAGGGTTTTGTGGTGCACATCGATGCCGAAATGATCCGGGCCGATGCTCTTTTTCCACTCGCCGGCTTTCACCCACTTATCCAGCTCGGTCACGCGACGCGCGGTGCTTAGCACCAGCGCCATCATGGTGTCGGCGACGGTTTCGGTCAGCACGGTTGGCGTATGCATCAGCAACACCTTGCGTTGATTCAGCGCGTCGACGTTGAAGTTATCGTAACCCACCGACACGGTGGAGCAGGCGCGCAGCGCGGGCATTTTTGCCAGCAGCTCACCATCCACTTTGCCGCCAGAGCCGAGCAAACCTTGCGCCTGTTCGAACTGCGCCGCGTGTTTCTGGATAGTTTCCGGGGAAATATCATGCACTTCAGTGACGGTGAAATGGGCATCCAGCTTGGTGCGCAGGTCATCTGGCAGGCTTTTATAAAGAATCACAGCAGGTTTCATCTTTTGCTCCCTATGAAATGGTGAGGAGGCCTTGAGGCCTCCCGAATTGGTTACGCGTGCTTTGCGCCATGCATCGGCGGCGATGTTTTATTCTGCGCCGGTTTGACGATCAACGTCAGCCAGACCGAGGCCAACAGCGCAGCACCCATGAAAATGTAGGAGGCGGCAGGCGAACCGGTCGCGCCATTAAGATAGCCTACAATCCACGATCCAACGAAGGAACCGAGTGCGCCCATGCTGTTGATCAGTGCCATCGCACCACCGGCGACGTTGCGCGGCAACATCTCCGGAATGATGGCGAAGAACGGACCGTACGGCGCATACATCGCACCACCGGCAATCACCAGCAGCGTATACGACAGCCAGAAGTTACTGGAACCGACCAGGTACGAACCAAGGAATGCCAGTGCGCCAATCAGCAGCAGCGGCCAGACAAAAAGTTTACGGTTCTGGGTTTTATCGGAGGCCCACGACACCACGATCATCGCAATGGTCGCCACCAGATACGGCACCGCTGACAGCCAACCGGCTTCCACCATGCCCATCTGCGAACCGTTACGCAGAATGGACGGCAGCCACAGCACGAAACCGTACACGCCGATGCTCCAGGCAAAATATTGCAGGCACAGCAGGATCACGTTGCGATTACGGAACGCTTCACCATAGTTACGTACCGCTTTAATGCCTTCCTGCTCTTTTTGCAGTTGCGCCTGCAGCGCGGCTTTCTCGCTTTCACTCATCCATTTGGCCTGGGCTGGTTTGTCCTGCACCAGGAACCACCAGGCAACCGCCCAGATCACCGCCGGAATGCCTTCAATGATAAACATCTCGCGCCAGCCAAAGGATTCAATCAGATAGCCGGAGACCACCGACATCCACAGCACCGTGACCGGATTACCGAGGATCAGGAAGGTATTGGCGCGCGAACGCTCGGATTTGGTAAACCAGTTGCTGATATAGATCAGCATCGCTGGCATCACCGCCGCTTCCACCACGCCGAGCACAAAGCGGATCGCCGCCAGCATCGGGATGTTGCTGACCACGCCGGTCAGCGAGGCGCAGCCGCCCCATAAAATCAGGCACCAGAAAATCAGCTTCTTCACGCTGCGACGTTCGGCATACAGCGCACCGGGAATCTGGAAGAAGAAGTAGCCGAGGAAGAACAGAGCGCCCAGCAGCGATGACATGCCTTTGGTGATGCCAAGATCGTCATTTATCCCTGCGGCAGAGGCGAAGCTGAAGTTCGCCCGGTCCAGATACGCCAGACTGTAAGTGATAAACACGATGGGCATGATAAACCACCAGCGTTTTGGCGCGATTGTCTGCGATTTCATGGGTGACTCCTCTGGTTGAGGTGGACGCATTTAGGGGATGCGCCTCGCAATATAGTTGTAGTAGGTACAGATATTTTTTAAATCTTTGTCGGGAGGTCGCCATAAATGGCGACCCTACAAAAACGCATCGACTGTCGTGAGTATCAATAATCACCCAACGCCGCGCGCGTCGGCAGGCCTTCGCTGTCGCCAGCGACCTGAATCGCCAGCGAACCGATTTTATTACCGCGCAGAATCGCTTGCGGCAGGGATTTTCCCTCCAGCAACGCGCTGATCAGCCCAACAGCAAAACCGTCGCCGGCACCGACAGTATCGACCACGTTCTCGACACGAATCGGTGCGACCTGGCCTTGCTGGCCGTCAGCGGTTTTGTACCAGGCGCCGTCGCCACCGGTTTTGATCACCACCGCTTTTACCCCTTTATCGAGGTAGAAATCGGCGATGGCTTCCGGCTGGCGATAGCCGGTAAGAATCAAACCCTCTTTTTCGCCTGGCAGCACCCAATCGGCGTATTCCGCTAAATGATTGAGCTGCTTACGCATCTCCTCTTCGCTGCGCCATAACACCGGGCGTAGATTGGGATCGAAGGAGATGGTTTTGCCCCGCGCGCGCATCTCTTTTGCCGCGTGTTGCGCCAGGGCAAGTGAGCTGTCGGAGATCGCCGCCGCCACGCCGCTTAGGTGCAGATGGCGCGCGCTGCCAAAGTAGTCATCGTTGAAATCGTCGGGCGACAGATGGCTGGCGGCGGAGCCTTTGCGGAAATATTCCACTTCCGGATCGGAGCCGTCATCGACGCGGGATTTGAGCTGGAAACCGGTACGATAGCGTGCGTCGGTGGTGACGCAGCGGTGATCGACGCTCTCTTTTTCCAGCTGCTGCAGCGTGAAGCGACCAAAGCTGTCGTCGCCGACGCGGCTCACCCAACCGACCTGCAAACCGAGACGCGCCAGGCCAATCGCCACGTTGAGTTCGGCACCGGCGATGCGTTTGACGAAGCCTTCCGCTGCGGCGAGATCGCCGGTTTGTTGGGCGATAAACATCGCCATCGCTTCGCCAATCGTCACCACATCCAGCGTTTTATGCGTCATCATCGGCTCCTTACGCTGCACGCAGCAGGTCAACGTAATGGCGCGTGACCGCCAGCAAATCCGCGCCTTCCAGCGGGAATTCGATGCCGCGCGGTGCGTCGGTTGGCAGCGCGTTCAGCAGCGAGCGCCAGCTATCGTCGGCCTGATCCAGCGCGATAGCGCGGAAAGTCTCACCGTGCGGCACCGCCGTTTTAACGTGGATGTAGCTAACGTAGCGGCTGAGTTGCGCGGCGGCTTGCAAACCGTCTTCGCCGGTCCACTGCCAGTTGCCCATATCGAAGGTCATATCCAGCGGCAATGCGGCATCACAAGCCTGATGGAAGAAGCGCAGCATCGGCGCCAGTTTGCTGTCCGGGGTTTGATCGTTCTCCACCACCAGCGTCACCGTTGAGGCGTTCAACACAGCGCGCAGCGCACTGGCATCGAGCTCCACAAAATGACCGAGCGCCACTTTCAGGCGCTTAGCGCCGATTTGTTCGGCCTCCTGCAGGAATTGCGCCAGACGCGGATTCAGCGCGCCATCATCCAGCCACAGCGCTTCCGGCACGGAATAGCTGGCGCTCAGCTGATGCTGGGAAATCGCATTGCCGAGTGCGTGCAGCAGGCAGAGTTCGTTTTCGTTGAACAGCTCGCGACGGATTTCGACGCCATCCGCGCCCGCCTGTTTGATCAGCGGCAACAGCGCGGTCTGGCCACCCAATTCCGCTACTTTCTGCGCGCCGTATGCGGCAGTTACAACAATAATTTCTGGTTTCATCACGTTTCTCCGGGCATGACCACATCCCATTCGTTATAAAAAACCTAAATGGAACCGGTTCCAAAGAGAAGAGGCAGACCGTGAAATTATGATCATGCTCACGAAGTGAGCCATAAAAGGGGAGGTTAGCGCAGCGGCTGGCTGGAGCCGCGCACGATCAGCTCGCCGGAGAAGAGCTGTTCGCTGATCGATTGCTCGCTGCCTTCAATGCGTGCAATGACTTGTTCCAGCGCGGCGTAACCAATCTGCCAGGTGGGCTGTTTTAACGTGGTGATGCCGACGCCCGCCAGCGCCGCCCATTCCAGTTCGTCAAAGCCCAGCAGGCCAATCGCTTCGCCCCAGCGCAGCTCAAGGCGCTGCAGCGCGCGCGCCACTTGCAAGGTCAGCGCGCCGTTGGCGGCGATCACCGCACAGCGTTTGTCAGGATGGCGCTGGTGGAACGCGCGCAGCTGTTTTTCCAGCGCGTCGGGCTGATGCAGCGCCACTTCGGCATTCTCTGCCGCAATCTGTGGCGCGCTGTTCACCGTGTCGTAGAAGGCGCGCAGACGTTCACGGCGGGTGTTGACGCTGCCAAGTGGCTCGCTCAGGAAGAGCAGGGCTTGATAGCCGTTATCCAGCAAATGTTGAGTCGCAATTGTGGAGGCTTCAACGTTGTTGAGCCCCACCATATCGCAGGCGAAATCGGGAATTTTACGGTCGATCAACACCATTGGCAGCATCGACTGTTGCAGGCGATTAAGGACTTCTTCATGCATGCCCACGGCATTCACCACAATGCCTTCCACCTGATAACTGCTGAGCAGTTGCAGGTAATGCTGTTCGAGATCGACTTCGTTGTTGGTGTTACACATCAGCAGAGTAAAGCCCTGCGCACGGCACGCCGCTTCGATGCCGCTCAACACGTCAACCGAGTAAGGATTGGTGATGTCGGCAATGATCAGACCAATCAAACGCGTGCGGCCGCGTTTCAGTCCACGCGCCATCTGGCTGGGACGATAGTTGAGTTCGGCGATGGCCTGTTCGATACGGGCTTTGAGATCGGGCGAGAGCAGATTCACTTCGCCATTCAGATAGCGGGAAACGCTGGTTTTACCGGTTTTTGCCGTACGGGCAACGTCACTGATTGTGGCTCGTGGCGGCCTGGTTTTCATTGCTTACACCTGCTGAAAAGAAACAGGCGAAGACTAACACAGCTCAGGCCAGTCGCAATCATTGCGTGTCTGAAGTGAGTCGCAGCACCGGTTGCCAGAGCGTTTGCAGCTCGCTCAGCGGCGCATCATCCAGCAGTTGCAGCACCATTTCGGCGATGCGCTCGCCAATGTGCTGCTGGGATGATTGCAGAATGGCGTTTACCGGCTGATCGACAATCGAATCGGGCGGCAATCCATCATACACATACAGCGGAATCGCCTGCGCGCCCTTCAGGCGGGCCGCTTGCTGCAGCGCAATCGCGGCTCCTTCACCCAGCGTGCTGCAATCGGTAATGATCGCTTGCGGCGCATCGCCTTGGGCCAGCCAGGCATTGGTTTGTTGATAGCCGGAGCGGCGCGTGGCGGGCAATGTAGCCATCAGAGATTGATCGACCGGCGCCTGATGCTGAATCAACGCATCAATAAATCCCTGGCGGCGATCGAGGATATACGTCGCCGATTCGTTACTGCCGAGATAAGCCAGACGCGGCCATCCTTGTTGCAGGCAGTGTTGTGCCGCGAGAAAAGTACCGGCGTGATTATCGTAATCAATCCACGCGTAAGGCTGCGGCAGCTCGCTGCGACCCAGCGTCAGGAAGCGGAAACCTTTCTGTTGCAGGCGTTGCAAACGCGCATCCTGCGGCATGGTGTGGGTTAAAATCAGGGCATCGATGGCGCCGCTGCGCAGCATGCGAATCAGCTTGCGTTGCAGCTCCTGCGGCTTATCGGGTAGCAACAGCAGATCAATATCGTGCTGCGCGAGACGTTGATCCAGCGTCAGCAGCATTTGGCTGTAGTAGCTGTCATTGAGCGAGGCGTGGCTGATGGGAAAGAGCAGTCCAACCGCATTGGCGCGCCCGGTTTTCAGGCGACGGGCCGCATCGTTGGGACGATAACCGCGCGCTTGCGCTTCATCTTCAATGCGTTTGCGCGTGACGGCCGCTACATCGTCATAGCCATTTAGCGCCCTGCTCACGGTAGTAACAGAGAGGCCAAGGGTAGCGGCGATGGCTTTCAGTGACATGATAGCGTCCCATTGATCAATTTTTGATCACGCTAGCATAAAGGAAAAGGCGGCTCTATCAGTTACGAATTTTTTAGCTTTTTCTGACAAAGGTGGCGTCAAAAGTGGCGAAAAAGAGTGATAAAAGCCGACCTGCTGGCGCAGATCGGCTTTACTTTTAGCTCAGCGGGCTGAGGGTGATCTCAACGCGACGGTTCTGTGCTTTACCGTCTTCGGTGCTGTTGCTGGCGACCGGATTATCCGGGCCTAAACCCTGAGTACGCAGGCGGTTCTGCGCCACGCCCTGCAGAATCAGACCGCTGGCGACGCTGTCAGCACGCTGCTGTGACAGGCGCATATTCAGCGCGCGCGTGCCGGTGCTGTCGGTGTAGCCCACCACATTCACGGCGGTTTTTGGATACTCTTTTAGTACCATCGCGACGCCGGTCAGGGTGTTAGCGCCCGCCGGTTTCAGGTTGCTGCTGTTGGAATCAAAGGTGACGTTATTTGGCATGTTGAGCACGATGTTGTCGCCCTGACGCGTCACGCTGACGCCGGTGCCGCGCATTTTGTCGCGCAGTTTCGCTTCCTGCACATCCATGTAATAACCCGCGCCGCCGCCCAGTGCCGCACCGGATGCCGCGCCAATCAGCGCGCCTTTACCGCGATCTTTCTTCGACGACGACAGCACGCCCACGCCCGCGCCTAACACCGCGCCTAAGCCGGCACCGATGCCCGATTTGCCCGCCTGCGATTCGCCGGTATACGGATTGGTGGTACAACCCGACAGCGCCAGGCTGCCGCTCAATAACAAGGTCAGCGCCAAAATACGCTTATTCATGAAAAATCCCTCACAGATTTAAACGGGGAAAAGCCCCAAAACGGCACTATTATGCCGTTCAATTATGGGGAAATGCGTGAGGGTCAGTCTTAATTTGTAAACTTTTGCTTTAAAGATTATCAGGATGGCAGAAACAGCTGGTTTGATGATCGTTAATTAAGCCGCAGGCCTGTAGAAATGAGTGGCAGGTTGTGGGACCGACGAATTTAAAACCACGCTTCTTTAGCGCTTTAGAGAGCGCAATGGCGGGCTCGGAGGTGGTTGGCGCGTCTTTATAATTCGCGTAACGGTGCAAAATCGGCGTATGGTCGACAAAAGACCAGATAAAGCGCGAAAAGTCCTCTCCGGTGGCTTCCAGCGCCAGCAATGCGCGCGCATTGTTGATGATTGCCTCCAGCTTGCCGCGATGGCGAATCAGTCCCGCATTTTGCATCAGACGTTCCATGTCGCTTTCATCCATCAACGCCACGGCATCAGGATCGAATTCATGGAAGGCGCGGCGGTAATTTTCGCGTTTTTTCAGCACGGTAATCCATGAAAGCCCCGCCTGTTGGCCTTCCAGACAGACCATTTCAAATAAGACTCGCTTATCGGTCTGCGGCACGCCCCACTCTTGATCGTGGTACGCCAGATACAGTGGATCCTCAGTTACCCAGCCACAACGCTGCATTGCATCACTCCCTTAGCATATGAAATAGCGATAGATCCCTTGACGTACAGCAAATTCGATTAATAGTTATACAACGGGCGCCGATATAGATCTTATAAAACCTAAACGCCCATCTCTTCCCGGCTCGTCAGGAGTCCTTCATGTTGCAGAAAAGTCAGCGGACAGGCCAGCACAAAGTTGCGCTGGCTTTTAGCGGTTGGTGGCTATTTTTTCTGGCCGGGAATGCCTATGCCTTTGATCAATCCAGCCAGAATAGCGCGCCCGATTACAACGCAATACTTGCTGAAAAAATTTCCAGTAATCATCTGATGTTGACAGAAAACCCCGATGCCAACCTGTTTGACGCTGCGCTGAATTCGCCGAACGACTTCGCGATGGTGATGCACAATGAAACCGCCAGCGTCGGTGCCGCGCCCTTTGTTAATCGCTATTCGGCCGGTTGGTCGATGCCGATGAGTGAAGCGGTGAGCACCGGGCCGGTGGCGCAGTTTGCGGTAGATGATTCGACGTTGAGCTGCCCGAAGTGTGAACGCGTGGACAGCAATAATGCCGAGCATATTGCCTCGCTCGGCTGGCGCGTGGATTCCAGCTTTGGCTGGATATCGCCGTGGGCACAGGTGAGCTACAGCCATCTGGTGAATGAAGAGCTGCCTTCACCCACCCGTGAACACGCTGACGACATGAATGGCCGGGAAAACAATTGGGTGGATGTCAGCGTCGGTGCCAATATGCCGTTGGGGCAAAATATGGCGGCCTTTGCTTCCTTCGCGCAAACCGGTGCGGTGAGCAGCGGTGAGCAGTTCATCTACAGCCTTGGCGTCAGCGCCAGCTTCTAAATCGCGCGCGATCCGCCGCGCTAAAACAGTTACACTGAGCGTATTACGTCGGGCTGAATTAACCGTCCGGCGCACCATGCTGGTTAACGTCAGGTTTCTTCATGTCAGTCAAAATCTTATCTTCAACGTTGGTAGGGCTGGATGGCTTCTGCCATGACCCGCTCGCCGTGCTGCAGCAGGCCGATAACGGCACGCTGGCGGTGCTGCATAACAATACGCCGGCATTTTATGCGCTTACGCCGCAGCGTCTGGCGCAGCTGCTGGCGCTGGAAGCCGCCACGCAGCAGCCCAATGATGTCACGCTGGATGAGAGTCTGTTTCAGACCGATAGCGCGCCTATCGCTACACCGGTTGGCAAGTTCGCAATGTATGAAGGCTGGCAGCCGGACAGCGATTTTCAACGTCAGGCCGCCATCTGGGGCGTGGCGTTGAGTGAAGCCGTTACTGCCGCCGAGCTGGCCACGTTTGTGGCGTACTGGCAGGCGGAAGGCCGTTTGTTCCACCATGTGCAGTGGCAGCAGAAGTTAGCGCGCAGCGTGCAGATGAATCGCGCCGCTAATGGCGGGCAGCCAAAGCGCGATCTCACGCAAATCAGCAATACTGATTACGATATTCCCGATGGATTCCGAGGTGAGTAATGAAAACGCCGAACGATCTTTTTAGCCGCCTGAAAAAGATGATGCCGTCCGAAGTGCAGCCGAAATTCAAAAACGGCGCGGAGCTGCTGGCCTGGAATCAGGAGCAGGGCCGTTTGCGCTCGGAAGCGATTGTGCGGGAAAACCGCGCGATGAAAATGCAGCGCATCATGGGGCGCTCGGGCATCCGCGAGCTGCACATGAACTGCTCGTTCGACAACTATCGCGTGGAAAATGATGGGCAGCGTAAAGCGCTGGCGATGGCGCGCGAATACGCCGCCGGATTTGAAAATAGCATCTCCAGTTTTGTTTTCTCTGGCCGTCCCGGCACCGGTAAAAACCATCTTGCTGCGGCGATTGGTAACGATCTGATTATCCGCGGTAAAAGCGTGCTGATTGTCACCGTCGCCGACTTGATGTCGAGCATGAAGGGCACTTTCAGCGGCGGCAGCGATTTAACCGAAGAGCGCCTGCTGCACGATCTCAGCCATGTGGACTTGTTGGTGATCGATGAGATCGGCATGCAGAGCGAATCGCGCTATGAAAAAGTGATCATCAATCAGATTGTTGATCGCCGCTCATCGTCGAAACGCCCGACCGGCATGTTATCGAACCTCGATCCGGCGGGCATGAATTCGCTGTTGGGTGAACGCGTGATGGATCGTATGCGCCTCGGCAACAGCTTGTGGGTGCGCTTTGACTGGGAAAGTTATCGCAGCCGTGTGCGCGGTGATGAGTATTGAGGAGTGCTATGAAAGCAGCCGGTAAAGGTCCAGCACTACTTCGTCTGAACAACCTGAAGCGGGTGATGACGCAACTGCGCACCACCCGCATCACCTCCCGCCAGGATCTGGCATTAGCGCTCGAGCTGAGCAAAAACACC
Organism: Pantoea sp. JK; assembly: GCF_026130245.1. NCBI lineage: Bacteria > Pseudomonadati > Pseudomonadota > Gammaproteobacteria > Enterobacterales > Erwiniaceae > Pantoea > Pantoea sp. JK. The sequence goes on from NZ_JAINFN010000008.1 coordinate 82,622, forward strand.
GTTTCACTGATTGTCGATGATTTGCTGGAAGCCGGGCTGATCAATGAGCTCGGCCCGGTTAGCGTCGCTTCTGCGGGCCGCCCTAAAATCGAAATCTCGCTGCGCGCGGAAAAGCTGAAAAGCGCCGGCATCATGGTGGAGCGCCAGGCGATTCACTGGCGCGTGTGCGACTACTACTCGCAGGTGATTGCCGAGCAAACCTGGCGCACGGAAACCAGCGATCCCGAGCAATTACTGCATGAGCTGGTGGAAGTGTGTCAGACCTTGCACGCGGCGCATCCCGAGCTGCTCGGCGTGGCGATTGGCTTCCCCGGCATCATCGATCCCCATCGTGGCTGGGTGCATTTTTCCGCCCATCTTGGCTGGCAGAATGTGGATGTGATGACCATCCTCAGCCACGAGATGCCGCTGCCGCTGCGCATCATGAATAACGTCAAAGCCGCCGCGCTGCTCTCGGTGCAGCAACTCGAACTGAATAAGTCGCAAAGCCATTTCTATCTGCGTATCTCAGAAGGCTTGGGCGGCGCGCTGGTCGAGCAGGGCGAAGTGTTTACCGGCAGCAGCTGGACGGCGGGTGAGATCGGCCATCTTACGGTGCAACCCAACGGCGAACGTTGTAGCTGCGGACGCTTAGGTTGTCTGGAAACGCTGGTGAGCAAACCGGCCATTCAGCAGCAGTTGGCAAAACGCAAGCCGGGCCTGCGCTGGCAGAATGGTGATAGCGAGCCGGAAATCCTTAAAGAGGTGATGACGCAGGCGGGCACCCATTTGGGCAACGCGTTGAGTCAGGTGATGCAGCTGGTGAATCCGGCCAGCATCATTATTGATGGGCCGTGGAATGCGCAGCCGGCGTTCGTGCAGGCGGTGCAACAGGCGGCGCAGGCCGGTACGCTGGCCTTTACCTTTGCCCACACCGCGCTGCATTTCCTGCCGCTGCGTATCGATCCGGCCAACGGCTTAGCGCTGGCGGTGATTGAGCAGTATGAGCGCCTGAATTAAACAGGCGCCATCAATGATCCCGTAGGGTCGCCATTGATGGCGACCAAATGCTTTAATGCCTCGGAATATCAAACGACTCACTCGCTTTCGTAGTGGACGTCGTCTTCGGCAGATCTGCTTCAACGTTAAATTTACGCAGTACCAGCGCATGAATCTTCTCAAGCGACACGCCGGCGGTTTCTGGCAGATAGCGGAAGGTGAAGAAGTACATCCCCAGCGAGAAAATCGCGAACAGCAACAGTGGGAAGCCACCGTGGAATATATCCAGCAGCATCGGGCTGCTGTTCATGATCGGGAAGGTGCTGCTGATAACAAAGTTGGCCATCGACATCGCGCAGATGGAAATCCCCACGCAAATCGAACGAATCTCAGTTGGGAACACTTCGCCCAGCACCGTCCAGACGATCTGGCCCCACGTCATACCGAAGAAAATCATGTACGCGAACAGGCCAATCACCGCCAGCATGCCCGGCAGGTGGTAATAGAAGGCGATGAAGGAGTAGGTCAGGCACACGCAGGAGGTGATGGCCCCCAGCAGCAGCAGCTTACGACGACCAACTTTATCGATTAGCATCATCCCCGCCAGCACGCCAATGAACTGACAAATCGACAGCCAGAAGGTTTGCAGCAGCGCTGAGTCCGTGCTGCCCGCGACGTTTTTCAGCAAGGTTGGCCCAAAGTACTGAATCACGTTGATGCCGCTGATCTGGTTACCCACCGCCAAACCGATACCGACGATCAGCAGTGGAATGGTGGTTTTATCCAGACGCAGACGCGATTTGTGCTGATGCGCGGTTTTATCAGAAAACGAATGTTTGATTTCATTGAACACGCTCTCGGCATGCTCGCGGTTTGAGATTTTGGTCAGCGTATCCAGCGCTTCATCGTACTTGCCTTTCAGCACGTTCCAGCGCGGCGATTCCGGGATAAAGGCGATGAACAGGATAAACAGCGCGCACGGCACCAGCGCCGTGGCGAGGATGTAGCGCCAGCCCATATTGATCATCACGTCAGGCAAGGTGGATTTGGTGATGAAGTAGTTAGTCAGTAACACCACCGATTGTCCGCCGACGCAGCACACCGCATACAGCGCGGTAGTACGGCCACGAAACCTGGAAGGCGACAGCTCCGCCAGATAGATAGGCGAAATCACCGACGCCAGACCAATTGCCAATCCGCCAATCATGCGGAAAATGACGAATACAGTGAAGTTATGCGCCAGCGCCGTCCCGATCACCGAAACGGTAAACAGCAGGGCGGTGATGGCGAGGGATTTTTTGCGTCCCAGTTTGTCGCTGAGGCGCGGTGCCATAAAGCAGCCGATCAAACTGCCGAGCAGGATATTGGAAACGGCCCAGCCGGTTTCAGCGGGCGATAACTGGAAATATTCACTTAAGGGTTCGATTGCACCGGAGATAATTGAAGAGTCATATCCCATCAGCAGACCGCCGAATGCCGCGACAGTACAGCAGAGAATGACATACTTCATGTTGTAGCGTTTTTGCCTGGTATCCATTGTTATAGCCCCTTGTCTCTACGGCCTGAACGTTACTTGTTCAGAAAGAGGGTGGTGTAGGTTTAGATGTTCAACTTTTATTCACGCGAGGTCTTCGTGTTGGAATATATGTTCTAAATGATGGTTTTTGGATCATTTTTTCCGAAAAGTGTGAAGAGGGTTGCGAAAATTGCTGAATAAGTCGTCAGGGGCATGTTTATAGCCTAATGAAATGATAGGTTTTTCATCAGTTCACTTTGTAAAGACATTGCAAAGTTTGCTTTTTATTGGAATTTTCATTCTGTTATGCACGGCGCTTTGCCGATTATATTTCATCCGGCTGAGCGCACGGGCGCGTTTCATTTTTTAACAGGCAACGGGCATAATACGTTGATTCTCAGCCCCTCTTTGCGGACGCCGTAATGAAAACGCAGCGCATCACTCTGGACGATATTGCTACCCTGGCGGGCGTCACCAAAATGACGGTAAGTCGCTATCTGCGCACGCCGGAAAAGGTCAAAACGGAAACGGCGGAGAAGATCGCCAGCGTGATTGCCGAAATTGGCTACGTCGCGGATACCGATAATGTCGCGGCGACCAAACAGAACCCACCGCGCATCGGCGTGTTGATTCCTTCCTTTAATAATCAAATCTTTGCCGACCTGCTGGCGGGCATTGAATCGGTGACCAGCGCGCACGGCTATCAAACGCTGGTGGTCAATTACGACTACAACGCGCAACGTGAAGAGGAGCAGATCGCCACGGTTTTAGCCTTTAACATCAAAGGGCTGATCCTGACCGAATCGGTACACACCGTACGCGCGGAAAAATACCTTAACGCCGCCAACATTCCGGTGGCGGAAGTGATGGGATTGACCGAAGCGCGTGGACGCATCAATGTTGGCTTCGACAACTATCGCGCCGGCTACGATATGACGGCGATGCTGCTGGCCAGCGGCAAACAGCGTGTTATCTACTTTGGTTCGATGTCCGATCGTCGTGATGAGCAACGATACGCCGGTTATCGCGATGCGGTTGAAGCGGCCGGTTTGCCCGCAGGGCGGATTGTGCCGAACAAGGTCTCATCGGTATCGATTGGCACCGGCATGATGACGCTGGCGCGCCAGCTCTATCCCGAGATGGATGCGATTCTTTGTACCAATGATGATCTGGCGGTCGGCGTGCTGCAGGAGTGTCAGGCGGCGCGCATTGCCGTGCCGCAAGCGATGGCGATTGCCGGTTTTCACGGGCTGGAGATCGGCCAGGCAACCACGCCACGCTTAGCCAGCGTCATCACGCCGCGCTTTGAGATGGGAAAAGTAGCGACGGAGATCATCCTGAAAAAGATCAACCAGCAGCCCACCATCGAGCAGGTCGACCTGCATTATCGCCTCTCAATGGGTGCGACGATTTAATTCACTGCCCGTATCGCAGATGAAGCAGCGGAAAAGGATTTCCCTGTCCATCTAGTGGCGAGCGGCCGGTGATAACAAATCCCTGATGCTGATAGAAACTTAGCGCCTGCGGATTCTGCTCGTTCACATCCAGTTCGCTGACATTCATTTGTTCGATGGCGAAGCGCAGTAGCTGTTTGCCTATGCCAAGACCAAACACTTGCGGCGCGACAAACAACATCTCCAGCCGATTTTCCGCCACGCCGAGAAAACCGACAATGCTCTGCTCTTCATCGCGATAAATACGCAGCTCAACCATCGGCAAATATTGCTCGCGCACCAGCGGGCGCAAAGCGCGGATATCCGCATCTTGCAGGAAATGATGCGTCGCCCGCACCGAGGCTTCCCACACAGTGGTGATCGCCTCAAAATTGCTCTCCTGCGCAGGGTAAATTCCTTTCATGGTGTTCTCCATTCTCATGATCAGCAGAGATGATGAAATATTCGGCCTGAATGATAAAGCGCCAAATTGGCGAGTTATCGTTATTTATTGGCTTTTGACCGTCACATAGCCAGCTAACGTCTTCTTATAATGCTTGTCAGTTAATCGCTGAAACCGAAATTTCAGAGCGCACATCCCGTAGCGGCGCAATTCATTGCGCGATAAATCGCGCCGCTACGGGATGTGCGACGATTTATCGGTATCACGGTATTCATTTCGACATCAGGAGGAAAGATGGATATGCACGCCGCCTTTATGCAGCAACTGATGTTCTGGATTGAGGACAATATAGAGCAGAAACTCATTCTGGAAACCGTGGCGCGCCGCGCCGGGTATTCGCAGTGGCATCTGCAGCGGCTGTTTCGCAGTTACACCGGCGTCGCGCTTGGCACCTACATTCGCGAGCGCAAGTTAACGGCTTCGGTGATCGCGCTGTTGAACAGCAACATGCCGCTGATGGATATCGCCATTAAATATGGCTTCGACTCGCAGCAAACTTATTGCCGCACTTTCCGCCGCATGTTCAATTTGCCGCCCGGCGCGTTCCGGCGTAAATATCAGCACACTTTGCCGGACATTGATGGACCTGCTAGCTTGCTGTTTTTGCATCCGCAGAGTCGACTAGCAGCGTAAAGTATTTACCGGGCGTTGAACCGAACGCGCTGCGAAAAGCGCTGATATAGCTGCTAACACTATCGAATCCGACCTGCCATGCCACTTGCTGCACACTTTTGCCCGCCGCCAATCCTTCCAGTGATTTGAGTAAACGTGAAACCTGGCGATATCGCGTCAAACTCATTCCCTCCGCGCTGGCCCAATGACGGCTCAAACTGCGCGGGCTGAGTCCGGCCCAGCGCGCCAGTTCTGGCCCGGTGCGCGTATCGGAGGGATCGTCCATCAACAGGCGTGCAATCTGCAGCAAGCGCGGTTCCGTCGGCAACGGTAACGTCAGCGGATGTTCAGTCGATTCATACAATTCATCCAGAAACACCTCGCTCAGGCGATTGTAGCGCGCGCTGCCCCAGTGATCGGGCGACAAGTTTGCCAGCCTTTCCGCCAGCGGCTCCAGCACCGAGGGGCAGGAAAGCAGGACGGGATGATCCGGCAATGGCGCGGCCAGCGCATCGTCAACCAATACCGTCCAGCCAAGCACCGGGCCCGGCCCGATAATCGCATGTTCAAAGTAGGGCGGAATCCAGCCCACCAGTCGCGGCGGATTGGCGAAAATACCGGACGGCGTTTTCACCGTCATTAATCCCTGTTTCAAACAGAAAAGCTGCCCAGCTGCATGGCGATGCGTGAAGGTTTCACGGTCCAGCTGTTTCGCTAACGCAGCGGCAATCACTTTCGGCGCATCCGGCTCCAGCAGGCGCTGACGCAGCTCAGCCTGACGCGGATTGCCCGAGAAAGTCAGAGTATCAGTTGGATGGATTAACATGCCAGGCTCCACAATGCGATGAAGGAGCAAAGTGGCGGAGATTGGTGGGGAAGTAAAGCGTGGTCGCGTATAAGTTGGGGGGAGGGCCTGCTTAATAACTTCGTTTCCATTGAACTTGTAACTAAGACTTACAGGTTGCGTTCTGTTCACACTCACCTTTATTTTGCATTGTGAGAGTGTCAGTTGATGGATTGAGGTGAAATCCTGAGAGGTTACTGATCAAAAGGTCTACAGTTATCCTATCCACCTTCCTTTACTAAGCCTCTGACGCCATGAGCCTTTCCCTGATGCATTACCTTCGCGCACGCCTGCGTTTGCTGGTTTCGATTGTGGCTGGCGTGACCTGTTATTTCTTCCTGCCAGCGCATCTGGGCATGTTGCAGCGTCTGCTGATTGGCTGGAACGTGCTGGCATGGCTCTATCTCGCTTTTCTGTGGCTGCGCATGTTAGGCACCGAGGCCAAAGACATCCCGCATATTGCGAAAATCGAAGATGAAAGCGCGACGCTGGTGCTAAGTATGGTGACGCTCACCTGCCTGGTCAGCATTCTGGCGATTCTGATGGAGCTCACCACGCTGAAGAGCCTGACGGGAACGCCACGCATTCTGCATCTGCTGCTGACAGCGGCAACCTTGGTGGTCTCATGGGCGCTGCTTCCCACCTCATTCGCCATGCATTACGCGCATCATCACTATTTGCGTCGCAGCAAAGATGTCACGCCGATGATCTTTCCCGAAAAGCCCGAGCAGCCGGGATACTGGGATTTTCTCTATTTCTCTTTCACCATCGCGGTGGCTTCGCAAACCGCCGATGTGGCAACGGGCACCACGGATATGCGGCAAATCGCACTGCTGCAGTCGGTGATTTCGTTCGTGTTCAATCTGGCGATTTTGGGGTTGTCGGTGAATGTAGGGGCGGGATTGTTGAGTTAGTGGGAGGGGATATAAATAAGTGGCGGAAGATCATAGGAGCGATGAAAACTAAATAACCCATTGTTATAATTACAAATAATAACAATGGGTATTTTCTGTTATACACAATCTTATACCTAGTTTAGGACAGTGCTCTTACCATTTGATCATATTTATCCTGAAGATGAGACTCCTTGAATGTACCTTTGATCGCCTGACGTAGAAATACTTCTAAGTCCTTATGCGTAAGTAGCAACACTAAACCACTCTTATTTCTATTTGCTAAATTTGATATGTGTCTTATGTATTGTGTTTTTATTTCATCACCTCTGAAAACAATTATTCCAAAATGGCCAAAAGTATCGTTGAGGTAATATCCTAATTGATGAAAGTCATCAGATTTTAATTCACTGTAATTTTTACATTCCCACACTACTTGTGTTGCACCGTATTTTGTGCGAACCACTTCCCAAAAACCATCTGATGCCCTATTCGAAGCAATCCAATCTCTTATAGATGTATTGTCGTGGGCTCGCACCTGAGGTTGTACATTAGTAAGCGTTCTAAAAAAACAGAGTTTTATTACATCACCAACAATTTCTTCAAAATTAGAGGCGAAAGCGGAACCAGTAGGAAGCGCTTTAAGTTTTTTTAAAGTGTTTTCTAATGCAGCTTTATAGTCATCAAGTTTGAAACTATCTGGAAGGTCTTCTAGAATACCTTCACTTTGAAGAGTAGTATTTTCCTTTAAATCTTTTAGGAGAATATTTCTTAAGTTGAGTGCCTCGTGGTATGTTGGATGAATGAAAACAGTGGAGGCATGGTCAAATGAGGGTTTTGCATTAGAGTCTTTCCCAGAATCTTTATATTCAATATGAGTTTTTCTTCTTATACCAAGAAAACCGATGCTATAAAACAACTCTATAAATCGGAAAGGGGTGGTGAAATCGTAAAACCATGATTTACAATGTTTTGCGACAGAATCATTAACCAAAAGTTTTTGGATGAAATCCTCAATGGCAACGAGCGTAAATTCATTACCTAGTCCAAAAAAATACTCAAGTATAATACTAATATTTGAATAGTTTTCAGCGTATTCATCACCTAGATCTTTGAGTCGACTCGTACTATAACGCTTACTGGCATAAAGAAGATCTTCAGATTTTACCTTGTTGTTTCCATGACTTATTGCTGAGTCAATGGCATAACTCGCCAGCATTAAAACATCACGAGGCCGATGTTGGCATACATTCATAAAGTTATTAATGCTGTCTTTCGACTCTCCCTCAAAAAAATGTTCCCAAGCTTCACCTCCGAGTTTTGGTTTGGCTGTAAATGGTTTAACGAGTCTTCTCTCTACTAATTCTGATAATTTATGTGGACTCCATTCTAAAAATACTACCGATGTTTCCAGTCTTGAAAACTCATTATCTCTTGCTCTAATTCTGTCGTAGATGTTTTCTCTGATGAAAACGTAAGGTTTTATGTAGTTAGTAGATGCTATAAGTCTTACTGTTGCGTGCATTAAAGCCATTAAGCATATGATTGCTGATTCACTACCGTCCCACGACTCATCAAGCCTATCGATAAGTAAAACATATTGATAATTCACATTGAAATCAAGATCATTAATTTCTTGGATTAATCGTTTGCTCCTTTGTATCTGCCTCAACCAGAGTTTTTCATTTTCTTTAGAATAGGCGTCAAAAATTTCTCCAACAAGATTTAATATGCGCTGATCAAAATCGCAATCTTCAATAAGGCTTCTTTCTTTTCTGATGGTTTCTGGGGCCTTATTGAAGTCAAAACTCGAATTTTCATGCCAGCTTTTTATAACCTCATCGATTAATGCTCGTTCCATTGAATGCATTAAAGATTTAAAAGGTCGCTGTCTAGTGTCTAGAAATAATTCGTTGTCTAAGGGTAGTTTGAGTAAATCGAATATTTGAGGAATAATGTTTATAGTGCGACTTATTTTTCTACCAACCTCTATTGTTATAGCGGTTTTTCCTGCTCCTCTCCTACCAATAAAGAAGCAATGAGTATTTTCACTGTCTAAAGCAGCAAGAGTCGCAGGGGTTGAAACAAACAAGTCAGAAGATTTTCTAATAATGTCGTATTCGGCAAATGACTGACCTAACTGGACACGCTGTAGAGCATCCTTAGGCAATTGTATATTTCCCATTATCTTCTCCTAGTGATCCATCAGACTATTTTGATAGTTAAATATATCTATATCATTCGTCATCGATTCATGCCTAATAGTTTTTTCAACTCGATTATGAAATTCTCAGAAAAATATTAAATGAGTAAAATGAAGAAAAAAAACAATAGCTTAAATGTATTAGTGGTTTTAGTGGCTGTTTTAAATTTTTATAGTAGATAAAAAATTGGGTTTAAGCAGGTTTTATGGTTTTTTACTTTAAAGAGTCGAGAGTGGGCTTCACAAAAGATAACGTAAGATTAGATTGGGCTGCGTTGAACCCTTCCTTCTTAATCTGGATGGTTTCGGAAGTGTAGTGGCGGAAGATCACAGGAGTTAGTAATAGATTTAACTCGTTGATTTCAATTCACATTATTATATTTTTTAAACTGATACCCCCAAAGATACCCCCAATTTGATAGTGCTCTTAACTTTGCAGCCACAGTAAAACCTTTTGCTCTTATAACGGATTGTAGAAACTGCTGCTTAGTTTGTGGTGCCTGCTAAATGGTTAGTTTTTTTCTTCTTAAATCAGGCTGAATTCATTCTAATTATCATATCTGTATGATTTTTATGATCTTTTTAATTTTGATTTTAGGGTTAAATCTGTTCATTATTAATGGTGCCTAATGTTTTTAAATCCTCGCATGCAGCAATTTGAAGATAATTTAAGTTAAGGAGAACCATATATGCCTAAGATAAATGTATATTTTTCTGACTTTTTTAAAGTAGCACCTGAAAAGATTAAGAGTTATGGTGCATTTAACATATCGCTAATTAATGATCTTCCATTATTTATAGACCCATTTTTATTATTTAATAGTGATAACGATCAGTATAAGAAACTACATAATGAGATAATTAACTATGTTGCTTTTCTAAGAGATGTTTCTGGCGGCAGAAATCTCAGTAAAGGTCTTATTAGTAGTTGGTTCCTTTTTCCCGAAGTGAAGCAAAATTGGTTTGGCTACAGCATCGTTGGTAATGGTGGAAGTGGATTAGGCCCAGATTTTGCGAAAGCTTTAAATGCAAGCTTTTCCAATATACTGTCAAATTTTGGAAAAGAAGAAATCACCTCTGGTAGTCATTTAGAAAAACTATGCCTTATTAAAAGTGGAGTTGGTAAGGATAGTGTAAGCGATTTCACTACAAATTTAATCAAGTCATTTTTGTTGGAATATACACAGGATTTTTCTACAAAAAACATAAACAAAAAGTTTCTTAAAGAATTTAATGTAGAAAAAGTCCATTTCAACTATGAAACAAGAACGTGGGTGAATAAAAAATTCACTTTGCCATCTTATAATGATGACTTTGTGCTGTTAACTCCAAGGGATATTCTCACCAAAGATGAAACTTGGATTAACCGTAATGACATGATTGCTGATTTTAGAGACGTTTGTAATAGCATTCCTAATGAACAGTTGAGGGACCAACTTAGCGAATATTTTAATAGATGCCTTCCCGACAAGGCAAAGAAAAAGGATCTTGAAGCGGCTGCAGACTTAGTTATTAAAGATAACCCTACTTTCATTGACTATTATATTAAAATGAAAGAGAAGCAAAGTCGCTCTGCACATGAAAAGAGTATGGAAAAAGTACTTGAATCAGAGAGTGTTTTTATAAGTAAGGTTCAAAAACTCATTGATTCAATTTTTGAGCATAACAACGATTTTTTCCACGAAAACCATGATACTTTAGAAGAATCGTATAATCGTGTTATGTATTTAAAACAAGTAATTGAAAATAACAATGGCTATAAGATTTTTTATCTGAAAGGAAACCCTATCAAGCGTGAGTCAGACTTACAATTAATGTTCAGACTTACATGGTATGCTTCTGTATCTGATGTAAATAGTGAAGTTGATAATGGAAGGGGGCCTGTTGATTACAAAGTATCGAGGGGTTCTAAAGACAAGACATTAGTTGAATTTAAATTGGCAAGCAACTCCAAGTTAAAACAAAACTTAGCCAATCAAGTTAAAGTATATGAGAAAGCAAATCAGACGAAAAAATCAATAAAGGTTATTCTGTATTTTACTGATCAGGAATTAAGTAAATTAATTTCCATTTTCAAAGAGCTTAAAATAAAAGAAGGGAAGGAGCTTGTTATAATTGATGCTAGACCTAATAAGGTTTCAGCGTCAAATGTAAAGGAACAAGATTAATCTAATTAATTTAAAACGGTCTGTCATTTGAATTGATAGACCGCATCAGATTTTAACTACATTGCTCCACATTTCTTTTCGGAGGGAGAACAACGCAGTCCCCTGCATCTACGGCAATACGATTGTGGAATTAGCCTTTCATTTTCCATCGTTCTAAATCCGAAAAGTTCCTCTATTTTATTTAAGTCATTTGTTGTTTGTAGCTTACAGCAAGGGCAAATAGCTTGGATTTGATATGACATTCTTATAGTCCTTTTAAATGGCAATTCCAATTATGCATCTGTTACCTCAAAACCTTTGCGCGCAATGCTATCCCCCAACATGCCTGCCCGCTTTATGCGTCACTTTTTAATCAACTGCATCATGGTAGGCCTTGCCAGATGGGCTGCTAAGGGGGCTTCTGACAAGTAAAATCTGCATGCAAATCCATGCACCTTATGCATGCGCACCTATTTATACTCGCCACCGGTCAGAAAATCTTTAGGGTTGTATCAAAAAATTGTGACGCATATACCTGCCCAAAACAAAAATTTTTAATCCTAACCTTTCTTTTTGGACACCCGTTCCATTCATGCTTCAAATAGCACGCTGTAATTGCTCGGCTTTAAACTTCAGACCGTAGCGCGCGCTCGTACCCCCGCCACGCCTGCCCGCTTTATGGAGTGGTTTTCATGCACCTGCATGATCGGGTTGATGCCGCGCCGCTGCTGGTCTGATATGCCGTTATTGGGTGCCTGAGACTCATGCGTTTTCATGCGGCATAGGCATGCATGCTCCGACGTTAAGCGTCGGGCACAAAAAAGCCCGGCGTGAGGCCGGGCATCTCAGAGTTTTACGTTGTTTCGGGTCAGATAAGTTTCTTCTTTTTGCAATCTGCTTTCGCGCTGCCCGCTGGCGTGATCCCGGTCAGGCTCAGCACGTCGTCGCGGAACATCAGCCCGCTGTATTTTCTTCCGGTTTCGGCAATACGCTGCATTACAAAGCCGCCATAGAGCGTGTCGGCGTCATTGACGCCCTCAATTACGCCCGGCATGTATTCACTGCCGGTGCGCCTGAACTGGCGGTACTTCATATTCAGCAGGCTGAACAGCTCAGCACCATGCAGCACCAGAAAATCGCCCAGAAGCTCGTCCACGCGCTCGTCGGTGATGCCCTCATGACTGAGCACATAGGCGGTTGCCTTGCATCCGGTATCGTGGGCCAGCTGCGGCAGCTGCTTTTCCTTTTCGCCGGTCAGGCTCTCAAGCTCGCGAGCGGTTTCCTCCTGTTCAAGGTAGGCGGCGCGCAGCTTTTTCATTTCCGCCGTAACGGTGCCGCTGTTCTGATCCAGCAGTTCGCGAAAGCGTGCCCGTCCGGCCTCTGCCTCACGTTCGGCCTCGCTGCGGCGCTCGCGCAGAGTGCTTACGGCACCGGCTGCGGCGGTTTCGCTGCTGCGGGCCTCCATCCAGCCATTGAGCCTGTTCATCAGGTCGGCGACGCGAAGACGCCACCCAGGGGAAAGGCCTGTGACGAGCTGCGCGGTGGTGTTTTCTACCTCCGCTTCGGGCAGCTTAGTGAGCCAGCCCGCCTCGCGCAGGGGCTGGTTTCCGGTGTGCATGGCGGCGGCAATTCGCGTGCCGGTCGCGTTAACTGCGGTGTCTGTCATTGGCGTACTCATATTCTCTCCTGTTCAGGGCTGTGCGTGACGGTCGCGGCGGGTGCAGGCGTCGCCGTAGCGGCCCAGCGTCTGCGGCTGTCGCGCCGCGCTCAGCGTTGCCGCTGCGGGTTCTGACTCCGCAGGCTTCTGCGGCTTCATGATGATTTTCTCGACGCTCTCCAGCGCGGTGAACGTGCAGGAGCAGTCAAGGTTGGTGCACTGATACCAGGTGCGCTTGACGGTCGCTGACTCGTAGGCGCTGGTGCGGGTATGTGCGGTGGTGCCGCACTCCGGGCATTTGAGGGCCATCACGCGCCCTCCTGCGGCAGCCGGTTCTGGCGCTGCGCAAAGCGCAGGTGCTGTGCGGGGGTGTAGCTCCCCTGACAGTCGCGAAGCATACCGGCTTCCGGGGCAAGGCCCGCTTCCGCGAGCGCGTCCTTGTATGCTGCTGCCACCGCCGGGCGCGTACGCTGCACCTCACGGGCCACGACGCTGCGCAGCAGCCGGGCGGCCACCTCCAGCCCGCCGGGGCCGTTCAGGAACGGGGCCAGCGCAGAGGTGAGCGCCGGGCCGTGTTCGCCCATAAAGCCGCTGAGCGCGTCCTCCGTGCAGGCTTCCAGCACAACCCGCTGTGCGTACACGCCCTCACGGGCGGCGCAGTTAATCTGCCAGTCCAGCACCGCGATGCGCTCGCGCAGCAGAGGTACACGCTCACTGTAATCAGCCGTTTTTTCGCCAGCCGTGAGCAGGGTATTCAGTGCCGTTTCAGCCTCCTGACGCGCACTGACGTGAGCCTGCCACTGGCTGCGGGCGGCGCGGAACTGGTCAAGCGCCTGCGCGGGAGTGGTTACAATGGTCATTACGCCTGCTCCTTTTTCTTCGCCATTTCACGGCGGACCAGCATTTTGTTCCGTGCTGCCGGTGTCGGGGCTCTGCTGAAGTCAATGCGGGCTGCATGATCCGGGAAAACACCTGCCAGCCTGAAGGCTGCGTCTTCCTCCGGCAGTGCGTCGCGCTCAAGCGCAGGGCGCGTGATGTGCTTATTGATAAATTCCCTGAGTACGCTTTCCGGGTCATTAACGCCCCGGACAACGCCGGTTGTGATAGATGCCTCCCGGCCCAGCGTGATTTTCAGCAGGCTCAGCATCTGAATCAGTGGCTCGCCGTGTGCCTGCATGAATTCCTGCCACAGCTGCATGGCGCGCAGCTGTACCAGGTCGTTGTGCGCATTGATGTATGCTTGCGCGCTGTCGGCGGTCTCCCACGGCAGGAACTCACTCTCCTGCGCGTGGAGGGTCAGCAGGGCGTCAAACTCTTCCAGCGACTCGCGGTCGAGTACGACCTCCGCGCGCAGCTTCTTCATCTCCGGCGTCATTACGCCGCCGTTCTCACGAAACAGCCTGCGCCATTCATCATTCTGAGCGGTCGCATTCGCCTCGGTCTCAGCGCGGCGCTGGCGGATGGTTTCAGCCTGCGAAGCCGCTGATTCCTGTTTACGGCGCGTCTCAATCCAGGCGTTTCGGGCGACGTTAACTTCATCTAACGCGCTCTGCACGGAAGCGGGTAGTCCGGCTGCGGGGTTTTTATCGGTCATGAGTATTCCTGTCGGGTTATTTTCGGTCAGTCAATTGTGCCGTCGGTGGCACAGTGCATCCATCTGCGGGCAGTGTGTGGTGGCTGGTACAGCGCAGGGCGGGATTACCGCTGCGTCTGATAACCGGCCTGCCAGAAAAAGAGGCTTTATGTCGCTAAACGCCGCTGTCCTTCTTTTTCCGGTGTAACACGGGTAACAGGTGTTACATCACTGAATTAAATAGCTTTTTCATAAATTCTGCGGTGTAACACGATGGGTAACAGGGTGTAACAGCAGGGAACGGGTACTGTTACACCCGTTACACCTCACCTTTTTGTCAGGTGTAACAGCCTCAGCCCTTACCGGATGCCGCTGTTACACCAGTTACACCTGTTACCCTTTAAAAATAAGACTCACGCAAAGCCCTTCACGTCAGCCCGGCACCTCGCTGTTAAAAACGTAGAGCCTGCGCACGTTCATCTCTGGCGGGCGGATGCTGGTCTGTAGCTTGCCGTCGGCAGAGGCCAGCAGATAACCCCGGTCCGCGCAGAGGCGCGCCACCTTACGCGGGTCAAACCCCCTGCATATTTCCTTCCACCCGGACGGCATGACGTAGAACGTCGTCACCGCCTCGGTGCCCTGCGCGGTGTTGCCCTTATCCACCCTTCGCCAGCCCACCATGTTGCCGGGACGGTTGCGCTCGTCGTGCCAGTCGGCAAAGCGACTGTACTGGTTAGCGGTAAAGAAGCTGCGCACCTGCTCCAGCGCGGCAATGTCTTCCTGGTTGGCGGTATGCCCGCGGTCTTTGAGCCAGGCATTCAGGCACACGCGGGTTGCCCGCAGCGCTTCACCTTCCTGCCAGCCGGTGATGCCGAGGCGGGTCGCCAGCTCTCCGGCCATTGCCACCAGGGCAAAACGGTTAACCGCGCGGCCCACCTGATTGCCCGCGTCCTGCGGGGTCAGGGCGGCGGTATACTCCTTCAGCAGGGTTTTAGCCTGCGCCGTCAGCCCGTTCAGGTCTGCGGTCAGCGCCTTCAGCCACTCGCGGAACGGCGCGCCGTAGTAGCTGGCCGTGGCCCATTCCAGATGCTCGGCCAGCGCCTTGCCGCTCTCAAAGCCGTGCAGCTCCTCAAACACGCCAAACTTCCCCGAATCGCTGGGTATCTGGATCATCCTCACCTCCATCCCGGCAAAGGTGCGCTCTCCGGCCTTTGCGGCGTGCTCGGTCAGCGACAGCTCCCCGGTGGAGAAGAACAGCAGGCGCCACTGCTTGCGGGTGCGCAGCTCGCCGTCCGTACCGGCGCGGCCCTTACCCTGACCGTTTGCCAGCATGTAGGCGATGTTGCCCGCCTCGCGCCCGTCCACCTCGCGGATTTCGTCGAGCATCATGGCCGCGTCGTTGCGGCGGCTGGCGCAGCCCTCAAGCGCGTTGCCGGTGGCGCGCCACGTCTGCCAGTAGTCCGGCCCGCCGCACACGGAGGTGGCCGCCTTCATGGTGGTGGTCTTGCCGTCCGTGGATTCCCCCTTGAGGTGATAGCCGCCGCCGTCCATGCCGACCAGCCGCAGCAGCGGGGCGGCAAAGGCGAGGCTGACCGCGAACGCCACGCGTGAGTTACCGGTGCAGAAGCGGGAAACGTGCTCGCGCCACTCATCAACGGAGCCTGACACGCGGAAGTCCCGCCCCTGCACGGAGGTGGTCTGGAGAATGACGCCGTCTGCGCCTTCTCCGCTCACCTCGTCCTGAAGCACGTAAACCTGACCGTGCCAGCCGGTGCGGCTCACGCAGGTCACGCGGCGCTCCGGCTTGCACAGCGAGATGTATTCCATCAGGCGGGCGCGGGCCTCGCCGGTGGTGCTGATGTAAGACAGGCCGTTGACCAGCAGCACGCGGCGCAGCTCCTCGCCGCTGCCGCTCAGCATCTCCATCGGCATGGCCCACCGGCGACGCTCTCCCCATGTGTCCTCCCATTCCAGCAGGCGGCCAAAGTTGCCGCCGTCGGCGTCGCAGGTGATGGCCGTGACGCGCAGCGGGTTGCAGATTTTGACGTTCTGGATTTCCGTTTCGCCGTTGCGCTGCACCTGCTTTTCGTACCAGAGGTATTCCTGCGTCAGCCGGAACCCGTGCGGCAGCTGCGTGCGGCCCTCACCGCAAAGCACCAGACCGTTACGGAACGCTTCACGGGCGCGGGTCACGCCGTGCTCCCGGTGAAAGTCGTTCCAGTCGGCTTTAATTTCGCCCGGCGGCAGACTCACCCAGCCACTGACGGCTTTTGCTGCCTTCTCCGCAAACGCTTTGCCGGGGTTCTCACCCGCATCCTGAAAGTCGTTGTCACCGGCAATGACAATTTTCACCTCCGGCCAGCGCGCCCGCAGCGCCTGCGCCACGTTCGGCAGGTTCCCCGCCGAGATGGCGGCCACGACGCACCCGGCGGTCAGCTGGCTCACCGTCAGTGCGGTGGCATAGCCTTCGGTGATGACCAGCTGCACCGGCGGCTCAGGCGGCAGCGGGCTGAGCGCCACAAACGCACCCTTCATGGTGCTGCCGGGCAGCAGGCTCTTTTCACCCGTAGGGGCAATCAGCTGCGCGCCGGTCACCGCACCGTCTGAGGTGGTCAGCGGAAGCAGCAGCGAACCCGCCGGAAAGGCCGTGCCGCCGATGCGCTGCGCGCTTCCGGTGAGGCAGGCCGGATAACCGGCAAAACCTTTGGCCGCGAGGTAGGCGCTTTCACCGCTGTGGCTGGCATTCACCAGCGCGCCGACGGCGGCGGCCATATCGCGTTTAGGGGCTTTTTCTCTGGCAGGCCTAACCGGCATGTCCTGCACGTCACGCACGTCCAGCACCTGCGCCACCTCCTGCGCGGCCTGCTTTACGCCCTTGCCCGTCACCAGCTTCACCAGGTCAAGGCCGTCACCGTGGCCGCAGTGGCTGCAAATCCACGTGCCCCGACCCTCAAGGTCATCCAGGCGGAAACGGTCTTTACCTTCACACTTAGGGCAGGGGCCGTGTCTGCCACCGTCGGGCACGCTCACGCCGAGCATCTGAAGAATGACCGGCCAGCGGCCGCGCGCGGCGGCAGTAATGTCTGATACTGACTGTACTGTCATAACCCCTCCTTAATGCCGGTAAAGCGACGCGCCGGTGTCGCAGAACTTTTCAAAAGCCGCCGGAAGCGTGCGGTACAGTTCGGTCATGACCTCGCAACCGCGCTTAGTCAGTGCCGGCGGCGCGGTCAGCAGTGTCGGCTCCACCATGTCGGTAAGCAGCGCCAGCGCCGCAGCCGCGCCGCGCGCTTCGCCGTACTCGTTCACCATCGCGCTCTCAACGTGCAGCGCGATGGCCATCTCGATGCGCTCCACTGCCATGCGGTGCGGGCCGCGCATTTCGCTGCCGGTGTCGGCCAGATGCTTAGCCCGCCATGCGGAGGCGATGGCGCGACGATAAAGCGCCGTGGTCAGCTCCGGCGGGAACACGGATACCTGTGGCTTCTTCATGCGCGGACCTCCTCAATCAGTGCGCAGCAGCGCGTAACGTCGTTCAGGTCGGCGCGCAGGTACTCCATCAGCGCGGCAACGCCGGGCACGCTGTGCGTGGTGAATGAACCCGAGCAGGGATGTTCGGAAAACAGGAGCTGGAGCAGGTCACAGGCCTCCTTTGCGCGGGTCAGCTTCTCAAATGCGTCTTCCGGCAGGCCGTAGGCAAAGGCGGAAAAATTACCGTTTTCAGGCAAGGGGATGCCCTGAGCACCGTTGTGCCCGATTGAAACTGTCATGGTTTACTCCGTTAAAGCTGGCTGTGTGTCAGAGGTAGTTTGAGTAATGGCTGGCGTCCGGTTCGGCGGGCTGCTGTACAACCCGCTCGCGCCAGCGCTCAAACTGCACGGACGGGTGCAGGGCAAGCGGGCTGAAGCCGCCCTGTCCACCGGCAATTTCAGCATTGCGCCGTGGCGGTTCGCTGACTCGCGTGTAGCTTTCTTCAAACCACGCCAGCGGAGCAGACGTCACCTGACCGTCGCTGTCATAGCGATAGAGCACTTCCTGACTGAATTCAGGCGTGGCCGTAAAGGCAGATACGGGCAGGGAGGTAAAGCGGATGATGGTGACCGTCCAGCCCTGACTGTGCTGCCAGATTTCGCCGCGCTGCGGATATTCACGCATGAACGCCTCCACGGCAGGGCAGACGGCCCGCAAAGAGCAGGATGTAGTCAGCCGCCAGACGACGTCGCGCGCTGTATTCGTCACTGGCGGTAACACGCAGCATTACCGGGCGACAGGACAACTGAGAACGGTTGATTGCCGCAAATATCCAGGTAGACTTTGGTTTAGCCATAATATTGCTCCTAGCATGTTTGGTTAGATGCCCGTTATGTGTTGCAGCACAAGCGGGCATTGTTTTTTAGGATTATGATAACTACAATGGTAATTACCATGTAGGTCATCATAAGTTAGGGTAATTACCATGTCAACACCACAAGAAAAACGTTCTCCTCCATTTCAGATGCGTTTAACAGATGAATTTCGGCAGCAGCTCGAAACAGAAATGCGTAAAGATGGTGATACTGCTCTGGCTGCATGGATAAAACGCGTATTGCGTAAAGAGCTGCAATCACGCGGAATTGATCCTAATGGTTAATGATCGCAAGTACGCGCAAAATCGATCTTGATAAAGATTTTTCCTTTCGCGGCTTTCTCTCAAGCCGCTTAATTACTTGCCCGCTGCAGTTTCTTAGCTTGTCTTCTCATGTCCTCGAATTTCTCGATGGAACATGTTTCATGCTGATCACGCCATCCGTAATAATCGGCTGCACGCCAGCGCGACATACGGCCAATTTTGATGGGACGGGGAAAGCGGTCTTGTGAGATAAGGCGATAAATCCATTTATCACTTAACATGCAGTCAGCGGTGATAAATTTCATATCGATCAAAGCATCCATAGAAGGGCGCTGTGCAGTCACGATATTGGTGGAAGGGGTCATAGTTCATTCTCCGTATGTTCATGTCTACTCGCTTCAATACGGAAAATTTAATCATCGAAATTAGGGCAGGGAAATGTGACTAAAGCAAAGAAAATACAATCGCATTAGTCACTAGTTTTGTTATCAGAATGTTAATCCATCTTTCTTAATGCAGCTTCTGAGTAGACTGACGATAGTGTCAAAGCTAAGTGGCGGCTCGCCATTTTCAGGCCAGAATTCATTAGCATGCTGAAAAAGATGCTCTGTAATGGCTGCAGGGCTTTCTCGTCTAAGCTTCATATCTCGGTGGTAAAGTGCTACCACAGCCATAAGGACTTCTACCCTAGGAACTGCGTGTTTTTGCTTTTGCGCATCAGATTGGGGTTTGTAGTTTTTAACGAGCTTTTTAGGTTTTTTTTCATCTCTTACAGCATCTAAAAATTTTGAAATCTGCTTTGTTGTAATCCATTTAATATCAAATAAATAGTAATTTTCCCTTTCGTTATAATTAACATAAATAGATATTGGGAAATTAAAGTAACTTTCGCCAGAAGGCGTGAAATATGTTGGCCATTCTTCAGGTTGCCCCTCATATTTGACCAAAACTTTTTTGTATTCATCATCAACGGAAAAAATCCCTTTCATATGGCATTTGATAAATCCATTTTCATCACATTTTTTCTCATTGTCATCTATACGAATAGAGCAGCTTTCCGACAAAGAGTAATATCCCTTTTTATCTCTTGGCAATGTTTCTATTTTTTTTAGTAATACTTCTTTCTCAACATCAGCCTTTAGTAAGCACGAAACCTCAAGATCATCATCATGAAACTCCATGCAAAGCTCAATTCCTTTATTGCATGCAAACCATAGAATGTCTTTTTCGTCACAACCTATAAGTTTGGCTGCTTCATCTATTTGATATTTTTCTCTTAAAAGAGATTCCGTATTATTTATTTTAAGAAATTCCAACCTAGATAGCTCCATTTTGAGTTAAATAGTCCGCATACCATTGCAGCATTTCCCTGCGACCATCTAAATATTGTGCGTGATTGTAAGCTCCTCTAATTGCATTACGATCAACGTGAGCCAGTTGCATTTCTATCCATGCAGAATTAAATCCCTGCTCATGCAGGATTGTACTCATCGTGTGCCTAAATCCATGCCCAGTAAGCCTACCTTTGTAACCTAAAAGCTCAATAACTTGATTGATGCTTTCTTTGCTAATTGGCTTCGTCTGGTCATTTCTTCCGATGAATACAAGCGGATATTGCCCAGTTATCAGCTGCAACTGTTTTAATATTGATACAGCTTGTTTTGAGAGCGGCACTTTGTGAGGGCGACGCATTTTCATATGCTCCGCTGGAACCTCCCAAATCGCGTTTTCAAGGTCAATATCTTGCCAGCGAGCAAAGCGTAGTTCCTGCGTTCTTACGCCGGTATACATAATTAAGTAAGTCGCTGTTTTCGTAATCACGCTTCCAGTATAACCAGCTAGATCCTTTAAAAATTCAGGTAGCTCCAGAGCGGTGAGGAAAGGTAGATGCTGCTTTTTATGGACTGCTAAAGCGCTCGCTAAGTCAGGCGCTGGATTATATTCAGCTCGCCCGGTAATGATCGCATAACGGAATACTTCCCCGCATCGCTGGCGCACTTTACGCATTTTCTCTAATGCGCCACGTTTTTCCATTCGTTTAAGTGTTTCAAGCAGTTCTAAGGGCTTTATCTCAGCAATGGGCTTGAAACCAATATAGGGAAAAATATCCTTTTCAAAGGTATCAAGAATTTCTTCGCGATAGCGTAGTGACCAACGATCAGCTTTAGCTTTGTGCCACTCTCGCGCAATTGCCTCGAAAGTGTTTGCGGTAGCGATTTTCTTGGCTTGTTTTTGTGCCTTCTTAATCGCGCCGGGATCATCTCCGGCTGCAAGGCTGCGTCTGGCTTCATCTCGTTTCTGACGTGCCATAGCAAGCGGCACATCAGGATAAACACCGATAGACAGTAACTTCTCGCGTCCCAAAACGCGGTACTTCATTCGCCAGTAGCGGGAGCCGTTGGGATTGACCAGCAAGTACAGGCCGCCGCCGTCAGCGAGTTTGTAAGGTTTATCGAGGGGCTTTGCTGTGCGCACCTTGACGTCAGTTAAGGGCATTCCGTCTCCTCTAGGGGGTATCAATTTTTTGGGGTAATTTTAAACCCCCTTAAATACCCCGTTATGGGGGTAGATTTGAGTAGACGTAGAGTGACATCAGGAGAGTGAGGATTCAACCTAACTTGCAGATTTTTATGATTTTGATTGACGGCTCTTGACGTGGAAAGAATGAGGATGGCGGAAGATCACAGGAGTCGAACCTGCCCAGGACCGCTGGCGGCCCCAACCGGATTTGAAATCCGGCCGCCTCACCGGAGACGACGATCTTCCTTTGAAGATGCCGCAGGAGTATAGCGACAATCGCGGCGGAATTCTTGATCTTAGCCGTGCGTCACAGCACGTTTTCACCGTGAAGCTGCCGATACTCCTTCGGCGTGTTGGCATAACTCTTCTTAAACACCGAATAGAAATATTGCAGCGAAGGGTAGCCACACATTTGTGAGATCTCATTGATGCTCAATGAAGAACACGCCAGCAGCTCGCGCGCTTTCTCCAGTTTTTCGCGGTGAATCATGGCGTGAATGGTGTCGCCGGTTTCATCACGGAAGCGTTTTTCCAGGTTTGACCGCGAGATGCCGATGGCATCCAGCACCTGTTCAACCTTAATGCCTTTGCAGGCGTTGAAGCGGATGTAGTGCATCGCCTGAATCACTGCGGGATCGTGCAAGGAGCGGAAATCGGTGGAGCGGCGCGCAATCACTTTTACCGGTGGCACCAGAATGCGTTGCAATTGCAGAGGCTGATTATCCAGCAGGCGATGCAGCAGTTTTGCCGCCTGATAACCCATCTGACGTGAACCCTGCGCCACGGACGAGAGCGCCACGCGCGACAGATAACGCGTCAGTTCCTCGTTATCGATACCGATCACCGTGAGCTTTTCTGGTACCGGAATTTTGAGGTATTCGCAGGCCTGCAACAGATGTCGCGCACGCGCATCGGTGACAGCGATGATGCCGGTTTGCTGCGGCAACGTTTGCAGCCAGTCAGCCAGGCGGTTTTGGGCGTGCTGCCAGTTTTCCGGCGCTGTTTCCATGCCCTGATAGACCACGCCCTGATAACGTTCGCGCGCCACCAGCTGGCGAAACGCATGCTCACGTTCTTGCGCCCAGCGTTTGCCGCTGGCTGCGGGCAAACCATAGAAAGCAAAGCGGTTTACGCCTTTCTCTTTCAAATGCAAAAAGGCGCTCTCGACCAGCGCGGCGTTGTCGGTGGCGATGTAATGCACGGGCGGATAGTCCTGCGGCTGATGGTAGGATCCGCCGACGCCGACAATTGGCACCGAAACGTTGGCCAGCAGTTTTTCAATTGAGGGATCGTCGTAATCCGCGATAACTCCATCGCCCAGCCATTCCCGGATGTTGTCGATGCGACAGCGAAAATCCTCTTCAATGAAAATGTCCCAATCGGTTTGAGATGCCTGTAAATACTCACCGACGCCCTCAACCACCTGGCGGTCATAAACCTTATTGGCGTTGAACAGCAACGTAATACGAAAGCGTTTCTCATGCATCGTGGCGCACTCTCCTAAATCGACAGCACCTTGCATAGCATGGCACGACGGACAGCAGAAAGAATTTGCGCCACATTGTGATCCCCCACGCGATTACACCCGACGACGCGTCGCGGTATCCATCCACACTGCCAGCAACAGGATGGCGCCCTTGACGATGTACTGCCAGAAGGTCGGGACATCCATCATGCTCATGCCGTTATCCAGCGAAGCCATGATAAATGCGCCGATGACAGCGCCCGCCACCGAGCCAACGCCGCCCGCCAGGCTGGTGCCGCCAATCACACAGGCGGCGATGGCATCCAGCTCGGCGATGTTGCCTGCCGAAGGCGAACCCGCGCCAAGGCGTGAGCTGAGAATCAGGCCGGCTATCGCCACCATCACGCCATTGATGGCGAAGACCGCCAGTTTGGTGCGGGCCACATTTATGCCGGAAAGGCGTGCGGCATCCAGGTTGCCACCGATGGCATAGATCCGGCGACCAAAAGCCGTGCGCGTCGCCATAAACATGCCGCCGAGCAGCAGCAGCGCCAGCAGCAACACCGGCGTTGGCACGCCGCGATAATCGTTGAGCAGCCAAATCGCGCCTAACACCATAACAGCGGTGATGACCTGTCGCACAAGCGCACCGCTGACGGAGGGTTGCGTAAGACCAAGCTGTTGGCGGCGCAAGCGCAAACGCCATTGCCAGAGGATAAACAGCGCCAAACCCGCAAAGCCGAAACCAAAACCGATCCCGCCAGGCAGATAGCTTTGCCCAATCTGCGACATTGCCGGGCTGGTAGGCGCTACGGTTGTGCCGTCGGTGATGCCGACCAGAATGCCGCGAAACGCCAGCATTCCCGCCAACGTGACAATAAACGACGGGACTTTGCGATAGGCCACCCACCAGCCGTTCCAGGTGCCGAGCAGCAGGCCCATCACTAAAGTTACGACGATGCTGAGCGGCAGCGGCCAACCGAGCCAGACGTCAAAGATGGCCGCAGCACCGCCGAGCAAGCCCATCATCGAACCGACTGAGAGATCGATTTCGGCAGAGATAATGACGAACACCATGCCGACCGCAAGAATGCCGGTGATGGCGGTCTGGCGCAGCAGGTTGGAAACATTACGGGCGCTGAGCCACGCACCGTCGGTGGTCCAGGTGAAGAATAGGGCGATCAGCACAATCGCACCCAGCATCACCAGCACCTGCAAATTCGGCAGCAAGAATTTACCCGGCGCACCTTTACCCGGCGTGGTGAGGCCGCGTTGCGTACTTTCGGTCTTAAACATAGTGTTCACTCCGCAGGGCGGCTTCCATCACCTGCTCCTGAGTCAGGTTATCGTTAATCAGATCGGCTTTGATTTTGCCTTCATGCATCACCAAAACCCGATCGCTCAGGCCCAGTACTTCGGGCAGCTCAGACGAAATGACAATCACGGCAATCCCTTGCTGCACTAACGAGTTAATCAGCAGATAAATTTCCTGGCGCGCGCCCACATCAATGCCGCGCGTCGGCTCATCAAGAATTAGGATTTTTGGATTGAGCAGCAGGCATTTAGCGAGGATCGCTTTCTGTTGATTCCCGCCGCTCAGGCGACCAATCGGCAGGTCTGCCGACGAGGTTTTTACCCGCAGGCGTGCAATGGCCTGGTTGATTGCCTGCTGTTCCTGAGCTTCATCCAGCAGCGAAAGTCGAGGACTAAATTGGTCCAGCGCGGCCAGCGTGATGTTTTTGCCCACGCCCATCAGCGGCACGATGCCATCCTTTTTACGATCTTCCGGCACCATTGCGATGCCGTGAGCGATGGCGGCGCGGCAGTCATTGATACGGACTTTCTTACCGTTGATGCGAATATCGCCCTGCCAGCGCCCCGGCCAAACGCCAAACAGACACTGCACGGTTTCGGTTCGCCCGGCACCGACCAGCCCGGCAATGCCAAGGATTTCGCCGCGCTTCAGGCTGAAAGAGACGTTATCCACCCGGCGAATATGGCGGTTGATGGGATGCCACGCCGTGAGGTTCTCCACCTGCAGCAGGGTTTCGCCAATCTCGTGTGGGCTATGCGGATAGAGCGCCGTCAGTTCGCGCCCGACCATCATAGTGATGATGTCATCCTCACTCAGCCCGGCGGCCGCGCGGGTCGCGATATGCTGGCCGTCGCGGATCACGCAGATGGTGTCCGAAATCGCCTTTACCTCATTGAGTTTGTGCGAGATGTAGATGCAGGCGATGCCGTGTTCGCGCAGGTTTTTGATGATGCTCAGCAGCACCTCGGTTTCCTGTTCGGTGAGCGAAGAGGTCGGCTCGTCGAGGATTAGCAGGCGCACCTGTTTATTCAGGGCGCGTGCAATCTCCACCAGCTGTTGCTGGCCTAAACCCAGCTCGCCGACGCGCGTATCCGGCGAGACATGCAGCTTGACCCGCTCCAGCAGCTGCTGGCAGCGCAGCGTCATGGTTTCGTCATCCACCATGCCGAAACGCCCCAGCTCAGCGCCGAGGAAAATGTTCTCCATCACCGTCAGCTGCCGCACCAGCGCCAGCTCTTGATGGATGATCACGATCCCTTTGCGTTCAGTATCGCGAATGGTCTGCGCCTGAATCTCGTCGCCCGCAAAATGGATAGTGCCTTCGAAGTCACCGTGCGGATAAAGCCCGCACAGGATCTTCATCAGCGTCGATTTTCCCGAGCCGTTTTCGCCGCACAGCGACATCACTTCACCCGCTTCCAGCTGCAGGCTCACGTCATCCAGTGCTTTCACCGCGCCGAAACGTTTGGTGATATGGTTCATTTCCAGCAACATCGACATATCTCCTTCGCGGGCTCGCGCCTCAGAGTTCGCTCTGCTTGTGGAAGCCGTCTTTAACTACCGTGCTTTCAATGTTGTCTTTGTTGACCGGAATAGGATTCAGCAGGCGCGATGGCACATCTTTCAGGCCGTTGTTGAGCTTGCTGTTGCTGGCGGGTTGTTTGTCGTCACCGAGTTCCACCGCGATTTTGGCCGCTTCAGTCGCCAGTTCAGTGATAGGTTTGTAAACCGTCATGGTTTGCGTGCCGTTCATAATGCGTTTGATGGCGGCGAGATCGGCATCCTGACCGGAGATCGCGACTTTGCCGGAAAGTCCCTGCGCGCTTAATGCCTGAATGGCACCGCCTGCGGTGGCATCATTCGACGCTACAACGGCATCAATGTGGTTGCTGTTCGCGGTTAAGGCGTTTTCCATTATTTTCAGCGCATTTTCCGGCAGCCAGGCATCAACCCACTGATCGCCGACCACTTTAATGCTGCCATTATCAATATAAGGTTTTAACACTTTCATCTGACCGGCACGGAACAGGCGCGCATTATTATCCACCGGCGATCCGCCCATCAGGAAGTAATTACCTTTAGGCACTTGCTTTACAATACTTTCGGCCTGTAATTCGCCCACTTTTTCATTATCGAATGAGATATAAAAATCAATATCGGCGTTATTTATCATGCGGTCATACGCCAGCACTTTAATGCCTTCACGTTTCGCTTCCGCCACCACGTTACTTAAAACCTGGCCGTTATAAGGAATGATGACCAATACATCGACGCCGCGATTGATCATATTTTCAATTTGCGACATCTGCGTTTCTTCGTTGCCGTTGGCCGATTGCACAAACACTTTGGCGCCCAGTGATTCGGCTTGTTTAACAAAGATATCGCGATCTTTTTGCCAGCGTTCCAGACGTAAATCATCAATAGCCATACCGATTTTGACTTCTTTAGCGCTACCCGCGTGACTAAACAGGGCCAGAGCCGCGCAGGCGGCCAACAGTGATTGTTTCATGTTCATGGTATTAATCCTGTAGGTTGAGGCTGTTGTCGTTGTAAGGCTTATAACCAGGCCGATGAATTGTTGCCCTGAGTTTAAGATGACATCAATTACTGATTTTTATCCGGCTATTACGTTTTTTGGTTTATTTACGATTTTATGAGCGCGATCGATATTTCAACGCTTTGAGAAAAAACGAAGTCGAGAAGACGGAATGAAAATAACGACATTATTTTGCGAGCTGGCGCACAAATAATAATTATCTTACGTTGAGTGTTAAATATCGTAATTGAGCAGCAGTAAATTACATCATCACAATAACCGCTCAAAGCTGACCATTCGGGTCCTCATGCTAAGGAGCTAACTATGCACGCCTATTTCGACCAGCTTGATCGCGTTCGTTATGAAGGGAGTAATACCCGCAATCCTCTGGCGTTTCGTCATTACAACCCGGACGAAGTGATTCTCGGTAAAACCATGGCGGAGCATCTGCGCTTTGCGGCCTGTTACTGGCATACCTTCTGCTGGAACGGCGCGGATATGTTTGGCGTTGGGGCGTTTGATCGTCCGTGGCAGAAGCCGGGAGATGCGCTTGAGTTGGCGAAACAAAAGGCCGATGTTGCCTTTGAGTTCTTTCATAAACTGAATGTGCCTTATTACTGCTTCCACGATGTGGATGTCTCGCCGGAAGGCGATTCGTTGAAAAGCTATCGCGAAAACTTCGCCGTGATGACGGATAAGTTGCTGGAAAAGCAGCAGGAAACCGGCGTGAAACTGCTGTGGGGAACCGCCAACTGCTTTACCCATCCGCGTTACGGTGCGGGTGCGGCAACCAATCCGGATCCAGAAATTTTTGCCTGGGCCGCCAGTCAGGTGTGCAGCGCCATGCAGGCCACGCAAACCCTCGGCGGCGAGAACTATGTGCTGTGGGGCGGGCGCGAAGGGTACGAAACCTTACTGAATACCGACCTGCGCCAGGAGCGCGAGCAGATTGGCCGGTTTATGCAGATGGTGGTGGAGCACAAACATAAGATCGGCTTCCACGGCATGTTGCTGATTGAGCCCAAGCCGCAGGAGCCGACGAAACATCAGTATGACTATGATGTGGCGACGGTTTATGGCTTCCTGAAGCAGTTCGGGTTAGAGAAAGAGATCAAAGTGAATGTGGAGGCTAACCACGCAACGCTGGCGGGCCACTCATTCCATCATGAAATCGCAACGGCCATCGCGCTGGGCATTTTTGGCTCGGTGGATGCTAACCGTGGCGACATGCAGTGTGGCTGGGATACTGACCAGTTCCCGGTCAGCGTGGAAGAGAATGCGCTGGTGCTGTACGAAATTATCAAAGCGGGCGGATTCACCACCGGCGGCTTAAACTTTGATGCCAAAGTTCGCCGTCAGAGCACCGACAAATATGACCTGTTCTACGGCCATATCGGCGCAATGGATACCATGGCACTGGCGTTAAAAGTCGCGGCCCGCATGGTGGCGGACGGCGAGCTGGATAAGCGTGTGGCACAGCGCTACAGCGGCTGGAACGGTGAGTTCGGACAGCAGATTCTGAAGGGCGAATTTTCCCTCGCCGCGCTGGCGGAACAGGCGCAACAACAGCAATTCAATCCACAACATCGTAGCGGACGCCAGGAACAGCTGGAGAATCTGGTGAATCACTACTTGTTTGATTTTTAACTTTTCAGGAGCGCAGCATGGTTATCGGCATCGATTTAGGCACCTCCGGCGTGAAAGTGGCATTGCTGGATGCGCACGGCAAAGTGATTGCAGTGGAGAGTGCGCCGCTGGAGGTGTCGCGGCCGCAGCCGTTATGGAGCGAGCAAGATGCCGAAAGCTGGTGGCAGGCAACCGATCGTGCCATGCAGGCACTGGCGCAGCAGCACGATCTCAGCGGCGTGAAAGCGATTGGCCTGAGCGGGCAGATGCACGGAGCCACCTTGCTGGATAGCGAGAATCGGGTGCTGCGTCCGGCGATTTTGTGGAATGACGGGCGCAGCGGCGAGCAGTGTCAGGAACTGGAAAAGCGCGTGCCGGATTCGCGTCGCATCACCGGCAATCTGATGATGCCCGGCTTCACCGCGCCAAAGCTGCTGTGGGTGAAACAGCATGAGCCGCAGGTGTTTGCTCAGGTGGCGAAAGTGCTGCTGCCAAAAGATTATCTGCGCTTCCGCATGAGCGGCGACTTCGCCAGCGATATGTCGGACGCGGCGGGAACGATGTGGCTGGATGTGGCGCAGCGCGACTGGAGCGATGAGATGCTCAGCGCCTGCGAGTTGCAGCGCAGCCAGATGCCGCAACTGTTTGAAGGTAATCAGATCACCGGCACGTTATTGCCAGATGTCGCCGCGCGCTGGGGCATGCAAAGGGTGCCGCTGGTGGCGGGCGGCGGCGATAACGCGGCGGGCGCGGTGGGTGTCGGCATGGTCGAGCCGGGACAAGGCATGCTGTCGCTCGGCACGTCGGGCGTCTATTTCCTGGTAAGCGACGGTTATCTTAGTAATCCTCAGCGTGCGGTGCACAGCTTCTGCCACGCGCTGCCGCAGCGCTGGCATTTGATGTCGGTGATTTTGAGCGCGGCTTCCTGTCTCGATTGGGCGGCGGCGTTAACCGGTTGTGAGGACGTGCCGCAACTGCTGAGTGAGGCGGAGAAAGCGCGCAGCGATGTGCCGCCGGTATGGTTCCTGCCTTATCTCTCTGGCGAACGCACGCCGCACAATAATCCGCAGGCGCAGGGCGCATTCTTTGGTTTAACGCATCAGCATGGCCGCCCAGAACTGGCGCGCGCGGTGCTGCAAGGCGTGGGCTTCGCGCTGGCCGAAGGCATGGATGCGGTGCATGAGTGCGGCGTGCAGCCGAAAACCGTGATGCTGATTGGCGGTGGTGCACGAAGTGCGTACTGGCGTCAGATGCTGGCGGATATCAGCGGGCAGACGCTGGATTATTGTCACGGCGGCGAAGTCGGCCCGGCGCTGGGTGCAGCGCGACTGGCGCAGCTGGCGATTGATCCGGCGAGCGAATGGCCGTCGCTTGAACTGGCGCAGCGGCATCAACCCGATGCGGCGCGGCATCAGGCGTATCAGCCGCAGCGCGAAGTGTTTGCGCGCTTGTATCAACAGTTGCAGCCGTTGATGTCTTGATGTGGGAGTGTGATGGCTGGATTTGGCAGGGTGTTGGGGGGTTTATCAGGTATTATTGGGGTTTTGTGTTAAATGTAGTGGCCTGATTTGCCCTCACCCCAACCCTCTCCCGTAAACGGGAGAGGGAGTCGTTAGCTCGATCGGTTCCCTCTTCCGCTTGCGGGAGAGGGCTAGGGTGAGGGGAAAAAAACACACCAAACCCAACCGGAGCTCACCATGCCGCAGTCCGTCTTCTTCCTCGTGCTTCCCGGCGTGATGGCGCTGGATCTCACTGGTCCCGCAGAAACCCTGCAGCTGGCCGACGGCCACTTTACGCTGCATTACATCGGCCCGCAGCCGAGCGTGCTGTGCTCCACCGGCATGACCATCGCTGACATCGCGCCGTTGCCTGCGCAACTGCCGGAAAACAGCCTGCTGGTGGTGCCTGGCGTATACAATTCGCGCGTCTGTTTCGATACCGAACCGGCAGCCATAGCGCGTGACTGGCTGCGCCAGCAGCAAGCGGCGATTACCGATCAGCGCATCACGCTGGTATGCATCTGTTCTGGCGCATTGCTCTCGGCACAGGCAGGATTGCTGGATGGCATTCAGTGCACCACGCATCACGATGTATTACCGCGCCTGAAAGCGGCAGCACCGGCGGCATTAGTGAAAGATAATCGGGTTTTCGTCGAAGATGGCGGCATCTGGACCAGCGCGGGCATTACTGCGGGTATCGATCTGGCGCTGCACTTAATCAATAGATTGTGCGGTGCGCCGCAGGCATTGAAAGTGGCGCGCGAAATGGTGGTGTGGTTCCGCCGCTCCGGCGACGATCCACAGCTGTCGCCGTGGCTGCGCTATCGCAATCATATGCATCCGGCGATTCATCGCGCGCAGGATGTGATGATTGCCCATCCCGAACACGATTGGTCGCTTACTGCCCTGGCCGAGCGGGCGCACGTCAGCGAACGTCATCTTACGCGGCTGTTCCGCCAGCATCTTGGCATCAGCGTGCGCGAGTACCACGAACAGTTGCGCTTAGTGATTGCGCGGCAACGTCAGCAGCAGGGCGAAGCGGCGGAGAAAGCGGCGCTGGCCGCCGGATTCTCCTCGGCACGCCAGCTGCGCCGCGCGCACCAGCGCTGGGACGATCAGCTCACCAGATGACGCTTATCCACGCGCTGTAAGCCCATCGCCAGCAGCAAGCTGCCGATCAGCGTCACGCCCATCACCCACGGCAAATCGAGCCACGGACGCGACATATCGTCGTAGTGATTGGTGCGCAGAAAGTGGATAAACAGCGCGTGAAAGCCGTAGATCGGCAGTGAATAGCGCGAGATAGTGGCTAGTACCGGCAGCGCGCGCTGATTCAGGGTATTTTTGAACAAAATCAACAAGCTGATGGCGGCAATAAATACCAGTGGCCCGCAGTAGAGATACCAGGTATCGTTGAACGCGCCGTTGATTTTCAGCATCTGTTTGGTGCCGAGCGCAATGCCAACCACGCAGGCAACAAAGCCCAATCCCGCCAGCCAGCTGATGCTGCGCTTGTCGGTCTCCATGCAGCCAATCGCGCGTCCGAGCAGCGCATACAGCAGGTAATAGATGCTGTCGCCGCTGACATACAGATTCACCGGCAGCCAGTGGAACGGCCCTAGCGATTGGCTCACGGTATTCGGATTCGCCAGCACCGCCAGCACGATCACCAGCATGGCGACATAGCGCGGCGCCACGCTTTTCACCTGAATCAGCGGGGATAACAGATAGATGCCGATAATGGCGAAGAAGAACCACAGGTGATAGAACACCGGTTTTTGCAGCAGCTTAAGCAGCGATCGCCCTTCATTGATCGGCGTTAGCCAGGTGATATAGACCAGTGCTACCGCGCTGTAGAACAGCAGGCACAGCACGATGCGCAGCAGATGCCGCCCTTGCGCGCTGCGTTCGCCGAAAAACAGATAGCCTGAGATCATAAAGAACAGCGGCACACAGACGCGTGACGCCGAATTAAGCAGGTTCGCCACATCCCAGCTCATGCCTGTCACCGCCATCGGTCCGGTGATGTACCAGGTTGTGGTGTGAATGACGATCACCATCAGGCAGGCAACCGCGCGTAAGTTGTCGATCCAGTAAATTTTTTGCTGCATGGCGTCCTCTTGCATTTGCTGCGAAGAAGGGTAGCCAGTGAGCTGCGCGGCAACAACCTTTTGCGCTGTAATTCAGATCACTCTGTTACCAGGTCGCCATAAATGGCGCCCCTACAAAAACAATTCCGATCCGTCGTAGGGTCGCCATTTATGGCGACCTGGCTAACCGCGCACCAAAAACTTCTCGATCACCGCTTCGTCGGGTTCAACGCCGAGGCCTGGCTCGCCTGGCAGCCACGCGTAACCGTCGGCGATGCGCACCGGATTCTTCGCCAGCGAGCGGCTGATCTCGCCCGGCTCGACGCAATACTCCATCACCAGCGCATTCTCAATCGCGCACAGGAAATGCAATGATGCGGCGGTATTAATGTCGGTAGTGAAGTTGTGGTTACATACTTTGCGTCCGCGGCTGTGCGCGTAGCTGGCGATCTCCATCGCCTGGGTGAAGCCGGTGCGCGTCAGGTCGATCTGCACGATGTCGATGCCGCCTTCATCTATCAGGCGCTGGAAACCCGTTACCGAACACTCTTGCTCACCAGCAGCGATATGTTGCTGGCACGCCGCCGAAACCTGACCGTAACCGGCGTAGTTATCCGGATGCAGCGGCTCTTCAATCCAGAACAGATTGAGATGTTCATAGCGCTGGCTGCGGCGGATGGTGGTTTTGGCATCCCACACGTGGCCGACATCCAGCATCAAATCCACGTTATCGCCCATCGCTTTGCGCAGCGCCTCGAGATAGCGCAGATCCTGCGCTTCGTCAGTGCCAAACGGCTCCCAGCCAAACTTCACACCGCTATGGCCGGTATCAATCGCGTGTTGGGCGCGCGCGACCGTCTCTTCGACGCTGAACTGGAACATGTTGGAGGAATAAACGCGCATCTTGTCGCGCATCGCGCCGCCCAGCAGTTCAACAATCGGCTTGCCGAGCGCTTTGCCTTTGATATCCCATAACGCGATATCGATGCCCGCCATCGCCTGCAACACCGCGCCGCTGCGGCCGTAGTAGATGGTGGCTTTGTGCATCTTCTTCCACAAACGACCGGTTTCCAGCGGGTTTTCGCCAATCAACAGCGATTTCAGGCCGGTGACCATGGTGTGCGAATAGGGTGCTTCGATGATGGCTTTGGTGACATACGGACTGCCATCCACTTCGCCCCAGCCGGTGATGCCGGCATCGGTGGTGATTTTGATCAGCAGCGCATCCTGAGAGCTGTCGGTGCGCCGCTCAATCACTGGCAGGCGCAGGTAAAACGCCTCAACGTTAATGATTTTCATGGTGTTTTCCCTGGTGTAAAGGCAATGCGAAATTAGCCGAGAGCGGAACGGTGCTGGCGGCGTTGGGTAATCAGGGTTTCGTAATCCACGTCCAGCGCCTGAATGCGGATGTGGTTCTCAACCTCGTCGGTCATTTTGGCGATGTCGCCATCGGCAAAGACATTAATCAGCCGCTGGTGCTCCTCGATGATGTCGCTCATCGATTTGCCCATGGTGGAGAGGCCGAAAATCACCGTCAGCTGACGGGCAATCGACTCCCACAAATTGCTCAGCACCGGGTTGTGCGCGAAGCTGCACAGCGTGCGGTGGAAATCGGTATCGGCGGAGGCAAAGCCGTAAACGTCATCGTTTTGCATCATCGCCTGCATCTGCGCCACGCCTTGATAGAGCTGATTAAGCTGCTCGGCGCTGTTGCGTCCGGCCTCAATCGCGCGGCGACAGGCCAGCGTCTCCAACGGGATGCGCACATCGATAATCTGCTCCAGCCGCTGATGCGAAATCTCCATCAGGCGAATGCCTTTGTACGGTTCGCTGGTGACGATGCCCTGGCTCTCCAGAATGCGCAGCGCCTCACGAATCGGCACGCGGCTCATGCCGAGCTTGGCCACCAACTCCGGTTCTGCGATGCGGTCGCCGGGCAGGATCAGGCCGCGCGAGGCGGCGCTGAGAATGGCATCCACGGCGTGATCGACCAGCGTGCGCGGACGCGCGGTATTCCAGCTGTTATTGGTGGCTGCGTCCTGCGCCAGCGGGGCGCTGTTTTTACGGCTAGCGGTAGAGGATTTTCCTGCCATGTTATTTGTCCTGTTTAAACCTGTCGGGTCACGAACTGACCGAAGCCGGTTTCAACCTGCATCTGGTCATCCTGGAATACCGTGACGCCACGAATCAATGTGCGCACCACTTTACCCTGACAGCGCATCCCTTCAAATGCGCTCCACTTGCCGAGTCCCTGAAAATTCGCTCCGCTTACTGTCCAGCTTTGGCTGGCGTCGTAGAACACCAAATCGGCGTCGAAGCCGGGCGCAATCGCCCCTTTTTTGCCCCACAGCTGGAAGGCTTTGGCCGGGCCGCTGGCGGTCATGCGCGCAAACTCGCTGAGCGCCACGCCACGTTCACTATGGGCCGCACTGAAGAACATCGGGCTGAGGGTTTCCACGCCGGTTAATCCCATGCCTGCATCCCAGATACTGGCTTCACCTGCCTGCTTTTGTGCGGGCGTATACGGGCAATGGTCAGAGGCGATCATGTCGATATCGCCGCGCAGCAGCACCTGCCACAGCGCATCCACCACCGGACGCGGGCGGATCGGCGGGCCGCAGCGCGCGTTAGGGCCGATGCGCACCAGATCGTCTTCATCGAGCAGTAAATAGTGCGGACAGGTTTCGAAGCTGGCACGGACGCGGCCTTTGGCGGCGACAATGGTTTCCGCCGCGCGCGCCGAGCTGACGTGCACGATATGGCAGCGCGCGCCGGTCTCTTCGGCAATCGCTAACACGCGTCCCACCGCTTCGATCTCGGCGATTTCCGGCCCCGCCAGCGCATGCGCGCGTGCATCATTGCGTCCGGCACGACGCTGTTCGCTGCCAGCACCGATCAGAATTTCGTGGTTTTCCGCGTGCACGCCAATCAGCCCGTCGAACGTGGCCAGCTCGCGCATGGCACGCAGCAAACCGTCATCGTCGAGACGCGGCAAACCTTTCTCGTCGGTGGCTTCACCGTTGGGCGCGCCGCTGCACAGGAAAGCTTTGAAGGCCAGCGCACCGGCCTGATCCAGCGCCGCCAGTTCATGTACGTTGCGGCCATCCAGTCCGGCCCATAGGGCGTAATCCACCGAGCAGTTGTCTGCCAGCCAGCGTTTCTTGGCGCTGAAGTTAGCCAGCGATGTCGCCGGTGGCAGCGAATGCGGCATTTCGACGATGGTGGTGACGCCGTGCGCCGCCGCACCGCGCGTACCTTCGCGCAGTTCCTGCTCGGGGAAATCGTGCGAGCCGGTGAAATGGGTATGCACATCAATCGCGCCAGGCACGATGATCAAGCCTTGCGCATCGATCACCTCGTCAACGCCGTGTGTAATGGCGCCAGGCGATAACACGCCGCTAATCTTGCCGTTTTCGATCAGCAGATCCGCCAGTTCAGCGCGGGTTTCTGTCACCACCAAACCATTAATAATCAGCTGTTTCATCACTCTGCTCCTGCCTGCGTCACCAGCGCCGCATACGGCACCGGCTGTGAAGAGTCGAGCCAGCCGATAGCCGTTAACAGCTGGCTGAAATGCACAAATTCGGCGCGTGGAATCACGCAATCAGGCGCAAACACGCCGGCCTGTTGATAGGCGGCAAGGCCGCGCACCAGCGCATCGCGCGGATAATCGGGGTAAAAAGCCTGCACCTGTTGCGCCAGTTCAGTGGCGTCATGGTTGGAGATCCACGCCAGCGCCTGCGCAATGGCGCGGGAGAAGGCGGCAAAGGCGGCGGCTTTCTCCTGCAGCACATCAGCGCGGGCGATGTAGGCGCTCCAGGGTACGTGGCCGCACAAACTGGCGAGGCTGCTAATGCTGTGGAGTTGTCCGGCGGCGATGGCGGGCGCCAGCATATGCATGGCGTGCAGCGCATAATCGGCTGCGCCATGGGCGACGGCTGCGAAATCTCGCGCCTGGTCGCCGCTGCCGGCGATCAGCTCGACATCATCCTGCAAACCGTGACGCGCCAGTAACCAGCGGAACGTGAGCGTGGCGGTACCGACATTGCCGACATCCAGCACGCGTTTACCGCGTAAATCGCTGAGCTGAAAATCCGGCTGCGCCTGCACCGCCGCAAAAAACCACGGATTGGCTGCCACCGAGGCGCAGAAACACTGCAGCTCCGCGCCGTGCTGCTGAAAATGCTTCATCACCACCATCGGGCCGCCGAGCGTGAGATCGGCGTCGCGATTCAGCACTGCGGGAACCTGGCCGCCTTGTACCGTGTGTCCGCCCGATTCGCTGGTGGTGAAGATCACATCAACTTGTTCGGCGGCAAACAGGCCAAGGCTCTGCGCCAGATAGTGCGCGCAGTAATAGATGCGCGATTCGCTGGCATCGCCTTGATTGAAAATCAGTGTCTGCATTAGCCGCGCACCTCGGTGATGAAACTGCCGTTAAGGCTGGCCATATCGCTGACGCCGCACCAATGGCTGATCGCGGTGATTTCATTGATCCAGCCGGACAGCAGATCGAACACCGCGCTTTCGCCACCCGCCACTAACGCACTGATGATCGGTCGCACGCTGAGCGACAGCGACGCGCCGAGGCAGCGCGCCACCACCGCATCGCTGCCGCAGCGCACGCCGCCATCCAGCAGCAGCGGCAGCCGGGTCACCGCCTGCAAATCGGGCAGCTGATCGACCGGCGTGGCCCAGCGCGCGCTCTGACGCAGGCCAATGTTCGAGGCGATCAGTCCACTGACGCCGTGCTGCGCGGCCTGCGCCGCATCGTCATGATGCAAAATACCTTTCAGCCACAGCGGAATATGATGATCGGCGCAGTGCGCCGCCACCTCGTCAATGTCCTGCCAGCGCCACACCGGAAAAGCCGGCAACGCCGCAACGCCGGGCTGCGTGCCGCCGATGGTGTGCCAGCCGCGCTGTTTCAACGCATCACCAATCGAGAAGCCGCCGGGCTGTAATCCGGCCACCGGATGCACCGGTGCCAGCACCGTTAGCACGATATTTTTAAATCCGGCCTGCGCGGCCTGATCGATTATTTCTTTGATGCGGCCAACATCGCCCGCCGCACGCAGTTGCAGCCAGCAGCGATCGTACTCCGCACCAATTTGCTCTAGCGGCGTGACGGTCTCTTCGGAGATCACCAGCGGTAGTTGCAGACGTTTGCAGGCGCGCGCAATCGGCAACACACCTTCTTCATGGAAAATACGGTCACCGGCAAATGCGCCGACGCCAAGCGGTGCGGACCAGTTTTGCTGGTGCAGAGAAATCTGCGTGTCGATGCTTTCATTGCCCTGCAGCACGCGCGGTAACAGACGAAAGCGGCGCAGCGCCTGCTGATTGGCATCGGGTTCGTTACCCAGCGCATCGGCCGGTTGGCCCTGCATATAGCGGAACAGCGCCTCGCCAAGGCGTTCGCGTGCCGTGAGTTCAAAGCGCATGGGCATGTTGCGCCTCCACAGCATTTTCATGTTCAAGGAAGGTGGTAAACGCTGGCGTTTGCGGATTTTGCAGAATCGTCGGCGGGCCTTCTTCAATCAGCGCGCCGTTCTGCAGGAACACCACGCGATCGGCAACGCCCGCCGCAAATGCGATGTCGTGGGTGCTGATGATCATGGTGATGCCGGTTTGCGCCAGGCTGCGCATGGTTTGGTTCACTTCGCGTACCAGCTCCGGATCGAGCGCGGAAGTCGGCTCATCAAACAGCAGGATTTGCGGTTCTGCCGCCAGCGCGCGCGCAATGCCGACGCGCTGCTTCTGTCCGCCAGAAAGTTCATGCGGCAGCGAGGCGGCGAAATCACCGAGTCCTACCATTTTCAACGCGCGCATCGCTTTACCGCGCGCGATTTCCGGCTGTGCGCCCTGCACGCGCAGCAGAATGCTCATCACGTTTTCCAGCGCGGTGAGGTGATCAAACAGCGCGAAGTGCTGGAACACAATGCCAATGCCTGATTTGGCGCGGTTCAGCGGCAGATGACGCTGCGCCAGCGCGCGACCGTTTTCGTCGCTGCCCATAAAGTGGCCTTCAGTTTGAATGGTGCCGCTGCTGCGCGGCGTCAGCGCCAGAATCGATTTCAGCAGCGTACTTTTGCCCGAACCAGAGCGACCGAGCAGCACCACCACTTCGCCGCGACGTACGGTTAACGACAGCGATTTCAGCACCGCTTTACCAGCGTACTCAACGCACAGCTGATCCACTTCCAGTACCGGCGCGGCAGTTTGCGTATCCCAGCGTCGTTTCGGTAGCTGCATCGGCATCACTTCCGCTTCTGGCGGCAGCTTCGCCAGACGCGCGCGTGCCCGACGTGCACGTCCATCAAGGTTGTAGAACTTCTCCAGCCACCACTGACCGCCCGCCAGCAGCGTGGAAAGAATCAGGTAGATGCCGCCCGACGCGACCAGCACCGGAATAAACAGGAAATTTTGCGACACAATCGCCTGGCCGCGCATCGTCAACTCATTGACGCCCACCACCGAAGCCAGCGAAGTGGATTTCAGCAAGCCCACGGTTTCGTTGCCCATGGTCGGCAGAATGGCGCGCAGCGCCTGCGGGATCACCACGTGAATCATCTCTTTGCTGCGCGAATAACCGAACGCCTGCGCTGCCATGCTTTGGTCGCGATCGGTCGCCATAATGCCGCCGCGAATGATTTCGGCGCAGAAGGCGGTTTCGTTGATCATCAGCGCGACAAGGGCGCTGGTGAACGGGCTCAAACGCAGGCCAAATTCCGGTAGCACGTTGTACAGCAGAATCAGCTGCAGCAGCACCGGCGTGCCGCGAAGCGTATAGATGTAGATTTTCACCGGCACGCGAATAAACCCGTGCTTTGAGCTGCTGGCTAACGCCAGGAAAAAGCCAATCAAAATGCCGCCCGCCAGTGCGCCAACCAACAGCTGCACGGCGATAACAGCGCCTTCCCACAAGTAGGGGAAAGTCAGGTACTTAAGAAAATCATCCAAGGCGTTATCCTCCTCAACGCCTCGGTTTCGTCACCGAGGCGGCTGAGTTTATGCATTAACCACGCGCAACCACCGGACGTTCGGCAGCGCTGCCCTGGCCCCAGTAATCCAGCAGTTTTT
Source organism: Pantoea sp. JK (assembly GCF_026130245.1). Lineage (NCBI taxonomy): Bacteria > Pseudomonadati > Pseudomonadota > Gammaproteobacteria > Enterobacterales > Erwiniaceae > Pantoea > Pantoea sp. JK. Next base: position 121,684 of record NZ_JAINFN010000008.1, read on the forward strand.
TCTGTACGCCGCTCTCCTGAATCACCTTCATCGCGTCCAGCACCGCTGCGCGCAGCGTGGCGTTGTCTTTGGCGATCGGGAAGCCAACCATGATTGGCAGATCCACGGTGAAGCCGCTTTGCAGCGATTTGTCCGCTTTGGCGATGGCAACGGCGGAACCGGCTTCGGTCAGATAAACGTCCGCGCGACCGCTTTTCACCGCCTGAATGCTGTTGTCGGTGTTCTGCACCATCAGCATGCTGACTTCGGGCTTACCGGCGGCGCTGCATTTGGCGCTTTGCTCCGGCACCAGTTTGTTAGCTTCGTAAGAACCCGCTGCGGCGGCGACGGTTTTGCCGCACAGATCATCGACGCTGTTGATTTTCTTCGGGTTGCCTTGCGCCAGCACCGAACCGTCCTGCACCTGCATCGAGGCGACGAAGGCGATCTGTTTCATGCGTTCTTCGGTGACGTACAGCATCGGGCCGATATCGGCGCGTCCGCTGGAGATCGAGGTGAGCAGCACGTTGAATGAGCCGCTTTGGTAGCTGTGTTTCGCGCCGAGGCAGCTGCTGATGCGCTCGAACAGTGAAGGATCAAGCCCTTCAATGATGCTGGGATCTTTTTCCGATGGCGCTTCAAAGCCTTTGGTGTAGCCGCCGAGGCCGACGACCAGATCTTTGCCTTTCAGCGAGGGATATTTGGTTTGCAGTGTTTTGCACTGCGCCATCGCCGCGAAGTCGCTGGCGGTAGGCGTGATGGGATCGGTGCTGGCTGCGTGGGCACTGGAGATGCCCGCCAGTAAGCTGCCGCTGAGACCAGAGATTAACAAAGCAGTGCGTGCAAATTTCATAATAAGGTTCCCCTGATGCTGGTGAATGAGAAAGCGATGACCTTGTGATTTATGAACGTCTTTGGTATTTGGGTGCTGCTTGTCCCTCACCCCAGCCCTCTCCCGCAAGCGGGAGAGGGCGCCGATAGTGCGGGCTGGAAATCTATTCATCCCCTCTCCCATTTATGGGAGAGGGTTAGGGTGAGGGGAAAAGCGCACCCTTAATAACCTCGTGCCGGATCAACCTGATTACGCAGCGGTTGCCCGTGGCGGAAACGTGCCAGGTTATCGATAAACACCTCAAGGCATCCGGCGAGATAGGCGCTGTGATCGTCGAGGCTGCAGTGCGGCGTCATTACTACGCCGGGCGTGTGCCACAGCGGGTCGTCGGCGGGTAACGGCTCTTGCGGATAGACATCCAGCACCGCGCCAGCCAGTTCGCCCGCATTGAGTTTTTCGCGCATCGCGCTGTAATCGAACACATCGGCGCGGCCAACAATCACGATGCCCGCGCGTGCGGGCAGCAGATCGAAGCGGCGGCGATCGAACAGGTTGTGGGTTTGTGGCGTCAGCGGCAGCGTCGACACCACCACATCCACCTGCGGCAGCACATCGTCGAGCGCGTCAATGCGGATGCAGCGCGCCACGTTGGCATCACACTGGCCGCTGCGCGTCACGCCAATCACGCGATAGCCTAGCGCGGTGAGCAGTTTTGCCGCTGCGGCGCCAATGCCGCCAACGCCCAGCAGCAGCACGATTTTGCCGCGTGCGCAGCCGCCAAAGGTTGGACGCCAGACACGCTGCGCCTGATCCTGCAGAAAACCGGGAATGCCGAAGTTGAACATCAGCGCCGCCATCAAAATGAATTCGGCACCTTTATCGCCGTGCACGCCAGAGGCATTTGTGAGCGTCACGCCCTGCGGCCAGTGCGCCAGCCACTGTTCAACACCTGCCGACATCACCTGCACCCAGCTCAAGCGCGGCGTGCTGAATTGATCGAGCGCCAGCTTGCGGCCGCTCCAAAGAATGTCGCAGCGGGCGAGGAAGTCGTCGGTCTGCGCCGCATCGCTGTTTTCGCTCAGCGTGAAGTGGCTGCGCAACGGCGGATGCGCGTCGAGCTGCAGTTGCAATTGCTCAGCAGAGAGATGGAGTGCGCGCGGCGCGCTGGCGTCGTTCTCGATATGAATATGCATCAGCGCATCGCCGTCACTTCCATCTCGACCAGCAGGTCAGGATGGTTGAGTTGAATGCCCACGGTGGCGCGCGCCGGGAAAGGGAACTGGAAGAATTCACTGTAAGCGGCATTCATCGCGCTGAAGGTGCTGAGATCGGTGAGATAAATGGTGACGCGGACTACGTTGTCGAAGGTCATGTTCGCTTCGCTCAGCAGCTCGCCGACGTTTTTCAGCACCTGACGCGTCTGGCTGGCGATGTCGTTGCCCATCATCTCGCCGCTGTAGGGATCAATCGCCACCTGGCCGGAAATAAACAGCATCGGTTCGTGCAGCACGGCGGCAGAGAGCGGCGCAGGACCCATTGGGCGGTCGCTGGCGTTCATTCCGGGATAACTCAACGCAATCTTCATGGTGAAATCTCAGGCAAAACTGTTTCACCGCAATTTCGTATACGATTATACGAGTGTCAATGTGCGATTTTTAACCACCGGGTCAAAAAGGTGATGCGTATCACGTAATAGGATTTGCTGATGTATCAATCAATATAATGAAATTTAAGGGTTTAATGAGGTTTTTTCTGTGAGTGATGGCGGTCAGTGTGAATCGTATACGATTTTCTTATTGTTCTGTTTTTGCCCGCAAAACCCTGCTGCAATCGCCTGGCCGCTGGCCTGGATTTCCGGCTGCACAATCCGCGGTCAAAGGGTATACTGGCGCACTCTTTTTTTAACCGATCCGTATCGCGTGCGAATTCAACATGCAAAAGTTTGATACCAAGACCTTTCAGGGCCTGATCCTGACCTTGCAGGATTACTGGGCGCGTCAAGGCTGCACCATTGTCCAACCGTTGGACATGGAAGTGGGCGCCGGCACCTCACATCCGATGACCTGTCTGCGTGCCTTAGGCCCAGAGCCGATGGCGACCGCTTACGTGCAGCCATCTCGTCGTCCAACCGATGGACGTTACGGTGAAAACCCGAACCGTTTACAGCACTATTACCAGTTCCAGGTGGTGATTAAGCCCAACCCGGACAACCTTCAGGAGCTGTACCTTGGGTCGCTGAAAGAGCTGGGTATGGATCCCACCATCCACGACATTCGCTTTGTCGAAGACAACTGGGAAAACCCAACGCTCGGTGCGTGGGGACTCGGTTGGGAAGTGTGGCTGAACGGCATGGAAGTGACGCAGTTCACTTACTTCCAGCAGGTTGGCGGCCTGGAGTGCAAGCCGGTCACCGGCGAGATCACCTACGGCTTAGAGCGCCTGGCGATGTACATTCAGGGCGTAGACAGCGTTTACGATCTGGTGTGGAGCGACGGTCCGTTCGGCAAAACCACCTACGGCGAAGTGTTCCATCAGAACGAAGTGGAGCAGTCGACCTACAACTTCGAATACGCTGACGTTGACTTCCTTTTCACCTGCTTCGAGCAGTATGAGAAAGAAGCACAGCAGCTGCTGGCGCTGGAAAAACCGCTGCCGCTGCCGGCTTACGAGCGCATTCTGAAAGCGGCGCACAGCTTTAACCTGCTGGACGCCCGTAAAGCGATTTCGGTTACCGAACGCCAGCGCTATATCCTGCGTATCCGCACCCTGACGAAAGCCGTGGCGGAAGCCTATTATGCGTCCCGTGAGGCGCTTGGCTTCCCGATGTGCAATAAAAACAAGTAAGAGGCAGCCATGACCGATAAAACTTTCCTGGTGGAAATTGGCACCGAAGAGTTGCCTCCGAAAGCGCTGCGCAGCCTGGCAGAAGCCTTTGCTGCGCACTTCACCGCTGAACTCGATAGCGCCGGTCTGGCGCACGGCGAAGTGAGCTGGTTTGCTGCGCCGCGTCGTCTGGCGCTGAAAGTGGCCCAGCTGGCTGCCGCGCAGCCCGATCGCGAAGTGGAGAAACGTGGCCCGGCTATTGCCGCCGCTTTTGATGCCGATGGCAACGCCACCAAAGCGGCCGAAGGTTGGGCGCGTGGTAACGGCATCACCGTGGCGCAGGCGGAACGTCTGAGCACGGACAAAGGTGAATGGCTGGTGCATCGCGCCGCCATCACCGGCGAAAGCGCGCAGGCGCTGCTGCCAGCGATGGTTGCTACCGCGCTGAGCAAGCTGCCGATTCCTAAGCTGATGCGCTGGGGCGCGAGCGACGTGCAGTTTGTGCGTCCGGTGCACACCGTTACGCTGCTGCTGGGTGACGAGCTGATCCCCGCGAAGATTCTGGGCATTCAGTCCGATCGCGTGATTCGCGGCCATCGCTTTATGGGCGAGCCCGAATTCACCATCGACAACGCCGATCAATATCCGCAGCTGCTGCTGGAACGCGGCAAAGTGGTGGCGGATTACGCGGCGCGTAAAGCCAAAATCAAAGCGGACGCGGAAGCAGCGGCCCAAAAGATTGGCGGCATCGCCGATCTGAGCGAAAGCCTGCTGGAAGAAGTGACCTCGCTGGTGGAATGGCCGGTGGTATTGACGGCGAAATTCGAAGAGAAGTTCCTCGCGGTGCCGGCTGAAGCGCTGGTTTACACCATGAAAGGTGACCAGAAGTACTTCCCGGTGTACGACGCGGCGGGCAAGCTGCTGCCGAATTTCATCTTTGTCACCAACATCGAATCCAAAGATCCTCAGCAGATTATTTCCGGTAATGAGAAGGTAGTGCGCCCGCGTCTGGCGGACGCCGAGTTCTTCTTCAACACCGACCGCAAAAAGCGTCTGGAAGATAATCTGCCGCGTCTGGAAACCGTCCTGTTCCAGAAAGAGCTGGGTACGCTGCGTGACAAAACCGATCGTATTCAGGCGCTGGCTGGCTGGATTGCCGCGCAGATTGGTGCTGATGTGAATCATGCAACGCGTGCTGGTTTGCTGTCGAAATGTGATCTGATGACCAACATGGTGTTCGAGTTCACCGACACGCAGGGCGTGATGGGCATGCACTACGCGCGCCACGATGGCGAAGCGGAAGATGTGGCTGTGGCGCTGAACGAGCAGTATCAGCCGCGCTTTGCCGGTGACGATCTGCCGTCAAATCCTGTGGCCTGTGCCGTCGCGATTGCCGACAAGATGGATACCCTTGCGGGTATCTTTGGCATCGGTCAGCATCCGAAAGGCGACAAAGATCCGTTCGCATTGCGCCGTGCCGCGCTGGGCGTGCTGCGCATCATCGTTGAGAAAAACCTGCCGCTCGATCTGCAAACGCTGACCGAAGAAGCGGTGCGCCTCTACGGCAGCAAGCTGAGCAACGGCAAAGTGGTCGATGAAGTGATCGACTTTATGCTGGGCCGTTTCCGTACCTGGTATCAGGAAGAGGGCCACAGCGTTGACACCATTCAGGCGGTGCTGGCACGTCGTCCAACCCGTCCGGCTGATTTCGATGCGCGCATGAAGGCGGTTTCGCACTTCCGTACGCTGGAAGCGGCCGCGACATTGGCCGCCGCCAACAAACGTGTGTCCAACATCCTGGCGAAATCGACCGAAACCCTGAATGACAGCGTGCAGGCTTCCCTGCTGAAAGAGAACGAAGAGATCCAACTGGCGACCTTCGTGACCGCGCTGGGCGATAAGCTGCAGCCGTACTTTGCAGAAGGTCGCTATCAGGATGCGCTGGTTGAGCTGGCGCAGCTGCGTGAAGCGGTGGATAACTTCTTCGATAAAGTGATGGTGAACGCTGACGATCAGGCGGTGCGAATTAACCGTCTGACGCTGCTGGCACAGCTGCGTCAGCTGTTCCTGCAGGTGGCGGATATTTCGCTGCTGCAGTAGTTTACCTGGTCGCCATAAATGGCGGCCCTGCGAAAAAAAGGGGACGAGAAATCGTTCCCTTTTTGTTTTCAACACTCGGCGCTAACGTCCTGCGAGTGGTGCAAGATACGCCCGATGAAGATTTCATCCACTTCAGCGCGATAGATTACAATATGCTTGCCTAAAGGCAGCGAATAAATCTGCTTACCTAAATCCGGTCGTTTGCGGCCTAAATCAAACATGGCGAGTTTGTCGAAGAGCTGAGTGAATCTGGCGCTTTAGTCATCAGCTAACTGCTCTCCATAATTCCAGTAGCCATAAATCCAGATCTTCATCAGATCTGCATCAGCTTCCGGTTTAATCGTGATGGTCCTTTTCATAAGTGCCTATCCTGGCTTTTGCTCGTCTTAGAAAATCTTCATGATTCCACTCTTTTCCCGGGCCGCTTTCAAAGCCCTCTCTGACCAACTCTCTGAGTTTTTCCAGCTTTGATTCCGCCTGCTTCTCCCGCAGCAAGCGCAGCGAGTCGCGCACCACTTCGCTTTGCGTACGGTAGTCGCCAGACTCAACCAGAGATTCAACAAACTCGCGCAGTTCATCGCCTAAATCGATCGTCATGGTACGTGCCATCATTGCCATCCAATGTAAGAGTATTTCTTACATTCTGGCACTTTTTTGCACAACTGGGAATGTGCGTTGCAGCGCAGTTACAAGCTGAACTGCGAGGCAACGCGAGAGATTTTATGCAGATGAGGTGGGAAACAGGCGTGCGTCGCGCAGCAGATGATCGTTGCCACGGCGGCGGGTGAAGCCGCTGCGGTCAAAGAATTCCAGAATCTGTATCGCCACTTTGCGCCCGGTGCCCAGCTGGTTGCGGAAGTCGGCGGCGCTGGTGCTGCCCTCTTGCGCGGCGCGGCTCCGAATCAGATCGGCGAAGATCTGGATCTGGTCGCTGCGATAGTAGCGATCGCGTACGATCGCGGTGATGTGTCCGAGCCGTGCGGCAGTGAGCAGCAGCGATCGAATCGCCTGTTCATCCTGCTGCAGCGCCAGCGCGATATCGCGCACCCACAGCGGCTGGTCGCCAAACAGCGGGCCGACCTGCTGCCAAAGTGCTTCTTCCTGCGGGTTGAAGCGCGGTTCGAAATCGGGCAGATGCAGCCAGCCTTGCCGCTGTTGCAGCTGGCCTTGCGCCAGCAGCTGATCAATCAGCGCTAGCACCCATTCGGCAGGCTGATGCGGCATGGCCACGCGACGCAAACGGTCGTGACCGATCCCCGGCACTTCGGGATGCTGCTGATGAAAATGTGCCAGCGATTCCAGCAGCTTTTGCTGCCAAAGTGCCGCCTGCGCAGCACTCATTAGCGCGTTACCGAGCTGCACCGGCGCTGTGTTCTCAATCAGTGCATCCAGCGCGGGTTCGGTAAGCTGACGCGCCCATGCCAGATCGCGTAATTCTGTCGGTTGATACGCCAGATGCGCCTGCAGGCTGGCGTCATCATCTTGTGCGGCGGCCAGCTGCTGCAGCCAGACGAGATACTCCGCCTGACGTTTGCCACGCTTTTTACTGTTAAGCAGCAGCACGCGCGCGCCGCCCAGCGTGTGCTGTGCGTTGCTGTCGCGAAGAATCAGCCGATCGTTCTCCGCCAGCCACAGCGGCTCGTTCAGGACTATTTCCGCCACATCATCCGCCAGCAGCGTGATGCGTCCGGTGACGTGGCTGGCGGCGTGGTGGATATGAATCGGCGGCGATGCACTTTTCAGCGGCTGCAGCAAGCGCAGCGCCACGGTTAAGCGCGTGGTGCCTTCCGCTTTGGCCTGTGACAGCAGCCAATCGCCGCGCGCGATCTGCGCTTTTTCCACATCGCCAACGATATTTAATGCAATACGCTCACCGGCCTGCGCGTGCGTCACCGATTGGTTCTGCGCATGCAGGGCACGCACGCGCAGCGGCAGATTCAGGCTGCTGAGCCAAAGGGTATCACCGACGTTCACTTCACCCGTCAGCGCGGTGCCGGTGACCACCAATCCAGTACCTTTCAGCGTGAAGGCGCGATCGATGGCGAGACGAAAACGGTAACGCGGGTCGAACGCCGGTTCCGCCAGCGTGCTGAGATGCTGGCGCAGCGCGTCGATGCCTTGCTGCGTGTGGCTGCTGGTGACAAATTGCGGCACTGCCGGCCAGCCGAGTTGCTGCGTGAGCTGCGCCACCTGTAGCTGGACTGACGCGATGCGCGCCTCATCCACGCGATCGGCTTTGGTCAGCGCCACGCTAAGCGGTGGCTGTCCGGCCAGGCTCAGCAGCTGCAGATGTTCGCGGGTTTGCGGCATCACGCCATCGTCGCAGGCCACCACCAGCAGCGCGTGATGAATGCCGCCAATGCCCGCCAGCATATTGGCGAGAAATTTCTCGTGGCCCGGCACATCAATAAAGCCGAGTACGCGTCCGTCCGGCTGCGGCCAATAGGCGTAGCCGAGATCGATGGTCATACCGCGCCGTTTCTCTTCGGGCAGGCGATCGGCATCCACGCCGGTTAATGCCTGTAGCAGCGCGGTTTTACCGTGATCGACGTGTCCAGCGGTGGCAATAATCATGGCGATATGGCCTGAATCAGCGCGCTTTCATCATCAAGGCAGCGTAAATCCAACCACAGTTTGCCTTCCTGAATGCGGCCAATTACCGGGCGCGCTAAGCTGCGCCAGCGCTGTGACAAACTGGCAAGCTGGCTGCCGCGACCATCGCGTGGCGTGAAGGTGATGGCGAAACTGGCAATACGCTCAACCGGTAGCGATCCGCTGCCGATTTGCGAAGAACAGGGCGCGATCGCCAACGAAAAATCATTGCTAAAAGTCTTTTCTAATGCGGGCATCAATCGTTCGGCCTGCTGCAGAATATCGTGCGAGGAACGCGTCAGCAGCCGCAGCGTCGGCAGGGCTTCGCGCAGCGTGTCTGGCTGGCGATAAAGTTGCAAGGTGGCTTCCAGCGCTGCGAGCGTCATTTTATCGACGCGCAGCGCGCGTTTCAGCGGATGCGACTGCAGTTGATCAATCAGCGCCTGCTTGCCGACGATAATGCCGGCCTGCGGACCGCCGAGCAGTTTGTCGCCGGAGAAGCTCACCAGACTGACGCCCGCGGCGATCAGCTGCTGCGGCATCGGTTCGGCGGGCAGACCAAATTCGGTCATATCGACCAGCGAACCGCTGCCAAGATCGGTGATCACCGGCAGTTGATAAGCGTCACCCAGCTCAACCAATTCCGCTTCTGTTACCGCATGGGTAAAGCCCTGAATCTGATAATTGCTGGTGTGCACCTTCATCAGCAAGCCGCTGTTTTCCGCGATCGCGGCACGATAATCTTTCAGATGCGTGCGGTTGGTGGTGCCGACTTCAACCAGCTTGCAGCCCGCCTGGCGCATCACGTCGGGGATGCGAAAGGCACCGCCAATTTCCACCAGCTCGCCGCGCGAGACAATCACTTCGCGTCCCGGTGCTAAAGCCGCCAGCATCAGTAACACGGCGGCAGCGTTGTTGTTGACGATACAGGCCGCTTCTGCGCCGGTTAATTCGCACAGCAGCGCGCTGACGGTGCGATCGCGATGGCCGCGCGCCGCATCATCCAGCGCATATTCCAGCGTGACCGGCTGACGCAGGCTGTTAACCACCGCATCGATGGCGCGATCGCTCAGCTGCGCGCGGCCGAGATTGGTGTGCAGCACGGTACCGGTGAGATTGAACACCGGACGCAGCGCACTTTGCTGCTGCTGCTGGCTGCGGCGCAGCGCTTCATCGGGCCAGTTCACGTGCCATTCCGGCAAGGTTTGATGCTGCTGAATGTGCTCGCGCGCTTCCTGCTGCATGCTGCGCAGCTGGCGCGTGGCAAAGGCGGTACCGTGATGCGCCAGCAGCGGCTGCAGCGCCGGATCGCGCAGCAGGCTGTCGATAGCAGGTAATTGGCTGTACAGGTTTTTCATCAGGTGACTTAGAGAGTGGGCGGAACGGTGCGGGCAAAGCTTTCGCGCGCAAATAGGTTTTCGGCCAGCTTCACCAGCGCCGGGCGATTCACGCACCAGTTAGGCAGCACGCGGCGGAAATTCAGGTAACCAATCATGCAGCCGGTGGCGATATCGGCCAGATTCAGCGTGCCGCTATTGAGCCATTCGCCCTGTGCGGCGGCGGTTTCCAGCGCATCAAGGCCGCGCTGAATTTTGTCGCGATTGCGCAGCAGAACCTCTTCGGATTGCTGATCGCCGGGTCGCATTTGCTCGCGCACGATCATCACCGCAGCGTCGTTGATGCCGTCGGCGAGTTTTTCCAGCTGACGAATTTGCAGCGCGTGCAGCGCATCATCAGGCAACAGCGCAGGCGCATCGCCGCGCAGTTCAATCACCTGCGCGATGATTGAGGAGTCGAACCAGGTGAGCTGATGGTCATCAATCAGCGCCGGCACTTTGCCCAGCGGATTATACTGCGGGACATCGCTGTCATCGGTCCACGGAGAGTGATTAACGAATTCGAAAACCAGGCCTTTTTCCAACAGAATGACGGATATTTTGCGTACAAAAGGGCTGGTGTAGCTGCCAATCAGTTTCATCGTTCGCCTCCGTGTTGAGCTGCGTGGATTTGTGCGTTCATTGAGAAGGTCGCCATGAATGGCGACCCTACGAGGTTGTTGCGAATTTTCGTCGGGGCGAATCCTTAGTCGCCGGGGAACATAAACGGATTCAGGCTGCTGCGTGCGAATCCTTCCTGCTCCATGCGGGCATCCAGCACCAGCGAAGCGAGGTCATCGGCCACCGGTTCCACCGCCGGATCTTTTTCCTGATACAACATCTTCAGGTAGGTTCCGCAGTCGCCGCAGCTCTCTGCTTTCACCGCCGCTTTTTCGCTGTCCAGCGACCAGTAATGCAGATCGCCGGTTTGCTCGCAGTTGGAGCACTTGCTGCGCACCACATACCATTCGCTTTCACACAGATTGCAGTGCAGATAGCGCAGACCTTGCTGTCCCACGCTCATGTGCACCACGCTGGTGACCGGCACGCTGGCGCACACCGGACAGAACTGGCGATGCTCACCGTATTCGGCGCGCGCTTTACCGGGAATTAATGCCGCCATCTGCGCCCAGTAAATCGACAACGCCGCCCAGATGAACGGCGATTTATCGCTGCTCACCTGCGCGAAATCGCCTTCCAGCAGCGCATGCGCCAGATTTTCCAGCTCGGTAGTGGAGGCTTTTTCCAGATTCTCCAGCACCGCCAGCGCCTGGCCGCTCATCTCCGGCTTCAGCTCGGCGATCAGCGAATGCAGCAGACGTTGCCAGTGCGCATCGCGCGGGTAGGTGTGGATATCGAGCGGCGGCTTGCCCTGCTCGGCGCTCTGTGTCAGCCGCTGCTGCAAATCGATTTGCAGCGGATGGTCGTACAGCACGATCTCCTGCGCCTCGGCGATCACCGCAGCAAAGCGCAGGTAATCACCCAGCGGATTCTTCGCGGCCAGGTCGCGCAAACGTGCCGCACGGCGGCTATACAGATTTTTCAGCCGGGGGAAAAGTAACGGCGGAACTTGCTCCGCCGTCAGTTTTGCACCTTTCTCCAGCTGGTCCTGCGGGATGATGCGAATACTCATCAGGGACGTTTTTCCTGTTGTGTTTGGCGTTGGCGCTGCTCGCGATACCAGCGTGGGTGATGTTTCTTCGCCCACGCGGCCGGAACCCAGCCCTCAACCATGGCGGTAATGGTGCCTTTTACCCACAACGCGGCGTAAATGTGCACCATAATCACCATGATCAGCGCCACAGCTGAGACCGAATGCACCACTAGCGCGATGCGAATCAGCGGAATAGTAAAGGCACCGGCAAAGTACGGGCGCCAGATAACAATTCCGCTCACCAGCAGCAAGACTAAGCTGATGATAGCAGCCCAGAACACACACTTCTGCCCGAAGTTGTATTTGCCGGTATCGCCGACCTCTTCGTTTTGCACGATTTTGTGGATGTTTTTCGCCCACACCAGGTCTTCGCGATTGATCAGATTATGTTTCCAATAGCGTAAGAACATGATGATAAAGGCGGCAAACATCACCGTGCCAATAAAGGGATGCAGGATACGCGCCAACTGCGGCGTGCCGAGCACGTGCATCAGCCAGTTAAACGACGGGAAAAAGAAACCCAGTCCGCTTAGCGCGGCGAGCACAAAACAGAACGCCACAATCCAGTGATTGATGCGTTCCGGTGCGCTGTAGCGCACCAGACGATCGCGTTTTTTCATTATTCGCGCTCCTCTTTTTCGTGCAGGTTCTCGTCCTCATCCTCTTCCACGCGGTTCGGCCCTACGCCAACGTAGTGGAACACTGAGGCGGCAAAGGTGGCGGCAAAACCAATCGCTGCCAGCGGTTTCCAGATCCCTTTCCAGAAAGTCACCGCCGGGCTGATGCTCGGGTTAGCTGGCAAACCGTGATAGAGCTGCGGTTTGTCGGCGTGGTGCAGCACGTACATCACGTGCGTGCCGCCGACGCCTTCTGGATCGTACAAGCCCGCGTTGGCATAGCCGCGCGTATTCAGCTCGGCCACGCGTTCACCCGCCAGCGCCTGCATATCGCTTTTGCTGCCGAAGTGAATCGCGCCGGTTGGGCAGGTTTTCACGCACGCCGGTTCCTGACCAACATTGACACGATCGACGCACAGCGTGCATTTATACACGCGGTTGTCCTCTTTATTCATACGCGGCACATCGAACGGACAGCCAGCGATGCAGTAGCCGCAGCCAATGCACTGTTCTGACTGAAAATCGACAATGCCGTTGGCGTACTGAATAATCGCGCCTTCAGACGGACACGCCTTCAGGCAGCCGGGATCGGCGCAGTGCATGCAGCCATCCTTGCGGATCAGCCACTCTAACTTGCCGTTCTCCTCCACTTCTGAGAAGCGCATCACCGTCCAGGATTTGGCGGTCAAATCGGCGGGATTGTCGTACACCCCCACGTTATGTCCCACTTCATCGCGGATATCGTTCCACTCCGAACACGCCACCTGGCAGGCTTTGCAGCCGATGCAGGTGGTCACGTCGATCAGTTTCGCCACTTCCTGCTGATGGTTACGCGCCTGCGGGGCAGGCGTGAGTCCATTGGTGGCGGAGCGGCGGATAATGTCTTGAGATTGATAAGCCATATTCGTTCTCCTTACACCTTCTCGACGTTGACCAGGAACGCCTTAAATTCTGGCGTCTGCGTGTTGGCATCACCGACAAACGGCGTCAGGGTGTTGGCGATAAAGCCTTTTTTCGCCACGCCCTGATAACCCCAGTGAATCGGAATGCCGATGGTATCGACGATTTTGCCGTCGACGTTGAGTGGACGGATGCGCTTGGTGACCACCGCTTTGGCTTTGATGTAGCCGCGATTGGAGCTCACTTTCACCGTATCGCCCTGCGCGATGCCGAGCTTGTTGGCCAGCTTCTCGCCGATTTCGATAAACTGTTCCGGCTGCGCGATGGCATTGAGCCGCGCGTGTTTGGTCCAGTAATGAAAATGCTCGGTGAGGCGATAAGTGGTGCCGACATACGGGAACTGCTCCGCCTGGCCCATCGATGCCAAATCGTCCTTGAACACGCGCGCCGCCGGGTTGGATACCACGTTCGGATGCAGCGGGTTAGTACCAATCGGCGTTTCAAACGGCTCGTAGTGTTCCGGGAACGGACCTTCAGCCATTTTGTCGAGCGCAAACAGGCGGCCCATGCCTTCCGGCTGCATGATGAACGGCCCAACATCGCTGCCTGGTGCGGCGGCGCTGTAATCCGGCACATCCATGCCGCCCCATTTCGCGCCATCCCATTTCAGGATTTGGCGTTTCGGATCCCACGGATTGCCTTGCGGGTCAGCCGAGGCGCGGTTGTAGAGAATGCGGCGATTCAGCGGCCATGCCCAACTCCAGTTCAACGTGTTGCCCAAACCGGTGGGATCGGTGTTGTCGCGGCGCGCCATTTGGTTACCGTCCGGCGTCCAGCTGCCGGCGAAAATCCAGCAACCGCTGCTGGTGCTGCCGTCATCTTTCAGATGGGCAAAGGTGCTGAGCTGTTGGCCTTTTTTCACCAACAACGTGCCTTTGTCATCGTACACATCGGCCAGCGCTTTACCGTTGTTCTCCATCGCCACTTCTTCCGGCGCTGGATTTTCTGGCGTCAGGTAGTTCCAGCTCATGTTCAGCACTTGCTCAGGCAGCGCGCCGCCTTCACTGGCGTACATTTTGCGCAGGCGTGAATAGATGCCGGAAAGGATTTCGCCATCATTCAGCGCTTCACCCGGTGCATCCTGACCTTTCCAGTGCCACTGCAGCCAGCGGCCCGAGTTGACGATCGAACCGTTCTCTTCAGCGAAGCAGGTGGAGGGCAAACGGAACACTTCGGTCTGAATTTTTGACGGATCAACATCGTTAAACTCGTCGTGATTCTCCCAGAAGGTAGCGGTTTCGGTGTTGAGCGGGTCGATGGTGACCAGGAACTTCAGCTTCGACAGTGAATCAATCACTTTGCGCTTGTTCGGGAACGACGCCACCGGATTAAAGCCCTGGCACAGATAGCCGTTGACCTTGCCTTGCGACATCATCTCGAAGTACTGCAGCACGTCGTAGCCTTTATCCCACTTCGGCAACCAGTCGAAGCCCCAGTTGTTTTCTTTCTGGGCTTTGTCGCCGAAGAAGGCTTTCATTTGGCTGACAAAGAATTTCGGGTAGTTGCTCCAGTAGTTCACCTGGCCCGGCAGCAGCGCTTTTGGCGTGTTGGCTGCAAGATAACTCTGCAGATCGGTCTGTTTCTCCGACGGCAAGGTCATGTAACCCGGCAAACTTTGCGACAGCAGACCGAGATCGGTCAGACCCTGAATATTCGAGTGGCCGCGTAGCGCATTGATGCCGCCGCCAATCATGCCCATGTTGCCGAGCAGCAGCTGAATCATCGCCATGGTGCGGATGTTCTGCGCACCTACCGAGTGCTGCGTCCAGCCGAGCGCATACAGGAACGAGGTGGTGCGATCGCGCGCGCTGGTTTCGCCCAGCAGTTCGCAGACATGCAGGAAGTCAGCTTTTGGCGTGCCGCAGATGCGTTCAACAATTTCCGGCGTGTAGCGGCTAACGTGTTGCTTCAGCAGGTTCCACACGCAGCGCGGGTGCGTCAGCGTGGTGTCGCGTTTAGCAAAGCCGTCATCGCCTAACTCGTAGTTCCAGCTGGTTTTGTCGTACTTGCGATTCGCTTCGTCGTAGCCGCTGAACAGGCCATCTTCAAAATGATAATCCTCACGCACAATCAGGCTGGCGTTGGTGTACGCCTCGACATATTCGCGCTGGATTTTTTCGTTTTGCAGCAGCCACAGCAGTACGCCCGACAGGAAAGTGATGTCGGTGCCCGAGCGGATCGGCGTATAGAAATCGGCTACCGATGCGGTTCGTGTGAAGCGCGGATCGATAACAATGATTTTGGCTTTGTTGTGAATTTTGGCTTCCATCGCCCAGCGGAATCCCACGGGATGCGCTTCCGCGGCGTTCCCGCCCATCACAACGATCAGATTGGCATTACGGATGTCGACCCAGTGATTGGTCATCGCACCGCGACCAAATGTTGGAGCAAGACTTGCTACCGTTGGTCCGTGTCAAACGCGTGCCTGGTTGTCGACCGCTAACATGCCGAGCGATCGGGTAAATTTCTGGGTTAAGTAACCGGTTTCGTTGCTGGATGCCGAAGCACACAACATGCCGGTGGAGAGCCAACGGTTTACCGTCACGCCAGCGGCGTTCTGCGCCACGAAGTTAGCGTCGCGGTCGGCTTTCATCAGCTTCGCGATGCGATCAAAGGCATCGTCCCAGCTAATGCGCTGCCATTTATCGGAGCCTGGCGCGCGGTATTCCGGGTATTGCAGGCGACTTTCACTGTGGATGAAGTCGAGCAGACCTGCGCCTTTCGGGCACAATGCGCCACGGCTCACCGGATGATCCGGATCCCCTTCGATGTGGAAAATGGTCTCTTTGGCGTTTTTCGCGCCGTCACCGAGGCTGTACATTAACAAGCCACAGCCGACTGAGCAGTAAGTGCAGGTGTTACGGGTTTCGCGCGCGCGCAGCAGTTTGTACTGCCGCGTTTCCGCCAGCGCTACCTCTGGCGCAAAGCCGAGCAGCGCTGCCGTTGTCCCTGCCATACCGCCAGCACACACCTTGAAGAATTTTCTTCGGCTGACGTTCATGGATTATCCTTTCAACATGATTGATTGTACTTTTGCAGTGCAGTGGATCGGGCGTCACAATAACCCGACGAATATTGCGGCAATAGCGACCTAATAATACCACTACTTTAGTAAGGTTGTTGTATGAGGCGAAAAAAGTGACAGAGAATGAGCAGGAAAGTCATATTAATGTGAATAAGATCTCAGGCGCGGTGCAGGCGCAGGTGCATCAGCGGCGTGATATCAGCCTCGCGGAAACTGACTGGCTGGCCGAGGAAGTGCCGGTGGCGCTGGTCTACAACGGCATTTCACACGTTGTGATGATGGCGACACCCAATGATTTGGAAGCTTTTGCGTTAGGTTTCTCGCTCTCGGAAGGCATTATTGCGCGCCCGGATGAAATCTTCGGCATCGATGTGGTGCCGGGCTGTAACGGTGTTGAAGTGCAGATTGAGCTCTCCAGCCGCCGCTTTATGGCGCTGAAAGAGCAGCGTCGTGCGATGGCCGGACGCACCGGCTGCGGCGTATGTGGCGTCGAGCAACTTGATCAAATTGGTAAGCCGCTACAGCCGCTGCCATTCAGCCAAACCTTTGATTTAGCTAACCTTGATACAGGCCTGGCGCAGCTGCGCGATTACCAGCCGATCGGCAATCTTACCGGCTGCACGCACGCGGCGGCGTGGATGTCACCGCAAGGCGAATTGCAGGGCGGCTATGAAGATGTCGGTCGCCATGTGGCGCTGGATAAACTGCTGGGGAATCGCAGCCAGCAGCCGTGGCAGCAGGGCGCGTTGCTGGTTTCCAGCCGCGCCAGCTATGAGATGGTGCAGAAATCCGCCATGTGCGGCGTGGAAATTCTGTTCGCGGTTTCGGCGGCGACCCAGCTTGCCGTTGAGGTGGCCGAACGCTGTAATCTCACGCTGGTTGGCTTCAGTAAGCCGGGCCGCGCCACGGTTTACAGCCACCCGCAGCGTCTGCGTTAAACCACCTGTACCTGCGGCAACGCCTGTTGCAGCGCTGCCAGCGCGCCAGGTTTTGCTGCGCCGCTGTCGCAAATCAGCAGATCGACTTCCGCAATCGGCGCATAAACGGTGCGGCTGATCACGCCGAGTTTGCTGTGATCCGCCAGTAAAATGGTGCGATTCGCCTGCTGCACCATGGCGCGGGCAATCGCCGCTTCGTGGGGATGAAAGCTGCTGGCACCGTTTTTAGCATCGATACCGACCGGCGAAAGCAGCGCCACATCGGCGCGATAACGATAAATTTCGCCGATGGTCATCTCCCCGCGCGTTTGCTGCGCGCCCGCCATCATCATGCCGCCAAGCAAAATCACCTGATTATTCAACGTCTCATGCTCCTCCGCCGCGCTCAGCGCCAGCACGGCCTGCAAACTGTTGGTGATGATGGTTAAACCCGACATGCTGCGCAGCTGTTCGGCCAGCATGGTGGTGGTGGTGCCGGCATCGAGGAACAGCGTTTGGCCGGGCTGAAGATGCTGCGCGGCAGCAACCGCAATCGCGCGTTTCTCTTTCGCCTGCGCGTTGCGGCGCACCTGTAGTGGCGGTTCCGGCTGGCTATCGACGGCAACCAAACCACCATGTACACGCCGCGCCAATCCCTGCGCTTCCAGTTCAATGATGTCGCGCCGCGCGGTTTCGCGCGAAATGCCAAGCTCGTTGATGATGCGTTCGGTGCTGAGCTGATGTTGCGTGGTCAGCAGCGCGCGAATGCGGTGTAAGCGGGTTTCCTGCAGCATGACTTTTCCCTGTGGCGTGTTCAACCTGGGCCTAAGCTTACCTGAGTGTCATGATGCCGTCATGTGTATTTGGTTGTATTTGTGTATTTGGTTGCATTTGTCGTCAAAGCAGGCATGATATTGGCAAACGGCGATTTCGCATGCACCCCTTTCACCTTCGCAACGGGAGTTACCATGGCTACACGTTCTACCATCATGGATACCAACAGTTTTCGTGCTGAGCACGCCGACGGGCTGGATGCGGCAACCCGCAAGCTCACCGACAAGCGCAGCAAAGTGTTGGGCGAGTCGTATCGCCTGTTTTACCGCAAGCCGGTGCACTTGGTGCGCGGCGAAGGGCAGTATGTGTGGGATGCCGCCGGTGATAAATATCTTGATGTGTACAACAACGTGGCGAGCATTGGTCACTGCCATCCGGCGGTGATTGAGGCGGTGAATCAGCAGATGAAGATGCTGAATACCCACACGCGCTATCTGCACGAACGTATTCTCGATTACACCGAAGAGCTGCTGGCGACCACGCCGGATGCCATCGATCGCGCCATGTATATGTGTACCGGTTCGGAAGCCAACGATTTGGCGATCCGCGTGGCGCGTGCTTTCAGCGGCGGCACCGGCATTATTGTGTCGCAGGAGGCGTATCACGGCACCAGCGATCTTACGTCCGGTGTGTCACCCGCGCTCGGCAGCGGACAGCCGCTGGCGGCAACCACGCGTCTGGTTTCACCGCCGGCTGCTTATCGCGTGAATGCGCCGGATCTCGGCGAGTGGTTTGCCAATGAAATCCAAAAGCAGATCGACGATATGAAAGCGCACGGCATTAAGTTTGCCGGCTTCCTCGCTGACTCCATCTTCTCTTCCGATGGCGTATTGCCGAACCCGCGCGGCTTCCTGCAAAAAGCGGTCGATGTGGTGCATGCCAACGGCGGGATTTTCATCGCCGATGAAGTGCAGCCGGGCTTTGGTCGTACCGGCGATGCGTTCTGGGGCTTTGCGCGTCACGGCGTGGTGCCCGATGTGATTACCACCGGCAAGCCAATGGGCAACGGCATTCCGGTTTCAGGTTTGCTGGCGAAAAGCGATGTGCTTGCCGCGTTCAGCGATGAAATTCCTTACTTCAACACCTTTGGCGGTAATCCGGTGGCGATGGCCGCCGCGCAAGCGGTGTTGACGGTGACTAAGGAAGAGGGCTTGCAGGAGCACAGCCGCGTGGTGGGCGCAAAACTACTAGGTGAATTGCAGAAACTGATGGATCGCCATGATTCGATTGGCGATGTGCGCGGTGCAGGTCTGTTTATTGGTTTCGAACTGGTGCAGGACCGCGCCAGCAAAGCGCCGGACAAAACGCTGGCGCTGGATTTGATCGAAAAACTGCGCGAACACCGCGTGCTGACGTCAGTGGCGGGGCCGTACGGCAACGTGCTGAAACTGCGTCCGCCGTTGGCGTTCCAGGAAGCGGATATCGACTGGCTGGTGGGCGCGCTGGATAAGTCGTTGAGTGAGTTGGGGCGGTAAAACCGTCGCTGTGGATAGGGTGCGGTAATGAATGAGGTCGCCATGAATGGCGACCCTACAGGGTATTACGCTGCGGTTTCCTCGGCGAAAATGCTCTCCATCTTCTGCCACGCCTGCGCCACATCGTCATCCAGATTAAACAATCCTGAGGTGCCAACGATAAACACATCGACGCCGGAAGCGGCGATTTGTTTAAAGGTGCGCGCATTGCACGAACCATCAATTTCGGTCAGATAGTGATAACCGTGCTCTTCGCGCATGGCGATCAGCTGGCGAATCTTATTCAACGTTTCCGGAATAAACGTCTGGCCGGCGAAGCCCGGATCCACCGACATCACCGTCACTTTATCCAGCAGATGCGCATATTCACGAATACTTTCTGCCGGTGTAGCCGGATTTAACACCACGCCGCAGCGACGGCCCGCGTCTTTAATCTGCGTCAGCAAGCGGAAGATTTTATTGTTGGCGGTTTCCGGGTGGAAGCTAATAATATCGGCGCCCGCCTCAATGCACATCGGAATAATGTCTTCCGGATGATTCACCATTAAATGCACGTCAATCGGCACATCGGTAATTTTACGCAGGTTCTCAATAAAGAATGGCGACAGCGTAATATTCTTCACGTAGCTGCCATCCATAATATCGACATGATAAAAGGCGGCGGTGCTATTCATCGCTTCGACCTGCTCGCGGAAGCGCGTGAGATCCATGCACATTAAGGAGGGGGAAAATTTGGCTTGCATAACTTATTTCCTCATTACAAAAACAGCGCCCGCAGGCGCTGTTGATGACATCAATGGAAGAACGAAATAATGTGGCCGAGCACGATACCGACAATGCCGAAGTCAGCATCGCCGAAGGTGGTGGAAGCAAAGCCGAGGTCGCCCATCAGCGGCAGCAGAATCGCTGGCAGGAAGGAGATCAGCAGGCCTTGCACAAAGGCGCCAATCACTGCGCCACGACGTCCGCCGGTGATATTGCCGTAGACGCCCGCAGTTGCACCGCAGAAGAAGTGCGGCACCAAACCCGGAACGATGACGCTCAAACCAAACAGCGGGCACAGGAACATGCTGATCAAACCGGCGGAGAAGCTCGACAGGAAGCCGATGATCACCGCGTTTGGTGCGAACGGGAATACGGTTGGGCAATCCAGCGCCGGTTTGGCGTTGGGTACCAGCTTATCGGCGATACCTTTAAAGGCCGGCACGATCTCCGCAATCACCATACGCACACCGGCGAGGATGATGTAGACGCCAGCAGCAAAGGTAATCGACTGAATGATGGCGAACACAATGTAGTTCTGGCCGCCACTGATGCTTTCGGTGAACGCTTTGCCCGCAACCAGAACCAACGCGATAAACAGAATCATCATGGTCAGCGAAATCGCTACCGATGAGTCGCGCAGGAAGTTGAGGGTTTTCGGCACTTTGAGCTCTTCAATCGACGGGCTGCCTTTACCGACCACTTTGCCGACCAACGCGGAGAGCAGATAACCGGTTGAGCCAAAGTGGCCGAGCGCCAGATCGTCCGAGTTGGTGATTTTGCGGGTGAACGGCTGCAGAATCGCCGGGCAAACCACCATCATGGTGCCGAGAATCAGCGAACCAATCAGCACCAGCCAGAAGCCGTGTATGCCGCCTACCGATAGAATCACCGCCAGCATCGCCGACATATATAGCGTGTGGTGACCGGTCAGGAAGATGTATTTCAGCGGTGTAATGCGTGCCAGCAAGATGTTCACCAGCATACCGAACACCATGATCATGGCGGTTTCGGTGCCGTAGCTCTTCTGCGCCAGCGCCGCCATTGCATCGGTGTTGGGTACCACGCCCTGAATATTAAACGAGTGCTCAAACAGCTGGCTGAAGATGGTTAATGTGGCCGCAATTAAATTGGCCCCGGCGATGAGAATAACAAAACCCATGATGGTTTTAAGCGTACCGGAAATAACATCAGAAACCGGTTTCTTTTGCAGTAATAAACCAAACAGGGAAAAAAGGCCGACAAGTATTGCGGGTGTTCCAAGAACATCCTTTATAATAAATTGCAGCATAACCTACTCCGTATTAAGTAGCGTGTACTTGCCTTACAAGGTTATTAAATATTTTCAGCGATAATTTCTTTGATTTTTGCATTATCCAGCAGGTTAGTCAGGCCAACGACTTTCGCGCTGTGTCCGGCTAATTGATCGGCAATATCTTTCGCGGCAATAATTAAATCAGCCTGTTCAGATTTCGCTGAGGTTAAATCGGTGTGGCCCACTTCGGCTTCTTTACCCAAATCCGCCACAATCTTCTTCACGTTCATTTCAACAATGAAGCTACTGCCTAAACCATTTCCGCACACAATCAGCACTTTTTTCATAATAGGGTTCTCTGGTTATTTATTTTCAATGACAGCTTCAATCGCTGACAGGGTAGAAGCCGACAGCAACTGCTGCAGGCGGGATTCGTCGCTGAACACGTCGGCTAATGCGGTGATCATCTGAATATGATCGTCGCCAGACACCGCACATAGCATGATGACCACATAAACCGGATCGTTTTCATCGGCCTGAAAGCTCACGCCATTCTTCACATGCAGCAGCGACAGGCCGTTTTTGCGCGCGCCTTGTTCCGGGCGGGCATGTGGCATCGCCAGACCCGGCGCCAGCACGTAATACGGGCCGAGCTCGGCATGCGAGGTGAAAATGGCATCGAGATAAGCCGGGCTGATGGCACCGGCGGCCAGCAGCGGTTCGGCGGATAAACGCACCGCTTCCTGCCAGTCGCTAACCTGCTCTACGACACGAATATGTTGCGGTGTTAGCCATTGAGTGAGCATCAGTAATTCCTGTTTATTCGTCGATGGGGTGCAATGTAGGTTATTTTCTCAGCGGTTTTCTGTGATGATTGTCGCAAAAGTTAGCGCTAACACCGTTATTGTTAAAAAACGTGTTATCGCTAACATTTCCTTGCTGCGCGTTTGTCTTCGTTGCAAGCACCTGACATGCTCAATCATTCTGAAAAGATCGCGGGGTGAGGGATGCCCGAAACTGTGGTTTTTCACATGGCGCGTTAACAGATTTGGTTTTAAGCTGCGTCCTGGCAAAAAAGTAGCGAGTAATGCAGGAGATCGCATGACAGAAAAAAAGCGGCGCGGTACCGGCAAAAGTACTTTAGCCGATGTTGCCCGTTTGGTGGGTGTAAGCACCATGACAGCATCGCGTGCGTTGCGCATGCCGGAAAAAGTGTCGCCTGAAATTCGCGCCAAAATCGATGCGGCGGTGATTGAGCTCTCCTATGTCCCGAACGTGCAGGCGAGTAATCTGGCATCGGCGACATCACGCTTGATCACCATGGTGGTACCGTCGTTTGCCACGCCGGGCAGTGCGATTGTGTCGGAAGCGCTGCAGGAAGTGCTGCGGCCGCAGGGTTATAACATGATGCTGGCGGAAGCCAATCATTCGGCTGCGGAAGAGAGCGAGCTGATCGAAATGCTGCTCTCCTATAATCCGGCGGCGATGGTGCATTTCAATTTCGATAACGCCGCCGAAGCGCATCGCCTGCTGAGCAATTCCGGGTTGCCGGTGATGGATATTGGCGGTGTGCATCCGAATTCGGCGGGGATCAGCATTGGTGTCGATTACGCCAAAGCGATTCGCCAACTGGTGCAAAGCCTGGTCGAGCGCGGTTATCGTAATCTCGGTTTGTTGTGCACGCAGAGTAATAACACCATCTTCCGCCAGCTGTTGAATGGCTGGCACAGCGGCATGCTGGCGATGAATCAGGCGCCGCATCGCGTGGTGACATCGCCGAAAATGCCAACCTTTGCCGCCGGGCACAGCTTGCTGGCAGAGATTCGCCTCACCTGGCCAGAGCTGGATGTGCTGATTTGCACCAGCGATGAAGTGGCTTGCGGTGCCATCATGGCGTGTCATGCGGCGGGGATTGCCATTCCCAGCCAGTTAGCGATTGCCAGCATCGGCGGCGGCCCGTTAGCGGCAGTGTGTTCGCCGCCGCTGACCAGCATTGTGCTGCCGTATGAAGAGATGGGGCGCACGGCGGGTAAACGTCTGCTGGCGGCGCTCAAAGGCGATGAACCGCCAGCCATCAATGAGCTGCCGGTGCAGCTTAAACTGCGCGCCAGCAGCCACAAGGTGTAGCCGTGCGTGCGCACCTTTTCCCAGATTCATCAAATCCTTATCAATTCTAAGGCATTGATAACCCTTTTACGGATCATGTTTTTAACTATAATGATCCGACTGCTTACGCGGCACGCCCAGTGAGGTGGTGCTGCAAAACACTAAAATGGAGAGGAAGAACATGAGTTATTCACTGCCATCCCTGCCGTATGCGTACGACGCACTGGAACCGCACTTCGACAAGCAGACGATGGAAATCCATCACTCTAAACACCACCAGGCCTACGTTAACAACGCTAACGCTGCGCTGGAAGGTACCGAATTCGCTGACCTGCCGGTTGAAGAACTGATCGCTAAACTGGATCAGCTGCCAGCAGACAAAAAAGGTCCACTGCGTAACAACGCAGGCGGCCACGCTAACCACAGCTTCTTCTGGAAAGGTCTGAAACTGGGCACCTCGCTGCAGGGCGAGCTGAAAGCTGCCATCGAAAAAGATTTCGGTAGCGTTGAAGCTTTCCAGGCTGAGTTTGAGAAAGCCGCTACCACTCGCTTCGGTTCAGGCTGGGCGTGGCTGGTGAAAAAAGGCGACAAACTGGCTGTGGTTTCAACCGCAAACCAGGACAGCCCACTGATGGGTGAAGCGGTCGCTGGCGTTTCAGGCACTCCGATCATCGGCCTGGACGTGTGGGAACACGCTTACTACCTGAAGTATCAGAACAAACGTCCTGATTACATCAAAGCATTCTGGAACGTGGTGAACTGGGACGAAGCTGCAGCGCGTTTCGCTGCTGCGAAGTAAGTTCAGGCTATAGCCGCAACACGAAACCGGTGATGATTTCACCGGTTTTTTTTCGTCTTTTTTAAACCCTTTCTAAACGACCTGAATATTCACGCGTACGATTATTGCGCGGCGAAAGCTTATTAACCTGCCGTTGATAATTTGGGGCATATAGTAGCGACAATTTGTCTCGCTAGGCCTAAATAATCATGTCTACTATCACAACTTCTGTGACGAATAATGATTCGTCAGCGCCGCTGTTTTTGCCATTAATAAGCGGAAAGTTCAGGCCGAATAAATTATGGAATAGCGGAAGTTTTCGCGCGAAATTTGCCTTAAGGTCACTAGTCTTTCCTGTGACGACCTTTAATTATCTGCAGCAGTTAACGAAATTGTCTGCGCTACCGCAGCTGTTGACCATGCAAGGTTTGCTGCCGGCCAAGCCACATCGTCCTTATCTGCGTGCGGGATTCAGCGTGGCGCAACGTGCGCAGGCTATCATCGATCACTACACCTTGATGGAGCAGTTAGAGAATACGGCACTGCGCCAGTTGTTGCAGAGTCCGGGCGATAATTTGCTGGCCACGTTGAGCGGCAAAAACGACGAGGCGTTTGTGATTCACTGCTGTCCGGGACGTTTTGACCGTGAAGGTGAAATTACCCTGGAGCTGCATTATCAAACGCAGTTAATTGCTTCGCTCTCTTTCTCAATTATTCGCGAACAGAACAAGCGCACCTTATTAATTGGTGGATTGCAGGGACCGCGTAAACATATTTCCAACGACGTGATTCGCGATGCCACGAAAGCGGCACACGGCGTATTCCCGAAACGTTTGCTGATGGAAGCGGTATTTAATCTGGCGCAACAGTGTGGCGTTGAGGCGATCACTGCCGTTGGCGATACCACACACGTGTTCCGCAGCCTGCGCTACCGCCACAGTAAAGGCGACAAGTTTTTTGCCAGCTACAGCGAGTTTTGGTTGTCGTTGGGTGGCGTGGCGCGTGCTGATGAGCTGTTTGCGTTGCCGTTACGCGCGGAGCGTAAAGATCTGGAAGAGATTGCCAGCAAGAAGCGCGCCGAGTATCGCCGTCGCTATGCCTTGCTGGACAGTCTGAATGAACAAGTTCATCAGGCGGCTGGCATCCTACGCGACGTCTCACACGCCGCGTAAGTCAAGATTAGAACGGCTGCTTGGCGTAGCCGGTCATCACTTTCAGTCCCATCTCACGTCCGAGCGCGGTCATTGGGTGTACCACCACCAGGCCGCGCACGCTTTTCTTAAATGCGCCCATGTTGGCCTGTTCTTTCTTGGTGATTTCGCGGCTAAAGCCCAGCTTCTGCAGCTGTTGCGCTTCTTTGCTCAGCTTCTCAGTGCGGACGCTGCGCAGGCGCTCAATTTCCAGCTCCAGCTTCTCTTTTTCACGCAGCAGTTCACCGAGCTTTTCGGCATCGCCAGAGGCTAGCAGCGGGGCTTCTTTGCGGTTGAGCGCATCGAGCTGATCGCTCAGCAGTTTAATCTCGGCTTTTTCTTGTTCTTTCATTGGGGGAAAACTCGTTAAGGAAAACAGGCAAAGGATACACAAATCTACGCAGTTTTGCAGCGTGGCGCGTATTCATGCTCGCCTGGTCGCCATGAATGGCGACCCTACACTGCCGGCTTTTTAAACACCTGCTTGTGCGAAATGCGTGAAATCAGCTCGGTGAGCGACAGCACCATGGTTGAACGTACCATCTGCAGATAGCGCTGCTGCTGCATGGAGCGCAGTTGCTCGTCGTCGCGGTTGAAATCCGGCTGCGGCGGCCAGGCGGCCACGCAGTGCAATTCGCCAAACGGGCCGAGGATCTCATCGTCGGTAAATCGATAATCGCTGATGTCGTGATTCAGCTCCTCACGCAGCGCCAGCAGCAGTTCACAATCTTCGTACTCATGCCGGTTGATCACGCCCAGGCCGTAAATCAGCTTGAGGCGAACCGAGAGTTCGCCCAGCGGACCATTACCCAGCAGCAGCGGCTCTACGGCATATTTGACCGCGTAATCGTCCTTGCGAAACACTTGCAGCACCAGCAGGTTAACTGCTTCGGTCAGCAGCTCAACGGCGGCGATCAGGAAGCTTCTCACCGAACGACCGGCGTTCAGGCGCTCAAGCACCCGGTTTTCAAAAGCCTGCTTCTCTTCCATCATTGCCTGCATCGTTCAGCTACCGCCAGCGGGCACGCAAGCGCGCCCGAGTTAACCACTCAAGGGCGCGCATTATGCCATAGCGTTGTAAGCGCTCACCACTGAGGTGACCACTTCGCTATTGGCATCCAGGCCAGAAATTTCCGCCAGCGTGGCTTGCGGGCCTTTTTCTGCCAGCAGCGCGACCAGTTCCTGCGCCTGCGGATCGGCTTCGCTGCGATAGTGCATGGTGGCGGCAATGCCCTGGACCAGATTGGTGTGCGGCAGGTTGTATTCAATGGTGCCCAGCGTTGGCTTGATCAGGCGGTCGCCCGCGCTCAGTTTACGCAGCGGCTGACGACCTACGCGCTCAACGTCATCTTTCAGGTACGGATTTTCGAAGCGGGTGAGGATTTTCTGGATGTAGGCAGCATGCTTATCGGCCTCAAAGCCATAACGCTTGATCAGCACGGCACCGCTTTCCTGCATCGCGCTTTGCACTACCGCACGCACTTTCTCATCAAGAATCGCGTCACGAATGGTAGCGTGACCGGCCAACTGACCGAGATACGCGGTGATGGCGTGACCGGTATTGAGGGTGAACAGCTTGCGCTCAACGAACGCCATCAGATTGTCGGTCAATTCCATGCCAGCAATGTTTGGCAATTCACCTTTGAACTGGGTTTTATCAACAATCCACTCGCTGAAGGTTTCCACGGTGACTTCCAGCGGATCGGTGGTGCCGGCTTCGGATGGCGGCACGATGCGATCGACCGCAGAATCAACGAAGCCAACATGCGCTTCAACCCACGCGTGATACTGCTCTGGCAGCGCTTTCAGCACGTGCTGTTTCAGCTGGCTGGTACCGCGCACCATGTTTTCACAGGCGATGATGTTGAGTGGACGGACGTTACCGCTGTCGCTGCGTTTAGCCAGACCTTTCGCGACGCCACCGGCGATGCGCTCCAGAATCTGCGGGCCAACCGCCGTGGTCACGATATCAACCTCCGCAATCAGCGCAACGATGTCATCGCTGGTGCTGTTGACGGCGCTGACGCCTGTTACGATTTCGACTTTTGCCTGCTCGCCAACCACATGAACCGGATACTCATGACGGGCGTTAAGGGCATCAAGTACCACCTGATTGACGTCAGCAAACACCAGCTCGATGCCGGCATCCGCCAGTAACTTACCGATAAAACCGCGACCAATGTTACCTGCTCCAAAATGTAACGCTTTCATAAATTTGACCCATATCAAATGACGAAAGGGCGGGCAAGTCCGCCCCGGAAATGTGGGACGGGCTTACCCGCCCCAGGGAAGGTAAAACGTAGTATTACGCTTTGACGGTGTTGCCTGAGAGCAGGTCCAACACGTCCTGCACGCTGGTGGTATTGGCTAGCTTCTCAATCACGCTGTCATCATCCAGCGCGTTGGTCAGGCTGGTAATCACCTGAATGTGCTCGTTATTGCGAGCGGCGATACCAATCACCAAACGCGCCACGTCTTCTGGCTCATCACCAAACTGCACGCCTGCCGGATACTGACAGAACACCACGCCGGTTTTCAGCACGCGGTCTTTCGCTTCTACGGTACCGTGTGGCACTGCAATGGATTCACCGAGGTAAGTTGGCGTCAGCTTTTCACGTTCCAGCATCGCTTCCACATATTCCGGCTGCACGTAGCCGCCTTTCACCAGCTGCTCACCCGCAAAGCGAATCGCCTGCTCTTTATGGGTGGCGCTCAGGCCGAGGAACACGTTGTCTGCACCCAGTTTGAACAGGTGCGCATTGCCTTCGTCGTAGCTGTCAGCCAGCGTGGTCTGCACGGTTTCGCGACGCGCTTCACTGCGGTTAGCGGCAACCAGACGTTCAGTCAGATTGCTGTACAGCGCGCTATCGAGGAAGTTGTTCAGCGAAATATGCTGCGCCTGCGGTGCCTGACGCATCGCACGTTCGGTCAGATCGCGGTGGGTAATCACCAAATCGACGTCGCCCGGCAGCGAGTTAATCGCCGTGTTGGTGACGGAGATATTGCTCAGACCCGCGTCCTGCACTTTCTTACGCAGTACGCCCGCACCCATCGCACTTGAACCCATTCCGGCGTCACAGGCTACGATGATTTTGCGTACGTGGTTCAGGTCAACGCTCATCGCGTCGCCAGCAACCGGTGAACCGGCAACGGCCTGACCTTTCGACTGCGCTTTCATATCCTGCATACGCTGTGTCGCTGCTTCGATATCGTCATCTTCTTTCACTTTGCTGGTTTTCAGCAGGATTGAAGAGACCACGAAGGAGACCGCAAATGCAGCGATGATGGCCGCGATGTTCGCGAAGTAAGCGCCTTTTGGCGTCATCGCCAGCACGGCCAGGATGGAACCTGGAGAAGCCGGAGAAACCAGGCCGCCGTTCAGCAGCGTCAGGGTGAACACGCCAGTCATACCGCCGAGGATTACCGCCAGCAACAGACGCGGCGCCATCAGCACGTATGGGAAGTAAATTTCGTGGATACCACCGAGGAAGTGGATGATCGCTGCACCGCCTGCAGATTGTTTAGCGCTACCGCGACCAAACATCATGTAGGCAACCAGCACGCCCATACCCGGACCTGGGTTGGCTTCAATCAGGAAGAAGATTGATTTGCCGGCCTCGCTCGCCTGCTGGATACCCAGCGGAGAGAAGATACCGTGGTTGATGGCGTTATTGAGGAACAGGATTTTCGCCGGTTCAACAAAGATCGAGGTCAGCGGCAGCAGGTTGTTCTGCACCATCAGATTCACGCCCGCGGCGAGAATGTGTGACAGGCCTTCAACCAGTGGACCGATTGCCAGGAACGCTAACAGCGCCAGCAGCATACCGATGATACCGGCCGAGAAGTTGTTAACCAGCATCTCGAAGCCGCTTTTGATCTTGCCATCAACGGCGCGGTCAAAGGACTTGATCGCCCAGCCGCCCAGCGGACCGGCAATCATCGAGCCGAGGAACATCGGCATATCGGCACCGACGATCACGCCCATGGTGGTGATCGCACCGACCACGCCACCGCGATCGCCGCCAACCAGACGTCCACCGGTGAAACCAATCAGCAGCGGCAGCAGGTAGGTGATCATTGGGCCGACGAGTTTCGCCAGCGTTTCGTTTGGAATCCATCCGGTTGGGATGAACAGCGCAGTGATAATACCCCATGCGATAAACGCACCGATGTTAGGCATCACCATATTACTCAGAAAGCGACCAAAGCTCTGAACCTTGACCTTTACTGATGAGGACATAAACCCACCCCTTATTGAGACGCGCTGCAATAAGAGAGCGCGTTTGTTTTTGTTTGAACGTTACGGCGGGGGCCGTGGCATTACTGTATGCACGCGGACTCTAGCACTAGTTTATTACGCTGCGTAGAGCAGCCCCTAAGTGTGATGCAGATCACGCTCAGTTGGGGTGATTGGGGGGCAATAAGGTGATATCGATCACAAAAAGGGGCTGTAAGAAAGCAACGATGCCGAAAAATTAAGCAAAACAAGATGATGAATGTGACTTAAGTCACCTTTTAATCTGGGTGCTTTGTTGTGTAAATGTGATCAATGTCACAAACTATTTTTGGTCGAAAATGCGCCAGATCACAATACGCTGCAGCAGAAAAGTGGGCTGTAAGGAAGTGACGTAATTCTGAAAAGAAACGAATGGCTTGTAGGGTCGCCATTGATGGCGACCACTAAAATAGTTCGGCTGTTATAACCCGCCTTGCACCGCATTTTGCGCTTGCGTCAGCGCCTGCGCATTGCTGGAGAGATTGCTCATCAGCGTGTTGTACTGCGTTGCCTGATCCTGCGTTGGGAATTGCACGCCGCCGTCGTTAAAGGTTACGCGTGTGCCTTGCGATTGCAGATAGTCGCCGGTTTGCACCGCCGCCTGGCTCAGCGCCTGCAGCTGTGGCAGCAGCGGAATCAGCGTGCTGGCTGGCTGCGTTACCACTTTGGTAAACGCGGCGTCGTAGACTTTCTTCAGATCATCCGGCTGCTTCAACGTGGCTTTGCTGCTGTCCGCCTGCATTTTGGCGCTCTGAATCTGCTGGGTCAGCACGCTCAGATTACCGCTGGCCTGGCGCAGGCTATCGCGGCGCGTCAGGTAATCCTGCGGTACACGAATCGCTGCTAATTCATCAACCACCGGACGCATACCTTGCTCAATCGCCTGATTGGTCTGCTGCGAGAAACCATACAGGATGGCGTAATCGCTGGCGTAGTTACCGAAGGTCTGCTTCTGGTTTTCACTCAGGCTTGGCAGATGTTCGCCACTGCGCATCACTGTGTTCTGAAGGAAGTCACTGAACGCTTTACGCTGATCGCCCTCTTTGTCGCCACAGGCCGTAAGTTGCAGCACGACCAAGGCACTGACCATCAGCATGCCGGTACGCATCCAGATGCGGGAAATTCCTGACGCCATGATTAACTCCTGTTATGGCAAATTCGATTCGGTGGGAATGGTCCTAAAGGATAGTGCAATGGCCTGGCGGGTACAACGGGCGGCGTTTGCCTGGTGCGCATAAATGCGCACCCGACAAGGAAATGGCGGAATTCGTAGGGTCACCATTCATGGTGACCGTTTTAACACGTTAAATCAGAACACCAGCGCCTGCCCATCCTTACGGCTTTCAGTGGCGGCGATGTAGAAGCCTTGCGGATCGCGCACAATCGCCTGCGCACCGCCGAAGTTATAGCCAAGCAGCGGATCTTCCAGCGTAATTTGATGCCCCATTTCGCGCAGCTTTGCCAGTACGTTACGGTCGATGCCCGGCTCAACCACCACCGCACGTCCTTGCTCAACGCGCCAGCGCGGGGCATCAATCGCTGCCTGCGGGTTTTGCTTGTGCTGCATGATGCGCAGCGCCATCTGCAAATGACCTTGTGCCTGCATCGGGCCGCCCATCACGCCAAACGACATCAGCGGCTGGCCGTCACCGTCGAGGGCAAACGCCGGAATGATGGTGTGGAACGGGCGCTTGCCGCCGGCCACCACATTGGGATGCTGCGGATCGAGTGAGAAACCGCAGCCACGGTTTTGCAGGCTGATGCCGGTGCCCGGCACCACTACGCCAGAACCGAAGCCCATGTAGTTTGACTGTATAAAGGAAACCATCATGCCGCTGGCATCGGCGGTAGAGAGATACACCGTGCCGCTCTGCTGCGGGGAGCCAAAGGTAAAATCCCCGGCCCGATCGGGATTAATCAGCTGCGCGCGCTGTTTCAAATAGTCATCGCTCAGCAGCAGTTCCGCCGGGAACTCGAGGTGATCGTAATCGCTGACGTAGCGATCCAGATCGGCCAGCGCCAGCTTCATCGCTTCAATCGACAGATGCAGCCACGGCACCGAATCCGGTTCATAGCGGCCAATATCCCACTGTTCGAGAATGCCCAGCGCAATCAAGGTGGCGATGCCCTGACCGTTCGGCGGCAACTCCTGCACCGATCCGCCCGCAAATGGGCGCGATAACAATTCCACCCAATCAGCGCGATGATTTTTCAGATCATCAAGGCTGAGCGCCGCGCCATGCTGCTCAGCAAACGCCACTATCTTTTCGGCCAGCTCGCCACGATAGAAGGCTTCACCGCGCGTCTCGGCGATTTTTTGCAGCGTTTCGGCTTGCGCCGGATTGCGGAACAGTTCACCAGCACGCGGCGGGCGACCCTCAGGTGCAAAGCACTCGACAAAACCAGGCTGATCTTTCAGCTTGTTGTAGGCACGCTGCCATAGATGACCAATCAGCGGTGAAACCGGGAAACCGTCACGCGCGTATTCAATGGCCGGTTGCGCCAGCGTGGTAAGCGGCAGCGTGCCAAAGCGTTCGGCCAGCTCAACCCACGCCGAAACCGCGCCCGGCACGGTGACCGCTTCCCAGCCAATTTCCGGCATGGCATCGCGTCCGGCAAAACGTTCCGGGCTCCACGCCGCAGGCGAGCGGCCCGAGGCATTCAAACCGTGCAGTTTTTTGCCATCCCAGATAATCGCGAAGGCGTCACTGCCAAGGCCGTTGCCGCTGGGCTCCAGCACGGTTAACGCCATCGCACTGGCAATCGCCGCATCTACCGCATTGCCGCCCTGTTGCAACATGCGCATCCCCGCCTGCGCCGCCAGCGGCTGCGAAGTGGCAACCGCGTTGCGTCCCATCATCGGTACGCGGTGTGAGGCATAGCTGACGTTAAAATCCAGTTCACTCATGATCGTTCCTTAGTGTGAGTCATCGCGTGGGTCGAGCGCGTCGCGCAAACCGTCGCCCAGCAGGTTGAAGCCCTGCACGGTGAGAAAAATAGCCAGGCCGGGGAAAATCGACATCCACGGCGCCTGTTCGAGAAAGCCTTTGGCGGTATTCAGCATTGCGCCCCATGAAGGCGAGGGCGGTTGCTGGCCGAGGCCAAGGAATGAGAGGCTGGCTTCGGTGATGATCGCCGAAGCAATCGCCAGCGTGGCCTGTACCAGAATCGGCGACAGCACATTGGGCAGCACGTAACGCAGGATGATCCAGCGATCGGGCAAGCCAATTGCCCGCGCGCCGTCGATGTACTCTTCGTGGCGAATGGCAATCACCTGGCCACGCGTCAAGCGCGCGAAAATCGGCATCGCAGACAGGCCAATGGCAATCATCGCATTCGACAAGCTCGGGCCAAGAAATGCGCCCAGCGCGATCGCCAGAATCAGAAACGGGCACGCCAGCAGCGCTTCGATAAAACGCGAAATAATGCCGTCGCACCAGCCTTGCCAGTAACCGGCAATGAGCCCCAGCGGCACACCAATCAGAATGGCGATCAGCACCGAAATGCAGCCCGCCAGCAGCGAGGTGCGTGCGCCCCACACCAGGCGCGACAAAATATCGCGCCCCAACTCATCGGTACCGAACCAGTGCAGCAGCGTTGGCGCTTTGCGCACCGCAAGGAAATTGGCTTTGATGGGATCAAACGGAGCCAGCCACGGTGCCAGCAGCGCCACGGCGACAAACAGCAGCACAATTACCGCACCAATCAGCGCACTTTTATTACGCAGGAACTTTTTCAGCACCCGACGATTCGGCTTTGCCACTGCAGGCAGTGCGCCAGCGGTTAATACCTCGCTCATGGTCAGCCTCGCATTTTCGGGTTAATGATCATATAGAGCACATCGGCCAGCAGATTGAGCAGCAGGAAGCCAATCGCCACCACCAGCACCACGCCTTGCACCACGGCGTAATCACGGTTGAATACCGCATCGACAATCATCTTGCCAAAGCCGGGCAGCGTGAAGACCTGCTCGGTCAGCACCGCGCCACCCAGTAACTCGCCAAACAGCAGCGTGGTGAGAGTAACAATCGGCATCAATGCATTACGCAACGCATGCTTCAACACCACTTTCTTTGCCAGTAGCCCTTTTGCGCGTGCGGTGCGAATGTAATCCGCTTTTAGCACGGCGATCATTGAAGCGCGGGTGTGACGCATTAAGGTGGCGGCCAGTCCGGTGCCGAGCACCAGCGCTGGCAGCAGCAGCGTTTTCAGGTTCTGCGCCACATCTTCGCTAATCGGTACAAAGCCCGATGCCGGTAGCCATTGCAGGTGCACGGAGAACAGCAGAATCAGCAGAATACCGAGCCAGAAGTGAGGCACTGAAATCCCGGAAAGCGCGACAAAGTTGGTGGTGTGATCGACCCAACTGTCTTTGCGCACTGCGGCGATGATGCCCATGCTGATGCCAATCACCAGCGCGATAATCATCGCCAGCAATGACAACTCCAGCGTCACCGGCAATTTGCTGGCGATCAGCGCCGTCACCGGCTCTTTGGTGCGCAGCGACATGCCCAAATCGCCGGTTAGCGCATTACCAATCCAGGCGAAATATTGCGTGGGAATCGGATCGTCCAGATGATATTCCGCCCGCAGCTGGGCGATAACCGCCGGATCACGCTCTTCGCCCGCCATCGCCAGCACCGGATCGCCTGGCAGCAGCTTTTGCAGTGCGAACACCATAATGCTCACCAGCAGCAGCGTCGGAATCGCCAGCAGTAGCCGTTTTACAATCAGTTCCAGCATCCTCGCTCCTTAGCGGTTTACTGCGCCAGACTTACGCCAGCCAAACGCACCAATCCGTCCGGCCAGGCTTTGAAGCCCTGCAATTTCTTCGACATGCCAAAAATGCGTGGCTCAAAGTAGAGGTAAGCAATCGGCATATCGCTTTGCAGTTGGTTCACTACCTGGGTGTACAGCGCCTGACGCTGTGCCTGGTCGTTGGTGAGACGCGCGGCGTTCAGCCACTCATCGACCTGCGCATTGCTGTAGCGTCCGTCGTTAAGCGTGCCTTTGCTGTTAATAAACGAATAGATGCTGCCGTCCGGATCCGGACGACCAGACCAACCCGACAGGCTGAGCTGATAATCCCCGCGTTGCTGACGATCCAGCAGCGTAGCGAACTCACTCATTTGCAGATTGAGGTTGAAACCGGCTTCGCCGACCATCGCCTGAATCACCTGGCCCACTTGCTGTGCGGTCGGGTTATTGCTGACCAGCAGCGTCAGATTGAGCGGCGTGGTGACGCCTGCGGCCTTGAGCAAGGCCTTGGCTTTTTCCACATCGCGCGCGGCAATCGGTGTGTTGACGTGATAAGCGCTGACCGGTGAAAACGCCTGATTGGCTGGCGTATACAAGCCTTCAAACGCCACCTGATTTAGCGCATCACGGTCAATCGCCAGTGAGAACGCTTCACGCACGCGCGCATCTTTCAGCGGACTGTTGGCATCGACTTTGCCGTTGTTGATATTGAAGGTGATGCCCTGATAACCAAGACCCGTGACTTTCGCCAGCGCCAGTTTGCTATCGGCTTCAACGGTTTTCACATCGCTGGCGGCCACGCCTTCGGTGAGATCCAAATCGCCCGCACGCAGGTTCGCGAGGCGCACTGAAGCATCCGGGATCGGCAGGAAAATCACCTTATCGAAGTGATAGGCGCCTTTATTCCAGTAATTGTCATAGCGCTTCAGCACGATGCGATCCTGCTGAACACGGCTGTCGAACTGATACGGGCCAGAGCAGACCGGATGAGCGGCGAAATCGGGCTTTTTCGCCGCTTCCGGTGCCAGCATGGCGCCGGCGCGGTCGGTCAGTTGGCTCAGCAGCGCCGCATCCGGGTTTTTCAGGTGGAACTTCACCTGCATCGGGCCGCTCACTTCCACGCTTTCAATCGAGGAGATTTCACTTTTACGCAGCGAACCCGGCAGCGTTTGCGCACGTTCGATATTGAATTTCACCGCTTGCGCATCAAATTTTTCGCCATCGTGGAAGGTCACGCCGCTGCGCAGATTCATGGTCAGCGTTTTGCCGTCCTCGCTCCATGCCCAATCGGTCGCGAGACCCGGTACCACTTTGAGGTTTTGGTCAACATCGACCAAACGATCGCACATGGCCGCAAACACAAAACGGCCGTAATAGGTGCGCGCCAGATGCGGATCGAGCATGTCAGGATCGGCGCCCAGGCCGATGCGAATCACGCTGTCAGCCTGGCTGTGGGCGCTAGCGCCGAGCAGTAACAGACCGCTGAGGGCGGTTAATAACGTATGACGAGCTTGCTTCACGGTGTCTCTCCAGAGGTTAGGCTTGCTGATTCACCGCCTGCTCAAACAGGGCGCGGCGACGTAAAAAAGCGGCGGAAGGTGGCGCAAGAGTGATGACGCTGCGATCGCGATTAATCTCCTGCCAGCGGTGACAGGCAATTTGACGGCCGCCGCTCAGCACCTGATTAATCGGTTCAAACTGGCGACATTCCGCCGTGGCATAGGGACAACGGGTATGAAAACGGCAGCCGCTCGGTGGATTGGCGGGATTGGGCAGGTCGCCTTGCAACATCGGAATGGTGCGGTTGCCACCCGGCTGCATTTGCGGCGCAGAGGCAATCAGCGCCTGCGTATAAGGATGGAGCGGCGCATCAAAAATCTCATCGACGCTGGCCAGTTCGACAATCTGACCGAGATACATCACCGCCACGCGATCGCTCATATGACGGATTACCGCTAAACCGTGCGCCACGATCACCATCGTCAGACCAAACTGCTGTTTCAGGCTCTCCAGCAGATTCACCACCTGCGCCTGCACCGACACATCCAGCGCTGAAACCGGCTCATCGCCGAGCAATAATTTCGGTTGGGATGCCAGGGCGCGGGCAATACCGATGCGCTGGCGCTGACCGCCTGAAAACTCGTGCGGGTAACGCTCGGCCCAGGCCGCAGGCAGGCCAACGGTGCGTAGCAGTTCGGCGACGCGCGAATGGCGCTGATCGCGGCTCATCTTTTCGTGCAGCCACAAGGGTTCGCCAACAATCTGCTGCACCGTCATGCGCGGATTGAGCGAGGCAAACGGGTCCTGGAAGATAATCTGCAATTCACGGCGCAGCTGATTGAGCCGCGCGCCGCTGGCATCAGTAATGCTTTCGCCCTGATAGAACACGTCGCCAGCGCTGGCGGCCAATAACCGCAGCAGCAAACGGCCCAGCGTCGATTTACCGGAACCGGATTCGCCGACAATCGCCAGCGTTTCGCCCGGCATCACCTGCAGCGAAACGCGATCGACCGCCGTCACGCCGCGATTACGTGAAAACAGCCGGTTGCCCGCGGAGAAGGTTTTGCTTAAATCGCGGCACTCTAAAATCGGCTTCATGCACTTTCTCCCAGCGTGACGTATTGCTCTAACGGGGCGCGGAAACAGGCCACCTGATGATCGTTCGCCAGCGCGCGTAACGCCGGGCGATGCTGGTGGCAGCGTGTTTCGGCGAAGGGGCAACGCGTGGCAAAACGGCAGCCAGCCGGCATGTTTTCCGGCAACGGCACCTGGCCGGGAATGGTGGCCAGCGCACCTTCGCGTGCGCTCAGGCTGGGAATTGAGCCCATCAGGCCAATGGTGTAAGGATGCTGCGGATCGTTGAAAATACGCTCGACGCTGCCGCTCTCCACCACCTGACCGGCGTACATTACCGCCACGCGCTGCGCCACTTCCGCCACCACGCCGAGGTCGTGGGTGATCATCAGCACTGCAGTGCCGGTTTCCTGTTTTAGGGTGTTCAGCAGCGCCAGAATTTGCGCCTGAATGGTGACGTCGAGCGCGGTAGTGGGTTCGTCGGCAATCAGCAGTTTTGGCTGGTTGATCAGCGCCATCGCGATCATCACGCGCTGGCGCATGCCGCCGGAGAGCTGATGCGGATAGGCTTTGAGCCGCAGTTCTGGTGCCGGGATTTGCACTTTTTGCAGAATCGCCAGCGCCGCGTCCATTGCCTGGCGCTTATTCACTTTGCGATGGCGCATCACCGCTTCACTCAGCTGATCGCCAAGCGTGAAGGCCGGATTAAGTGAGGTCATCGGCTCCTGAAAAATCATCGCCAGCTGGTTGCCGCGCAGGCTGGCGTATTCGCTGCTGCTGAGCTGGCGCAGATCGCGGCCATCAAATAGCATATCGCCCTGCAAGATGTGCGCGCTGTCAGGCTGCAGACCCATCAACGTCAGTGAGGTGATGCTTTTGCCGCAGCCCGATTCACCGACCAGCGCCAGCGTTTCTCCCGCCTCTAGCTGCAGAGAAATATCATCCAGCACCGTGACGGGCGAGCCGCGAAACTGCACGCGCAGATTGCGCAGCGATAAAACGGGATGTGCGGTCATGGCATATCCTCCTGGCGGGAATAGAGCGTTTCCATCAGCGCCTGTTGCAGCGCAAGCAGATGCTCACGCATCGCCGCTGCCGCTTCATGAGGCTGGCGCTGGGCGATGTGCATCACCAGCCGCTGATGATGGTTGTCATAGTTATCCAGGCGCGCCGGGGTGCGCGCCTGCACTCGCAAATGCTGCCAGCCGGGATCGCGGCGCACGGCATCAACGGCGTCGAACAGCCCGAGCATCAGGCGATTGCCTGCTGCTTCGGCGATGGCGCGATGAAAGGCGCTGTCCCACAGTTCATGTTGATCGCCATCTTCTGGCGGCGTGATGGCGTGCATGCGCTCCAGCAGGCGTTTCATCAAGGCAATTTGCTCTTTGGTGGCGCGCAGGGCGGCAAGACTTGCCAGCCCCGGCTCCAGCTGCAAACGCGCTTCCATCACTTCAAGCAGATTCGATTGCTGCGGCAGATCCTGTAACACCAGCGGCTGCACCGGCGCGGAGGGCCCAACAAAGGTGCCTTTGCCCTGTTTACGCCAGATGCGGCCCTCTTCTTCCAGCACATCCAATGCCCGGCGAATTTCACGACGACCCACGCCAAAGCGCTCCGCTAACTCACGTTCGGTGGGCAGCGCGCGATCCGGCGTGTGCTCCTGTTGCTGAATCAGCTGGCGCAGTTGCTCAAGTGCGGTGCTGGAGTTGCGGCTGGTTTCTGGCGTGTCATTCATGATTGGTTCGCCTGTTTATGCATCAGAAAAAGATCGGTAAACGCCGCGTATCCAGCCCTTTTCCTGATGAAAGGCGAATTGGACCGCTTTCTTAGCGTAGGCAAGAAGTGAACCAATACTTAATTGGTTCAGCTTGGTGTGTCATCAATGTGTAATAACCACATGATCGCAAAGTAAAAGTTTTTTCAGTGCCCGTTCGGAATTGCGAGAGGCGTCAACGTTTCCATCGATGGGCTGCTTCACGTTGGTGCGCGCACGCTGCTTTTCTGTGCAATGCCAGCAAAGCGGCGACGCGCGGATCGTTAATATTTTATGTTTTTCAGCGGGATATAACCTTGGCATCCATTTTGTATGTGTTAACGCAGATGCAGGAGCGATAGCGGGCAACCGAGGTCGCCAGACAATTTGCAATGGGTCACTAGGGTTCCGGTCGAAAGATGCTGGTCCGAGAGTGAACGACCGTCCTCTGACGGTTACACGGCGGGAAAAAAGCCCGGGAGGAAAGCGAGAACGTTGCTCGCCGCCTCCTGCTTTTTTCGCCCGTTAACGTCAGAGGAACCATCATGATCAAAGCCTGCCTTCGCCTGCTGTTGCTTTGCACCATCACGCTGTTCAGCGTCAATGCGCTGGCCGCCGACAAACCCTCCTTCAAGATTTGCTGGTCGATCTACGCGGGCTGGATGCCGTGGGATTACGCGCAGCAGAGCGGTATCGTCAAAAAATGGGCCGACAAATACGGCATCGATATCCAGTTTGTGCAGGTTAACGACTATATCGAATCGGTGAACCAATACACCGCCGGTGGCTTTGCGGGTTGCACCATGACCAACATGGATGCACTAACCATTCCCGCTACCGGCGGCGTGGATAGCACGGCGCTGATCGTCGGCGATTACTCCAACGGTAACGACGGCATTCTGCTGAAAGGCGCGGGCAACCTCTCGGCGCTGAAAGGCAAGCCGATCAATCTGGTCGAACTCTCGGTTTCACATTACCTGCTGGCGCGAGCGCTGGAAAAATCCGGCATGAGCGAGAAAGACGTCAAAGTGGTGAACACCGCCGATGCCGATTTGGTGGCGGCGTTTGGCACCGCCGATGTCAACGCTATCGTGACCTGGAATCCGCTGCTCGCCGAAGCGGAGAAGCAGCCGAACAGTCATCTGATTTTCTCTTCCGCGCAAATTCCGGGTGAAATCCTCGATCTGCTGGTGGTCAACAGCGCCACGCTTAAAAAGTATCCGCAGCTCGGCAAAGCGCTGACCGGCGCATGGTATGAAACGCTGAAAACCATGTCCGGCCCAACCGACAGCGCCAAAGCGGCACGCACACAAATGGCGCAGGCTTCCGGCACCGATCTGGCGGGCTTTGATCAGCAGCTGGCCGCCACGCATCTGTTCAGCGATGCCAAAACCACCCTCGATTTCGTCCAAAGCCCACAGCTCAAAGCCACCATGCAGATGGTCGCCGAGTTCTCGTTCAAGCACGGCTTGCTGGGCGAGGGCGCGCCGAGCGCCGATGTGGTTGGCGTGGCAACGCCTGCGGGCAATTGGGGCGATGCGGGCAACATCAAACTGCGCTTCACCGATGAGTACACCAAACTGGCCGCCGCCGGGCAGCTGTAAGCGAGGCGATGCCGATGCGTAAGTTGATCAACTACCAACCGCTGCCGCTGGGGCGCTTGCTGCTGGGCATCTTGCCGCTGCTGGCGCTGCTGCTGGTGTATCTGTTCGCGTCGGATGCGCGTCTCAGCCTGAATGCGGCAGACAAGCTGTTGCCGGGCTTTAACGCCATGGGCGACGCCATCAGCCGCATGGCGTTTCAGCCCAGCCCGCGCACCGGTGAATATCTGCTGTGGAGCGATACCGCCGCCAGTCTGCTGCGTTTGCTGTGTGGCGTGGCGATCAGCGCGCTATTGGCGCTGGCGCTGGGTCTGTTCACCGGCGCGCTGCCGGTGGTGCGGGCGGTGCTGGCGCCGCTGGTGACGCTGTTTGCACTGGTACCGCCGCTGGCGATTCTGCCGATTCTTTTTATCTGTTTTGGCCTCGGCGAAGTGTCGAAAGTGGTGTTGATTGTCATTGGCATCACGCCGTTGATTACCCGCGATTTGCAGCTGCAGGTGCAGAAAATCCCGCGCGAGCAGCTGGTGAAGGCGCAGACGCTTGGCGCGCACAGCGCGCAGATTTTGTGGCGCGTGATCCTGCCGCAGCTGATGCCGCGCCTGTTGGATGCGGTGCGGCTGTCGCTGGCGTCGGCGTGGCTGTTTTTGATTGCCGCCGAGGCTATCGCCGCCACAGAAGGTTTGGGTTATCGCATCTTCCTGATGCGGCGTTATCTGGCAATGGATGTGATTCTGCCGTACGTGGCGTGGATCGCGCTGCTGGCCTTCCTGCTCGACCTGTTGCTGCGGCTGATTAGCCGTCGCTGCTGGCCGTGGTATCACGCGAAATAAGGGGCGAGCCATGCCGTTACTGCAACTGAAAAACCTTGAGAAACATTACGGCCAGCAAGTGGTGCTGGAGCGCCTCAATATCGAGGTCGAAGAGGGCGAGTTTGTGGCGATTGTCGGCGCGTCCGGCTGCGGCAAAACCACCTTCCTGAATATGCTGCTCGGCACTGAAGCGCCCAGCAAAGGCCAGCTGTTACTGGATGGCGAACCGATTCCCGACGAACCGGATGCGCATCGCGGCGTGGTGTTTCAGCGCTATTCAGTGTTCCCGCATCTGACGGTGCTGGGCAACGTGATGCTGGGCGACGAGTTCAGCAGTGCGCGTTGGCTGGGCCGCGTGTGGGGAAAGAAGCGTCAGGCGATTCGCCAGCGTGCGCAGGCCATGCTGGCGCAGGTCGGCCTGGAACATGCGCAGAATAAATATCCGCATCAGCTGTCGGGCGGCATGCAGCAGCGTCTGGCGCTGGCGCAGGCGCTGATGAAGCAGCCGCGCATTTTGCTGCTGGATGAGCCTTTCGGCGCACTCGATCCCGGCATCCGCGGCGAGATGCACCAACTGATTACCCGATTGTGGCAGCAGCACAACCTGACGATTTTCATGATCACCCACGATCTGAAAGAGGGATTTAGCCTCGCCTCGCGTCTGCTGGTGTTTGACAAGCTGCGCCACGATCCGCACGCGCCTGAAGCCTGGGGCGCGACCATCACGTACGACCTGCCGCTGGATCGCACACAGCCATCCGAACCGCTGGTCGCCTAAAGGAGAAAACCATGAAGCCTTATCAAACCTTGTTGCCGAGCGGCGCGCACTGGTCACTGGTGATGCGCAGCGGCAGCGCGCTGACCCTCACCGATGTGGAAGGTGGCGCCAACATCGGCCTGCTGTTTTACAACCCGGAAAACCTGCTGGAGCGCTATAACGCGCCTGACACTTTGAAGTGCCAGCACACTTTCCGCCTCACCGCCGGTCACTGTCTCTATTCAGATATGGGACGCATTTTCTGCGGCATTGAACACGACAGCTTCGGCTGGCACGAAAGCGTGTGCGGCACGCTGAATGCCGAACAAACCGCCGCGCGCTTTGGTGCCAGCACCTATCAACAGGCGCGCAACCTGCGCCATCAAAACGGCTACGACAGCTTTCTCGTCGAGCTGGCGAAGTATGGGCTCGGCCAGCGCGATATGGCGTCCTGCCTCAATCTGTTTGCGCAGGTGCGCGCCGACGATAACGGCACTTTGCGGCTGGAACGTCAGGGCGCGGCGGGTGCCAGCGTGCGTTTACGTTTTGCGATGGACACGCTGGTGCTGCTGCACACTTGCCCGCATCCGCTGAGCGCATCGCTGGATTATCCGCGCCAGCCGGTGCAGATCGAACTGGATGCTCAGCACGCGCCATTACCCGAAATCTGTCTGCAACGTGCTGAAAATCAACGCGGCTTGCGTAATAACGCGCTGTATCAACTGCAAGGAGAAATGTGATGATCACTGAAAGTCCGCGCAATCCAGACGAAGCGCGCTTACAACAGCAAATTGATGCCGGTGATTACTGGTTGCAGCGTATCGAAGCCGGTCAGACGCTACGCATCACCGATCTGGAAGGCAATCAGGCCGCCGATACGCTGTTTTTCAATGCTGATGACACCGCTGAACGCTACAGCATGAGCGACACGCTGCGCGGGCAGAACAATGTGTTTCTGACGGCCGGCAGCGTGCTGCGCTCCAACCGTGATCGCCCGATGTTGACCATTACCGCCGATACCTGCGGCCGTCACGATACCTTGGGCGGCGCCTGCTCGTGCGAGAGCAACACCGTGCGCTATGACCTGGAAAAGCGCCATATGCATTCGTGCCGCGATAGCTGGATGCTGGCGGTGGCGGAGAAGCCGCAGTTTGGCCTGATGCGCCGCGACATCACCCACAACATCAATTTTTTCATGAACGTGCCGGTGACGCATGACGGCGGATTGACCTTTGCCGACGGCATTTCTGCGCCGGGCAAATATGTCGAGATGGTGGCGCACATCAACGTGCTGGTGCTGATCTCCAACTGCCCGCAGCTCAACAATCCCTGCAACGGTTACAACCCAACGCCGATTTTAGTCAGCGTGTGGTGATTCTCTGACGCAACGGGACGACCCGATTTCTGCCGTCAATGCCACGCAGGACGACCTGCCGCAACGAGAGTATTCAGTCATGATTGATCGCGTATTAATTGCCAACCGTGGCGCGATTGCCGTGCGCATTATTCGTACCCTGCAAGCCATGAATATCCGGGCGATTGCAGTGTATGCCGAAGCCGACCGCCATGCGCGCCATGTGCGTCTGGCGGATGAAGCCTGGTCGCTCGGCGAAGGTCAGGTGCGAGACACTTATCTCAATCAGGATAAATTGCTGGCGATAGCCGCGCAGAGTGGCGCGCAGGCGCTGCATCCGGGCTACGGTTTTCTCAGTGAGAATCCAGAATTCGTCACGCGCTGCGCAGCGGCGGGCGTGCATTTTCTTGGGCCGAGCGCCGAGCAGATGGCGGCTTTTGGCCTGAAACACAGCGCGCGTGCGCTGGCCGAACAGAACAACGTGCCGCTGCTGCCGGGCAGCGGCTTACTGGCTTCGCTGGCCGAGGCGCAGCAGATGGCGGCGCAGATTGGCTATCCGGTGATGCTGAAAAGCACCGCGGGCGGCGGCGGGATTGGCATGCAGCGCTGTGACGATGCCGAACAGCTCGACGCGGCATTTACCCGCGTGAAGCGCCTGGCAGGCAATAACTTCGCCGACGATGGCGTATTTTTAGAGAAGTTCATTGCGCGTGCGCGCCATATCGAAGTGCAGATTTTTGGCGACGGCGCAGGTGAAGTGATCGCGCTTGGTGAGCGTGATTGCTCTGCTCAGCGCCGCAATCAAAAGGTGCTGGAAGAGACGCCCGCACCGGGCTTGAGCGCAGCGGTGCGCGCGCAGTTGCAGGCCACCGCCGTCAGGCTCGCGCGAGCGGTGAACTATCGCAGCGCGGGCACGGTGGAATATGTGTATGACGATGCCAGCCAGCAGTTCTGGTTCCTTGAAGTGAACACGCGTTTGCAGGTAGA
Organism: Pantoea sp. JK; assembly: GCF_026130245.1. NCBI lineage: Bacteria > Pseudomonadati > Pseudomonadota > Gammaproteobacteria > Enterobacterales > Erwiniaceae > Pantoea > Pantoea sp. JK. Next base: position 165,828 of record NZ_JAINFN010000008.1, read on the forward strand.
ACATGGCGTCACCGAAATGGTGTATGGCGTCGATCTGGTGCGCTGGATGGTGGAGCTGGCGCAGCAAACATTACCGCCGCTGGCCGATTTGCAGCCGGTCGCGCAAGGTCACGCCATTCAGGTACGACTTTACGCCGAAGATCCCGCTAAGCAGTTCCAGCCCAGCGCTGGATTGCTCAGCCATGTGCAGTTCCCCACTGAGATTGAGGGGGCCACGCTGCGCATCGACAACAGCGTGGAGAGCGGCATGGAGGTTTCGCCGTTTTACGATCCGATGCTGGCGAAAGTAATTGTGCATGCTGCCGATCGCGCCAGCGCGCTCGGCAGCATGGTGCAGGCGCTGCACGCCACCGAGCTGTACGGCATCGAAACCAATTTGCTGTGGCTGCGCCAGCTGTGCACGCTGCCGGACGTGCAGCAGGGACGCATCATCACCGCCACGCTCGGCACCCTGCAGTGGCAGCCGCCAACGCTGGATATTCTCAGCGGCGGCACCTTAACCACAGTGCAAGATGCGCCGGGCCGCATCGGCTATTGGCACGTTGGCGTGCCGCCTTCCGGTCCATTCGACAGCCGCGCGTTCCAGCTGGGTAATCGCCTGTTAGACAATGATGCTCAGGCCGCCGGGCTGGAGATCATCTTGCGTGGCCCGACGCTGCGCTTCAACCAGGCCTGCAGTTTTGTCCTGACCGGCGCGCCGATTGCCGCGCAACTCGATCAACAAAGGTTACCGATGAACCAGCGGCTAACGGCGCAGGCCGGGCAAACGCTGACGCTGGGCGAGGTGCGTGACGGCAGCCGCAGCTATCTGCTACTGGCTGGTGGCCTCGACACGCCGCGCTATCTGGGCAGCCGCAGCACCTTCACCCTCGGCAAATTTGGTGGTCATGCCGGACGCGCGCTGCGCGCCGGTGATGTGTTGCATCTCGCCGCGCCGCAGGTGTTGAGTGCCGCAACATTGCCTGACGAACTGCTGCCGCAACTTAACGGTTGCTGGCAGCTGCGGGTGATTTACGGCCCGCATGGCGCGCCCACCTTCTTCACCGATGACGACATCGCGGCATTTTTTGCCGCTGAGTGGCAAGTGCACTACAACTCCAGCCGCACCGGCATTCGCCTGATTGGCCCAAAACCGACCTGGGCGCGCAGCGACGGTGGCGAAGCGGGCATGCATCCTTCGAACATCCATGACAATGCCTACGCCTTCGGCACGGTGGATTTTACCGGCGATATGCCGGTGATCCTCGGCCCGGATGGCCCATCGCTGGGAGGATTTGTCTGCCCGGCAACGGTGATCGAGGCCGATCTGTGGAAGCTGGGGCAACTGAAAGCCGGCGATCGCGTGCAGTTCCAGCCGATCGATCTTTTCACCGCCGATCACCTGGCGCAGGCGCAGCGGGACGAGATCATCAAACTGCAATCTCAACCGATTACAGTGAACGCGGCGCTGCCGTTGATTGATCCTGTGCTGCACCATCATGCGGCAGCGGATCAACGTCCTTCGCTCTCTATTCGAGCAGCGGGCGACCGTTTTCTGCTGGTGGAATATGGCGATTTGCAACTGGATATCGCGCTGCGTTTTCGCGTGCATGCGCTAATGCAATGGCTGGAAGCGCATCCGCTGCCGGGGCAACTGGAATTGACGCCTGGCATCCGCTCGCTACAAATCCACTATGACGCGCAGCTGTGCGCAAGAAGTGATCTATTGGCGCAAATATTGCACGCTGATTTAGCATTGGGGAGCCTGGCCGATGCGGCCGTGCCTTCGCGCACCGTATGGCTGCCGCTCAGCTGGGATGATGCAGCCTGCCGTGAAGCGATTGTGCGCTACGACCAATCCGTCAGACCGAATGCACCGTGGTGCCCAAGCAACATTGAATTTATTCGCCGCATCAATGGGTTGGATAGCATTGAGGCGGTAAAAGAGATCGTCTTTAGCGCTTCTTATTTGGTGATGGGATTGGGCGATGTCTATCTCGGTGCGCCGGTGGCGACGCCACTCGATCCACGTCACCGGCTGGTGACCACCAAATACAATCCGGCACGCACCTGGACGGCGGAGAATTCGGTGGGGATCGGCGGCGCTTATATGTGCGTGTACGGCATGGAAGGGCCGGGCGGTTATCAATTTGTAGGACGTACCATGCAGATGTGGAACCGCGATCGCCCAACCGCTGCATTCACCCAGCCCTGGTTACTGCGCTTCTTCGATCAAATTCGTTTTTATCCGGTAGAGGCCGACGAGTTGCTGCAGATTCGTGAGCGTTTTCCGTGGGGCGATTATCCGCTGCGCGTGGAACAGGGCGAATTCCGTCTCGCCGACTATCAGGCAATGCTGACGCAGCAAGCGCAGGAGATTGATGCCTTCCAGCAACAGCGCCAGCAGGCATTTGATGAGGAGTTGGCGCGCTGGCGTGCTGAAGGGCAGTTTACCTTCGATAGCCAGCTGCAAGCGCAGAGCGGCGAAGAGAGTGTGGTGCCAGCCGGATGTCATCCCGTTGAGAGTCAGGTGGCCGGCAGCGTGTGGCAATGGTTGGTGGAGGAAGGCAGTGAAATTCGTGCGGGTGCCACGGTCGGCATCCTCGAATCAATGAAGATGGAAATCCCGATTGTCGCGCCGGTCAGTGGAAAAATCCATAGTTTGACGCGGCTGTCTGGGCAGCAAGTGCAGGCGGGTCAATTACTTATGGTGATCGACCCAAAAGTGGCATAAGAAAGAATAAAAAATAATCAGGAATCTGGCAGCAAAGTCGGGGATCTGTCCCATACTTAGAAACCCGAACTATTGTTGCATTGCCCTGACATCTTTTGCAGTGCTCAACAGGCTGTGTCCCGCATCGGTTTGATAATAACTATGCGAAACCGCTACGGGATACAGCCTGATCGTCCGGTTTCAGCGCCTGGTGGCGCTTACCTCTCTACTTTCACGTGCTTCATAGTGAGTTTTTAAGGAGTTCTCTATGGAATTAAAAGATCCCATGGTCGAGTTGCTCAGCAGCCTTGAGCAGATTGTTTTGACACGTGACGCTAAGCCATCCGTATCAGAAATTTCTATCAACCAGACTACAGTTCCCGAGCCGCAGCGTTTACGCGAAATGACCGGCATGCAGGTTGACGAATTTGCCCGCGTGATGGGTGTTAGCGTTTCGTCAGTTAAAAGCTGGGAGGCGCAACGTACGCGTCCTTCCGCTACGGCGCGCAAACTGATGAAGCTGTTACAAGCTAACCCGTATTTAGGGCGCCAGCTGCTGGAGTAATCCTTGTTGAGGATGCTCCGACCCGCCTAAATGGCGGGTTTTTTAATTTATAGCGCCGTACTTTGCCGCCTGTTTGATGAACCAACTCTCTGGCACGCTGTATGGCGGCTGCGCTAATTGCGCTAATCCCTGTTTGATGGTTTGTTCTGCTTGCTGCCACAAATGACTATCGCCCTCGCGCAGGAGCTGAATCTGAATCTGCTTTTCCACCAGATACACGCGCGCAAAGTCGGCATCGTACTGCACGATGGCGCGAGTATTGTCGATGATGTCGGCCAGCTTGATGGTTTGCGCCTCGGGCGAGGCATCGGCGGTATGACGGAAATGCGCCAGCTTACGTGCGGCGCGATTTTTCGCTGCAGGCTGCGCGCTGTCGGTGAGTTGATCTACCAGGTCCGCCACGCGCGCGCCGAAATGGCGCTCGATATCATCTAAGGTGCTGGACGTGTCTTCAACTGTGTCATGCAGCCAGGCGGCGGCAATCATCTGTTCATCATCGGTAACGCTACGCACTAACTCGGCGACGGCAGCCGGATGCACAATGTAAGGCTCGTCAGTGTATTTGCGGCGTTGACCCGCAGCAGCATGCGCTTCAGTGGCATAACGGCGCGCTTGCTCTTCCAGTGAATCTCGCATATTTCACTCTCCCAGAGAAAAGTCGCTTGCAATTATCTAGCGCGCTATTTATATTCAAACCCATGAACAGTAATCAAGATGACAAAAAAGTGAAGCAGGCGCCACTTCAGTTAGATCAGCAGCTCTGCTTTGCGCTGTATTCGGCGAATCTCGCGATGCACAAAGTCTATCGCCAGCTGCTATCCAGGCTGGAGATTACCTATCCGCAATATCTGGTGATGCTGGTGCTGTGGAATCAGGACGATGTGACGGTTTCCGAGATTGGCGAGCAGTTGTTTCTTGATTCAGCAACGCTGACGCCGCTGCTGAAACGTCTGGAGAGCGCGGGTTTACTGCGACGCCAGCGTTCACGCCAGGATGAGCGTCAGGTTGTGGTGACGTTGACCGATGAAGGTCGAGCGTTGCGTGAGAAAGCGGAAAGCATTCCGGAAGCCATTCAGTGTGCGACGGCCTGCGATGATCAGGCAATGGCGTCACTGAAAGGTCAGTTAGACGAGTTGCGCGACAGCCTTTACCGCGCCAATTGATGTTGAGTAGGGGAAGTCGCTGTCCCGACATCCCCAAAGATGACCTTCAGGTTTGCGCATAATAAGTAGTGCGCGATTATATAGCGAATTAACGAGGTTAATATGTCTTTAGAACAAGTTGTTTATACTGCAAAAGCAAAAGCCACCGGCGGTCGTGATGGTCGTGCGACTTCTTCTGACAACGTGCTGGATGTAAAACTGGGCGTGCCAAAAGAGATGGGCGGCGCAGGCGGCGAAGTGACTAACCCAGAGCAGCTGTTTGCCGCGGGTTATTCAGCCTGTTTCCTCGGCGCGATGAAGTTTGTAGCTGGCCGCGACAAGATTGCGATGCCGAAAGATGCATGGATTGAAGGCGAAGTGGGTATTGGCCCAATCCCGAACGGTTTCGGAATTGAAGCCAAGCTGAATATCCATCTGCCAGAAATGGACGCGGCTGAAGCGCAGAAGCTGGTGGATGCGGCGCACATCGTTTGCCCATACTCAAACGCAACGCGTGGCAACATCGACGTGATGCTGAACATCATCAACTAATTGATGTGGCTAGCGATAAAAGGCTCCTGCGGGAGCCTTTTTTACATCTGAATTACATTCGAACTGCTTCAATTAGAAAAATTGTCTGGTCTTACCATTGGTTAAATGTTCTACTGCTCGGCTTCGCGCCATCGCCTCTTCGCCAGTCGGAATCGTCCCGATCCTGCATCTTGCGTCACGCTTTTTCCGCGGTTTAGCGAACTCTGCTGTCTTTAAACAGTCACATAACGGTTGATACAACGACACCAGGTCGGGAATAGATATTTTCATGAATTATATTAAAAGTTTAACGCAGCAAAAGCTGTCTCTGCTGCTTGCCCTCTATCTGGGCATCTTATTGAATTTGCCAATATTTTATCGCCGCTTTGACGGCTTTTTAACAAAATCCAATATCTCAAATTGGCTCTCAGCTGCCGCAGAAGTGATGGCTGCCGTACTTCTCACCTTTTTCCTGATGCGCCTGCTGTCGCTGGGCGGGAAATGGGCTTATCGCATACTGGCCACACTCACCGTGATCATTTCTGTTGCTGCCGCCTATTACATGGCGTTTTTCAACGTGGTGATTGGTTACGGCATTATCGCCTCGGTGATGACCACCGATATCGATCTCTCTAAAGAAGTGATTGGCCTGCATTTCGTGTTGTGGATGGTGCTGGTGAGCGCGCTGCCGCTGCTGCTTATCTGGCGCAATAACCTCAGCCACACGCTGATTGAACAACTTAAAACGCCTGGCCAACGTCTGAAGCCGATAGCCGTTATGCTGCTGAGCGTCGCGCTGGTGTGGCTGCCAATTCGCTATTTCGACAAGCTGCAAAAGGTGAATGAAGAGATCACCAACATCGATTTACCGAGTTATGGCGGCGTGGTGGCGCACTCCTATCTGCCATCCAACTGGATCGCCGCACTGGGCCTGTTTGCCTGGACTAAAGTCGATGAAGAGTGGGATGGCCAGGAGTTGCTCGATCCGGCGAAGAAATTTACCTACGTCGCGCCAGCGGGCATCGACGATACCTATATGGTGTTCGTGATTGGTGAAACCACGCGCTGGGATCACATGGGGATGCTTGGCTACGATCGTGATACCACGCCGAAGCTGTCGAAAGAGAAGAATCTGGTCGCGTTCCGTGGTGAATCTTGTGATACCGCCACCAAGCTGTCGCTGCGCTGCATGTTCGTGCGCGAAGGCGGCACCATGGATAATCCGGGTCGCACGCTGAAAGAACAAAACGTTTTCGCTGTATTGAAAGAGCTGGGCTTTACGTCTGAGTTGTTCGCGATGCAGAGCGAAGTGTGGTTCTACGATAACGCTGACACCAATAACTTCTCGTTCCGCGAGCAGATTGGCTCAGAGAAGCGTAATCAGGGCAAAGCGGTCGATGACATGCTGTTAGTGCCGGAGTTACAGGCATCGTTACAACGCTTCCCGAAAGGCAAGCATGTGGTGATTCTGCACACTAAAGGCTCGCACTACCTTTATTCTCAGCGTTACCCGCGTGATTTCGCGCGCTATAAGCCGGAATGCATGGGCGTTGATGAGAAGTGCAGTAAAGCGCAGTTGATTAATGCCTATGACAACTCGATTTTGTACGTTGATACCATGCTGGACAGCGTGCTCGATCAACTGCGTGATAAGAAGGCGATTGTGTTCTACGCCTCCGATCACGGTGAGTCGATTAGCGAGAATATGCACTTGCACGGCACGCCGCGCGAGATGGCGCCACCGGAGCAATTCCGCGTACCGATGATGGTGTGGGCTTCTGATAAGTATCTTGAGGACCCAACTAACCGCAGCAACTTCGAACGTTTGCAGGCACAGCAGCGCGTGGGTAAAACTCATCGCCATGTTGAGCTGTTCGATACCATTATGGGTTGCCTCGGCTACACCTCGCCAGACGGCGGAATTAAAGACGCGAATAACTGGTGTTCGGCACCTCCGGCCACGCCTGCTAAACCGCTGTGATTTGCTGGGGTTGCTGACTTCTGCTTGCTTTCCAGGCGATCAGATGGGTTTTCAGTAAAAGGCATTGACGCTTTTTTAGCAGCGCAGTAATATGCGCCCCCATCGGCGAGTAGCGCAGCTTGGTAGCGCAACTGGTTTGGGACCAGTGGGTCGGAGGTTCGAATCCTCTCTCGCCGACCATCTTTGAAGAAACCTGCTTTTATAAGCAGGTTTTTTTTCGTCTGTAATTTGTTGGGCCTTGTGCCGATCAGGCTGAAATACAGGGCCGCTCCGTAAAGTCGCCGTGGACACATCCCTGTGGGCTCTGCCGACGCATCCCTGCGTCGGAAGCTTTACTCCGCGGCCCTGTATCTCATCCTTAATGGGGCTCCGCTGCGTTGGGTTATACAGCCACACCGATGTTGATCAGCGATGGGAAGGCGGCTCGGTTAGCAAAGCGTCCGCCGCAGGGATGCGGCGGTCGAGGCTACAGGGACGTATTCACGCCGACTTTGCGTTCGAGCCGCCTTTCCTCAGCAACGCAACGAGCGAACAGCAAAACCCGTCTATTTAAGCCTTCCACGCGTCAAATCAATAATAACTAGTAATATCCCCAGTCTACTCTCTGCATCCCTTGCCAAATCACACCAACAGGCTTAATTCGCGAAACATTCTTCTTATGACCGGTTTATGCATCATGCTGATTTCTTATGCCATTTCACTAGCACATTCCGCTGCCTGAACGTCATAACGCACGAAGAATCGTTCAGATATTCAACATTTACCAATAAGTTTTGTGTGTTTTTTAACGGTGATAATCACTGCCATTTGGCTACATAGCCAGATAATCACGCGGCATTGAGCGCTTTATCACCTTTTTTAATTTTGGCTTACGCTGAGAAGGGTGTTTTTTATCGTTGCTTGCACTTACTCACACTCTGTGTAAATAACCCCACACTGTATTGACGTTCATTGCAACTGTTGACAAATTGATGCGTCAATAAAATGTAGAGAAGGACGTGTCTGACAGATTCCACGGTGCCAGCACAAAAAAATAACCGCTCACATTTTGCTTACTCTTAATTGACCTGCCCGAACCGCATAAAAAAATCAGAGGTCGGGCGACGCACACAACATCACATCACAATGGAGCAAAACATGATCAACTCCCTGGCTAAATCCAGGATGCTGAAGGTCGGTCTCAGCCTGATTGCTATGACCGTTGCCGCTGGTGTCCAGGCGAAAACCCTCGTTTATTGTTCAGAAGGTTCGCCGGAAGGCTTCAACCCGCAGCTCTTCACATCGGGCACCACCTACGACGCCAGCTCCGTACCGATCTACAACCGTTTGGTTGAGTTCAAAACCGGTACCACCGAGCTGCAGCCAGGCCTGGCAGAAAAATGGGATGTCAGCGCGGACGGTAAAACCTATACCTTCCACCTGCGTCAGGGCGTGAAGTGGCAAACCACCAAAGACTTCAAGCCAACCCGCACCTTTAATGCCGATGACGTCGTGTTCTCCTTCGAGCGTCAGCTCGACAAAAACAACAAATACCACGGTGTTTCTGGCGGCAGCTACGAATACTTCGAAGGCATGGACATGCCTAAGCTGATCGCCAAAATCGAGAAAGTTGACGATTACACCGTACGCTTCACCCTGACGCGCCCAGAAGCGCCGTTCATCGCTGACCTCGGCATGGACTTCGCCTCAATCATTTCTAAAGAATATGCCGACAACATGCTGAAAGCGGGCACGCCTGAGAAGCTGGACCTCAATCCAGTGGGCACCGGTCCGTTCGTGCTGCAGCAGTATCAGAAAGACTCGCGCATTCTGTATAAAGCTAACCCGGACTTCTGGGGCACCAAGCCGAAGATTGATCGCTTAGTGTTCTCCATCACGCCAGATGCGTCTGTGCGTTATGCCAAACTGCAGAAAGGCGAGTGCCAGGTGATGCCGTATCCGAACCCGGCCGACATCGCCAGCATGAAGAAAGACGACAAAATTAACCTGATGGAGCAGCCTGGTCTGAACGTCGGTTATCTGTCGTTCAACACCGAGAAAAAGCCGCTGGATAACGTGAAAGTGCGTCAGGCACTGACCATGGCGGTGAACAAACAAGCCATCATCGATGCCGTTTATCAGGGCGCTGGTCAGGCCGCGAAAAACCTGATCCCACCAACTATGTGGGGCTACAACGACGACATCAAAGATTACGCCTACGATCCTGAGAAAGCGAAAGCGCTGCTGAAAGAAGCGGGCATGCCGGATGGTTTCTCAATCGACCTGTGGGCAATGCCGGTTCAGCGTCCATACAACCCGAACGCACGCCGCATGGCGGAAATGGTTCAGGCTGACTGGGCGAAAATTGGCGTGAAAGCCAAAATCGTCACCTTCGAATGGGGCGAGTACCTGAAACGCGCGAAAGCCGGTGAACACCAGACCGTGATGATGGGCTGGACCGGTGATAATGGGGATCCAGATAACTTCTTCGCCACGCTGTTCAGCTGTGCAGCGGCGAAAGACGGTTCTAACTACTCACGTTGGTGCTACAAGCCGTTTGAAGATCTGATTCAGCCAGCCCGTGCTGAAGCCGATCACAACAAACGTATTGAACTGTACAAACAGGCTCAGGTAGTGATGCATGACCAGGCGCCAGCGCTGATCATCGCCCACTCAACCGTATACGAGCCAGTGAGCAAGAAAGTAACAGGTTATGTGGTTGATCCATTAGGTAAACATCACTTCGAAAACGTCGATATCCAGGAATAACCTTTCGGATTATCGCGGTCAGGGCCAGCATTGCTGGCCCTCGGGCGGCACCTTCGCCGCCCGTATTCCGCTCTTTTTTTCCGGCAAATTCTAATATTGAAGCGCTTCTTGCGTCGCGTCTGCCCTTGGCGGGCTGCGAGTGTTGAGCAATGTTGTCCCCGGCGGTAACGCTGTGGGAAATGTCAGAGAACCAGGATTATGCTGCAATTCGTACTCCGACGTTTGGGCCTTGTCATCCCAACGTTCATCGGTATCACATTATTGACCTTCGCGTTTGTCCACTTGATCCCCGGCGATCCGGTACTGATCATGGCCGGCGAACGCGGTATCTCTCCTGAACGTCACGCGCAACTGATGGCGCAATTTGGCCTCGATCAGCCGATGTGGAAGCAATATCTCACCTACATCAACGGCGTCTTGCACGGTGACCTCGGCATCTCGCTGAAAAGCCGTATCCCGGTCTGGGACGAATTCGTACCACGCTTCAAAGCCACGCTGGAACTGGGCATCTGCGCCATGTTGTTCGCCGTGGCGGTTGGTATTCCCGTTGGCGTGCTGGCCGCAGTAAAACGCGGCTCGATCTTCGATCACACCGCCGTAGGCATCTCGCTCACCGGTTACTCGATGCCGATTTTCTGGTGGGGCATCATGCTGATCATGCTGGTCTCGGTGCAGTGGAACCTCACGCCGGTCTCCGGGCGCGTCAGCGACACCATCTTCCTCGACGACAGCCATCCACTCACCGGCTTTATGCTGATTGATACGCTGTTCTGGGGCGAAGAGGGCGATTTCAAAGATGCGGTGATGCACATGATTTTGCCGGCCATCGTGCTCGGCACCATTCCGCTGGCGGTGATTGTGCGTATGACGCGATCCTCAATGCTGGAAGTGCTGGGTGAAGATTACATCCGTACCGCGCGTGCCAAAGGCCTGACGCGTATGCGTGTGATTGTGGTGCATGCGCTGCGTAACGCCATGCTGCCGGTCGTCACCGTGATTGGTTTGCAGGTCGGTACGTTGCTGGCCGGTGCGATTCTGACCGAAACCATCTTCTCGTGGCCAGGACTTGGTCGCTGGCTGATCGAAGCGCTGCAACGCCGTGACTATCCGGTGGTGCAGGGCGGCGTGCTGCTGGTGGCGATTCTGATCATCGTGGTCAACCTGCTGGTTGATCTGTTGTACGGCGTGGTCAATCCACGTATCCGTCATAAGAAATAAGGGGGAATCATGTCTGCTGTTGATCCCGCAAGCGTAACTGCTGCACCCAAGCCGATGACCCCGTTGCAGGAATTCTGGCACTACTTCAAACGTAACAAAGGCGCGGTAATCGGCCTGGTTTACATCGTTCTGATGCTGTTGATCGCCATCTTCGCTGATGTGCTGGCACCGCACGCACCGGCCGAGCAATTCCGCGATGCCTTGCTGCATCCGCCAGTCTGGCAGGAAGGCGGCAGCTGGAGCTACATCCTCGGTACCGATGACGTGGGCCGCGATGTGCTGTCGCGCCTGATGTACGGCGCGCGCCTGTCGCTGCTGGTCGGCTGCATGGTGGTGGTGCTGTCGCTGATTCTCGGCGTGATATTTGGTCTGATGGCCGGCTACCTCGGCGGCGTGGTTGACGCCATCATTATGCGTGTGGTCGATATCATGCTGGCGCTGCCAAGCCTGCTGCTGGCATTGGTGCTGGTGGCAATCTTTGGTCCATCGATTGTTAACGCCTCGCTGGCGATTACCTTCGTTGCCTTGCCGCACTATATCCGTCTGACACGTGCTGCGGTGCTGGTTGAAGTGAACCGCGATTACGTCACCGCTTCGAGCGTGGCGGGTGCCGGTACGCTGCGCCAGATGTTCATCAATATTCTGCCTAACTGCCTGGCACCGCTGATCGTGCAGGCATCATTAGGTTTCTCCAACGCCATCCTCGATATGGCGGCGTTGGGCTTTCTCGGTATGGGGGCGCAGCCGCCAACGCCGGAGTGGGGCACCATGCTCTCCGACGTGTTGCAGTATGCGCAAAGTGCCTGGTGGGTGGTGACATTCCCTGGAGTGACCATTCTGCTAACGGTTCTGGCATTCAACCTCATGGGCGATGGTTTGCGTGATGCACTCGACCCGAAACTCAAGCAGTAAAGAGGCACCGAGATGGCGTTATTAAATGTAGACAAGTTATCGGTGCATTTCGGCGACGAAAAAACACCGTTCCGTGCGGTTGACCGCATCAGCTATCAGGTCGAGCAAGGCCAGGTGGTGGGTATTGTTGGTGAATCTGGCTCGGGCAAATCCGTGAGTTCACTGGCGATTATGGGCCTGATTGATTATCCCGGCCGCGTAATGGCGGAAAAACTGGAGTTCAACCAGCGCGACCTGCAGAAAATCTCCGAAAAAGAGCGCCGCCAGCTGGTGGGCGCAGAAGTAGCGATGATTTTCCAGGACCCCATGACCAGCCTCAACCCGTGCTACACCGTGGGTTTCCAGATCATGGAAGCGCTGAAGGTGCACCAGGGCGGCAGCAAACGTACGCGTCGTCAGCGCGCGATTGATCTGCTCGATCAGGTGGGCATTCCTGACCCGGCATCGCGTCTTGATGTCTATCCGCATCAGCTGTCGGGCGGTATGAGCCAGCGCGTGATGATCGCCATGGCGATTGCCTGCAAACCGAAACTGCTGATCGCCGATGAGCCAACCACCGCACTCGACGTCACCATTCAGGCGCAGATCATCGAACTGCTGCTGGAGTTGCAGAAGCAGGAGAACATGGCGCTGATCCTGATTACTCACGATCTGGCGCTGGTGGCCGAAGCGGCACAGCACATCATCGTGATGTATGCCGGACAAGTGGTGGAAAGCGGTAAAGCGGTGGATATCTTCAAAGCGCCACGTCATCCGTATACGCAGGCGCTGCTGCGCGCGCTGCCGGAGTTTGCCGCCGATAAAGCGCGTCTGGCCTCGCTGCCTGGCGTGGTGCCGGGTAAATACGATCGCCCAACCGGCTGCCTGTTAAATCCGCGCTGCCCGTATGTGACCGATCGCTGCCGCCGCGAAGAGCCGGAGCTGCGCGACATTCCGGGCCGTCAGGCCAAATGTCACTTCCCACTGGATGATGCCGGGAGACCGACTTATGAGTCTTGATAACAACCAGCAGGATTACCTGCTGCAGGCGATTGACCTGAAAAAACACTACCCGGTGAAGAAAGGTCTGTTTGGCCAGGAACGTCTGGTAAAAGCGCTGGATGGCGTCTCGTTCAACCTCGAACGCGGCAAAACGCTGGCGGTGGTGGGTGAATCCGGCTGTGGTAAATCCACGCTGGGCCGCTTGCTGACCATGATTGAAACGCCAACCGAAGGCCAGCTGTTCTGGCACGGTCAGGATCTGTTAAAACACGATCCGCAGGCGCAGAAACTGCGTCGTCAGAAAATCCAGATCGTGTTCCAGAACCCTTATGGTTCGCTCAATCCGCGTAAGAAAATCAGCCAGATTCTGGAAGAGCCGCTGGTGATCAACACCTCGCTGACCAAAGCGGAGCGCAAAGAAAAAACGCTGGAGATGATGGCGAAGGTAGGCCTAAAAACCGAGCATTACGATCGTTATCCGCACATGTTCTCGGGCGGCCAGCGTCAGCGTATCGCGATTGCGCGTGGTTTGATGCTCGACCCGGATGTGCTGATTGCCGATGAGCCGGTCTCCGCGCTCGACGTTTCGGTGCGTGCGCAGGTGCTTAACCTGATGATGGATTTGCAGCAGGATTTAGGCTTGTCCTACGTCTTTATCTCGCATGACCTGTCGGTGGTGGAACACATCGCCGATGAGGTGATGGTGATGTATCTCGGCCGCTGCGTTGAGAAGGGCAGCAAAGAGGCGATCTTCAGCAATCCGCGCCATCCTTACACGCAGGCGCTGCTGTCAGCGACACCACGTCTTAACCCGGACGATCGCCGCGAGCGCATCAAGCTCACGGGCGAACTGCCGAGCCCGCTCAATCCGCCGCCGGGCTGTGCGTTTAACGCGCGCTGCCGTCGTCGTTTTGGCACCTGCGTTCAGTTGCAGCCAAAGCTGAAGCAGTACGGCGATCAACAAATCGCCTGCTTCGCGGTGGATCAGGATGAGAACCAGCCAGTGGGCGCGTGATAAATTACCGCTATAAATGAATGAAGGCTCCTGCGGGAGCCTTTCTTTTATCCTTAATACATCAGATTAATTAACGACAAAACCTGTTATGGCCAAAGCCATGCAAAAAGCATTACGCGAGTGCATCAGTGCTCAATTGGTCCTGACCAGGACTTAAAGCGTAAAGGCAAATTCTTATTTGCGTCAGGATTGCGTGAGCGACTTCACAATGAAATAAAATCCATAACTTGCAGCGCAATAGAGAAAATTCAGTAGCTTAGGTTAAAATCCCCTGCGTAATTATTTCTGTTAATTGATACTAATTAATACCCGTCAATAAATAACTGCACGCTTCTTGCATGCCCGTTTTTTCAATCTTAAAGATAGAATTCTTTTGTTGAATGCGGCGTTTTAATAATCAGATTTGTCTCACCGTCTTTTAATGTGTGTGATATATTCGCGGAAAATTCCCTCCCGCTTTTACAGGCTCTGATCATGAAGAATTACGACGATCTGCAGCGTTTTAAAGAGAAAACGCAGACGCTTGATATCGCTTTTAAGGATATGTCCGGTCAATCGCATGAAGCCGATCAAAGTCAGTGGGCGTTACTGCGTCAATTGACCACCGATCAAGAGCCTGAATTAGGAAGCGGCCAGCGTATTGATATGCCGCAACCGCATCCGATTCGCGGGGATGAATTTAGCGCACCGCCGGAGCCTGCTCAGGCTGCACCTGACAGTCCGGCTCGTGGATCGATTCTCGACAGCCTGAACGCGCCTGCCGCTGCCCAGCCGGAGACCGGCTCATCGCTGTTCCCGCCCGCGACATCAGCGAAACCGGTGTCATCTGCCACGCCATTAGCGCCAAAAGCCACGTTGGTGGAGCGTCAGGCCACAACTTCACTGTTTCCGCCGGCCAAACCTGTCGCCGCATCCGCTGCACCAATTGCTCAGACTGCTGCTGTTGCCGCGCCTGCACCGGCAGCGCCAGCGCCGATCGCGCCAGCCCCTGCGCACACCTTTGCCGCTGCGGTTGAACCGGCACGTCCGGCTGCGCCCGCACCGTCTCGCTTTGGTGCGCTGTTCCGCTCGCGTCCGGCCGAGCCCGCTAATTTGTCAAAAGAAACACCGTTAAAACCGCTACTGGAGAAGATTGCGCTATGCCGTTAGTTTGTGTGTGCTCGCCAAAAGGGGGAGTAGGGAAAACCACCATGGCGGCCAACCTTGCGTGGAGTTTGGCTCGCGCTGGCAGCAAGGTCTTGGCAATCGATTTCGATGTTCAGAACGCCTTGCGCCTGCATTTCGGCGTACCGCTGAATGATGGTCGCGGCTTTGTCGCGCGCTCTGAAGATCAGGCTGACTGGAGCCAATCGATTCTGACCACCGGCGGCAACATTTTCGTCATGCCTTATGGCGAAGTCAGTGAAGAGCAGCGTGAACGTTTTGAAGAGAACCTGGTAAAAGATCCGCATTTCCTGAAACGCGGTCTGGACACGGTATTGAATTATCCGGGACTGGTGATTATCGCCGATTTTCCGCCAGGTCCGGGTCCCGCGCTTAAAGCAATGCAGGCACTTGCCGATATGCATTTAGTGGTGATGTTAGCGGATACCGCGTCGGTCTCTTTACTGCCGCAAATTGAAAATGACCGCATGATTGGTCAGCCGCTAAATAATAAACGTGGTCATTATTTTGTGCTTAATCAGAGCGACAATCGCCGCAATATTAGCCGTGAAGTTACCGCTTTTATGCAGCAGCGCCTGGGTGAGAACTTATTAGGCGTGGTACATCGTGATGAAAGTGTCGCGGAAGCCAATGCCTCGCAACAATCTGTTTATGATTTCAGCCCAGCTTCCGCCGCTGCGTTTGATATCGAATTAGTGGCAAAACGCGCAGCCAATATCCTGAATATCACCGTCGGCAACGGCGAAGTTCAGGCACCTATTCGCAGCCACTATTAATAATGAGGCCGTCTCCGGCCCCATAATAACAACACAGCTTCTTCAGGGTGAATCATGAGTAAACTCGGGTTTTACCTGCTGCTGCTGGTGCTTGCACCAGTGGCGGCGGTAATCGTCATCACGCCTATGGACAGCCAGAAGCAATATATATTTGGCTTAATCAGCATCGGCATGATGTTTTTACTGGGCTTCAGCAAAAGCCGCAAAATAACTATCGTCATGGTTATCCTATCCGCGCTGATGTCGACCCGATATATCTGGTGGCGCACCACGGAGACGCTGCAATTTAATTCTGAGATTGAAGCGATTCTCGGTATCGGCTTATATCTGGCCGAACTGTACGTCTGGCTGATCTTAATTCTCGGCTTCCTGCAAACCACCTGGCCATTAAAACGCACCATCGAACCTTTGCCGGATGATACCAGCCTGTGGCCGACGGTGGATGTGTATGTTCCAACCTACAATGAAAGCCTCGATGTGGTACGTGATACTGTGCTGGCGGCGCAGTGTATTGATTACCCGCGCGACAAGCTGAAGGTCTATTTGCTGGATGACGGTAAACGCAGTGAGTTTGCGGTATTTGCCGCTGACGTCGGCGTGGGTTACATCACCCGTGACGATAACAATCACGCCAAAGCCGGTAACCTCAACCACGCCATGAAGATCACCAAAGGTGAGCTGATTTGCATCTTCGACTGCGATCACGTGGCTACGCGCACCTTCCTGCAGGCGACGGTCGGTCCGTTCCTGAAAGATCCCAAGCTGGCGCTGCTGCAAACCCCGCACTACTTCTATTCGCCGGATCCGTTCGAGCGTAACCTGCGCGCGGCGCGCAGCATCCCGAACGAAGGTTCACTGTTTTACGGCCCAGTACAGCAGGGTAACGATAACTGGAACGCCACCTTCTTCTGCGGCTCCTGTGCGGTGATTCGCCGAAGCGCGCTGGAAGAGATCGGTGGCTTTGCGGTAGAAACCGTGACGGAAGATGCGCATACCGCACTGAAAATGCAGCGTCTCGGTTGGGGCTCGGCCTTCCTGGCGATTCCGCTGGCGGCCGGTCTGGCCACCGAGCGTCTTGGTCTGCACGTGGTGCAGCGTAACCGCTGGGCGCGCGGCATGACGCAGATCTTCCGCGTCGATAACCCGCTGTTTGGCCGTGGATTGAAGTGGCAGCAACGTCTGTGCTACCTCAACGCCATGCTGCACTTCCAGTTCGGCTTGCCGCGCGTGGCGTTCCTGACGGCACCGCTGGCCTACCTGCTGTTCAACCTGAATATCATTCACTCGTCGGCATCGCTGATTTTCGCCTACGTCTTGCCGCATCTGGTGATGTCGCTCTACGTCAACTCACGGATGAACGGCAAGTTCCGTTACACCTTCTGGGGCGAAATCTACGAAACCGTGATGTGCTTCCACCTCGTAATCCCCACGCTGTTGACCATGCTGGCACCGAAGCGCGGCAAGTTTAACGTAACGGATAAAGGTGGCCTGCTCGATCAGGGCTTCTTCGACTTCCACATCGTGCGTCCACACGTGATTGTCGCGGTGCTGCTGTCGATTGGCATCATCGCTGGCGTGGTACGTGCGACGGCGCATGACTACTTTGGCGTCGATCCTTACGTTATCGCCCTCAACGTCGGCTGGGCGGTGTTCAGCCTGATTATCCTGATGGCGGCGATTGCCGTGGCGCGCGAAACCAAGCAAGTGCGTAAAACCATCCGTATTGAAGTGCAGATTCCGGCGGTGATTCACTACGCCAGCGGCATCTCGTCGCGCACGAAAACCAGCGATCTTTCGATGGGCGGCGCGCAGCTGGATGCGCCGGACAATCGTCACGAACACGATGAAATCGAAGAGATCGACCTGTTGCTGAAATCGGGCACCATCACCATTCCGGTGAGTAAAATCTCCGGCGATGAAGAGAGCATCCGTCTGCGCTTTGGCGATATGCCGCTGTCGCGCCGTCGTGAATTGGTGCGCGTGGTGTTGGCGCGCGCGGATGCCTGGATTCAGCCGGAATATAAGCAAGACAATCCACTGGTTTCGCTTGGCACCATTATTCGTACCGTCTTTGAGCTGTTCTGGCTGACCTGGAAAGATCGCCGTGAGAAGCGTAAGCGTGATAACCAGCCCGCCGCAAAAGAGGACAGCGCTGCATGAAGAATTTGACGCAAACGTTGCTGGCAAGCTCGCTGGCAACGGCGCTGCTGTTTGCGCCAGCGTGGGCCGAAACCCCGGCGGTCACCCAGGATAGCGGTGCGCTTTCTGACGTGCCGCCGCCGCAAGGCATTGAAAGTGCGGCCGATCAACAGCTGCAACAGGCGGCAGGCGCGGCACCTTATGCGCCAGTAGAAACCGCACCACAAACTGCACCGGAAGCGGCACCACAAACCGCACCGACAACGGTCAATGAAACGCCCGCCGAACCGGCGGCCAGCGAACCTGCGCCTGTAGCCACACCAGAAATGGTGCTGCCAACGGTAGCACCAACCGCACCGGCGGTGATGCCAGAGACGGCTTCCGCGACGCTCAACCAGCCAATCAGCAGCATTGTTTCGGTGGCGCAGATGGGCCAGCCGCGCGGCATTACATTGACCGGCGGTCAGCTGCAATCCGGTATCGTGTTCACGCTGCCCAGCGATGAAGTGATCACCAACGCGCGCCTCAATCTGTCGCTGCGCGTCTCGGCGGCGCTGGCAGCGCGTAACACCTCGCTGCAGCTAATGCTGAATGGTCAGCCGCTTGGCACCTTGCCGTTGGGCTCCAGCGACAGCGATGTCAGCGATTACCAGCTGGATATTCCGGCGGCGATGGTGGTCTCAAGCAACAACCTCAGCTTCAAGATTAACGATGCCGACAAGCTGCTGTGCGAGAAAGAGAGCGCGCAGCAGTATCAGGTATCGATTCTGCCGAAAACCACGCTGAGCCTTGAAGGCCAGCAGCTGAACATTGGCACCAGCCTGCGTAACTTCCCGCGTCCATTTATCGATGCGCAGCGCATGACGCCCGCCAGCGTCACCTTTGGCTTTGCCGCCAATGCCGCGCCGGACAGCATCAGCGCCGCTGCGCTGGTGGCATCGTGGATGGGCATTCAGTCGGATTATCGCGGCATCCGTTTCCCGGTAGTGCGCGGCGATCTGCCTGAGCACAACGGTATTCTGATCGGCCATCCGGGCGACAAAATTGGCACCGTAACCTTGCCAGCCACCAACGGTCCGCTGCTGCAGGTGATCGATAATCCCAACAATCCGGTCTACAAATTGCTGCTGGTGGTCGGGGCGAATGACGACCAGCTGCGTCAGGCCGCTAACCGTTTAACCACTCAGCCGCTGGCGACCGATGCCAGCAGCCTGAACGTGCAGCCGCAGCCAATTGGCGTGCGTAAGCCGTACGATGCGCCGCGCTGGATTAACACCACGCGTCCGGTGCGTCTGAGCGAACTGCTGCGTAAAGATCAGAGCCTGACCACCACCGGCATCTGGCACGATGCGCTGAGCGTTAACTTCCGCGCCGCGCCGGATCTGTTCCTGTGGGATGGCGATACCATTCCGGTGGAGCTGCACTATCGCTTCCCATCCGAAAGCTGGATTGACGAGAACAACTCGTTCCTCAACGTGATGATTAACGGCACCTTCCTGCGCAACCTGACGGTAAATAAAGTCGGCTTGCTGGAAAGCGCCTGGCATCGTCTGGGCGGCGACGCGCGTCAGGAGCATTACACCCTGAAGCTCGAGCCGTACCTGATTTACGGTGACAACCAGCTGGCGCTCTACTTCAACATCAAGCCGAAAGCGGATGCACCGTGCGGCGTGCTGCTGAACAACAACATTAAGAGCCGCATCGAAGAGGATTCGTGGATCGATTTAAGCCACACGCGCCACTTCACCATGCTGCCAAACCTCTCTTACTTTGTGGGCGCCTCGTTCCCATTCTCACGTCTGGCGGACTTCTCGCAGACCACGCTGCTGCTGCCGGAACAACCAAGCGATGCGGAGATCTCGACGCTGCTGGATATGGCTTCCCGCGCCGGGAACGCCACCGGCGTGCCGCTGCTGCAAAACCAGGTGCTGTTTGGCCTGCCAAACGGCGGCACCAACATGACGCGTCTGCAGCAGAGCGATCTGCTGGCGGTGAGCACCACGCAGAACAACGACTTTAATCAGGCAATGCTGGCCAACACGCCGTTTGATACCAGCGGCAACACGCTGGGCGTGAAAGAGCCGACCACCTGGGACAAGCTGCGCGGCTGGCTGACCGGCGACTGGTATCGCCAGCAGCTGGATGCCGATCGTTACTTCTCCTCCAACGAAGCGTGGCGCGGCTTTGTCAGCTATCGCTCGCCGTGGAACCCGGATCGCTTAGTGGTGATGACGGTGGCGACCAGCGATCAGCAACTGCTGCGCCTGCATGAAGACCTGAATTCCGCGCGCATCAACGCCGGTATTCGCGGCGATACCGCCATCATCACCGATGAGAACGGCATTCGCAGCTTCCGCGTCGGCCCGCAATTCCCGAGCGGCGAAATGCCGTGGTACATGATGGTGGTGTGGTATGCCAACCAGCACTCGGTGCTGATGGCGCTGGCGGCGCTGCTGCTGTCAGCGTTGGTCGGCGGCGGTGTATGGGTGATGCTGAAACGTCATGCGTGGCGTCGTCTCAACCCCAAAGTTGATAGCAAGTCCGGCAAGAAGTAAGGATAAAAACAATGAAAAAACATCTGTTAAGTGCCGGTATTCGTCATGCCCTGATTCTGGGTGGGGCACTGACGCTCTCTCAGCCGCTGCTGGCGGCGGAGAGCACTAATCCTGCGTTACAGGCGCTGTTCGATCAGGCGGCGTATTGGCACCAGAAAGCGCATGACGATTTGGCGAAAGCCTCGCTGCAGAAAGTGCTGATGGTTGAGCCGAACAACACGCAGGCGCTCTATCTGCTGGCGCTCTATTCGCAGCAGAGCGGCGGCACGGCGGAAGCGGCGCAGTGGCGTGCGCGCCTGAGCGCCGCCTCGCCGAACGATCCGCATCTCACCGAGCTGGACAACGCGCGCCAGCTGCAAACCATTCCGCAGGCGCAGCTGCAGCTGGCGCGTCAGCAGGCACGCAGCGGCAACATCGCGGCGTCGCTGCAAACCTGGCGTAACACCTTCAGCGGCAACGAGCCGCCGCCGAGCGTAGCCGCCGAATATTATCTGACCATGGCGGGCGATCGTTCGCTGCTGCCGCAGGCGGTTGAAGCGCTGCGTCAGTTCTCCGCCGATCATCCGCAGGATACCGGTGCCAAACTGGCGCTGGGTAAAGCGCTGACCTATCAGGAATCGACGCGTCGTCAGGGTATTGATGTGCTCGGCAGCCTGGCAGACGGCAACAAAGAAGCCGATCGTTCGCTGCGTCAGGCGCTGTTGTGGCTTGGTCCGCAGGCGTCCGATGCATCGCTGTACCAAACCTGGCAGCAGCGCCATCCACAAGATAACGCGGTGCTGGATTACTACCGTAAAAACGTCGGCGGCGCTGAGAAGGGCGCGGGCTTTACCGCGCTGAACAGCGGCGACGTCAGCAACGCGCAGAACAACTTTGAGAAAGTGCTTCAAGCCAACCCGCAAGATGCGGATGCGCTGGCCGGGATGGGCTATGTCGCCCAGCGTGCCGGACGTTATGCCGAAGCGGCGGATTACCTGACGCGCGCGGCGCAGTTGGGTGGCGATCAGAGCGACACGCGCCAGAAGCAGGCCGCTGATGCACGTTTCTACGCGCAGCTGGCCACCGCGCAGCAGGCGTTGAAAAACGGTGACAGCGCGCAGGCGTTGGCGCTGAGCGAACCGCTGGCGCAGGCCGACGGCGAGAAAGGCGTCTCTGCCAAACTGTTCCGCGCCGATGTGCAGCGTCGCAGCAATCAGCTCGATCAGGCGGAGCAAACCTATCGTTCCATCCTGCAAAGCGATGCCAATAACCGCAATGCCAAAGAAGGCTTGTTCTATGTGCTGCGTCAGCAGAACCGTGGCGCAGAAGCCAACACCTTGCTGGCATCGCTGCCCGACAGCGTGCGTCAAAGCGTGGCACCGCGCGGCAGCAGCACCGATCCGATTCGTGCGCAGGCCAAGCGTGAAGTGGCGGCGAGCAACAACAGCGCGGCTATCGCCACCTTGACCTCGGGTATTCAGCGCTATCCCAATGATGGCTGGCTGCGTCTCGATCTGGCGCGTCTCTACCGCGCGCAGGGCGATAACATGATGGCGGCAAATATCATGCAGCCGACTATGCGCAGCGGTGCCAGCACCACCGAACTCTACGCGGGTGCGTTAAACGCCAGCGAAAGCAGCGCCTGGCAGCAGGCGAGTTTGCTGCTGTCGCGCATTCCTAATAGCAGCAAGAATAGCGATATGCGCGAGCTGGCGCAGCGCGTCAACTTTAACCTGCAGATGGCCACCGCCGATCAATATCTGGCGCAGGGCTCGAACGCGGCAGCGGCCAACACCTTGCGTGCGCTGGCATCGACGCCGCCGTCTAATCCGGTTGATGCCGGTAATCTGGCGCAGAAGCTGGCGAAAGCCGGCGATATCACCACTGCCGTTTCTGTGGTGCGCAGCAACATGCAGCGCGGCATTCAGGGCAACGCCGGTGATTACGCCGCGCAGGTGGCGGTGCTGAATCAGGCCGGTCTGAACACCGAAGCGCAGAGCTTCCTCAGCAGCCCGGAATTGCAGGCACGCAGCACGCCAACTCAGCTGGCGGGCATCCGCAACGGCTACGTGATCAACGAAGTGGATCGTCTGCGTGAGCAGAAACAGTACGCCGCCGCTTACGACAAGCTGGTGGGCGCGCTGCAGCACGATCCGCAGAACCGCGATCTGATGTTCGCCATGGCGCGACTCTATCAGTCCGGCAAGATGAACAAAGAAGCGGGCGTGGTGTACGACTACCTGATGACGCAGGATACCGCGACGCAAGACGCGCGCACCGGTGCCATCAACGTGGCGCTGGCGCAGAATGACGTCAACAAAGCCAATACCTTAACGCGCGGCCTGCGCAATGAGCAGTCGCCAGATCGCTTGCTGCTGTTAGCCCGCGTGGCGGAAGCCAACGGTGAACACAGCCAGGCGATGAGCTATCTGCGCACCGCGCGCGGTCAGCTGATTGGTCTGCAGGGCGCAGAAACCGGCAGCGTGCCAAGCGTCGGTGGTTTGGCGCTTGCCGATAATCCGTTTATCAATCGCGGCACCTCGCCGGTGGGCCGTTCGCCGTCCAGCTATGGCGCGGTGATGCCGTGGCAGTCGGCTCCAGCGGCCACCAGCAGCGCCGAAGGCGTGACGCTGGCAAGCAACACGCCGGCGATTCAGCAGAGCCAGACGCTGCGTCAAATCGACAACATGATGGACGATCTGCAAGAGAAAACCGGCACCTGGGTGCAAGGTCAAATGCAGGTACGCGGTCGTGATGGCGAATCAGGCTTGAGTAAACTCACCGAAGCCAAAGCGCCACTGACTTTCTCCACCGTGCCGTTTGGCGATGCGCGCTTCGACTTCACCATGACGCCGATTTCCCTCACCGCAGGCAGCGCCGGTGGCGACGCATGGCGCCGTTTCGGCACCAACTCGCTGGTGCAGGGACAAGTGGTGGCATCGGGTGATGCGAAAATTGACGACGTGCCAAACTCCTCCACCGATTCGCAATCCGCGACCGGCGTGGAGCTGAACATGGCGCTGAAGGGCGACAGCTACAAGATTGACCTCGGCAGCACGCCGCTGGGTCAGGACCTGAGTACGCTGGTGGGCGGCGTGCAGTGGTCGCCGAAGTTGACTGACTTCCTGACGCTGATCCTCACCGGTGAACGCCGCGCGATGACCGACAGCCTGCTGTCGTATGTGGGCGTCGAAGACAAAACCAGCGGTAAACGCTGGGGCCGCGTGACTAAAAACGGCGGTAACGCCTTGCTGAGTTACGACAACGGCGATGCCGGTTTCTACGTCGGCGGCGGTGCGTACAGCTACATCGGCGAAAACGTGGCGAGCAACAACAGCGTGCAGGCGACCGCAGGCGCGTATGTGCGTCCGTATCACCTCGACGATCGCGAGCTAAAAGTCGGCATGAGTTTGTCGTGGATGGATTACTCGAAAAACCTCAGCTACTTCAGCTACGGTCAGGGCGGTTACTTCAGCCCGCAGAACTATGCGTCGGTGTCGTTCCCCATCGAGTTCAGCCGCAAGTTTGACGACCTGAAAGTGAACGTCGGCGGTTCGGTAGGTTATCAATCCTACAGCCAGGATAAGAGCGCCTACTTCCCGAATAATCCGTCGTTGCAGGCGCAGCTGCAAAGTCTGGCCGATCAAGGCTACGTGAAGGATGCGTTCTACAGCGGCGAGAGCAAAAACGGCATTGGCTACAACCTGCATGCCGGTGCGGATTATAAGATCAACAAAGATGTCACTGTGGGCGGTCAATTAGGCTACGACACCTTTGGCGATTACAATGAAAGCACAGCCAATCTGTACTTCCGTTACATGTTCGGAGATTACTAATGAGTGAGCAAGTAACCGCACGCGTCAGCCATCCGCATCAGCCGGGCTGGTTTGATCTGGTGAGCGCGATGATTGAGAGCATGCTGGACAACGCGGGCGAGGAAGCGGAAGGCTTTCTCAACGGCGTCGGCGTTTCGCTGGCTACGCGCTATCCTTTACCCGACGCGCGCACCGTGCAGGATCTGGAGCGTGAAATTAATTTGCAGCTGGCGCGCTTTAACTGGGGCTTTGTGCAGTTACAGCCGCAGGAAAATGCCATGCTGATTCAGCACCACGCGCTGCCGCAGGGCGACAGCAACGTCGGTGTTGAACGCTGGCAGCTGGCGCTGAGCGCAGTGCTGGCGGGCGTGTATGCGCAGTGGCTGCAGGCACAAGGTGGCAGCGCGGCGGTGCCGGTGACGCTTGAGAACAACGACGGCGGCACGCTGCACTATCGATATCAATAGGAAGCTGTAATGAGAGTAATGCGGTTCTGGCGTCAATGGATGCTGTGTTTCATGGTGATGTTTTTTAGCGCGCAGGCAGCCGCAGATGGCTGGAGTACCTACAAAAGCCGCTTTATGGGCAGCGATGGCCGTATCAGCGATACGGCAAACAACAACGTCAGCCATACCGAAGGTCAGGGTTACGGCATGCTGCTGGCGGTGGCGCATGACGATCGCACCACCTTCGATCTGCTGTGGCAGTGGACGCGCACCCATCTGCGCAATCCGCAAAACGATCTGTTCTACTGGCGCTACACGCCGGGCGCGGCCAATCCGATTGCCGACAAAAACAACGCGTCCGATGGTGATGTACTGATTGCCTGGGCGCTGCAGCGTGCGGCGCAGAAGTGGGGCGGCGATTACCAGCAAGCGTCTGACCGCATTCAGCGTGCGATCGTGAAGCTGAATGTGATCAGCTACGGCGGACATAAAGTGATGCTGCCGGGCGCGCAGGGTTTCAACAAAACCAGCTATGTGGTGCTCAATCCGTCCTATTTCCTGTTCGAGGCCTGGCGCGAGTTTGCCGAGCACAGCCATCTGCGCATCTGGAATGAGCTGATTGATGACGGCATGGATTTGCTGGGCGATATGCACTTCGGTAAAACCGGCCTGCCGCTGGATTGGGTGGCGCTGAATGCCGATGGTTCAGTGGCACCGGCGATCGGCTATTCCAACCGCTTCAGCTATGACGCGATCCGTATTCCGCTGAATATCTGGTGGTACGATCCACAAAGCTTGCGTCTGGTGCCGTTCCAGCGCGTCTGGCAAGGTTCGGCGCGCATGACTACGCCCGCCTGGTATGATGTGTTGGGCAACACACCAGCGCCGTACAATATGGAAGGGGGATTGATTGCGGTTCGCGATTTGACGCTGAATCAAACCGGTTACCTTAATGATCGTTTAGCGCCGGATCAAAACTACTTCTCCGCCAGTCTGCAACTGCTGACCTGGATGGCGTATCAGGAAAAGCGGTAAATCTTGTCTTTGACCAGGTCGCCATGAATGGCGACCCTACAAAACCTGCAACTTACCCGTAGGGTCGCCATTTATGGCGACCTCCATTAATACCTATTTAAAATCCGCATACGGCGTCAGCGGTTGTGGTGGCATATCCATATCGCCGTTCCAGCCGGACATGGAGTAGCGCATGAAAATCAAACCGTGGCTTGGGGTGTAATCCTTCGCCTGTTGAATATCCATCGCCAATCCCACCGACCAGTGCGGCGTAATGCGTCGCTCCACCAACGCCTGCAGCGTGTAGCCAAAACCGGTACCCGAGCTGCTGTCTGAGGTAGGATTCGACGCCAGCGTGAAGCCCGGATTGACCGGATAGCGCTGCTGTCTATCGGTATGCGATTGTGACCAGGAAACCGAGCCGCCGAGATCAAATGACCAGTTTTCCGTGCGCTGGCGATAGGTCACCGGTACCGACAGCGAGAAATATTGCTGCGGGCTGTAATAGCCGCCCTGGCCGAAGGTGTAGTCGCTGAGATCTTTCTGGTAATGCCACAGCATGCTGTTCAGGCCAACGGTGGCGCGGCGATTATCTTCATTAATCAGCTTGTAGTAATAGCCCGCCATGAGGCGTTCGCGGCTATTATCTGCGACGTTATCACCGCTGAGTTGATGCGCACTGATATCGCCCCACACGCCATGCGCGCCGCCCTGATCGTAACTCAGCCCGAGCGAGCCGCCGGTTGCCACCACGCCGCCCCAGGTTTTGCCACCGTTCGCAGCGGGATCGCGTGCGCCTGCGTACGCCAGCAGCGAACTGGAGATTGGTCGGCGTGATGCGGTGAACGTCAGGCCAATGTCTTTGACGTCGGTTTTCCAGCTGACGCCGCCGACCCAGTTGCGGGTCTCGAAGCCGAGCGGCGTCGTGCCGACATCCGCCGACCATATATCGTTATGCCAGCCCACGCCCAGCGCGGTGCCTTCATCGCGCTGGTTAAAGTCGCGGCTGCATCCGCCAGAATTGTCATCATTACAGCTGCCGAATTGCTCGCTGTGGCTGCCGTTGGTGGTGGAGAAGGTGCCGGCTGAAACCAGCACATGATCCACGCGCACAAAGCTGCGGCCATCAGCCAGCGGCGTTTCTGCCTGCATCATGGTGGTATGCGCGGTGAAATCGGAGGTGCCACCGTTGCCTTTGTTGCGCGAGTAATCCTGCTCCAGTGTGAACGTGGTGTCCTGCTGGCGATACAGATCGCTGGCGTCGCTGCGGATGCTGCGTTTCAGCCAGTCATCCTGCGCCTGATTGCGGGTTAATGCCGTATAGCGATCGTTATCCTGTGGCACATCCGGGCTGATGCCGCTTGCGGCCATCGCCAGCTGATAATCCTGCTGCGCTTGTGCGGGCTGTTGCAACTGCGTGTCCAGCCGCGCTGCATCGCGATACACCAGCGCTTTTTCCTGCGACGGTGCCAGTTTCGTCGCGCGGGTTTTCAGCTCAGCAAACATCTGTTGGGCACGATCGGCATCGCCACTGTTTTGCCAGGCGATCGCCACGCGTCGCCCGCTGTTGACGCTTTGCTGCGCTACGCTCGGCGGCAAGGTTTGTAACGCGCGCTGCGCTTCCGCAGGTCGTTTCAACGCGATCAAGGCTTCGATGCGACCCAGCGCCGCATCGCCGTTTTTACTGTCTTGCTGCAGCACCTTTTGATAGCTCGCCAGCGCGCTACGGGCATCGCCGCGCTCCAGCGCCCAATCGGCCAGCGTGATATCGCGGCGAATGGAAGTGGGTTGCTGTTTCAGCAGCGCAATCGCCGCCGTTTCATCGCCGCGCGTGCGTAAATCACCGGCGCGGGAAAACACTTTGTCCTGCTCGAGACGATCGGCCAGCTCATGCATGTTGCTGTCCCAGCGCGAAGTGGGCAAGCGATGCAAAGTCGCCAGCGCCGCGTCATCGCGGTCGCCGGAAGCCAGCCACAGCGCCGACGCATACAGCGCGGCGGGTTCCTGAGGATGCTGGCGCACCATCGCATCCATCACCTGCGCGCCCTGGGTTTCTTCGCCGCCGTTGCGCAGCGCGCCAGCCAGTCGATAAGCGAGCCAGATATCATCAGGATTCGCCTGCGCCGCCTGGCGATATTTCTCCGCCGCCTGACGCCATTGACCTTGCTGCGCCAGCGTATCGGCTTCGGCCATCAGCGCATCGGTACGCAGCTGTAGCAGACGACTTTTCGCCGTGCTATTGCTGCGATCCCGCCGCAGCGCCTGCTGCCAAAAACTTTCTGCCTGCGCGGCGTTCTTGCGCGCCAGCGCCGCATCACCCAGGCCAATCAGCGCCCAGCTATCGCGATTATCCAGCGCCTGCGCGCTGCGGTAATAACGTTCCGCCGCTGCGATATCGCCTTTTTTCAGCGCCGCATCACCATTGTTGATCCCCAGCCAGTAGCGGTTGGTTTGCAACAGAGACTGCCACTTGCCGATCTGCGTGCTGGCCTGGCCGGTCTGAATCGCTTTCTCCAGCCAGCTAATGGCGGCGGCGCGATTGTTGGCTCGCGCCTGCGCCTGGCCCATCGCGCCCATCAGTTCGGCATCGTTAGGATTGGCTTTTAAGGCGGCATTGAGTGTGGCAATCGCATTTGCGCCGCCACCGGCATCCACCAGCGCCAAACCACGCATGCGCTGGCGATACGCGGGATCGGCGAGCAGTTTTTGCTGACGTGCCAGCTCTTGCAGACCGCGCTGCTGAGCATCGCCTTCGGTGAAGGTTTGCAGATATTGCTGCAGGCTGGCGACGCTACGTTCGCTCACCGGCTGATTCTGGATCTGCTGTAACCACAGCTCGGAGGCGGCATCGCGCCCGCCGTTGCGGTTGGCGAGACGACGCAGCTGCGTGAAGGCTTCGCCCGGCTGATTGTTATCAAACGCCATGCGCGCCAGCTGCAGCTCAACGCCGATGTTGCCGGGATAGCGCTGCTCCAGCGCCTGCAGCTGTTGATACGCTTGCGGCTGCTGGCCGGGCAAACGCGCCACCAACCGCCAATACTCCAGCTCGGTATTCACATCGGGGAACACGCCGTGGAACAGCGCGTCCCACGCGGCTTTGGCTTCGGCGACGTGTCCAGCGGTGGCCAGCAAGCGCGCCTGCTGTAACTGCTGACGACCTTCCGCAGTCACCAGACGCAATCCGGCTTCCGATTCGCGCGTGGCGGCGGCATTCGGTGCCACGCGCTTCAGTTCATCCAGCAGTTTTTGCGCTTTGGCCTGATCGCCCTGACGCAACGCCATGCGGATTTGCGCCGCCAGCACCTGCGGATTATCAGGATCGATTTTTTCCAGCCGATAGAGCGATTGCTGCACCAGATCGAGTTTGTTGGTCGATTCGCCGGTGCGAATCTGCATCAGCAGCCACTCGACCGGCGAAACCTGTGGACCGATCGGGGCGGCAGCCGAACCGGCCAACACCCCGAGCGTGCTGCCAATCAGCAATCCAAGCTGCAGTTTATTCATCGTCATCCAGCTCGGCCAGACGGCGACGGCTCACCATGCGCATTAAACGCCACGCCATCAGCGCAAACAGAATCACCACCACAACCGCGCAAATCGCCAGCCACACCGGATGCGTTGCCAGCAGATTCCACAGACGTTCCCACCACGGCAGGTGACCCACGTAATAGGTTTCGCCGACACGAATGCTATTCACGCCTGACTCACGGATCACCGCAGCGGAACCGAACACCGCCGCGCGTTTGCCGCTGTCGAGCAATGCATTATTCAGCAATTCCCAGCCGCGTGGGCTGTCGGCCAGCAGCGCCACGACGCTGCGTTGATCGTTAAACGGTGACTGGAAGCCAACAATGGCGCCCATCGGCCCGCGTGAGCTGATGGTGGTTTGGCTTTCCACGGCGCGTTCACTGTCAGAAATTGGCACGTTGGCCGCCGCATTGCTGCGTGCGGGCATGCTGATCCAGCTGCGTGCGGCATCGGCCAGCAGCGGGATCTTGGTGTCGTCCTGCAGATCCGGCGGAATGCCGCCGATCATCAACATGTCCGCATCCGCTGATTTCGCTTTGCTCCAGTCATCGCTCATCTGCACGCGCAGCGCAGGATAACCGGTTTGCGCGCCGATGCTGCCGAGCGCATTGAGCAGCGTGCTGACTTCGTCATTGCTCGGTTTAGGCTGCACCAGCACCAGCGTTTGCGCCAGATCGGCGTAGCGGCTGTACGGGAAACCGGCGTTGGCGAACGCACCCAGCGACGGCATTTCGATGTAGTGGCGATAGCCGGAGAAATCGATGCTCGAGGTATCGTCGATCACCACGTGATGTCCGACGGCGGTGACGGTTTCGCAGCGGCCATCGGCGGTGCCACCGATAAAGGTGTTGGCGTAATCAAAGTTAAAGCGCAGCTGATTCACCACACCGAGGCGCAGCGCCGGAATGGTCAACTGGCGATTGCTGTCCTGCAAACCCTGCATCAGCGGAATGCGCATCAGCTGCTGACCGGCGGTATCTTTCGGCGTCAGCGGATAATCCTGCATGAACTGATTGTTGAGATGCACCGCGAGGCGCGATCCATCCTGCTGAATCGGCGAGGTGTAGCGGTAGCGCAGATCCATATCGATACCGCGCGCGCGCACCAGGAACAGATCCGGCGGCAGATTCAGCGTCAGGCTGATTGGATTCGGCTGCAAGCCATCGCCCTGTAGCTGATTTTGATACTGCGTCAGCTCGGCAAAGGTAGTGCGGCGATCGGTGCGCACCCAGTTCGGTGCATCGTACGCCTGGCGCGCGGCCAGCAGTTTTACGCTGTCGATGGTTGAGGTGTCGCCGCGCAGCAGCAGCTGACCTTGTGCAATCCCTTCCACCGCAGTTAACAGATCCTGATCGTCGCGACCCAGAATCAGCAGCATCTTCTCGTACGGATTGTCCGGCTGATTGACCATCTCCACCGTCGGTTTCTCCACCGGCGGCAGGTCTTTCAGGAAGTCGGGACGATGATCGTTGGTGGCAAACACCACCGCATGTTGCTCTTTGGGCAGCTGGTTATACAGCACTGGGAAAGATTGTCCGCGCCACTGTGCTTTGCTGCCAAACCATGAAGCCAGAATCCCGGCCGCACGCTGTTGCAGCAGATTCGGCTGGGCGTTGAAGACCATCGGCAGCTGCAGCGGGCGGCTGTCGCGCGTATCAAAGAACGGCTCCGGGAAATGTGACAGGTCGTTCTTCAGCGGCAGCTTTTGCAGCGTCAAATCAAGTTTGCTGGCTTTGCCGATATCCAGCCAGATGGTGCTGTTGGCCGGGTTCTCACACACGTTGGCGTAGTGACCAACCAGTTCGAGGCGCACGCGGTTGAAGTCGCTGATAAAGCGTGGATCGATAGGGATCTGCGTTTGATTCTCTTTTCCAAGCTGATCGGCGGTGACGGTCACCAATCCCACCAGCTCATCGTTGAGATAGACCTTAAGCTGCGACAGCGTGGGAATCAGCGCTGGCGACGGACGATAGCTCAGATTCAGCAGCGCACGCGTCACCACTTCATCGCTGCGCACGCCAAACTCAATCTGACTGCTCGGTTCGGTTCCGCGCAGCGTCATGCTGCCGGGCGGTGGGGCGACCTGATTGAACACCAGCTGGCTGTCACGCAGCGGCGCGTTGGCGTCGACCAACGCGTTCACCTCCGGTAACGGCTGCGGCGCATTGAGGGCGCCAGAGGTCTGTGGCGCGGCCTGCACCACAGCTACGCAGCCCAGCATCAGGGCGGTGAACCAACTCAGTTTTTTCGTCATGGTCATATCATCAACTTAAGTAAAATCGGTTTTGATCGTCGCGGGCTGGCGGTCAATACGCTGCGGCAGCAATGTCGCCAGCCAGCTCACCAATGCGGTGAGGCCACGGAATACACGGCGCAGCGGCGCAGGGCCATACTCGGCCAGACGCAGATAGCCTTTAAAACCCAGCACCATAATGTCGGCCAGACTTTGCACCGGTTTGTCTTCCGGGAAGCCGTCCTGCCACAGCGCCCAGGTATCGGCGCGAGCGAAAGTGCACTGAATAAATTCAATGTGTTGGCGCGTGCTGAGTTGATGCAAACGAATGCCGGCGCGACGGCCAAACACGCGCTGCACCTGACACGGGAAGCTGAACTCTTGCTGACCACGGCGCAGCAGCAGCGACACGGTTTCGTCCTCTTTCAGCGCATCGGCTTCACGCAGCTCAACGCCCACGCCGCCATCGGAATAGTCGCGCAGCGTGCACGGCACCATGTGTCCATCCTCACGCGCGATGGCGGCGGGCATGGCGATTTCCACACGATGCGCTTCGCGGATTTGGCGCGCTTCAACCGACACCGCCACCGCGCCGCCGAGGATAATCATGTTGTAAATCACCCACACCAGGCTGACCCAAATGGTGAGCATTTCGTTGGCCGGACCGTACGCCATGCGCCAGAAGGCCATACCGATACCGGCGATATTCAGTAGCACCAGCATCATGTACGGTTTGGTAATCACCCAATCGAGATGACGCTCGGCCACCAATCCGCCTTTGGCGGTCACGTTGAACTTGCCTTTGTGCGGGTTGAACAGCGCCACCGTGGTTGGCCGCGCGATGTACCACGCCAGCACGGTTTCATACACTTCGCTCCAGAATGAATGTCGCCAGCGGCCCTGAATGCGCGAGTTGGTCAAACTGGTGTGCAGCATGTGCGGCAGCACGTAGATGGCGATCGCCAGCGCGGGCGCGTAGATGATGTAGGCGTGGAACAGCAGAAACGCCAGCGGTGCCAGCAGGAAGATCAGGCGCGGAATCCCGGCGAGAAAGTGCAGCATGGCGTTGGCGTAACACAGGCGCTGCACCAGCTTTAACCCTTTGCCAAACAGCGGGTTATCGAGGCGGAAAATCTGCACCATGCCGCGCGCCCAGCGGATGCGCTGGCCGATATGCGCCGACAAACTCTCGGTGGCCAAACCGGCAGCCTGTGGAATACGGATATACGCCGAGGTGTAACCCTGACGATGCAGGCGCAGCGAGGTGTGTGCATCTTCGGTGACGGTTTCTACCGCAATGCCGCCAATCTGATCCAGCGCGGTCCGGCGCAATACGGCGCAGGAGCCGCAGAAGAACGCTGCATCCCAGGTATCGTTGCCATCCTGCACCAAACCGTAAAACAGCGAACCTTCGTTCGGCGTCTGGCGGAAGCGGCCGAGGTTACGTTCGAACGGATCGGGCGAGAAGAAATGGTGTGGTGTTTGCAACATCGCCAGCCGATGATCTTTCAGGAACCAGCCCATCGTCAGCTGCAGGAATGAGCGCGTCGGCACATGGTCGCAGTCGAAAATCGCCACATATTCGCTGCGGCATACGGCTTTCAACGCATGGTTGATGTTGCCCGCTTTGGCATGTTCGTGAGTCGGGCGCACCACGTAATTGACGCCAACGCTGGCGGCAAACTCTCGGAACTCTTCGCGCGTGCCGTCATCCAGCAGGTAGATATTCAGTTTGTCCTGCGGCCAGTCGATGCCCATCGCCGCGTAGATGGTCGGTTTCACCACGCTGAGCGGTTCGTTGTAGGTCGGCACCAGAATATCGACGCTCGGCCACGAGGTAATTTCCGGCGGCATTGAGACCGGCTGGCGATTGAGCGGCCACAACGTCTGGAAATAACCCAGCACCAATACCGCCCACGCATAGGTTTCGGCACCAATCAGCAGCAGACCAAACGTCAGACTGAGCGGATCGTCCCAGTTGAGGGTTTCGGTATAGCGCCACCACAGATAACGGCAGGAAATCGTCAGCGATAACACGATCAACATGATGGTGGACAAGCGTCCCGGCACGCGCCGCACCAGCATCGCCAATCCCCACAACAGCAGCACGAAGACAAACTGCGTGGTGATGCCGAACGGTTGCGAAATGCACAGCAGCGCTAGCAGGCTGGCAACAATCGCCGCCACGAAAAACAGCAGCTGGCGCAACCACGCGGGCATCGCCTGAATACGTTGTTCGCTGCGCTGAGCGAAACGGTTATGTTCCAGCCGTGCCGGCAGCGCGCCGAGCCATTGATACAGGCGTTCACGCCAGCGAAACAGCGGCTTGACGCTAAAATTTTTACGCGTGCGCTTGTCGAGCGGCAAGACCAGCATCAGCCACAGGCTTTGCAGCGCATAGCGCAGCGGGTCAAGCGGGCGCGGGCGCAGCGGCGAAATTTGCGGATAGTAACGCTGACGATGTTGCAGGATGCGCTGCCAGCCGGGAGTTTCCAGCCGCAACAGCGACCACGCGAGCACGCACCACATCAGATGCAGTGCGATGGTGAAGCGGCCCGCGCCATACTGATGCGCCAGTTGAGCGCGGCGTTGCAGCGCCTGATACGCTTGCGGCATCAGCAGCCAGCGTAATGGATTCACGCCGCGCCTCCCGCCACATGCAGCAGCAGCCAGTTGGCCAGCGTGTTGATCTCTTCACTGGCCAGCGCATGCGGCCGATATTCGCCTACCGGCTGCTTCATCATCAGCGCTTCCGCCAGCGCTTCATCGCGGTGGATGACCTGAGGAACCAGGTTTTTCAGCGAGCTGATCCACAGCTGATGCAGATCCTGCTGCAGCTGGCTGTTGGCGTTGAACTGGTTGATCAGGAACAGCGTGTGCGCAGGAAAACGCGCGTGATGCAGACGCAACTGGCAGTTGGCATCCAGCGTTAGCACCTGTAGCAGACGATCGGCTGCGGCAACGAATGATCGCTGCCACGGCAACAGATCCGCTGGGATGTCGAAAATAATCCAGTCGTAGTGTGATTTCAGGGCCGGTAACGCATTTAGCAGCGGTGCGGCAAATTCTGAGTTGATAGTAGTGATGTGGGCGCGCTGTTGCGGCGTGAGTGCGCCAAACGGCAGAAAATCCAGCCTCGCTTGATAGCGCTGGGCGCACTGCTGCCACGCTTGCTGTTCGAGCAGCGCAGGTGCCCAACCCTGAGTGTGGCTGAGCGACAGATTAAAGTGGGCAGCCAGTTGATTTACCGGGGAAAAGTCGATAACCAGTACCGATTGCTGCAGCGCGTTAAACGCCCAGCCGAGCGCGGCGCTCAGCGAAGTGGCGCCACAGCCGCCACGCAATCCTTGTAATGCTATAACAGGCATTAACGTTCTGACTCCTGTGCGGCGCTTATTTCACGCAGCAATGGCCAGCGCGTCATAATGGTATTAAGTCGCGCTTCGCGGGCAATATCAATGTAGCGAAATGCCTTAAGGGAAAAGGCATCACTCAAAGCGTTGATGTCATCGTGCTCTTCGCTGCTAGCAGCATTCAGCGAAAATGCATTTTCTGTTTTCATTATTTTTTTGCCACCGAAAAATCGACAACGGATGAATTGTGATTCTATTTTTTGTAAAGTTTAAACCTGAAGTAAAGACAAATGCTATCCGCAGATCAATGTGATTTGCACTAAGGGGCTATTTTTTATTTCACCGGTTCCAATTGTGGCTGTGTGGATTAAACTAGCCTGGATTGTATCGATCGCGAATAAAATATGAAAAATCATTATGCGCTTGGCCTGCAGCAGATGCAGCAGGAATTAAATACTCTGCAGAATCCAGGGTTTTACTGGATTACTAGCCAGCGTCAGGAAGATGCAGGAATGCTTTTGCGTCAGGTGGTTAGCCAGCAAAAGGCGGCGACACTGATCAGTTCTGACGAGAAACCGCAGGCGCTGCTGACGCCCGATCCCATCGGGGGTCCGGCGCGTATGCCGTTATTTTCCTTACCAGCAAATAAAAGCAGCTTACAGCAACTGGAGAGTGATTTTTCCCGCGTGCTGAATAGCCGCAGTGGACTGGTGATTTTTTATAGTAATGCAGCGTTGTGGGGAAAACTATCACCCGATGAATTGGCCATTTGGCTTAAGCGCATGCGTCGATTGATAACTAAAAAACAAATCACGCTGTTAATGATCACCTCCGGCACGTCAATAATTCACTTACGTAATCATCTGCAAGCTTATTTTCGTCAGCTGGATGGTCTCGCGCATTTAGATTTTCAGCAGGACAGTTGGCAATATCGAATTAACTGGTGGTCTGCAGCAGATAAATTGCTGGCCGATCGTGCGATCCGTTTGATTTGCGGTGATAATCAATTTATTGCCGTAAATGACGCAGAACAAAATATTCCATTAAGCCGCAATGATGAAAACCAATTCCTTGCGCAAGAGGGTGTGCTGGAAGGCGCACCGCCACTTTCTGTGCAGTGGCAATTATTTAGTGACAACGAAAGCGTGTTCTCACGTGCTCAGCAGGCAAATGCGGCAACCGTCATCTTTAGCCTGGTCCATAACCAAGACATTAATTCTTTAGCAACCATGGTCCATAGTCTGCGCCGTTCACGTGGTAGCGCGCTTAAGATTGTGGTGCGCGAAATCAGTACCACGCTGCGCTACAGTGATGAGCGTTTGCTGCTGGCCTGCGGGGTGAATGCCATCGTACCAACGGCGGCCAGCCTGTCGCGTTTTCTTACTACACTGGAGGGGATTCAGGGGCAACAGTTCTCGCGCCATGTGCCTGCCAATCTCAACGCACTGATGCAGGCGTTGCAGCCTCTGCAGCAGAAAGGCTATTTACCGCTGGATGCGTTTTGTGCGGCGGTGCAGCAGCTAATGGCCAACACGTTGCTGCCGGAAAATGACAAAGGCTTGCTGGTGGCACTACGCGCGGTGCCGCAGCTGAAACCCGAACAGATTCTGACGCTGTGCAAACCGCGCCGATTCGGCGATTTGGTGACGCTGGTGAACGACCGCATCTATCTATTCCTCTCTTCGTGCCGCTTTAACGATTTAGATATCGCGCTTAAATCGATCTTCTCCTTGCCGCATGACGAGCTGTTTAGCAATCGCATCGTCTGGTTTGAAGATAATCAGATCGTGTCGGAGGCGGACAAAATTCGTCAGCTGACATCGGTGGTACAGCGCGACAGACAAGCCGCGCCGCTGGCCGCTGTGCCCGTCGCTGCGCAGGCCGATGTGCCTGAGCGCGGAGCACAAACGCCGCAGCCGATCACCCTCACCCTCAACCTCGATGGAGCAAGCCACTAATGACACTGATGGATTGGGTGCAGGTGGCGATCCTGCTGTTACTGATTTTACTGTTCCTGAGATCACTGTTTGGGCGCGGGCTCACGCGCAGCGGCACCAATCCGCTGCTGCGTTTGCTGCCGACGCGCGCATTGAAATCAGAAGGACAGTGGCAACGCAAAACCAATAAAACGGATAAACATGAATAACAGATTCACGATGCACGGTTCGTGGTGGCGCGGCCTCGGTGGCTGGAACTTTTACTTCCTGATTAAATTTGCGCTGCTGTGGTACGGCTACCTCAATTTCCACGCGCTGAGTAATCTGGTGTTTCTGGCGTGGCTGCTGTTCCCGCTGCCGAGCGCGCGGCTGCATCGTCTGCGTCAGTGGATTTCGCTGCCAATTGGCATTGCGCTGTTCTGGCACGATACCTGGCTGCCGGGACTCAGCTCGATCATGAGCCAGGGCAGTCAGCTGGCGGGCTTCTCGCCCAGTTACTTGCTCGACCTTGCCAATCGCTTTATCAACTGGAAGATGATTGGCGCGGCCTTTGTGCTGCTGGTGCTGTATCTGTTTGTCGCGCAGTGGATTCGCGTCACCGTGCTGGTGTCGCTGATGCTGATCTGGCTCAACGTGCTGACGATTGCCGGACCGGCAATGAATTTACTGCCAAGCAGCGCCGCTACGCCGACGGTGAAGCTCAACGATACGCCAGCGGCGAAAGCACCAGATGGCCTCGATCAATCCGCGCCGCCAACCAGCGCCAATCTTACCGCGTGGCTTAACCGTTTTTACGACGCCGAGCGCCAGCGTTCAACGCACTTCCCGGACGCATTGCCTGCCGATTCGCAGCCGTTCGATATTCTGGTGATCAATATCTGTTCGCTGTCATGGTCGGATTTGAATGTCGCGCAGTTGCGCAATCATCCGCTGTGGCAGCACTTCGATATTCTGCTCAACAACTACAACTCCGCCACCGGTTACAGCGGCCCGGCGGGGATTCGTCTGCTGCGTGCCAGCTGCGGCCAGAGCTCGCACAGCGATCTGTACAAAGCAACCGATCAGCGCTGTTATCTGTTCGATAATCTGGCCAAGCTGGGCTTTAAACAGCAGTTGATGATGGATCACACCGGCGTGTTTGGTAACTATCTCAAAGAGCTGCGCGAAGAGGGCAATCTGCAGGCGCCGTTGATGTCGCAGGCGGGCATCGCGCCGGAGGTGACGTCGTTTGATGGCTCTCCGGTATTCAATGATGCGCAGCTGATGCAGCGCTGGCTCGACGATCGCACCAAGAGCAGCGATGCGCGCTCCGCCACCTTCTATAACCTGATTCCGCTGCACGACGGCACGCGCGAGCTGGGCAGCACGCGCAGCGCCGACTGGCAGCCGCGCGCCAAAGTGCTGTTTGATCAGCTCGATGCTTTCCTGACTAATCTGGAGAAATCGGGTCGCCGCGTGATGGTGCTGGTGGTGCCGGAACACGGCGCAGCGCTGCAGGGTGACAAGATGCAGATGTCGGGATTGCGTGACATCCCAAGTCCGGATATCACCCATGTGCCGGTCGGCATTAAGTTTGTTGGCATGAAAGCACCGCATCAAGGCCAGCCGCTCAGCGTGGAGACGCCAACCAGCCTGATGGCGATTTCGGAAATCGTGTCGCGCGTGGTGGATGGTCAGGTGTTTAACGCGCCGAACGTCAATATGTCGGTGCTGACCGATAATCTGCCGCAGACGCCGGTGGTGTCCGAGAACGATAATGCGGTGGTGATGATGTATCAGGGCAAACCGTGGATCCGCCTGAACGGCGGCGATTGGGTGCCATATCCGCAGTAATCCGGAACGAGGATGAACCAGGTCGCCATAAATGGCGACCCTACAGGTTTTATATCGTAGGGGCGCCATTTATGGCGACCTGGCATGCATTTACTCACGCCAAAACCTGCATAATTCCGAATCACTTCATAAATAACCCAACTTACCGATTTTTCGCCTTTATCCCGGCGAAAAAAACGCGTGACCTGGGATATACTCGCTGCGAATTTCATCTCATTACACGCCTGTGTGGCCTGGAGAAGTTTTGTTGCGCGTCAGTCGTTCTCTAACGATAAAGCAGATGGCGACGGTTTCTGCCGTGGCGATGGTGACCATCTGCATCTTTATTGTCATCCAGCTCTTTCACTTTGTGCAGCAGCGCAGGATTGACTACGCCCAGCAAATGGAAAATGTGGCGCACACCGTGCGTCAGCCGCTCTCCGAAGCGGTACTTAAAGCCGATATCCCGCAAGCCGAACGCATCCTCAATACGCTAAAACCGGCCGGTATTTTATCGCGTGCCGATGTGGTGTTGCCGAATGCCTTCCAGGCGCTGCACGCTGATTTCGCGCCGGAAAAACCGGTGCCGCGTTGGGTCGCACGCCTGTTTGAACTACCGGTACAAATCACGCTGCCGCTCTATTCGGTGGAGCGATCGGGCTTGCCGAAGCCGATTGCCTATCTGGTGTTGCAGGCCGACTCCTCGCGCGTTTATCAGTTCCTGCTCAGCACCTTGTCGACCATGATCACCACCTATCTGCTGCTGGCGCTGATTCTCTCTATCGCCATCAGCTGGTGTATCAATCGGTTGATTGTGCATCCGCTGCGCGACATTTCGCGTGATTTGCAGGAGCTGCCGCCGCAGGCGATTCTGACTCATAAAATGAAGCTGCCGCATAATCATCGCGATGATGAAATCGGCATGCTGATCCGCAGCTACAACCGCAATCAGCAGGTGCTTGAGTCGATTCACGACGAAATGAGCCGCATGACCACGCATTTCGCCGTGACGGACCTGCCCAATCGCGCGTTGTTCCTTGCGCTGCTCGAACAGCACATGAGCCATCGCCACAATCGTCAGGCGTGGGGCTTGATGGTGATTCGCATTGAAACGCTGCAGGAAGCCAACGGCGTACTGAGCGATGAGCAGCGCGATACGTTGATGCTGACGCTGGTGGAGAAGATTCGCAGCACCGTTGACGATCACTCGCTGCTGGCGCAAACCGGCCCCAGCGACTTCGCCTTGCTGATGAAGCGCGCGCACAATCCGTTCCGTGCCATGCGCCTGGCGCGCAACCTGATGATTCGCATCAATCAGCCGGTGAACCTGCAACAGCTGCAGCTGCGTCCGAATGCCAGCATCGGTCTGGCGCTGCACGAAGAGAACAGCATTTCGGCCAGCGAACAGCTTGATCGCGCGACTTCGGCGATGATGTCGGCACGCCATCAGGGCAAAAACCAGATTCTGTTCTTCGACCCGGCGCTCACCGAGCGGGCGCAGAAGCGTTTAACGCAGGAGCACGACATCTTGCAAGGTTTACAGGACGAGCAGTTTGCCCTTTATCTGCAACCGCAAATCAATATGGAAACCGGCGGGCTGGCCGGTGCCGAAGCGCTGTTGCGCATGCGCATGCCGGATGGCAGCTACGGATTGTCAGAAGAGTTTATTGCCAGCGCCGAAGAGATTGGTGTGATTTCGGCCATTGGCCGCTGGGTGTTTGAGGAAGCCTGCCGCATTCTGGCCGGCTGGCAGAAACAGGGCATTAATATCCCGCTTAGCGTCAATATCTCGGCGGTGCAGCTGCGTGATGCCAGCATGGTTAGCCATTTGCAGGGCTTGCTGGAGCGCCATCGCATTGCACCGGGCAACTTCGTACTGGAAATCACCGAAACCGCACAGATTGGCGATGCCGAGCAGGCGATTGCGCTGCTGCGCTTACTGCAGCAAACCGGCGTGGCAGTGGCGCTCGACGATTTCGGTATGGGCTACTCCAACCTCAACTATCTGCATCAGTTCAAAGCGCTGCCGGTGAATAAGCTGAAAATGGATCGCAGCTTTGTCGCCGCGCTGCCGGATGACGACACCATGGTGCGCATCGTGGCGGCGATTGCCGACATCATTCACCTCGACGTCATCGCCGAAGGTGTGGAAACCGCCGAGCAGCGCGACTGGCTGCTGGCGCGCGGAATTACTATAGGGCAAGGCTACTTATACGCTGAAGCGCTGCCGCTCCACGTCTTTAATCAACGCTGGCTCAATACCTCGCAACTCCCTGAATAATCACCTTGGTTATTGATTTTCCTTACAAAATTGTAGCGAAGCGCTGTGCTGAAGCGTTTCAGTTCATAGTTAGAGTTTTGTAACTTTTGTAAGGAATAGTAGGGGATATTAATCTTGTTAACAGGGTGTTATTTTCCTCGCCATCGGTAAGGTTTTACGCTTCTGGCGGCTTGCCGCATGCGTTCTCCACAACAATGGCGGTGCGAACCGTCTTACTGGACACCTGTTATGAAAATCTTAAAAAGCCTCTATTTTCAGGTACTGGTTGCCATCGGCATCGGCGTCCTGTTGGGCCACTTCTATCCTGAGTTAGGCGCGCAAATGAAGCCGCTTGGCGATGGTTTCGTTAAGTTGATCAAGATGATCATCGCCCCCGTGATTTTCTGTACGGTGGTGACCGGTATTGCCGGCATGGAGAGCATGAAAGCCGTTGGACGTACGGGCGCAGTGGCGCTGCTGTACTTTGAAGTGGTCAGCACCATCGCGCTGATCATCGGTTTGGTGGTAGTTAACGTGGTGCAGCCAGGCGCGGGCATGAACGTTGATCCGGCCACGCTGGATGCCAAAGCGGTCGCGGTTTACGCACAGCAGGCGGAGCAGCAAGGTGTGGTCGCCTTCCTGCTGGATGTGATTCCAAATAGCGTGATTGGTGCCTTCGCCAGCGGCAACATTCTGCAAGTGCTGCTGTTCGCTATTCTGTTCGGCTTCGCTCTGCATCGCCTCGGCAGCGCTGGCACCGTGATGTTCAACGTCATTGAGAGCTTCTCGAAAGTGATCTTCGGCGTGATCAACATGATTATGCGTCTCGCGCCAATCGGTGCCTTCGGGGCGATGGCCTTTACCATCGGTAAATATGGCGTCGGCTCGCTGGTGCAGCTGGGTCAGCTGATCATCTGCTTCTATATCACCTGCGTGCTGTTCGTGGTGGTGGTGTTGGGGCTGATTGCACGCTTCGCCGGCTTCAACATCTTTAAATTTGTCGCCTACATCAAAGAAGAGCTGCTGATTGTGCTCGGCACTTCCTCATCTGAATCGGCGCTTCCGCGCATGCTGGATAAGATGGAGAAGCTGGGCTGTAAGAAATCGGTGGTGGGTTTGGTGATTCCAACCGGCTACTCCTTCAACCTCGATGGCACCTCGATTTACCTCACCATGGCGGCGGTGTTTATCGCGCAGGCGACCAACGCGCATATGGATGTGTTCCACCAAATCACGCTGTTAGTGGTGCTGCTGCTCTCCTCAAAAGGCGCAGCAGGCGTTACCGGCAGTGGCTTTATCGTGCTGGCGGCCACCCTGTCAGCGGTGGGACATTTACCGGTTGCTGGTCTGGCGCTGATTCTCGGTATCGACCGCTTTATGTCCGAAGCGCGTGCGCTAACCAATCTGGTGGGTAACGGCGTAGCGACCATCGTGGTGGCGAAGTGGGTTGGACAACTGGATGAGAAACAACTGAATGCGACGCTTTCTGCAGGGAAAAAGGTGAATAACGCACCAGAAACCGCCGCATAACCTGCTATTTGCGTTAATTTGCCGAGAAATGCCCGCTGTCGCTTGCCCTGACAGCGGGCATTTGCATAATAAACCCCATTGATTTTTTTCCCGATTTTTTGCCTCGTTGCGCGACATCCTGACCTTCTCGTGGTCAAAGAGTCTGTTATTAAATAAACGTGGCGGCAAAATGCCGCACCGGTCACCCCAGATGTGGCCGAACATGCCGCGCTAACGAGCGTTGATCTGTTTGAGTAGGGGTTCACATGCAGGGCACCAGAATTCGGCTTTTGGTTGGCGGATTGCTACTGGCAGCGTCCGGTTTTGGCGTGCACGCCGAGACGCTCCAACCCGATCCTGCCTGGCAGGAAGGCAAACTGGACAATGGTTTTAGCTGGCAGCTGCTGACCACACCACAACGTCCAAGCGATCGTATTGAACTGCGCCTGATTGTTAACACCGGTTCGCTGGTGGAGAGTGCGCAACAAACGGGCTATAGCCATCTTTTACCGCGTTTAGCGATGGTGCATAACGCCACGCTGGACACCAATCAGCAACGCGCGCTGTGGCAGCAAGCCATGGATCCGCAACGTCCGCTGCCGCCTGCCATCTCGTCGTACGATTACACCCAATACAACCTGAGCTTGCCGAATAACCGCCCTGATCTGCTGAAAGAAGCGCTCAGCTGGCTGGCGGCGACCGCCGGGAAAATGACAATCAATGAGCAAGTGGTGGCTACCGCGTTAACGGCCACCGATCCGATTGCCACCTGGCCCGCCAATACGCAGGACGTGTGGTGGCGCTATCGCCTGAAAGGCTCGGCGATGCTGGCGCACGATCCGGGCGAGCAACCGCGCGCGCCGGTGGATATCGCCCAGCTCAACAGCTTCTATCAGCAGTGGTACACGCCAGACGGCATGACGCTGTACGTGGTGGGTAACGTCGATAGCCGCAGCATGGCGGAGCAGATCAACAAAGCCTTCGCGCCGCTGAAAGGCAAGCGCGTGGCACCTGCCGCGCTACCGACGCTGTCACCGCTGCCGCATCAGCCGGTGAATCTGGTGAATGGCGGCATGAGTCAGGATCGCCTGTCGCTGGTGTGGGACACCGCATGGCAGCCGATTCGCGATTCGCAGAATTTGCAGCGCTACTGGCAGAGCGATTT
The DNA here is from genome assembly GCF_026130245.1 of Pantoea sp. JK. Lineage (NCBI taxonomy): Bacteria > Pseudomonadati > Pseudomonadota > Gammaproteobacteria > Enterobacterales > Erwiniaceae > Pantoea > Pantoea sp. JK. The sequence continues at coordinate 209,298 of NZ_JAINFN010000008.1, forward strand.
AGCGCGTGAAGCGCTGTTCTGGCATGTGCAGCGCGCGCTGGCTGACAGCAAAGCGCAAAGCGTGCAGGTTGGTTTCGATTGCCGTGTGCTCTATCAACGCGCGCAGTGCTCGATCAACATGGACAGCCCGAACGCCTCTTTGCCGCAGAATATGAACCAAGTGGCGAAAGAGCTGGCGGCGGTGCGCGACAAAGGGTTACCGCAGGAGGAGTTTGATGCGCTGATGGCGCAGAAGCTGCTGGAGCTCAACAAGCTGTTTGCCACTTACGCTCGCACCGATACTGATATTCTGATGGGCCAGCGTCTGCGCTCGCAGCAAAATTCGGTCGTGGACATTGCGCCTGAGCAGTATCAAAAGCTGCGTCAGACGTTCCTCGGCGAGATGACGCGTGATCAGTTGAATCAGGAGCTGCGTCAGCAACTGTCGCAGGAACTGACCATGGTGCTGATTCAGCCGCAGGGTGAAGCCGAGACCAACGTGAAGATGCTGCAGGAAGGCTGGGATAAAGTGATGAAGCTACCGGTACCGCCAGCGGCTCCGGCTAGCCCGGAAGACGTGAAGCCGGATAGCAGCGCAGGCGCGGCGGAACAGACCGCGCCATCATCCTGATGATCAGGTCTTCGCTCTGAGCCATTCGGTGACGAGCATCGGCCAGCTTGCCAAAGGCAAATCCGCCACGCCACGGATACCAAATCCGTGGCCGCCTTTCTGGTAGAAGTGAATCTCCACCGGCACTTTGTGCTCACGTAGCGCGCTGAAGAACACCATGCTGTTGTTCACCGAAACCGACTCATCATCGGAGGCATGAATCAGCAGCGTCGGAGGCGTTTGCGCATGCACGCGCGTTTCCATTGAGTAAGCATCAATCATTCTTTGATCCGGCCACGCGCCGAGCAAGCGGGTGCGCGCACCTTCATGCGCCAGACCTTCACGCATACTGATCACCGGATAAAGCAGCACCATCGCATCCGGGCGCGGCGTAAAGCTGTCGGCCTGATCCTGCACCGGATAGAGTTTCTCGCCAAAGCGCGTGCCGAGGCTGGCAGCAACGTGTCCGCCCGCCGAGAAGCCCATCATCACGATATATTTGCCGTTCAACCCGCGCTGCGCACGTTCACGCAGCACGCGCACCGCACGCTGCGCATCAGCCAGCGGCGCATCTGGACCTTCATGGTGACCGTCATACGGCAGGCGATAGGTCATCACCGCCAGCGTGTAGCCCATTGACGTGAAGAAGGTGGCGAGCGCGCTGCCTTCACGGTCGATCAATACCCGCTGATAACCGCCGCCCGGCGCCACCAGCAGCGTGATGCCGTTGGAGGTTTCCGGATGCCAGATAGCAATCTCCGGGCAGCGCACGCCGGTGGCGGCGCGGTCATAAGGTTCGTACTCTTTGGCGAGATCGACGATCTGCGGCTGAGCGCGCGAATCGCTCGCGCCTGGCGCATCACCGTGTGGCCAGATGTTGATGATTTCTGTGTGCATAAGTCAGTCCTGAGCGAGTCATGTTGTCGTTATTTTTTTCGCGGCCGGAGTAACAGCGTCCTGCTGTTATTGATTAAAACATGGTCTCTTTTGCAGCTGGCGTCCAGCCGAAAACCGCCGATTTAGCCAGTTTCGGACTATGCCTGGCGGCCAGATTTCGTGCCATAACGCATTGAATTTAAATCGATCTGATTAGCGTGATTGAAGAAGCAATACGGGTTTTGTTACAGAAGTGGATGAGTCAGGTGATTAGCGGAAATTGGCAGGGAAAAATGCTGCGTTAAGGCAAACTGCGCGGGCGGGTTGGTTAGCACAGGTAATAAATGGCGCAGAGATTTTTAGCGGCGCGATTCATCGCGCAACAAATTGCGCCGCTACGGTTGGTGCAGGTGGTTATGTCATTTCGGCATCGCGCTGAGCGGGATAATCGCGCCGCGATGCTGGATCACCGTGCTGGCGGTGAGATGACCGCGTGCGGCGGCATCTTCGGCGCTTCCTCCGGCTAAACGCACCGCCAGATAACCGGCGCTGAAGGAGTCGCCAGCCGCGGTGGTATCGATCACTTTCTCTTTCGCCAGCTTGATGGCGGCGACTTCGCGCAGTGGCTCATCGCCGACCGCCACCAGACAGGAGTCCGCACCGCGTTTAATGGCAATCTCCTGCACGCCCGCAGCGCGTGTGCGGGCAATCACCGCATCCAGCGGCTGCTCGCCCCACAGCAAATCTTCGTCGTCGAGCGTCAGAAATGCCATGTCGGTATGACGCAGCATCTCGGCATACGCCTGCTGAGCGCTGGCTTTATCGGCCCACAGACGCGGACGATAGTTGTTATCGAAAATCACCTTGCCACCGTTCTGACGACAGGCGCTGAGCAGCGTCATCAGTTTTTCGCGACTGGCCGCAGGCAGAATCGCCAGGCTGATGCCGCTCAAATAGAGATAATCATAGTGCGTCAGCTGCTGGCAAATCGCGTCCGCTTGCGCGCTGTCCAGCCAGAAACGGGCGGCGGCGTCGTTGCGCCAGTACCAGAAGGTCCGCTCGCCGTGGTCGTCGGTTTCGATGAAGTACAAACCCGGCATTTTATTGTCGAGGCGCTGAACCAGCGCGGTTTCGACCTTTTCCTGCTGCCAGGCGGCGATCATCTGGTCACTGAAACTATCGGTGCCGAGTGCGGTGACATAATCGACACGCAGCTGTTTATCTGACTGACGCGCCAGATACACCGCCGTGTTCAGCGTATCGCCGCCAAAACCGCGTTTGATGTTCTCACCTTTCTCGGACAGCTCAATCATGCATTCGCCAATAATGGCGATTTTCTTCTGCGTCATGGTCTTCAGCCTGTAGTGAATTCTGCCTTAGTCTCGCGTCTGGTATGGCAGTCGTCAATGGTTTTTAAAACGATGTTTTGATTTAACTTAAGGCAGTAAACCGCCTACGCTACGGCGATTTAACGGCCAAAGCGCGTTTTGTTTTGCCAATTAAGCGCGGCGCACGCTGTTACACTCAACTCTTCATGGGACTAACGAGATTGATAAAGTTATCCCGGCGATCGCCGATACTTGCCGCTGAGATGCTATTTGCAGGCACTCGACACCAACCAGGAAAAAACCATGGTGATGAAGAATTTGAGTCATCGGCTGCCTGTTTCAAATGAACTGGAGCAACAACAGGAAACGCGTCTCTTCTGGCAGAAATGCCAACGATTCTATACTTTCCAGCCGATTTACCAGGTCTCAGGCCGCTTGCTGGCCATTGAATTACTGACGGCGGTGACTCATCCCTCCGCGCCAGAGAAAAGGCTGTCGCCCGAAGACTATTTTGAAGCACTGACTATCGCGCAGCGGCTCGGTGTCGTCCAGGAACAACTTGAGCTGCTGATAACATGGTCACCGTTTTTCAATCAGCGTCAGCTGGTGGCGTCGGTGAATATCGACGGTCCAACGTTGATGGAGATTGAGCAGCATGAGTCGATTCGCACGCTGATCGCGCAGCTGCCTTGGGTGCGCTTCGAACTGACGGAGCATCATGCGCTGCCGCAGGAAGAGATGGTCGCCAAGATGCCGGAACTCGGGCCGCTGTGGCTGGATGATTTTGGCTCCGGCATGGCGAACTTCTCGGCGCTGACCGAACTGCGTTACGACTACATCAAACTCTCGCGCGAGCTGTTTATGCTGCTGCGCGCCAGCGATGAAGGCCGCTCGATGTTCTCGATGCTGCTGGCGTTGATTAACCGTTACTGCAACGGCGTCATCGTTGAAGGCGTGGAAACCGAAGAGGAGTGGCAACAGGTGCGTAGCTCGCCAGCGATGGCGGCGCAGGGCTACTTCTTCTCGCGTCCGGTGCCGTTTAGCGAGCTGGAACGTATGGCACTTGAGCTTCCCTGATCCCGTTCCGCGACGTCTCGACTATCCTTAGTCAGACGTGGAAGGGCAAGGAGGAAGCAATATGTCACGTACTCGAAAGATCCTGAGCTGGGTGTTCGGGATTTTTTTGTTATTGGTTGTAGTGATTGTGGTGATCATCGCCACCTTTGACTGGAACCGCCTGAAACCTACGATTAATCAAAAAGTTTCGGCCGAACTGAACCGACCTTTCGCGATTCGCGGCGATCTCGGCGTGGCCTGGGTTCGCAATCGCGAAGAACCTGGCTGGCGCAGCTGGGTGCCGTGGCCGCAGGTGCATGCCGACGATGTGATGCTCGGTAATCCGCCATCCATTCCTGATGTCACCATGGTGCATCTGCAGCGCGTTGAAGCGACGATTGCGCCGCTGGCGCTGCTGCATCAGCAGATCTACCTGCCGTGGATCAAGATGCAAAAGCCGGATGCGCGGCTGGTGCAAACCGCTGATAAAAAGAATAACTGGACCTTTGATCTCGCCAGCAGCCAGAACAGCGATGCTAACGCCGCGCCTTCTGCCTGGTCCTTCCGCCTCGACAACATTCTGTTCGATCAGGGACAAGTGCGCTATCGCGACGCCGTCAATAAGGCCGATGTCACGGTAACCATCAATCCGCTGGGCAAACCGGTGCCGTATGCACAGGTAGCGGGCGGTGACGATCAGCAGAAAGGCGCGGGTGATTTTGTCTTTGGCTGGCAGGCGAGCGGCACTTACAACAATCAGAAGCTGGAGGGCGACGGCAAAATTGGCGGCATGTTATCGCTACGCAGTAAAACCACGCCGTTCCCGCTGCAGGTGGATGTGCGTAATGGCACCACGCGCGTGCGCATTGACGGCACCTTGCAGGACCCGCTCAATCTCGGCGGGCTGGATGTGCGCCTGCGCTTCGCGGGCGATACGCTGGCGAATCTGTATGGCCTGACGGGCGTGCTGCTACCTGATACGCCGCCGTACGAAACTGACGGCCATTTGATTACGCGTTTCAATGAGGAGAAAGGGCCGCTGTTCCGCTACGAGAAGTTTAACGGCCACATCGGCGACAGCGATATTCACGGCTCCCTCGTTTATCGTCAGGCCAAACCGCGCCCAACCTTGACCGGTGAACTGACCTCAAACCAATTGCGGATGGAAGATTTGGGGCCGCTGATTGGCGTCAACTCGGGCAAAGGTAGCGAGAAAACGCAGCAGGCCAAAGCGCAACGTGGCGATGCCTCAACGCAGCCCGCCGATCGCGTTCTGCCGCATGACAAGTTCGATACCAAGAGCTGGGATGTGATGGATGCGGATGTGAAGTTCAGCGGCAAACGCATTGAACACAGCAGCAAGCTGCCGCTCAGCGATCTCTATACGCATCTGCAGCTGAAAAACGGCGACCTGTTGCTCGATCCGCTGCGCTTCGGTATGGCCGGCGGCAGCATCAACTCCACCATTCATCTGGAGGGCGACCGCAGCCCGATGCGCGGACGTGCCGATTTGCACGCGCGTAAGCTGCGTCTGCGTCAGCTGTTCCCGGATGTCACCGCGATGCAGAACAGTTTGGGCCAGCTCAACGGCGATGCCTCGCTGAGCGGCACCGGCAATTCGGTGGCGGATCTGCTCGGCACCAGCAATGGCGAACTGAAGCTACTGATGAATGATGGCCTGATCAGTCGCAGCCTGATGGAGATTGCCGGACTGAACGTCGGTAACTATGTGGTAGGCAAGCTGTTCGGCGATGATGAAGTGAAGATCAACTGCGCGGCGACCGATATGAATATTCGTCAAGGCTTAGCGACGCCGAAACTGTTCCTGCTGGATACCGAGAATGCGGTGATCAACGTGACGGGCAACGTCAACTTCGCGAATGAACGCATGGACTTGTCGATCAATCCGGAGAGTAAAGGGATCCGCATCATCACGCTGCGTTCGCCGCTGTATGTGCGCGGCACCTTTAAAAATCCGGATGCCGGGGTGAAAGCCGGACCGCTGATTGCACGCGGTGCCGCAGCGGTGGCGCTCGGGGCGGTGGTTGCTCCCGCCGCCGCGTTGATCGCACTGATTTCGCCTAGCGATACTGACGACAATCAGTGCAGTAATGTGCTGCAGCAGATGAAGAATCAGAAGTGATCAGTTACGCCACAGCACTTTGATGATGTGGTAACCAAAGGCGGTTTTCACCGGTCCGTAAGGCTGTAGCAGCGGACAGGAGAAGACCGCCTTATCGAATGCCGGCACCATTTGCCCTTTACGAAACTCACCCAAATCACCGCCGTTGCGCCCGGATGGGCAGGTAGAGTGTTTCTTTGCCAGCTGCTGGAAGTTCGCGCCTTTTTCAAGCTGCGCCAGCAGGGATTTGGCCTGCGCTTCCTCTTTCACGAGGATATGTAAAGCCGCCGCGGTTTTCGCCATGATGAAGTCCTAATGTGTATAATCCGGCCATTATAACCCTGTTTCTTTTGATCCCACTGAGCGAATTCCGTTATGCGTTTAAACCCCGGCCAACAACGAGCTGTCGAATTTGTCACCGGTCCTTGTCTGGTGCTGGCCGGTGCTGGCTCGGGTAAAACCCGCGTGATCACCAACAAAATCGCCCACCTGATCCGCGAATGTGGCTATCAGGCGCGCCACATCGCCGCCGTGACTTTTACCAATAAAGCCTCGCGCGAGATGAAAGAGCGTGTGGCGCAAACGCTGGGGCGTAAAGAGGCGCGTGGCCTGATGATTTCCACCTTCCATACGCTGGGATTGGAGATCATCAAACGCGAATACAAGGCGCTGGGAATGAAAGCCAGCTTCTCACTGTTCGACGATCAGGATCAGCTGGCTTTGCTCAAAGATCTAACCAAACAGTGGCTGGAAGAGGACAAAACACTGTTACAGCAGCTGATTTCCACCATCTCCAACTGGAAGAACGATTTGGTCGATCCGCAGGGCGCAGCGGGTTTGGCGCAATCGCAGCGCGACCAGATTTTTGCGCACTGTTATCAGCTGTATGATCAACACCTGAAATCCTGCAACGTGCTGGATTTCGACGACTTAATCGCGCTGCCAACGCTGCTGCTGCAGCGCAATCACGAAGTGCGCGAACGCTGGCAGCAGCGCATTCGCTATCTGTTGGTGGATGAGTATCAGGATACCAACACCAGCCAATATGAGCTGGTGAAGCTGCTGGTGGGTGCGCGGGCGCGCTTTACCGTGGTGGGCGATGACGATCAGTCGATTTATTCGTGGCGCGGCGCGCGTCCGCAAAACCTGGTGCTGCTGCAACAGGATTTCCCGGCGCTGGAAGTGGTGAAGCTGGAGCAGAATTATCGCTCGACGCAGCGCATCCTGAAATCGGCCAACATCCTTATCGCCAACAATCCGCACGTGTTCGAGAAACGCCTGTTCTCAGAACTGGGGCAGGGCAGCGAGCTGAAGGTGCTGAGCGCTAATAACGAAGATCACGAAGCGGAACGCGTGGCGGGCGAACTGATCGCGCATCACTTCATCAACAAAACCGCCTACAAAGATTACGCCATTCTCTATCGCGGCAACCATCAGTCGCGGGTGTTTGAGAAGCAGCTGATGCAGAACCGTATTCCGTATCGTATCTCAGGCGGTACGTCGTTCTTCTCGCGTCCGGAAATCAAAGATTTGCTGGCCTACCTGCGTGTGCTGACCAATCAGGAAGATGACAGCGCGTTTCTGCGTATCGTGAATACGCCGCGCCGTGAGATTGGTCCGGCAACGCTGCAAAAACTGGGCGAATGGGCCAACCTGCGCAATAAAAGCCTGTATAACGCCAGCTTCGATATAGGACTCGAACAAACGCTGAGCGGGCGCGGGCTCGAGCATTTGCAGCGCTTTACGCACTGGTTGAATGAGATCGTCCAGCTGACCGAACGTGAGCCGGTTAACGCAGTGCGCGACCTGATTCGCGGCATCGACTACGAAAGCTGGCTGTTTGAAACTTCGCCCAGCCCGAAAGCGGCTGAAATGCGCATGAAGAACGTTAACCTGCTGTTCCAGTGGATGACCGAGATGCTGGAAGGCGATGAGCTGAACGAACCAATGACGCTGGCGCAGGTGGTGACGCGCTTTACTCTGCGCGACATGATGGAGCGCGGGGAGAGCGATGAGGAGCTCGATCAGGTGCAGCTGATGACGCTGCATGCCTCGAAAGGGCTGGAGTTCCCGTATGTCTATCTGGTTGGCATGGAAGAGGGCTTATTGCCGCACCAGAGCAGTATCGATGAGAACAATATCGAAGAAGAGCGACGTCTGGCTTACGTGGGGATTACGCGAGCGCAGAAAGAGCTGACCTTTACGCTGTGCCGTGAACGCCGTCAGTACGGTGAGCTGATGCGCCCGGAACCGAGTCGCTTCCTGCTGGAGTTACCGCAGGACGATGTGGTGTGGGAGCGCGAGAAAAAAGTGGTGAGCGCAGAAGAGCGCGTTAAGACCGGACAGACGCGCGTCGCGGGGCTGAGAGCGATGCTGGAGAATGCGAAGAAGGGTTGAGTTCTTAGTCCGTGCTTGCAGTCCCCCTCCTCGGTCCTCCCCCATTAATGGGGGAGGAAGATGCTGCCACATGTCAGTGATGGAGCTGCATGTGGCAGCATCTCCTTCCCCCGCTTGCGGGGGAAGGTCGGGATGGGGGGCAGCCAGCACATGCCAAATCAGGAAATCGTCAATAACCAGTGCACGTACGACTGATAATGACTCTCCTGCTCCAGCAGCTCAGAACGCAATGGATGCACTTCGCGCCAACCGGCTGGCAGCGTCAAATGCAGCGCATCATCATCCGCCTGTAAACGCACGGCAGGCAAAGTGTCATCGCGACGACGGCTTGAGAAAATAATCGCTAAACGCAACAAACGGCTCAAACGCTCCGCCATGCGCGGCGGCACGGCGTTTTGTTGCGTCAGCAACGCCAGATCAATGCTGCCGCTTTGGTTCTGCAGCAGGCAAGCCAGCATTTTTTTCTGTGCGGGAGTGAAGCCAGGAAGATCGAGATGGCGAATCAGGTAAGCGGCATGCTGCGGTGCCTGACGGAAATCGACGCTCAGGCCAATTTCGTGGATGGAACAGGCGCTAAGTAGCAGATCACGACATCGGTTATCCAGCTTCCAGCTGCTGCTCACCTGACGGAAGAAGCTCTCCGCCAACTGACGCACACGACCGGCCTGATCAATATCAATGGCAAAACGACGCTGCACGTTCTGCAATGTGCGGCTGCGGATATCGCGATCAACCGGCAGATGCAGCATGCCATACACTAAGCCTTCGCGCAGGGCGCCACCGGCCAGCGTCATACCTTCAATGCTCAGTTCCTGGAAGATAGCGATGAGGATCGATAAACCGCTCGGGAACACTAAAGCGCGCTCCAGCGTCAATCCTTCAATTTCCAGCTCTTCCAGCTTGCCGCACTGAATCGCGCGTTGTTTCAACTGTTGCAGCTTGCTCAGGGTGATGCGCTCATCCATGCCCTGCGCCATCATAATTTCCTGCAACGCTTGTACGGTGCCTGACGCGCCGACACAGATTTGCCAGCCTTTCTCGCGCAGCGCAGCGGCCACCGGACGGATCATCTCGCGCGCGGCCAGTTCGGCCTGCTCAAAATTCTCTTTTGCCAGATGACGATCGCTGAAATAGCGTTCAAGCCAGGTTACGCAGCCCATCGACAAGCTGAACAGCGTGGTGGCATGCGAACCTTCGCCGGTCACCAGTTCGGTGCTGCCGCCGCCGATATCAACCACTAAACGCTGATCGGAACCACCGGTGGTATGCGCCACGCCCTGATAAATCAGGCGCGCTTCTTCTTCGCCGCTGATGACATTCACCGCGCAGCCAAGAATCTGTTCTGCCGTTGTGAGGAAATCCTGCGCATTTTCAGCAAGGCGCAGCGTGGCGGTTGCCACCACGCGGATTTGTTCCGCAGGAATATCCTGTAGCTGTTCGGAGAACAACTTCAGGCACTGCCAGCCGCGTTGCATCGCCTCGGCAGAGAGATGATTCGCTTTGTCGAGGCCAGCCGCCAGACGCACTTTGCGCTTTATCCGCGCGACGGTCTGAATGCTGCCAGACACCTCGCGCACCACCAACATATGAAAGCTGTTAGAACCTAAATCAATCGCTGCATAAAGTGACGATGCGCTTAGCATGGTGTGCTTAACCCGAACGTTTACGGTTGCTATTGCGCGGCGCGCCGCTCCGACGGTTATTGTTGTTCCCGCCACGGCGTGGACCGTTTCCTGAACGACTGCGTTGCAGACGCTTCGGCGGTGGCAGTTCATTCAGCAAGGCATCGCTGTTGTACTTGCTCACCGGAATACCGTGACCGATGTACTCTTCGATTGCCGGCAGGTTCAGCGCGTACTCTTCGCATGCCAGGCTGATGGAGTGACCGCTGGCGCCCGCGCGGCCAGTGCGGCCGATACGGTGAACGTAGTCTTCGCGATCGTCAGGCAGATCGTAGTTGAACACATGCGTGACGGCAGGAATGTGCAGACCACGTGCCGCGACGTCGGTGGCAACCAGGATATCCACATCGCCTTTGGTGAAGTCGTCGAGAATACGCAGACGTTTTTTCTGCGCCACATCACCGGTCAGCAGACCCACGCGATGACCATCGGCAGCCAGATGGCCCCAAATGTCTTCGCAGCGGTGCTTGGTGTTAGCAAAGATTATGGCGCGATCTGGCCACTCTTCTTCTACCAACGTCTGCAGCAAGCGCATTTTCTCTTCATTCGAAGGATAGAAAAGCTCTTCTTTAATGCGGTGGCCGGTTTTCTGCTCAGGCTCAACTTCCACGTATTCGGCGTTGTTCATGTGCTCAAATGCCAGTTCTCGCACGCGGTAAGACAAGGTCGCAGAGAACAGCATACTCAGGCGTTGAGTGGCCGGCGGCATGCGGCGGAACAGCCAACGAATGTCTTTAATAAAGCCGAGATCGAACATGCGATCGGCTTCATCCAGCACAACAACCTGAATCGCGCCCAGGTTGACATGGTTCTGCTTGGCGTAGTCGATCAGACGTCCGGTGGTGCCCACCAGAATATCGACACCATCAGCCAGCACTTTCAGCTGTTTATCGTAGCCGTCGCCACCATAAGCCAGGCCCAGCTTTAAGCCAGTGACCTTCGCTAATGGTTCAGCATCGGCATGGATTTGTACGGCGAGCTCACGCGTCGGGGCCATGATCAGCGCACGTGGCTGATTAGTCTGGCGACCTTCTGCGGCAGGATGAGAAAGAAGATAATGAAACGTTGACGTAAGAAACGCCATCGTTTTGCCGGTACCGGTTTGCGCCTGACCCGCAACATCACGCCCTGTAAGCGTAAGAGGCAACGCGAGCGCCTGAATAGGCGTGCAGTGGCTAAAGCCTTTAGTATCAAGGGCTTCTATCACCTGAGGGTGCAGGGCGAAGTCGGAAAACTTCTGTTCAGTTAAGTGTGTTTTGCTCATAGTGTGGTAGAATATCAGCTTACTAGCGCTTTACGAAAGCGTATCCGATGAAATAAAGTCAACCTACGTTGGTATCATTTCCGCCAATTCGCCAGGCGCAATCTTTTGGAGTTAAACATGAGCAGCGATAAGATCGTTCACTTGACCGATGACAGTTTCGACACAGACGTACTGAAAGCAGACGGTGTCACTCTGGTTGATTTCTGGGCTGAATGGTGTGGTCCTTGCAAAATGATCGCCCCAATTCTCGACGAAGTCGCAGAAGAGTACGAAGGTAAACTTACCATCGCTAAGTTGAATATTGATGACAACCCGGGTACGGCGCCGAAATACGGCATCCGCGGTATCCCAACTCTGCTGCTGTTCAAGAACGGCGAAGTGGCGGCAACCAAGGTTGGCGCACTGTCTAAAGGACAGTTGAAAGAGTTCCTGAACGCCAACCTGGCCTAAGCCCAGCAGGGTGTTTGTTCGGCAGTGGTGAATTTTTTCGCCACTGCTGGACGTCTCACTTTAAGCGTGTTAAGTTGAGTTCACTGCATTACGCTCTTACCTTGTAGTTTGCATCTAAGTTTTCCCTTGTCAGACCCTACTCGCAATGAACGTTATCGTGGTTTGGCAATCTGATGACTAGCACATTCGGCATCATCTTTCGACCGTCTCCTCGTTTCCTATCGCCACATCTGACGATAATCGTCGAGCTGAGTTGAAAAAGAGCCATTAACAGGCATGGAATTTTTGCCATACCACTCACGACAATCATTTCGAGAATTACCCCGAGTTTAAGAACCCATCACTATGAATCTTACCGAATTAAAGAATACGCCGGTTTCTGAGCTGATTACCCTCGGCGAAAATATGGGGCTGGAAAACCAGGCGCGTATGCGCAAGCAGGATATTATTTTCTCTATCCTGAAACAGCACGCAAAAAGCGGCGAAGACATCTTTGGTGATGGTGTGCTGGAGATATTGCAGGACGGATTTGGTTTCCTCCGTTCTGGAGATAGCTCCTACCTCGCCGGTCCCGATGATATCTACGTCTCTCCTAGCCAAATCCGCCGTTTCAACCTCCGCACTGGTGACACCATTTCTGGCAAGATTCGCCCGCCAAAAGAAGGTGAACGTTACTTTGCGCTGTTGAAAGTTAACGAAGTTAACTATGACAAGCCGGAAAACGCGCGTAACAAGATTCTGTTCGAAAACCTTACGCCGCTGCACGCCAGCAAGCGTATGCGTATGGAACGCGGTAATGGCTCGACTGAAGACCTGACTGCACGCGTGCTGGATCTGGCTTCTCCGATTGGTCGTGGTCAACGTGGTCTGATTGTGGCGCCGCCGAAAGCGGGTAAAACCATGCTGCTGCAGAACATCGCGCAGAGCATCGCTTACAACTATCCAGATTGCCTGCTGATGGTGCTGCTGATTGACGAACGTCCAGAAGAAGTGACCGAGATGCAGCGTCTGGTTAAAGGTGAAGTTATCGCTTCGACCTTTGATGAGCCAGCATCACGTCACGTGCAGGTTGCTGAGATGGTGATCGAGAAGGCCAAGCGCCTGGTTGAGCACAAGAAAGACGTGATCATCCTGCTTGACTCCATCACGCGTCTGGCGCGTGCCTACAACACCGTGGTTCCAGCATCAGGTAAAGTCCTGACTGGTGGTGTGGATGCCAACGCCTTGCATCGTCCGAAGCGTTTCTTCGGTGCGGCACGTAACGTGGAAGAGGGCGGCAGCCTGACCATCATCGCGACCGCGCTGGTTGATACCGGTTCGAAGATGGACGAAGTGATTTACGAAGAGTTTAAAGGTACAGGTAACATGGAATTGCACCTCTCGCGTAAAATCGCTGAGAAGCGTGTATTCCCAGCGATTGATTACAATCGTTCCGGTACCCGTAAAGAAGAGCTGCTCACCACACAGGAAGAGCTGCAGAAAATGTGGATCCTGCGCAAAATCATCCATCCAATGGGTGAAATCGACGCGATGGAGTTCCTCATCAACAAACTGGCCATGACCAAAACCAACGACGAATTCTTCGATATGATGAAGCGTTCCTAAGTTGCGATCGGCGAGTCGCTAAGCCAAGCGGTGATTCGCACAATTTGCCAGGAAATATTGCTAACGCCACGTCTTAACGTGGCGTTTTTTATTTATGGGCATTAGGATTAGCGCAGTCAGGAAGCTTTTATAATGACTGTGGCAGAGATGCGTTTGTTTTTTCAACAATCAGGCTTTTCTGCAGCAGAATTCGGAATAGGGATATGCGGCAATGGCGGGTGTTTTGCATATTGTTGTCCACGATTTTAGCTGAGAGCATTAATGTGAATTTACTCACTATGAGTACAGAGCTTGGTCTAACTTTTCTTTTTTCTTTGGCCTTTATCTTCATCGCTCGAAAAGTAGCGAAAAAGATAGGGTTAGTAGATAAGCCAAACTTAAGGAAAAGACATCAGGGTGTTATTCCTTTAGTTGGTGGGATCTCTGTTTATGCAGGCGTCTGTTTTGCTTTTATGATTACAAAATCCTATATGCCGAACGGGTTTCTCTACCTGATATGTGCTGGCATTTTGGTTCTGGTTGGTGCTCTTGATGACCGTTTCGACATTAGCGTTAAATTTCGTGCCTTCGTACAGGCGGTAATTGCTGTTGTCATGATGGTAGGCGCCAAGTTATATCTCCTGAGCCTTGGATTTATTGTTGGTCCGGTTGAATTTATCGTTGGGCCTTTTGGATACGTACTTACCCTTTTTGCCGTCTGGGCCGCAATTAATGCATTCAATATGGTTGATGGTATTGATGGCTTACTTGGCGGCCTTTCATGTGTCACCTTTGCCGCTATGGGCATCATCCTTTATTTTGATGGGATGTTTAGTCTTGCGATGTGGTGCTTTGCCATGATTGCAGCCACCATCCCTTACATACTTCTTAATCTGGGATTTCTCGGACGACGTTATAAGGTCTTCATGGGTGATGCTGGCAGCACCATGATAGGTTTTACGATTATTTGGATATTGTTAGAAACGACTCAAGGGCTTAGCCATCCGATAACACCGGTTACTGCGCTCTGGCTCATCGCCATACCTTTGATGGACATGATAGCGATTATGTACCGTCGCTTACGTAAAGGGATGAGTCCTTTTTCTGCAGACAGGCAACATATTCACCATCTCATCATGCGAGCGGGATTTTCGTCCCGACAGGCTTTTTTACTCATTACCGTTGCAGCCGCATTATTAGCGGGTATTGGCGTATTAGGTGAATATCTCGCTTTCATTCCAGAATGGGTCATGCTCGTCCTTTTCTTAATGGCATTCCTTCTTTATGGCTATTGCATCAAGCATGCCTGGCGGATGGCACGTAGATTGCGTCGCTTAAAACGTCGATGGAATAAGGCCACTTCTGGCAATAATTACTCCAGGTAAGTAAGTGCCTAAATAAGGATTTTGTTATGACCTCTGTCGTTGTGGAGAACGAACTGGATATGCGTGGCCTTGGCTGCACGCTCTGGCGTGGTAAACGCTGGATCATCGGTCTGGCGCTGCTGTTTGCGCTGGTCGCCTGGCTGGCATCGATGTTAATGAAGCAAGCGTGGAGCACCACGGCAGTGACCGATCGTCCAACGGTGAATATGTTGGGTGATTTCTTCGTGCAGCAACAATTCCTCAATAATCTGGATGTGCGCACTAATACGCTCAATCTCAGCTCGCCCGCCCCAACCGTGATGGATGAGGTTTATCAGGAGTTCACCATGCAGCTGGCATCCTGGGATACGCGTCGTGATTTCTGGCAGCAGACTGAATACTTCAAAAGTCGTAAAAGCGGCAACGCGCACAACGATGCGGCGCTGCTTGATGATTTGATCACCAACATCCAGTTCACGGCTGCCGATCCGGCGCGCAATATCTTAGATAACATCAAGCTGGTCGCCGAAACCGCCAGCGATGCCAACAATCTGCTGCGTCAATATATTGCCTACGCCAGCGAACGTGCGGCGCGTCATCTGAATGCGGAACTAAAAGGTGCCTGGCAGGCGCGCAGCGTGCAGCTGGCGTCGCAGGTGAATCGCCAGCAGGAAGTGGCGCAGGCGGTATTTGAACGACAACGCCAGCGCATCGAGCAGGCGCTGAAAGTGGCGAGCGAGCAGGGCATCAAAGAGAACCGGGCACCGGCAACCGGCGAGGCGCTGCCAGACAGCGATCGTTTCCTGCTCGGGCAGCAAATGCTGCAGGCGCAACTCGACACTTTACAAGCCAGCGGACCTGCTTACGATTTAAGCTATGATCAAAACAAAGCGATGCTGAGTACGCTGCAGGCCGGGCCGCGTCTGGATCAACAATTCCAGACTTACCGCTACTTGCGCACCCCGGAAGAGCCGGTGTCGCGCGACAGTCCGCGCCGCCTGTTTATGATGATCATGTGGGGCGTGATTGGCGCGCTGGTCGGTGCGGGAGTGGCGCTGGTGCGTCGTCCGCGTTCAACGTTAGCAACGAGCCATTAAGAGAAGCCACGTGAAAGTTCTGACGGTATTTGGCACGCGTCCTGAAGCGATCAAAATGGCTCCGCTGGTGCAGGCGCTGGCGCAGGATGCTGCGTTCGAATCGCGCTTATGCGTCACCGCACAACATCGTGAAATGCTCGATCAGGTGCTGCGTTTGTTCCAGCTGCAGCCTGATTATGATCTGAATATCATGCGCCCGGAACAAGGGCTGACGGAGATCACCAGCCGTATTCTGCAGGGCATGAAAACCGTTCTGGCCGATTTCCAGCCGGATGTGGTGTTAGTGCACGGCGATACCACCACCACGTTTGCGGCGAGCCTGGCAGCGTTTTATCACCAGATTCCGGTGGGTCATGTGGAAGCAGGATTACGCACCGGCAACCTGATGTCGCCGTGGCCCGAAGAGGCCAATCGCACGCTCACCGGCCATCTTGCCAGCTATCACTTCACACCGACGCAAAATTCGCGGCAAAACCTGCTGCGTGAGAATCTGCCGGATGCGCGCATTTTTGTCACCGGCAACACAGTGATTGATGCGCTGCTGTGGGTGCGTGACCGCGTGCTGGACGATGCCGATCTCAATGCGCGCCTTGCCGCGCGCTATCCGTTCCTCGATGCCGACAAAAAGCTGATTCTGGTCACGGGTCATCGCCGCGAAAGTTTTGGCGACGGCTTCGAACGCATTTGCAGTGCGCTGGCGCACATCGCGCGCCAGCATCCCCAGGTGCAAATTGTCTATCCTGTGCACCTCAATCCCAACGTCAGCGAGCCGGTTAATCGCATTCTCAGCGGCATTGAAAACATCATCCTGATTGAGCCGCAAGAGTATCTGCCGTTTGTCTGGCTGATGAATCGCTCATGGCTGATTCTTACCGATTCCGGCGGCATTCAGGAAGAAGCGCCGTCATTAGGTAAACCGGTGCTGGTGATGCGCGATACCACCGAGCGCCCGGAAGCCGTGGACGCAGGTACGGTGAAACTGGTCGGCACCGATATCAGTAAAATTGTCGCTGAAGTCAGCCTGCTGTTGCAGGACGATGAAGCCTGGCAGGCAATGAGCCGCGCGCACAATCCGTATGGCGATGGCCATGCCTGCGCGCGCATCTTGCAGGCCCTAAAACAACACAGAGTCTAACCATGCGTTTTGAAACCATTTCCGTTATCGGACTGGGCTACATTGGGCTGCCAACGGCGGCCGTTTTTGCCTCAAAGGGAAAGAAAGTCGTTGGTGTGGATATTAATGTCCGCGCCGTTGAAACCATCAATCGCGGCGATATCCATATCGTGGAACCCGAGTTGGGTGATGTGGTGCGCGAAGCGGTGTGTGCCGGTCATCTGCGTGCCACTACGCAGGCCGAAGCCGCCGATGCGTTCCTGATCGCCGTGCCCACGCCGTTTATCGGCGACCATCAGCCGGATCTCAGCTATGTGCAGGCTGCGGCGCTGTCGATTGCACCCGTGTTAAAAGCGGGCGATCTGGTGATCCTCGAATCCACGTCGCCGGTGGGTGCCACCGAGCAAATGGCGGAATGGCTGGCGGCGGCGCGTCCCGATCTGCGTTTCCCGCAGCACGGTGATGCGTGCGATGTGTTTATCGCTTACTGTCCGGAGCGCGTATTGCCCGGCAAAGTGATGGTCGAACTGCTTGAAAACGATCGCGTGATTGGCGGCATGACGCCAGCCTGTTCCGCACGCGCCAGCGAGCTGTATCGCATTTTCCTGCGCGGCGCGTGTGTGGAGACCCATGCGCGCACCGCCGAGATGTGCAAACTCACCGAAAATAGCTTCCGCGATGTGAACATCGCCTTTGCCAATGAGCTGTCGCTGATTTGCGCCGAGCAGGGCATCAACGTGTGGGAGCTA
This sequence comes from Pantoea sp. JK, assembly GCF_026130245.1. NCBI lineage: Bacteria > Pseudomonadati > Pseudomonadota > Gammaproteobacteria > Enterobacterales > Erwiniaceae > Pantoea > Pantoea sp. JK. The sequence goes on from NZ_JAINFN010000008.1 coordinate 226,970, forward strand.
ATCGCGCTGGCGAATCGCCATCCGCGCGTCAACATCCTGCAACCCGGACCGGGCGTCGGCGGGCACTGTATCGCCGTCGATCCGTGGTTTATCGTGGCGCAAAATCCCGAGCAGGCGCGACTGATTCGCACCGCGCGCGAAGTGAATGACGCCAAACCAGGCTGGGTGCTGGATCAGGTAAAACAGGCGTTAGCAGAGTGCCTTACCGCCAGCGGTAAACGCGCCAGCGATGTCACCATTGCCTGCTTTGGCCTGGCCTTCAAACCGAATATTGATGATCTGCGCGAAAGCCCGGCGATGAGCGTCGCCCATCGGATTGCCGAATGGCACAGCGGCAAAACCTGGGTGGTTGAGCCGCATGTGAAAGACATTCCACAACGTCTGGCACATGAAGCCACGCTGGTTGCCACTGACGTGGCGCTGCAGCAGGCGGATATTCTGGTGATGCTGGTTGATCACGCCCAGTTCCGCGCAATTGATGCGGCACAGATTGCCCAGCCGTGGATTGTTGATACCAAAGGCGTTTGGCGATGAAACAGTTTCTGGTCACCGGCGGCGCAGGTTTTATCGGTTCGGCGCTGGTGCGCTTTCTGCTTGAACACACCGATCACCGCGTGGTGGTGGTCGATAAGCTGAGCTATGCCGGCAATCTGGCGTCGCTGGCACCGGTGCAACAGGATGCACGTTTCGCTTTCGAGCAGGTGGATATTTGTCATCGCGCCGAGCTGGATCGCGTTATGGCGCAGTATCAGCCGGATTGTATTATGCATCTGGCGGCGGAAAGCCATGTTGACCGTTCGATCGATGGGCCAATCGCCTTCGTCGAAACCAATATTGTCGGCACCTATCAGCTGCTGGAAGCGGCACGTCATTACTGGAATGGCATGGCAGATGAACGCAAAAAAGGCTTCATTCTGCATCATATCTCCACCGATGAAGTGTTTGGTGACCTGCACGGTAGCGACGACTTCTTTACTGAAACCACGCCATACGCGCCGAGCAGCCCCTATTCGGCGACCAAAGCCAGCAGCGATCACTTGGTGCGCGCCTGGCTGCGTACTTACGGTTTGCCGGTCATCATCACCAACTGTTCTAACAATTACGGTCCGTATCATTTCCCGGAGAAGCTGATCCCGCTCACTATCATCAATGCGCTGGCGGGCAAACCGCTGCCGGTTTACGGCAATGGCAGCCAGATACGTGACTGGCTGTACGTAGAGGATCACGCGCGGGCGCTGTATAGCGTGGTGAGCAGCGGCAGAGTGGGGGAAACCTACAATATTGGCGGCCACAATGAACGACGTAATCTTGAGGTAGTGGAAACGCTGTGCGATCTGCTGGATGAACTGGCACCGCAGCAGCGTGCGCCGCATCTGGCTCGTTATCGTGATCTGATTACCTTTGTTACCGATCGTCCCGGTCACGACCAGCGCTACGCCATCGACGCCAGTAAAATCGCGCGCGAGCTGGGTTGGACACCGCAGGAAACCTTTGAGAGCGGTATCCGCAAAACGGTGCAGTGGTATCTGGCCAATCCGCAATGGTGGCGGTCGATTCTTAATGGCAGCTATCGTGGCGAGCGTTTAGGCTTAGCCACACCGCGCTGAAACCCATGATGAAGGAGCAGCGATGAAAGGCATCATTTTAGCCGGTGGTTCGGGTACGCGTTTGCATCCGATCACCCGCGCCATCTCGAAACAGCTGTTGCCGGTGTACGACAAGCCGATGATTTACTATCCGCTGTCGGTACTGATGCTGGCGGGAATCCGTGAAATTCTGATCATCACCACGCCGGAAGATCGTGCCCACTTTGAACGCCTGCTGGGCGACGGCAGCGAATTCGGTTTGCAGCTGGCCTATGCCGAGCAGCCGAGCCCGGATGGGTTGGCGCAGGCGTTTATTATTGGTGAATCCTTTATCGGCAATGATCACTGTTGTCTGGTGCTGGGCGACAATCTTTATTTCGGCCAGGGATTCAGCCCCAAACTGAAGAAAGTGGCCGCGCGCAGCAGCGGCGCGACCGTTTTTGCCTATCAGGTGATGGATCCGGAACGTTTTGGCGTGGTGGAGTTTGATGACGATTTCAACGCGCTCTCCATTGAAGAGAAACCGCAGCAGCCGAAATCGCGCTGGGCGGTAACCGGCCTCTATTTTTACGATAACCGCGTGGTGGAGTTTGCCAAACAGGTGAAACCTTCCGAACGGGGTGAGCTGGAAATCACCGCCATCAACCAGATGTATCTCGATCAGGGCGAGCTTTCAGTAGAGTTGCTGGGGCGCGGATTTGCCTGGCTGGATACCGGCACGCACGACAGCCTGATTGAGGCGAGTATGTTTGTGCAGACGGTGGAAAAACGTCAGGGCTTTAAGATCGCCTGCCTGGAAGAGATTGCATGGCGTAACGGCTGGCTGAGCGATGCCCAGCTTTTAGCTGCCGCTCAGGCGCTAACCAAAACCGGCTACGGCCAGTATCTGCTGGATGTTCACAATGCCCGTCCGCGTCAATATTGATCCCCTTAAATGGGAAAATGACTTCTTCGGTCAGAACAGTGCGCGCTTGTCGCTGGATGGCGATCTGCCGCTGGCCGAGGCGCTTCAGCAACCTTATGCGCTGTGGCAGGTGAAGGTGCCTGCTGAACGTGTTGATGCCATTGATGCACTGAGCCAGCACGGCTTTCAGTTGGTGGAAGGCGAAGCTGATCTCACTCTCAGCATCAAACACACCGAGCGGCAAGTTGGCGTGCGTATTGCGCGGGAAGCACAAATCCCGGTACTGCGTGAAGCGGCTGCGCAGGCGTTTAGTCAAAGCCGTTTCCGCGCACCGTGGTTTGCTGCGGCGGACAGCGGTCGTTTTTACGCGCAGTGGATTGAAAATGCCGTGCGCGGCACCTTTGATAATCAATGTCTGGTGGCCTGCGATGAGCAGGGCTCGCTGCAAGGTTTTGTCTCGATGCGCGAAGTGGACGGCGAAATGCGCATCGGTCTGCTGGCGGTATTGCCAGCCGCCCAAGGCTGCGGCGTCGGCCAGCGCTTGCTGCTCGCGGCCGCCGACTGGGGCCGTGTGCGTCAGCTAACGCATCTGCGCGTCGCGACCCAGTTCAGCAATCTCACGGCGATGCGCCTCTATTTACGCAGCGGTGCGCGGCTGGAAAGCACCGCTTACTGGTTCTACAGGAAAGCCTCATGATCCCATTTAATGCGCCGCCGATTGTCGGCAGCGAAGTTGAATATATGCAGTCGGCGATGGCCAGCGGCAAGCTGTGCGGCGATGGCGGCTTTACTCGCCGCTGCCAGCAGTGGATGGAACAACATTTCGGCAGCAAAAAAGTGCTGCTGACGCCATCCTGCACCGCGTCGCTGGAGATGGCAGCACTACTGATTGATCTGCAGCCTGGCGATGAAGTAATCATGCCGAGCTATACCTTCGTCTCCACCGCCAACGCCTTTGTGCTGCGCGGCGCGACCATCGTGTTTGTCGACGTGCGTCCCGATACGTTGAATATCGACGAAACGCTGATTGAAGCGGCGATCACGCCGAAAACCCGCGCCATTGTGCCAGTACATTACGCGGGCGTGGCCTGCGAGATGGACAGCATCATGGCGCTGGCGGCGAAGCATGAACTCTATGTGATTGAGGATGCCGCGCAGGGCGTGATGTCGCAGTACAAAGGGCGCGCGCTAGGCACCATTGGTCATATTGGCTGCTTTAGCTTTCACGAAACCAAAAACTACACCGCGGGCGGTGAAGGCGGCGCAACGCTGATTAATGACGCGAAGCTGGTGGAGCGGGCCGAGATCATTCGTGAAAAAGGCACCAACCGCAGCCAGTTTTTCCGTGGTCAGGTGGATAAATATACCTGGCGCGATATCGGCTCCAGCTATTTGATGGGGGATCTGCAAGCAGCCTATTTGTGGGCGCAGCTGGAAGCGGCGGAGCAAATTAATCAGCAGCGTTTGCGTTTGTGGCAGCGCTACTACGATGCACTGCAACCGCTGGCTACTGCAGGTCGTATTGAGCTGCCGGTGGTGCCAAAAAATTGCCGCCACAATGCGCACATGTTCTACATCAAGCTGCGTGACAGCGACGATCGTCAGGCGCTGATCAACTGGATGAAAGAGGCGGAAATCCTCACGGTGTTCCACTACATCCCACTGCATTCGTCGCCAGCGGGCGAACGTTTTGGCCGCTTCCACGGTGATGATGTCTTTACCACACGTGAAAGCGAGCGCTTGCTGCGCCTGCCGCTGTTCTACAACTTATCGGATAACAATCAGCGTACGGTGATCAGTTCGCTGCTGAGTTTCTTTGCCTGATGTCATTAGCAAAAGCTTCAGTCTGGACCGCCGCTTCGACGCTGGTAAAAATCGTTGCTGGCCTGCTGGTAGTGAAACTGCTGGCGGTGAGTTTCGGGCCGGAAGGGATCGGGCAAGCCGGTAACTTCCGCCAGTTGATTATCGTACTCGGCGTGCTGGCGGGCGCGGGCATCTTTAACGGCGTCACTACGCTAGTCGCGCAACATCAGCAACAGCCGCAGCAGTTACGCGCGGTCACCGGCACGGCTTCGGCGATTGTGCTCGGCTTTTCAACGCTGCTGGCGCTGCTGTTTTTGCTGGCGGCGTCGCCGATCAGCACGGCGCTGTTTGGTCATGCTGAATATGCAAACGTGGTGCGCATTGTCGCCTTTCTGCAACTCGGTATTGCCTGGGCCAACCTGACGCTAGCGTTGCTGAAAGGTTTTCGCGATGCGCGCGGTAACGCGCTGGCGCTGATTGCTGGAAGTGTAGTGGGCGTGCTGGGTTATGTGCTGTGCTGGTGGCTGAGCGGCTATGCCGGTGCGTTAGTGGGATTGGCGCTGGTACCGGCGCTACTGGTGTTTCCAGCATTGCTGATGCTGCGTCGCCATCGCGATCGCTTGCCGCTGAGCTGGCTGATGCCAACCTGGCATCCCGAACTGGCGCGCAATCTGGCGAAGTTTACGCTGATGGCGCTGATCACCTCGTTCACCTTGCCGGTGGCGTGGGTGATGATGCGAAATCTGCTGGCTGAGCAACAAGGCTGGTCGCAGGTGGGTTTATGGCAGGGCGTGACCAGCATTTCCGATGCTTATCTGCAATTTATCACCGCCACTTTCAGCGTCTGGCTGCTGCCCACGCTGGCGCGGCTGGAGCAAAAGCCGCAAATCGCGCGTGAGATTGGGCGTGCACTGCGCTTTGTATTACCTGCCGTCGCGGCGGCCAGTTTCTGTGTATGGCTGCTACGCGATGTCGCTATCTGGCTGCTGTTTTCGCCACAGTTCAGCTCGATGCGTGACCTTTTCGTCTGGCAGTTGTGCGGAGATGTGTTTAAAGTCGGCGCCTATGTTTTCGGATATCTGGTGATCGCCAAAGCGTCGCTGCGCTTCTATATTCTGACTGAAATCAGCCAGTTTGCCCTGCTGACCGGCTTTTCTCATTGGTTGATTCCGCTGCACGGGACTGCCGGAGCCGCGCAGGCTTACATGGCAACCTACGTTCTCTATTTCGCCCTGTGTTGTGGCGCCTTCATGATTTATTGCCGGAAAAAATGACGACTTTTCACGTATTGGGATCGGATATCCCGCATCACAATCATACGGTGCTGCGCTTCTTTAATGACGTGATGAGCGCCGAGCTACCAGGCTATGCACCACGTCAATTTATGGTGGTTTCCAGCGCGCCCGAAACGCTGCAAGCGTATGCTTCATTGCAGATTGAAACCTTTGCCAGCAAGCGTGCGCTGGCGCAAGCGGTGATAGCGCGTGCCGCCGATCGCTCGCAGCGTTTCTTCTTTCACGGCCAGTTTAATCCCAGCATTTGGTTAGCCTTACTGAGCGGCAAACTGCGTCGTCAGCAGGCGTTCTGGCACGTATGGGGCGCGGATCTCTATGAAGAAGGGCACGGCCTCAAGTATCAACTGTTTTATCTGCTGCGCAGAATGGCGCAGGGGCGCGTGGCGCGCGTGTTTGCGACGCGGGGTGATTTGTACCATTTCCAGCAGCGCCATCCGCGCGTTCACGCTTCGCTGCTCTACTTCCCGACGCGCATGCCGGATGTTGCGCCGCCCGCGCAGGTGGAAAATCCTGATTTCACTATCCTGCTCGGTAACTCCGGCGATCGCAGTAATCGCCACATTGCCGGATTGGAGGCGATCCGCGCGCAGTTTGGCGAACAGGTAAAAATCGTCGTGCCGCTCGGTTATCCGCAAAATAATCACGCTTACATCGAAGAGATTGGCGCTGCCGCACAGCGCCTGTTCCTGGCGGGGCAGGTGACGTTGCTGCGCGACAAGATCGACTTTGATGCCTATCTGACATTGCTTAGCCGCTGCCAGCTCGGCTATTTTATGTTCGAGCGCCAGCAAGGCATTGGTACGCTATGCCTGCTGATTCAGGCCAATATTCCGTTTGTGCTGAACCGCAAAAATCCGTTCTGGCGCGATCTCAGCGAGCAAGGCTTGCCGGTGCTGTTTAGCGAAGATGCGCTGGATGCGGCCAGCGTGGCCGAAGCGCAACGACAATTAGCGCAATGTGATCACGCATCGATTGCCTTTTTTGCCCCTGGCTATCTGGCAGGCTGGCGCGACGCGCTTACCCTGAGTGAAAGGGAGAGAACATGAGCCTGATGCAGTTTAGTGGTCTGCTGGTGGTTTATCTGTTTTCGCTGGGTTTCATTCTGACCCTAACCTGGCGAGAATTTAAGCGGGTGCGTTTCAACTTCCACCTGTTCTTCACCATTCTCTTTTTGCTGACCTTCTATTTCGGCTTCCCGCTGACCAGCGTGCTGGTGTTCCGCTTTAACGTGGCGGTGGTGCCGCCGGAATATCTGCTGCAGGCGCTGCTGGCCGCTACCAGCTTTTATGCCATCTATTACGTCAGCTACAAGGTGCGGCTACGGCCGGCCCATGCGCCTGCGCGTAAACCCTGGCTGCAGATGAACCGGGTTGAAACCAATCTGACCTGTTTGCTGCTGGCGCTGGTGGCGATTGGCACCGTCACCGTATTCTTTATGCACAACGGCCTGCTGCTGTTCCGGCTTTCGGCTTACAACCAGATTTTCTCCAGCGAAGTATCGGGTGTGGCGCTCAAACGCTTCTTCTACTTCTTTATTCCGGCGATGCTGATTCGCTACTTCCTCAAGCCAACCCAGCGTCAGTGGCTGTGGTTTTTGCTGGTGTCGGTGGCATTTGGCTTGCTGACCTACGCGCTGGTGGGCGGCACGCGCGCCAATATCATCATCGCTTTCGCGCTGTTCCTGTTCATTGGTATTACGCGCGGCTGGATCACGCTGTGGATGCTGGTCGGCGCCGGTGTGATGGCAATCGGCGGCATGTTCTGGCTGGCGCTGCGTCGCTATAACCTCGACGTGGTCGGCGATGAGGCGTTTTACACCTTCCTTTATCTGACGCGCGATACCTTCTCGCCGTGGGAAAATCTGGCGCTATTACTGCAAAACTACGACAAGATCGATTTTCAGGGCCTGGCACCAATTTGGCGCGATTTCTACGTGTTCATTCCCAGTTGGATGTGGCCGGGACGTCCTGCAGCCATTCTCAACAGCGCCAATTACTTTACCTGGGAAGTACTGAACAACCATTCCGGCTTGGCGATCTCGCCGACGCTGTTGGGTTCGCTGGTGGTGATGGGCGGCGTGTGGTTTATCCCAATCGGTGCGGTGGCTGTCGGCCTGCTGATGAAAGGATTCGATAACCTTTATCTGTATGGCCGTGATACCAGCAACCGTTACAGCGGGGCGATTTTGCAGAGTTTCTGCTTCGGCGCGGTATTTAATATGATCGTGCTGGCGCGTGAAGGGCTGGATGCTTTCGGCTCGCGCGTAGTGTTTTTTTGTTTGATTTTTGCGGCCTGCATGTGGGCGGCAAAATTGCTTTACTGGCTGTTGGCGCGCGCGGGATTGATTCGTCCGCGCAGCGAGCCGGTTTTACACAGCCCATCTTAACCTCTGGGCACAACGGGAAATTCATACCATGGAAACCGATAAGCCGCGCTATAGCCTGCGCGGAGTCGATCTTCACGCCTTCAACGATATGGCAAGCTTTCTGCGCTTTTTGCTGCCCGAGGGCAAGCCGCGTTGCGGCACGCTGGTGGCGATGAATGCCGAGAAAATGCTGACGCTGGAAGAAGATGCGCAGCTACGCGCACTGATTGCTGAGGCCGAATTCAAATATCCGGATGGCATCAGCATCGTCCGTTCGCTGCGTAAGAAGTATCCTCAGCTGCAGGTGAACCGCATCGCAGGCGCGGATTTATGGGAAGCGTTGATGGAGAGTGCAGGGCGTAGCGGCATTCCGGTGTTTCTGATTGGTGGACGTCAGGCGGTGCTGCAGGAAACCTGCGACAAGCTGCGCCAGCAGTGGAATGTGAATATCGTTGGCAGCCAGGATGGTTACTTTGCGCCTGAAGCGCGCGACGCGCTGTTTGCACGCATTGCGGCAAGCGGTGCGCAGATTGTCACGGTGGCACAAGGTTCGCCGCGCCAGGAGCTATTGATGCGTGATTGCCGCGCACATTGGCCGCATGCGCTCTATATGGGCGTTGGTGGCACTTATGATGTTTTTACCGGGCACGTTAAGCGCGCGCCGGTTTGGTGGCAAAAATCCGGACTGGAATGGCTCTATCGTCTCATTCGTCAGCCTTCGCGTCTGCGTCGCCAATTAAAGCTGCTGAAATATTTGCGCTACCATTGGCGCGGCGATCTCTGAAATTGCTGGTTTTTTCAGCAGAAATACGAGGGTAAGCACCTCAAACTGCTGTAATTATCGATGGAATGCACAAAGCGTAATCAAACGCGGTTTTTTTCTAAAAAAGGGCTGGACAGCATGAGGTCAAGCCCGTAGTATGCCCATCCGCAACGGCGCTACGCGCCCGTAGCTCAGCTGGATAGAGCGCTGCCCTCCGGAGGCAGAGGTCTCAGGTTCGAATCCTGTCGGGCGCGCCATTTAGTTTGTGCGCAAGAGCTTCGGTGGTTGGTTAGACCGCGTTATGCAGTGAATTTTAGTAAGCGAGACATGCTTACGCACCAGAATTATGGTGGCTATAGCTCAGTTGGTAGAGCCCTGGATTGTGATTCCAGTTGTCGTGGGTTCGAGTCCCATTAGCCACCCCAGATTTTGCTCGGTCACGCGATGGTGGCGGAATTGGTAGACGCGCTAGCTTCAGGTGTTAGTGTTCTTACGGACGTGAGGGTTCAAGTCCCTCCCTTCGCACCAGGCAAAATTACGCAGTAGCGTTAAAGAAGTAAAAAATCGGCGAGTAGCGCAGCTTGGTAGCGCAACTGGTTTGGGACCAGTGGGTCGGAGGTTCGAATCCTCTCTCGCCGACCATATTCGAAAAGCCTGCTTGAAAAAGCAGGCTTTTTTCGTTTGTACCCACCTTCCGCGTTCGCCACTCATCCCATCATTTCCTTAAAACGTAATTCTGCACATTGTCGCTATTCAGATACATATAACTCACTGATTTATAATGGCATGACAATTCCTTGCATAGCTTGTCGTTTTACGGAGACAGCTTTTGGGCTATGCGTCGCGATTTACCGACAGCGGCTAACACGTGGATCGTGTGGTGGGTTGTATCCTGTTGATAGAAAATAACTTATTGCGTTAACTGCAACTTTGGCACGTCTTGTGCAATAATCTCCCTGTAGATGCTCATTCCACCTCTTATGTTTGCTGATGCTACATAAACCTGGGAATGATGCAGAGCCCCTTACGGCATCCGTTGTCCAGCCTGGCAGTATTTGCGCACGCTTTACTGCAGTAAGAAGGACATTACGTTGAGTCGGATGCCATCAGTTGTCTGAACGACCTGATCTTACACCTGCTTATGGCAGGTGTTTTTTTGTCTGCAGTTTATGACAGGCAAAAAAAAGCCGGGACCAGCCCGGCGTGCACAAAAGTAACAATCGTAAAATCAGGCGCTGGGATTGGTCTTCAGCGTAAGTAGCAGGCCTTCGCGACGCATTTTGGCGGCGTCTTCCGGGCGATGCAGGCGGTCGTAAACATCGGCCAGCCAGGCATAATCAAACGCATCAGGACGCTGAGCCAGCGCTTGCTGGAACGCTTCTGCCGCCTGCTGCCATTCTCCATGACGCATGAGCATCTGTCCCAGCGTGCTGTGCAGCAGGGGCGTGGCGCCATGCTGTTTAATCTGCTGACGCAATGCTTTCTCCAGAGATTGCGGATCGCCACTTTTGATGCGCGGCATCAGCAACACCAGACGATCGTCATATTGACGCTTCAGACCTTCCAGCACGATGCTCTGCGCGGTGTCCGGATCGTCACACTCAATCAGATGTTCTGCCATCGCCACCTGCAAGGCGGTTTCCTGACGCGTTTTGCGGCTCTGGTTCTGCCACCATTTTTTCAAACCGTCGCTGCCTTGATCGGCCATCGCCTGGTTCATCAGGCCCAGCCAGGCCTGCTGCTGCAAGGCATCGCGCTGTGCTTGATCATTGATCTGCACTTTCTGCATTGAAGGCAGAATGTCGAGCAATGCGCCCCACGCGCCGGTACGAATGTAGGCTTGTTCTGCCAGACGCAACACTTCCGGATGGCGCGGCGCGACTTCCAGCAAGCGGTCAACGCCGTGACGTGCAGCATGATCTTCGTTGCGTGCCAGTTGCAGACGTACGCGCGTGATTTCAACTGGAATCGTATCATTCACCGACAACTCAGAAGCGCGCTCCAGGTGCTGGTTAGCACGGATTTCGTCCCCGCGTTGCTGCGCCGCTTCGGCAGCCAGCAAGTAGTTAGCTACCGGCTGATCGGCGTGGTCGGCATTTTTCGACAGCAATTTTTCTGCCTGCTTGAAGTCACCTTCCGCCAGTTTCATCAACGCGCTCTGCGTGTGGCGCTGTGCGCTACGACGCTTGCGACCGGTGAACCAGCCGCGGGTACGTGCGCCGGTGCGGAACAGGCGACGCAGAATCCATTCCAGCAACAAGATCACCAGCAGGCTGAGAATCAAAATGATCGCCAGGCCCGTTACGCTGGTTTCAATGTTCCAGTTGTCGGTCTGGATCAGCACGTAGCCCTGATGGCCTGCAACCATCGGTCCAACCACAATGCCGGCAATCAGCAGCAGGAAAAGCACCAATACTTTCAGCATGGTTAGCCTCCCTGTTGATCAGCAGCAACCGATGGCTGAGCCAGCAAATTACGCACGCGAGTTTGCATCAGTTTTTCCAGCAGCGGCTGGCTTTCCAGCGTATCCGGCACATCCATCGAAATGCTTTGCTGGCTCAGTTCATCCAGCTGCGCAAGGAAGGCTTTGGTGGCGGCATCGTTGGTGTCGTACCAGGCACGAACCCAGGTTGATACCGCATCGATAGACTGTTTGTAGATCTCATCCTGATGACGCGGTACGGCCTGGGCGGCAATCAGGAGGCGCGAACGAATGTTTTCGCGCAGGTAGACGTCCTGATTCGGAGCCAGCAGCGGCTGTGCGGTGTTATCGCGGCGGCGGATGGTGATGAAATCATCCATAAAGTTGTGCCAGCTTTTCACCAGATTTTGACGCCACTCGTGCAGAGAACTGGAGAGCTCACCGCCATCGGCGTCCATAGGTGAATCATCGCTGTCGTTGTCAGCCAGACGCAGATTATCGACGCCGTTCGACAGCTGATTGAGCTTGAGGATGGTGCCGTCATAATCAATCTGGCTGACGGCGGAGAGTGAACTGATGTCCTGCGTTAGGGCGCGACGCACGTTCATTACGCTTGGATCGTTCATGTCTGCCAGGCTGGTATCGGCACTTTTCAGTAACGCTGCTGCAGTGGTGACATCCTGATCGCTCCACAATTTGCGGCCCGCCAGTTTGACGAGGTAATCCGCCTGCGCCAGCAGCCAGGTACGCGTGTCGTTTCCAGAGATGGTGGCGACTTTATCACGCAGGGTTTCCAGCTCTTTAGCGCTGTTATCCTGCTGCGTGCGCGTCTCCTGCAAGGCGCTGTTGGCGCTAGCCAGCTGTTGCGTCAGTTGCTGTTTGTCGCTGCCCAGTTGCTGCTGCAAGGTGCTAAGCTGCTCACTGAGATTCTGATTAGTTTGAGCCTGTAAATCGGCCTGGTGTTTCCCATTAAGGTAAAGTCCCGCCCCAATCGCCAGCGCAATCACAATCGCCACTGCACTCAGCACCTTGCCATCGCTTTTTTTATCGCGTGGTGGCTTAGTTGCTGGAGAGGGAGAATTGTCCGCTGGGGTGGTTTCTTCAACCATGGCGGAGGAGGCTTTTTGTTCCGTCATTATGGCTCATCCCATTGTTAAGTTCAGCGTAACGCGCGCAGCAGCGCGTCGTTATCGGCACCATCGGCTACATCAATGTCCTGCCAGCCTAGTTCAGCGGCTTGCGTAGCCAAACGTTCACTGACGACCACAAGCCGACAGTGTAGTAACCATTCCCGACGATCAATTGGCGGAAACAGAGAAAAGAGTTGTTGTAACATTTCGCCGCTGGTGACCACCAGCGTTGTGATGCCGCGATCGCGCCAGCGGCGGCCTTCAGTCGCGCCGTTGTAGTGCTTTTCACAACGCTGATAACACTCGCAATATTGCACCTCAGCGCCGCGCTCAATCAGCGTTTCCGCCAGCAACTCGCGTCCTGGGCTGCCGCGCAGAATCAGCGCGCGTTTGCCGCTAACCTGCTGCAGACGATTCAGGCGCACCAGCTCTTCACTGGTCTCCCGCGCATGAGGATAGTCTACTTTTAGATTACTGACGGTATGCAGGGCTAAAGCAGTGCTGCGGCCAATAGCATAATAGTTGAGTGCTTCAGGCCACGTAGTCGCGCTCTGCTGTAAAGCGGGTTCGGCGAACGTGACGACCTGCTGCGACAGCAAAAACACCAGATCGCCTGGCTGGAGTGCAGCAAGTTGCTTAGGTAAATGAATAAGATCGCGACCCGGCGTGAATTCAATCAGCGGAAGGCTCCATGCCAGTTTGCCCAGGCTGCGCAAACGCGAGACCAGTTCAGTGGCGGCCGGTTCCGGGCGGGTCACGAGGATGGTCATGCTGGCGGTTGACCTTGATAGACTTCACGCAGAATGTCGCGCGCGCCGCCATCCAGCAGCTCTTCGGCCAGCGAAATGCCCATTTTTTCGGCGTGATCGCGTGGACCCCGGCGCTCGCCCACCACCATTTGACTGCCGTCCGGCGAGCCGACTAATCCGCGCAGCCACAGCTGATCGTCTTCCAGCACCGCGAAGCTGCCGATTGGCACCTGACAACCGCCTTCCAGCCGTGTATTCATCGCACGTTCGGCACGCACGCACACGGCGGTATCGTCATGATTCAACGCCTGGAGCAGCGTAATTAATTGCTCATCATCCACGCGACATTCAATGCCGACGGCGCCCTGACCCACAGCGGGCAGGGAAATTTCTGCAGGCATTGCCTGACGAATGCGATCTTCCAGACCTAAACGCTTCAAACCCGCCGCCGCCAGTATGATGGCGTCATATTCACCTGCATCGAGTTTGCCCAGACGCGTACCGACGTTGCCGCGCAGCGAGCGAATCACTAGGTCCGGACGGCGGGCGCTAAGCTGACACTGGCGGCGCAGGCTGGACGTCCCGACAACCGCGCCTTGCGGCAGCTCATCAATACTGTTGTAACGATTGGAGACGAAAGCATCGCGCGGATCTTCACGCTCGCAAATGGTCACCAGACCAAGACCTTCTGGAAAATCGATCGGCACATCTTTCATCGAGTGCACGGCGAGATCGGCACGCCCTTCCAGCATTGCCAGCTCAAGCTCTTTAACGAACAGCCCTTTGCCGCCAACCTTTGCCAGTGGCGTATCAAGGATGACATCACCTTTGGTGACCATCGGCAGCAGCTCAACTTGCAGACCCGGATGAGCCGCCATCAGGCGCTGTTGGACATATTGTGCCTGCCACAGAGCAAGGGGACTTTGTCTGGTAGCAATTCTGAAAATTTTGTTTAACATGCTGTTAACCATTTTGATCGTTCATCGAATATCCTATCATTGATAGGGGAATGCTGTCAGTTTCAACGGATTGAAAAGGCCGCGATGTCAGACTGTGCCTGGATCTTGAGGGTCGCAGTTGAGAGTCGAAGTCTGAAAAAAGCAGAGCTACGGTCGGAACATGCTAAACTGTTAAGTAGCGCAACTTTCTTTACGGTCAATCCTCCAGGTGTTAGATTGATCACGTTTCCAGCAATTATTTGCCCAATATCTTTATTATTAAGCGGCAAAATTCGGAAACAGGGTGCTTAACACTGGGACAATCAGGCGAAACGTCTTGTACCTCTACATTGAGACACTGAAACAGAGACTGGATGCGATTAACCAGCTGCGTGTAGATCGCGCACTGGCTGCCATGGGACCTGCTTTCCAGCAAGTCTACAGTCTGCTGCCAACATTATTGCACTACCATCATCCACTGATGCCTGGCTACGTTGAAGGTAACGTTCCGCATGGCGTCTGCCTCTACACGCCCGATGAAAACCAACTTCAGCTGCTGCAGAACTTAGCGGGCGGTCAACCGCTCGAGCTCAGCTCTGCCGTGGCGGGCGAACGTCCGATTACCGGCATTTACTCAATGGGCAGCACCTCGTCCGTTGGGCAAAACAGCATCTCCGATCTTGATATCTGGGTGTGCCACCAATCATGGCTGGATAATGAAGAGCGCCTCAATCTGCAGCGTAAGTGTACGCTGTTGCAGAAATGGTGTGTGTCGATGGGTGTGGAAGTCAGCTTCTTCCTGATTGACGAGAACCGTTTCCGCCATAACGAAAGCGGCAGCCTCGGCGGTGAAGACTGCGGTTCTACCCAACATATTTTGCTGCTGGATGAGTTTTACCGTACCGCCGTGCGTATGGCGGGTAAACGCATCCTGTGGAACATGGTGCCTGGCGAAGAGGAGCACCATTACGACGATTACGTCATGTCGCTCTATTCACAAGGCGTTCTGACGCCGAATGAGTGGCTGGATCTCGGCGGGCTTGGCACGTTGTCAGCGGAAGAGTACTTCGGTGCCAGCTTGTGGCAGCTATATAAAAGTATCGATTCGCCGTACAAAGCGGTGCTGAAAACCCTGCTGCTGGAAGCCTACAGCTGGGAATACCCCAACACGCAACTGTTGTCGATGGATATCAAGCAGCGCCTGCACGACGGCGAAATTGTCTGCTTCGGCCTCGATCCTTACTGCATGATGCTGGAGCGCGTAACGCGCTATCTCACCAGCGTTGATGACATGGCGCGTCTTGATTTAGTACGTCGATGTTTCTATTTAAAAGTGTGTGAAAAGCTCTCGAGCGAAGATCACCATCATCAGCGCACCGGCTGGCGTCGCGAGATTCTTTCGCAGCTGGTTAAAGAGTGGGGCTGGGATGAGGAGAAGTTAGCGGTTCTGGATAACCGCGCGCAATGGAAAATCGAACGCGTACGCGAAGCGCACAATGAGTTACTGGATGCGATGATGCAGAGCTATCGCAACCTGATTCGCTTTGCGCGTCGCAACAATTTAAGCGTCAGCGCCAGCCCGCAGGATATCGGCGTGCTGACGCGTAAACTGTATGCCGCGTTCGAGGCGCTGCCGGGTAAAGTCACCTTAGTGAACCCGCAGATTTCGCCCGATCTTTCGGAAGAGAATCTCACCTTTATTCACGTCCCGGCGGGCCGCGCCAATCGCGCCGGTTGGTATCTGTATAACCAATCGCCGGACATGAGTTCCATCATCAGCCATCAGCCGCTGGAATATAACCGCTATCTGAACAAGCTGGTGGCGTGGGCGTGGTTTAACGGTTTGCTGACCAGCAAAACGCGTCTGCATATGAAAGGCAACGATCTGTGCGATCTGCCACGTTTGCAGGAGCTGGTGAACGATGTGTCGAGTCACTTCCCGCTGCGCGTGCCGGCACCGACGCCGAAAGCGCTCTACAGCCCGTGCGAAATTCGTCACTTAGCGATTATCGTTAACCTTGAACACGATCCTACCTCGGCGTTCCGCAATCAGGTGGTGCATTTTGATTTCCGTAAGCTGGATGTGTTCAGCTTCGGTCAGCAGCAGCAATGCCTGATTGGCAGCATCGATCTGCTCTATCGCAACTCGTGGAATGAAGTGCGTACGCTGCACTTCAACGGCGAGCAGGCGATGATTGAGGCGCTGAAAACCATTCTGGGCAAAATGCATCAGGATGCTGCGCCACCGGATACGGTGGAAGTGTTCTGCTACAGCCAGCATCTGCGCGGTTTAATTCGTACCCGTGTGCAGCAGCTGGTTTCGGAATGTATTGAGCTCCGTCTGTCGAGCACGCGTCAGGAACCGGGCCGCTTTAAAGCGTTGCGCATGGCGGGCCAAACCTGGGGCTTATTCTTCGAACGCATGAGCGTGTCGGTGCAGAAGCTGGAAAACGCCGTCGAATTCTATGGCGCGATTTCTAACAACAAGCTGCACGGCTTGTCGATCAAAGTGGAATCAAACCAGACGCCGCTACCGCCGGTGGTAAACGGCTACGCCAGCGAAGGCATCATTCAGTTCTTCTTTGAAGATACTAATGACGATCGCGGTTTCAACATCTATATCCTCGACGAAACCAACCGCGTTGAGGTTTATCACCATTGCGAAGGCAGTAAAGAAGAGCTGGTGCGCGACGTGAGTCGATTCTATTCGTCGTCGCATGACCGTTTTACCTACGGCTCCAGCTTTATCAATTTCAACCTGCCGCAGTTCTACCAGATTGTGAATACTGGCGAACGTTTCCAGGTGATTCCTTTCCGCAGCCAAACGTTAACGCAGCTCTGCGCTACGCAGCCTGACAACGACAACGGCGACTTCCAGCCACGCTACCAAATGCATTGATCCCGCCTGCGTTCGCGCGGCGGGATGCGCTGTAACTCTGACCTGCCGCAGGAAATGCGGCTATTTCCTGTTGCTTTTACAACGTCAACTGCGATGATAAGCAACCATGGCTTAAGGACAGAAGAGCAGACAGAATGATACGAGTGATGAGTCAGCTGGGTATGGCGCTGGCACTGGTCAGCCTGGTAGGCTGTGGCCTGAAAGGACCGCTGTATTTCCCGCCGCAAGATCAGCCAAACAAGCCGAAACAGCAGGTCACCGAGCAGCAGCAAAAAGCCGCTCAGGATGCTGATGTCGGTGGTTTGGTTACCAGCAAGCCTGGTTCGCAGGCGAACTAAAATCTATGAGTAATCCGGCGGAGCAGAAAATGCAGTTCTCAAAAATGCACGGTCTCGGCAACGACTTTATGGTTGTGGATGCTGTGACGCAAAACGTCTTTTTTTCGCCGGAACTGATTCGCCGCCTGGCGGACAGAAATCTGGGGATCGGTTTTGATCAGCTGCTGATCGTCGAGCCGCCCTACGATCCGGATCTCGATTTCCATTACCGCATTTTCAACGCCGATGGCAGCGAAGTCGCGCAGTGCGGCAACGGCGCGCGCTGTTTCGCCCGCTTTGTGCGTCTGAAAGGGTTGACCAACAAAAGCGACATTCGCGTCAGTACGCAAACCGGCCGCATGGTGCTCAGCGTCACCAATGATGAGCTGGTGCGCGTCAATATGGGCCAACCGAACTTCGAACCGCAAAGCGTGCCGCTGCGTGCCAATAAAGCCGAGAACCTTTATTTGCAGCGTGTGGCCGATCAAACCGTGATGTTTGGTGCGGTATCAATGGGCAATCCGCACTGCGTGATTCAGGTCGAGAGCGTGAAAACCGCGCCGGTGGAAACGCTCGGTCCAGAGCTGGAAAGCCACGAGCGTTTCCCGGAGCGCGTCAACGTCGGTTTCATGGAAGTAGTCAATCGTGAACACATCCGTCTGCGCGTATACGAACGTGGCGCGGGCGAAACCCAGGCATGCGGCAGCGGCGCGTGTGCGGCGGTGGCCTGCGGCGTTCAGCAGGGCATTTTGGCGGAGAACGTTCGCGTCGATTTGCCGGGCGGAACGCTGCATATTGCCTGGAAAGGGGAAGGGCAACCGCTGTTTATGACCGGTCCTGCCACACACGTCTACGATGGGTTTATTCATCTATGAAAAATGTCGAAGAGCAGACCGAAAGCGAGGTTTTGCTGGACGATCAATCGGTAAGCGCATTTCTGCGCGAAAACCCCGATTTCTTTATTCGCAATGCGCGCCAGGTCGAACAGATGATGGTGCCGCATCCGGTACGCGGCAGCGTTTCGCTGGTGGAGTGGCATATGGCGCGTCAGCGTAACCACATCCAGCAGTTGGAAGAGGAGATCACGCTACTGATGGAGCAGGCTACGGCTAACCATCAGCTGTTTGATCGCCTGCTGGCGCTGCAAGGTCATCTTGCCGCCGCCGACAGCTTACAAGAGATGCTGACGCGTCTGCATCGCTGGGCGCGCGAACTCGGTCTGGCCGGTGCGCACGTGCGCGTGTTCAATGACAAATGGCACATCGGCGCGCCATCTGACTTCACCCAACTCGGCTTATCGCGTCAGGCATTCGAACCGCTGCGCATTCAGCGCTTCGGTAATGAACATCACTATCTCGGCAGCCTCAACGGCCCGGAACTGCTGCTGCTGTTGCCGCAGGCCAAAGCGATTGGCTCGGTGGCGATGTCGCTGATGGGCGAACGTGGCGAGCTGGGCGTATTGATGTTCACCAGCCGCGATAATCAGCACTATCAGGCAGGCATGGGCACGCTGCTGCTGCAGCATCTGGCGCAAATGCTGCCGGACTTGCTGTCACGCTGGATTGAACGCGCATGAGTCACGTCAGTCCGCTGCTGCCGGCCGTGGATGACTTTCTGCGTTATCTGAAGGTCGAACGCCAGCTCAGTCCGCTGACGCAAAAGAATTACCAACGGCAATTGCAGGCGATTATGGCAATGGCCGATGAGATGAAGCTGACGAGTTGGTCGCAGCTGGAACCGGCGCAGGTGCGCAGCCTGGCGGCGCGCAGCCGCCGTGGCGGTTTGGGCGCCAGCAGTCTGGCGCTGCGCATGTCGGCACTGCGCAGTTTTCTCGACTGGCAAGTCCATCAAGGCATGCTGAGCGCCAATCCCGCCAAAGGCATTTCCACGCCGCGTAACGCGCGCCATCTGCCGAAAAACATGGACGTCGATGAAGTTAACCAACTGCTGGAGATCGATCTCAATGATCCGCTGGCGGTGCGCGACCGCGCGATGCTGGAAACCATGTACGGCGGCGGCTTGCGTCTCTCCGAGCTGGTGAATATGGATTGTCGCCACATGGATTTGGACGCGGGCGAAGTGCGGGTGCTGGGTAAAGGCAGCAAAGAGCGCCGCGTACCGATTGGCGGCACGGCGGTCACCTGGATTCAGCACTGGTTATCGCTGCGTGATAGCTTTGCGCCGCAGGATGATGCGGTGTTTGTCTCCAGCCGCGGCAGCCGGATTTCGACGCGCAACGTGCAGAAGCGTTTTGCCGAATGGGGCATCAAGCAAGGCGTTGCCAGCCATATTCATCCGCATAAACTGCGCCACTCTTTTGCCACGCATTTGCTGGAATCGAGCGGCGATCTGCGCGCGGTACAGGAACTGCTCGGTCACGCTAATCTGGCGACCACGCAAATCTATACCCATCTGGATTTCCAGCATCTGGCGACGGTTTATGATGCGGCCCATCCGCGTGCCAAACGAGGAAAGTCTTAATGAAGTTTTATCGTCCGCTCGGCCCGATCAAAGCGATCACTTTTGATCTCGACGACACCTTGTATGACAACCATCCCGTGATCCGCAAAACCACCGCCGAATCGCATGCTGCACTGCAGGCGTATCATCCGGCGCTGCGTGAATTCACCCCGGCAGATTATCAGGCGCTGCGTAATGAGTTGCTGGCGCGTGAGCCGGAAATTTATCACGACGTGTCTGAATGGCGCCGCCGCTCGGTGGAGCTGGCGTTGCTCAATGTCGGCTTATCGGCATCAGAAGCCAGTGCCGGTGCCCGCGACGTGATGAGCGTGTTCCATCACTGGCGCAGCGAAGTGACGATGCCGGAAGAGACGCATCAAACGTTGACGTGGCTGGGCGAGCGCGTGCCGCTGGTGGCGATCACTAACGGTAACGCCTGCCCGGAAAAGCTCGGCATCCATCATCACTTCCAGTTCGCGCTGCGTGCCGGTCCGCACGGTCGCGCTAAGCCGTGGCAGGATATGTATCATCTGGCCGCTGAGCGTTTGGACATCGCCCCGCAACACATTCTGCACGTTGGCGACGATCTCACTACCGATGTTGCCGGTTCGCTGCGTGCCGGCATGCAAGCCTGCTGGATCAACCTGCGTGAAGGCAATCTGATGAAGATCGACGATGCGCGTTTGCTACCGCATGTTGAAATTGATCGGTTGGCATCTCTGACCTCGCTGCTATAATCAACAGCTGTAAATACATCCAGTCGTATCCATCATCATTCGACTTGCCGCCGCGTTGGCTGCGCGTGCTCACCCCGGTCACTTACTCATGTAAGCTCCCGGGGATTCACACACTTGCCGCCTTGCTGCAAGCCGAATGATTTTGGATACGTATCTCAATTGTTAAAACGGTGCTTATGGACGTTTCTGAACTGCTTGACGGCTTGAATGACAAACAGCGCGAGGCGGTCGCCGCACCGCGCAGCAACCTGCTGGTGCTGGCCGGAGCAGGCAGTGGCAAAACCCGTGTGCTGGTGCATCGCATTGCGTGGCTGCTGTCGGTAGAGAACTGCTCGCCGTATTCGATTATGGCGGTGACCTTTACCAACAAAGCGGCGGCGGAAATGCGCCATCGTATCGATCAGCTGATCGGCACCAGCCAGGGCGGCATGTGGATTGGTACCTTCCACGGCCTGGCGCATCGTTTACTGCGCGCGCATCACCTTGATGCCGGTTTGCCGCAGGATTTCCAGATCCTCGACAGCGACGATCAGCTGCGTCTGCTAAAGCGCCTGATCAAAGCCATGAACCTTGATGAGAAACAGTGGCCTGCGCGTCAGGGCATGTGGTACATCAACGGCAAAAAAGATGAAGGTCTGCGACCAAAACACATCGAAAGCTACGGCAATCCGGTTGAACAAACCTGGCTGCGCATCTATCAGGCGTATCAGGAAGCCTGCGATCGCGCTGGTTTAGTGGATTTCGCCGAGCTGCTGCTGCGCGCCCACGAACTGTGGCTCAACAAGCCACATATCCTCAACCATTATCGCGAGCGTTTCAGCAACGTGCTGGTGGATGAGTTCCAGGATACCAACAACATTCAGTACGCATGGATTCGCATGCTGGCGGGTGATACCGGCCGGGTGATTATCGTCGGCGATGACGATCAGTCGATTTACGGCTGGCGCGGGGCGCAGGTGGAAAACATCCAGCGCTTCCTGCAGGATTTCCCTGGCGCGGAAACCATTCGCCTGGAGCAGAACTATCGCTCGACCAACAACATTCTGAAAGCCGCGAACACGCTGATCGCCAACAACAATGGCCGCCTCGGTAAAGAGCTGTGGACCGACGGCAGCGATGGCGAAAAGATCTCGCTCTACTGCGCGTTCAACGAGCTGGATGAAGCGCGCTTTGTGGTCAATCGCATCAAAAGCTGGCATGAAAACGGCAACGCACTGCAGGATTGCGCCATTCTCTATCGAAGCAACGCCCAATCGCGTGTGCTGGAAGAGGCGCTGCTACAGGGCAGCATGCCTTATCGCATTTATGGCGGCATGCGCTTCTTCGAGCGTCAGGAGATCAAAGATGCTTTGGCCTATCTGCGTTTGATGGCCAATCGCAATGACGATGCGGCATTTGAGCGTGTGGTGAACACGCCGGTGCGCGGCGTGGGCGATCGTACGCTCGACGTGGTGCGCCAGACCGCGCGCGATCAGCAACTCACTTTGTGGCAGGCTACGCGCGAGCTGCTACAGAACAAAGTCTTAGCCGGACGCGCCGCATCGGCGCTGCAACGCTTCTGCGAGCTGGTCGATTCACTGGCCAGCGAAACATCCGAGATGCCGCTGCATGTGCAAACCGATCGCGTGATTAAAGACTCCGGTTTATGGGTGATGTACGAGCAGGAGAAGGGCGAAAAAGGCCAGGCGCGTATTGAAAACCTTGAGGAACTGGTCACGGCAACGCGCCAGTTCAGCTATCAGGACGAAGACGAAGATCTGATGCCGCTGCAGGCGTTCCTGTCGCATGCGGCGCTCGAAGCGGGCGAAGGTCAGGCCGACAAATGGCAGGACGCGGTGCAGCTGATGACCATGCACTCGGCGAAAGGGCTGGAGTTCAGCCAGGTCTTTATCGTCGGCATGGAAGAGGGCATGTTCCCCAGCCAGATGTCGCTGGATGAAGGCGGTCGTCTGGAAGAGGAGCGTCGTCTGGCTTACGTTGGCGTGACGCGTGCGATGGTCAAGCTGACGCTCACCTATGCCGAAAGCCGTCGTCTTTATGGTAAGGAAGTGTATCACCGTCCATCACGCTTTATCGGCGAGCTACCGGAAGAGTGCGTGGAAGAGGTGCGTTTGCGCGCCAGCGTCAGCCGTCCGGTGAGCCATCAGCGCATGGGCACGCCCATCGCTCAAAACGACAGCGGCTTCACGCTCGGCCAACGCGTGCGTCATGCCAAGTTCGGCGAAGGCACCATCATCAACCTCGAAGGCAGCGGCGAACACAGCCGTCTGCAAGTGGCGTTTCAGGGCCAGGGAATCAAGTGGCTGGTGGCGGCTTACGCCCGTCTTGAGACGGTGTAGCGCGGTTGCGCTACCTTGACGACTTTTTCGTCTCAGCGTAACATGCGCGCACTATTATCATGAGAGGACAATGCCTTGGACGCGCCCAGTCGATGCTGGCTCAATCACCTGTTTAACAGGAACTCCTAAGGTTACCTCTTTTAGCTGGTAGCCTTAGCGGTTATCAGCGACCTCCCTTTTTTACTCTCGTCGCGTGAGTTAGCACTGATTTACCCTTGAAGCGAAAGTTTCCGTGTTCAGGCTTCGCCGTGCCCGTAATCTACAGTGGTCACCGCCTTGTCCCATTCCGAAAAATGGGGAGTTATTGCTATGCTGAGCGCATTTAAACTCGATCGTAATCGCCTGACGCGCATCGAGCTGGAAGAAGACAACGACAAACTCAACACGTCTGTTTGGGTCGATCTGATCGAACCCGACGACAGCGAACGCGATCGTGTGCAGTGCGAGCTCGGCCAGAGCCTGGCAACGCGTCCGGAGCTGGAAGACATCGAAGCCTCGGCGCGTTTCTTCGAAGACGAAGACGGCCTGCACATTCACTCCTTCTTCTTCTTTGAAGATGCCGAAGACCACGCGGGTAACTCCACCGTGGCATTCACCATCCGCGAAGATCGACTGTATACGCTGCGCGAACGCGAGCTGCCGGCTTTCCGTCTCTATCGCATGCGTGCGCGCAACCAGATGCTGACTGATGGCAACGCCTATGAACTGTTGCTGGATCTGTTTGAGACCAAAATCGAACAGCTGGCGGATGAGATCGAGAACATCTATAGCGCGCTGGAGAAACTCAGCCGCGTGATCATGGAAGGCCAGCAGGGCGAAGAGTACGACCAGGCGCTGTCACGTCTGGCAGAGCTGGAAGATATCGGCTGGAAAGTGCGTTTGTGTCTGATGGATACCCAGCGCGCCCTCAACTTCCTGGTGCGCAAAGCGCGTCTGCCGGGCAACCAGCTGGAGCAGGCGCGTGAAATCCTGCGCGATATCGAATCACTGCTGCCGCATAACGAATCGCTGTTTCAGAAGGTTAACTTCCTGATGCAGGCGGCGATGGGCTTCATTAACATCGAGCAGAACCGCATCATCAAGATCTTCTCAGTGGTTTCGGTGGTGTTCCTGCCGCCAACGCTGGTGGCATCAAGCTACGGCATGAACTTCGAGTTTATGCCGGAGCTGAAATGGAGCTTTGGTTATCCGGGCGCGATCAGCCTGATGATCCTCGCCGGCCTTGCGCCGTATCTCTATTTCAAACGCAAGAACTGGCTTTAATTCCTTCTTACTTCCCTCTAAATAATTCGAGTTGCAGCAAGGCGGCAAGTTGATGAATCCCCAGGAGCTTACTGAAGTAAGTGACTGGGGTGAATAAACGCAGCCAACGTAGCTGTGACTTGAATTATGACGAGGGGAGCGTAACCTGTTGGCTCTGCTCACTATCTGATTCTCTCCTATGGCGCGCTTCTCATTGCGACTGCAATGGACACTTCTGCTGATTGCTTCGTTAGTGCTGGGGATGATCCTCCAGCTGTTTCACCTTCCTGCGGCATTGCTGCTTGGCCCAATGATCGTCGGCACCGCAATGGGTTTGTCCGGCGCCACCGTGCGCATCGATAAACGCCTCTTCGTGCTGGCACAAGCGGTGCTCGGCTGCATGATCGGCCAGACTTTATCGCCGGGCATTCTCACACCACTGATCCAGGATTGGCCGGTGGTGCTGGCGGTGCTGCTGCTGACGTTAGCGGCCAGCGGCTTGTCCGGTTTTCTTTTGGTGCGCTTTAGTAATTTGCCTGGCCCAACTGGCGCTTGGGGATCATCGCCCGGCGGCGCTTCGGCGATGGTGGCGATGGCCGGTGATTTCGGGGCAGATGTGCGGCTGGTGGCGTTTATGCAGTATTTGCGCGTGCTGTTTGTCGCCACCGCTGCTGCCGTGGTGGCGCGCATTGGCCTCGGCACCAACGGCGGTGCGGCTGAACTGGTTTGGTTTCCCGCGCTGCACAGCAGCTTTCTGCTGACATTGCTAGTGATGTTCGCCGGTGCGTGGCTCGGCCAGAAGCTGCGCATTCCTTCCGGTGCTTTGCTGCTGCCGGCGCTGATTGGCGCGGTGCTGCACGGCACCGATGTAGCGACCTTGCAGGTGCCAGAATGGTTGCTGGCGCTGGCTTATGCGTTGATTGGCTGGAGCGTGGGATTGCGTTTCACCCGGCCGATTTTCAAGCTGGCGCTGCGAACGCTGCCGCAAATGTTGCTGTCGATTTTCGGTTTAATGCTGCTGTGCGGCGGATTAGCCTGGATGCTGACACGCGTTTTGCACGTCGATCTGATGACCGCCTATCTGGCAACCAGCCCGGGCGGGCTGGATACCGTGGCGATTATTGCGGCCGGCACGCGGGTCGATATGGCATTTGTCATGGCGCTGCAGACGCTGCGTCTGTTCACCATCTTGCTCACCGGCCCGGCGCTGGCGCGTTTTATTTCACGCTATGCGCATGCGCGCCCGAGCTGAGAACGCGACCGCATCAATAATGAACACGGCGAGCGCCAGCCAGATAAAGCCGAAGGTCACCATTTTATCCGGCGTCAGGCTCTCGCCGTAGAACAGTATCGCCAGCAGGAACATCAGTGTCGGGCCGAGATACTGGAAGAAGCCGACAGTCGATAAGCGCAGACGCGCGCAGGCGGCCGCAAACAGCATCAGCGGAATGGTGGTGATAATGCCCGCCGCGACCAGCTTGAGATTAAGGCTCATAGCGTTGGCGCTGAGATGACTGGTGGCGCTGTCGGCAAAGCCAAACAGGTAAATTGCCGCCAGCGGAAACAGCCACAACGTCTCGATCAGCATGCCGCTCTGCGCATCGACCTGAATCTTTTTGCGCACCAAACCGTACAACGCAAAACTCAGCGCCAGGCCAAGGCCGATAATCGGCAGCGATCCAAACTGCCACAACTGCACCAGCACGCCGGTTGTCGCCAGCAATACCGCCAGCCACTGCAAGCGGCGGAAGCGTTCACGCAGGAACAGCATGCCAAACACCACGTTAATTAGCGGGTTGATAAAGTAGCCGAGGCTAGCTTCCAGCATGTGCTGATTGTTCACCGCCCAGATAAACAGCAGCCAGTTGCCGCCAATGGTCACGGCGGTCAGCGCCAGCAGCAGCACCTTTTTCGGCTGCGCCAGCACGCTACGTACCTGCGCCCAGCTACGCGTCAGGGTGATCAGCAGCAGCATAAACAGCGCGGACCAAATCACACGATGCGTCATAATTTCGGTGGCGGGCACCGCTTTGACCAGCTTAAAGTAGGCAGGCGCGATACCCCAAATGAAGTAAGCGCCGAGCGCGTAGCCAATACCCTGGCGAGTTTGTTGCGAATCCATCAGGTCATTCCAAAAGTATTGATTAGCCAATCATGTAGGTGGCGGTAGCGGTAGCGATGTAATCGCCTTGCTGGTTATGTAACTCCACGCGCGCCACGGCAACTTTGTTGCCGCCGCGCAGCAGGCTGCTGGTGGCGATAAAGCGCTCGCCGCGGCCAGGGCGCAGATAGTCAACGCGCATATCGATGGTGCCCATGCGGGACAGGCGCTGACGCAGTTCTTCCTCGGTAATGCTCTCCTGACGCGTCAGCGCATAGCTGACACATACCAGCCCGGCGGCGACATCCAGTACCGAGGCGATCACGCCGCCATGCAAAATCTGCTGCGCCGCGTTGCCGACCAGCATGGTTTTATTGGCGAAGCCGAGTTCGGCGTAATCCGCTTCCAGTCGATCCAGCTCTAATCCGAGCGCCTGATTGAAGGGCATGTGATAAACAAAAATTTCGCCAATCAGACGGCGCGCTTCCTGCTGTGTCAGCAACGGGGATGACATAATTCCTGCCTTAAAATGTTAACGAGTTGTGTATATTATGCCGCGTTCGAGCCGCTTTCCAGTTTCGGAAATCGGCGCTGATCAACCGCAGGTTTTGCGTGTAGAATGGCCTGCTTTTTGAACCGTCACTTGACGATTACGACACGCAGTTCTCTGGAGAATTCTATGCGTAAGCATTACGCCTTGCTGGCCGCGGCGCTGATCCTTCCTGGCCTGGTGCAGGCTGAAGAAGCCACGATAAAAGAGGTTCATGATGCACCGGCAGTGAAGGGCAGCATTATCGCTAACCTGCTGGAGAAACACGATAACCCGTTCGTACTTTATCCTTACGAAAACAACTATCTGCTCTACACCTACACCACCGACATGAACAAAGAGGCGATCTCTTCGTACAACTGGGCAGACAAAGCTAAAAATGATGAAGTAAAATTCCAGCTCAGCCTGGCGTTTCCGCTATGGCGCGGCATTTTAGGCGATAACTCGGTGCTGGCGGCGTCCTATACTCAGCGCTCGTGGTGGCAGCTCTCGAACCGTGGTGCGTCATCACCGTTCCGTGAAACCGATTATGAGCCACAGATTTTCCTCGGCTGGGCCACCGATTACACCTTCGCAGGCTGGACTTTACGCGATGTGGAAACTGGCTTAGTGCATCAGTCGAACGGCCGCAGCGAGCCAACTTCACGCAGCTGGAACCGCGTCTACGCGCGCTTCATGGCGCAGAACGGCAATCTGCTCGCGGAGATCAAACCCTGGTATCGTCTGCCAGAAAGTGAAAGCAATGACGATAACCCGGACATCACCAAATACATGGGTTACTACCGCGCCAAGCTCGGCTATATGATGGGCGAGAACATTTTCAGCGTGGAAGGTAACTACAACTGGAACAGCGGCTTCGGCGGTGCAACTTTCGCCTGGAGCTACCCAATCTCTGAACATGTGCGCTTTTACACGCAGGTGTTCAGCGGTTATGGTGAATCGTTGATCGACTATAACCATCGCCAGACGCGCTTCGGCGTGGGCGTGACGCTCAACGATCTGTTCTAACCCGCAACAAAGACAGGATTACCGTGGCAACATCGGCAGTGCTTAATCAGGAAATGCTGGCGCAGCAGGTATTACAAGATACCTTCGGCTATCAGCAGTTCCGCCCAGGTCAGCAAAACATCATCGAAACCGCCCTGTCAGGACGCGATTGTCTGGTGGTGATGCCGACTGGCGGCGGCAAATCGCTGTGCTATCAAATCCCGGCGCTGGTGCGCGAAGGGCTGACGCTGGTGGTTTCACCGCTGATTTCACTGATGAAAGATCAGGTCGATCAGCTGCTGGCCAACGGCGTGGCTGCAGCGTGCCTCAACTCGACGCAGACGCGTGAGCAGCAGCAGCAGGTGTTTGCGGACTGTCGTACTGGCAAGCTCAAGCTGCTGTATATCGCGCCTGAACGTCTGATGATGGACAATTTCCTCGACAGCCTGCACCAGTGGAATCCGGTGATGCTGGCGGTGGATGAAGCGCACTGTATTTCACAGTGGGGCCACGATTTCCGTCCGGAATATGGCTCGATCGGCCAGCTGCGTCAGCACTTCCCTGATCTGCCGGTCATGGCGTTGACCGCCACCGCCGATGAAACCACGCGTAACGATATCGCCCATCTGCTGCAGATGGACGATCCGCTGATTCAAATCAGCAGCTTTGACCGCCCGAATATTCGCTACACGCTGGTGGAGAAATTCAAACCCACCGAGCAGCTTCTGCGTTATGTGCAGGATCAGCGCGGCAAAAGCGGCATTATTTACTGTAACAGCCGCGCCAAAGTGGAAGACACCGCCGCGCGCCTGCAGAGCCGTGGTTTGAGCGTTGGCGCTTATCACGCCGGTATCGATAGCGCGCAGCGTGCCAGCGTGCAGGAAGCTTTCCAGCGTGACGATCTGCAAATTGTGGTCGCCACCGTCGCATTCGGTATGGGCATCAACAAACCCAACGTGCGCTTCGTGGTGCACTTCGATATACCGCGCAACATCGAATCCTATTATCAGGAAACCGGCCGCGCCGGGCGTGATGGCCTGCCTGCCGAAGCGATGATGCTTTACGACCCGGCCGATATGGCGTGGCTGCGTAAATGTCTGGAAGAGAAAGTGCCCGGACCGTTGCAGGACATTGAACGCCACAAGCTCAACGCGATGGGGGCATTTGCTGAAGCGCAAACCTGTCGTCGTCTGGTCTTGCTGAACTATTTCGGCGAAGGTCGCCAGCAGCAGTGCGACAACTGCGATATCTGCCTCGATCCGCCACGTCGCTACGACGGCTTGCTGGAGGCGCAAAAGGCGCTTTCGAGCATCTATCGTACCGGCCAACGCTTTGGCATGGGCTATATTGTTGAAGTTTTGCGCGGCGCCAGTAATCAGCGTATCCGCGACAACGGCCACGACAAACTGCCGGTGTACGGCTTAGGCCGCGAGCACAGTCACGAACACTGGATCAGCGTGCTGCGTCAGCTGATTCACCTCGGCATGGTGACGCAAAACATCGCCATGCATTCGGCGCTGCAATTGACCGAAGCGGCGCGTCCGGTATTACGTGCCGAAGTGCCGCTGATGCTGGCGGTGCCGCGTATCGTGACGGTGAAAACGCGCGGCAGCAGTTCGCCGAAGGTGCACAGCGGCAATTATGATCGCCAGCTGTTTGCCAAGCTGCGTAAGCTGCGCAAAGCGATTGCTGATGAAGAGAATATTCCGCCGTACGTGGTGTTTAACGATGCCACGCTGATTGAAATGGCAGAACAAATGCCGATTAGCGCGTCAGAAATGCTCAGCGTGAACGGCGTCGGTCATCGCAAACTGGAGCGTTTTGGTAAGCCGTTCCTGGTGATGATCAAAGAACATGTTGATGAAGGTTAAAGGAAAAATTCATGCTGATGTTATTCGCCACCGTCGCGCTGGTGCATCTGGTTGCGCTGATGAGTCCCGGCCCGGACTTCTTCTTTGTGTCGCAAACGGCGGCGAGCCGCTCGCGCAAAGAGGCGATGATGGGCGTTCTGGGCATTACCTTGGGCATTGTGATTTGGGCCGGTGTGGCGCTGATGGGCCTGCATCTGATCCTGGAAAAAATGGCCTGGCTGCATGAAATCATTATGGTTGGCGGCGGCTTGTATCTGCTGTGGATGGGCTGGCAGCTAATGCGTTCAGCGCGTCAACGTCACAAGCAGCCGCAATCGGAAGCGCCGGTGGTGGAGCTGCCGAAAAGAGGCATGAGCTTCCTGAAAGGTTTCCTGACTAACCTGTCGAACCCAAAAGCGATCATCTACTTCGGTAGCGTGTTCTCACTGTTTGTTGGCAACGACGTCGGCGCGATGGAGCGCTGGGGTTTGTTCCTGCTGATTATCGGTGAGACGTTCGCGTGGTTTACGCTGGTGGCGGCGATTTTCGCTATGCCGTGGATGCGTGATAAGTATCAGCGGATGGCGAAGTGGGTGGATGGTATGGCGGGCGTGTTATTCGCGGGTTTTGGCATTCATCTGATTATTTCGCGCTAAGCCTGGTTTACTTGCCATTTCGGCACCGGGCAGTGCTCGCCCTCCTCACGTACTACGTGTACGCTCCGGGGGCTGCGCGCTGGCCGGCACCGAACTGGCTGCGCCACCGACGGCTTTGAATTGGCTGCGATTTTCTTTTACGCCATTCTGCGGGCGCTGGCTAACAGCGCGCCCACCGCCATAAACAATCCACCAAAGGTGCGGTTTAGAAGCTTCATCTGCTTCGGCCCTTTGATCCAGCCAGCAATGCGCGTTGCCAGCGTGGCGTAACCAATCATCACGATGATATCGACCACAATGGTGGTCACGCCGAGCACCAGATATTGCATGAGCTGCGGCTGGTGCGGCTGAATAAACTGCGGGAACAGCGCGGCAAGAAACACGATGCTTTTCGGGTTGGTGAGGTTCACCAACACGGCACGCTTAAACAGGCGGCGACGCGGCATGGCTTTGGCAACGGCGTCGAGGTCGATGCCACCCGCGGAGCGCCACTGCTGAATGCCCAGCCACACCAGATAGGCTGCGCCAGCCCACTTCAGGACTTCAAACGCCAGAATCGATTGGGAAAACAGCGCACCCAAACCGGCGCCGACCAGCACAATATGAATCGCCAAGCCAAGCTGCAAGCCGGTAATTGACGCTACCGCGCCGCGATAACCGTGGCTGATACCGGTACTCATGGTGTTAATCGCACCGGAACCGGGTGAAAGGCTGAGGATAGTTGTGGTCAGCAGGTACGTTAACCACCATTCAATGGTCATGTGTGACATTCCCTGAAGTTAGCGAAGTGTGACACAATACGACAGAAAATCGCCGCACGCTACGCAGCACGGGCGCGCGAATCACGTTTTTTTCAGGGGGACGGATGCAGCAGCATAAACAGAGTTGGCTCGGACGTGAGCGAGGCTTTTCGGCCTTTGCTACCGGTCCGCTGCTCGACTTCTGGCGTCGCCGTGAAGAGTGTGAATTCACCGGTGTCGGCAACCTGAAGATTCGCTACGTTCGTTTCACCTCACCGCAACATCGTCGTGTCATTCTGGTCGTGCCTGGCCGCATTGAGAGCTATATCAAGTATCCTGAACTGGCTTACGACCTGTTTATGTGCGGCTACGATGTGGTGATCCTCGACCATCGCGGTCAGGGACGATCTGAACGTCTGCTGGAAGATTCGCATCGCGGCCATGTGGTGGAATTTGGCGACTACGTTGACGATCTGGAAACGCTGTATCTGAAAGAGATAGTCAGCAACCATTATCAACAGCGCTACGTGCTGGCTCACTCGATGGGCGGCGCGATTTTAGCGCTGTTTCTGGCGCGTCAACCGCAGGCGTTTCATGCTGCGGTATTCTCCGCGCCGATGTTTGGCATTGTGCTGCCGCTACCGGACTGGATGGCGCACCGCATTCTCGACTGGACCGAAAAACTGCCCACGCTGCGTGAGGGCTACGCATTGGGCACCGGGCGCTGGCGCGCCAATCCGTTTGGCATCAACCGCCTGACGCATAGCCGCGAACGTTATCGCCGTAACCTGCGTTTTTACGCCGACGATCCGGCGCTTCGCGTTGGTGGTCCCACTTATCACTGGGTGCGCGAAGGCGTGCAGGCCGGGCGGGACATCTTCAATCAGGTAGCGAACATCACCACGCCGACCTTGCTGCTGCAGGCCAGTGAAGATGATGTGGTGGATAACCGCTCACAAAATCTCTTTTGTACGGCGATGGCCGAAGCAGGACATCCCTGCGCGGGCAACGCGCCGTATGTGATAAAAGGAGCGCGTCATGAGATCCTGTTTGAAACAGACGCGATGCGTGCCGAAGCGCTAAACGCGGTGGTCGATTTCTTTGAACACCACGCTTAATCAATTTTACTTTCCGATATCAACACCCGAGGTTTACATGTATCACATCGTCGCATCCGACCTGGATGGCACGCTGCTCTCTCCGGATCACCGCCTGACGCCGTTCGCTCGCACTACGCTGCAGGAACTGGTGGCGCGAGACATCCACTTTGTTTTTGCCACCGGCCGTCACTATATCGACGTCGGACAGATGCGCGATAAGCTCGGCATTCCGGCTTATATGATCACGTCCAATGGTGCGCGCGTGCACAACGCCGAAGGTGAACTGGTGTTCAGCCACAACCTCGACGCCGACATCGCCAGCGATTTGTATGGCCTGCAATATCATGACGAGCACATCCTGACGCACGTTTATCGCGACGATGAGTGGTTCATGAGCCGTCATCGTCCGGATGAGCAGGACTATTTCCGCGAATCGGTATTTAACTATCAGGTTTACCAGCCTGGCATGCTGCCGACCGACGGCATCAGCAAAGTGTTCTTCACCTGCGAAGATCCGGAGCGCCTGGTTCCGATGGAGCAGGCGATTGAAGCGCGCTGGGGCGATCGCGTGAATGTCAGCTTCTCGCTGCCAACGTGCCTGGAAGTGATGGCAGGCGGCGTTTCCAAAGGTCACGCGCTGGAAGCGGTAGCGAAACAGCTCGGCCACTCGCTGAAAGCGTGCATAGCCTTCGGCGACGGCATGAATGATGTGGAGATGCTCAGCATGTCAGGTAAAGGCTGCATCATGCGTAATGCACAGCAGCGCCTGAAAGATACCTTGCCGACGCTGGACGTGATTGGCAGCAACGCGGATGACGCCGTCCCGCACACGCTGCGAAAGCTGTTCCTCGCCTAAAAAAATGGGCCGGTTATCACCGGCCCGTTCTGGTTATACCAGCTGTTTCTTGTGCTTATGTTCACTGACCATGGTCAGCAGCAGCAGAATCACCGCCAGCACCGATCCGCCAATCATCACAATGAACCCGCCGTCCCAGCCGAAGTAATCCACGGTGTAACCGACAATGGCACTGGCCGCTACCGATCCGCCGAGATAGCCAAACAGCCCGGTAAAGCCCGCTGCCGTTCCGGCCGCTTTTTTCGGCGCCAGCTCCAGCGCGTGCAAGCCAATCAACATCACCGGACCGTAAATCAGGAAGCCGATCACAATCATGCACAGCATGTCGATGCCTGGATTGCCTGGTGGGTTCAGCCAGTACACCACGGTGGCGATAGTCACCAGCGTCATAAAGAACACGCCGGTTGCGCCACGGTTGCCGCGGAACACTTTGTCCGACATCCAGCCGCACAGCAGCGTGCCGGGAATACCGGCATATTCATAGAAGAAGTAGGCCCACGAGGATTTATCCAGTGTGAAGTGCTTCACCTCTTTCAGGTAGGTCGGCGACCAGTCGAGAATGCCGTAACGCAGCAGGTACACAAACACGTTCGCCAGTGCGATGTACCACAGCAGCTTATTGGGCAGAATGTACTGCATGAAAATCTGCTTCGCCGTCAGCTCCTGCTCGTGCTCCTCGTTGTAATCCGGCGGATAATCATTCTTCCACGCTTCAATTGGCGGCAAACCGCAGGATTGCGGCGTGTCGCGCATCAAGGCAAAGGCGATAATGGCGATGAGAATGGCGCCAAACGCCGGCATGTACAGCGCGGCTTTCCAGTCGTTAAACCACGCCATGCCAAGCAGGAACAGCAGCGGAGGAATACCGCCACCGACGTTATGCGCGCAGTTCCACACCGATACGATTCCGCCGCGCTCCTTCTGCGACCACCAGTGCACCATGGTGCGCCCGCAGGGCGGCCAGCCCATGCCCTGGAACCAACCGCACAGGAACAGCAGCACAAACATCACCATGATGCTGGAGGTGGCCCACGGCACGAACCCCATCACCAGCATCACCGCCGCAGCGAGAATTAATCCGGCGGGCAAAAACACGCGCGGATTCGAGCGGTCCGATACCGAACCCATAATGAATTTTGAGAATCCGTAAGCGATGGAAATGCCCGAGAGCGCAAAGCCGAGATCGCCGCGCGAAAAACCTTGTTCCACCAGATAAGGCATCGCCAGCGCAAAGTTCTTACGCACCAAATAGTAGGCGGCATAGCCAAAAAATATTCCCAGGAAAATTTGCCAGCGCAGGCGACGATAGAGTGGATCGACACGATCATCGGCCACTTGCGGGCGATGCGGTGCAGGTTTGAAGATACTCAACATGAGTGTGGCCCTCCAGGGCGCAATATAGTTATGGATTCCCAGCAGGTTGGGGCAAAAGCAACAGACGTTAAAAATGGAAAAGCGAAGTTTCCATTTCGCGCAAAGGATAGTGATGGTCACGCGCGGTTACTGTGACATGTGACACATATGTTACAGTTTTATGACAATAGAGAGCGATAAAAACCAGGAAATGTTGTATTTCGCGCATTTTTATCCGGGCGAATAGGCGATCAATTCAAACTAATTGTCGTCATTTTGTACAATCGTAAACCAGATAGTTCACGCCAATCGCGACAGTTTGTTTACACTAACGCCACTGTTCATTATGAGATCGTTACCGTGCCGTTACTGATCGTTACCACCATTCTGTGGGCTTTTTCCTTCAGTTTAATCGGGGAATACCTCGCAGGTCAGGTGGATTCCTGGTTCTCTGTGTTAATGCGTCTGGCGCTCGCCGCTATCGTCTTCCTGCCGTTCCTGCGCTGGCGCGGATATCGTGCTTCCACCATCCTGCTGTATATGCTGGTGGGCATGCTGCAGCTCGGCATCATGTACCTGCTGAGCTTTGAAGCCTATCTCTATCTGAGCGTGACCGAATTCCTGCTGTTCACTGTGATGACGCCGCTATACGTCACGCTGATCTACGATTTGCTCAGCCGACGTCCGCTGCGTATCGGCTATGCTTTCAGCGCATTGCTGGCGGTCATTGGTGCGGCGATTATTCGTTACGACAAAGTCAGCGATCATTTCTGGTTCGGCTTGCTGCTAGTGCAGGCGGCAAATATCTGCTTCGCCATCGGCATGGTGGGCTACAAGCGTCTGCAGGAAACCCGTCCGATGCCGCAGCACACCGCGTTTTCGTGGTTCTATCTGGGCGCAGTGATCATCGCGGTAATCGCGTGGAGCTTGTGGGGCAATCCGAACAAACTGCCCACCACCTCGCTGCAGTGGGGCATTCTGGTGTGGCTGGGCGTGGCGGCTTCAGGATTGGGCTACTTCATGTGGAACTACGGTGCGACGCAGGTGGATGCTGGCACGTTGGGTATTATGAACAACATGCATGTGCCTGCTGGCTTGCTGGTGAATCTGGCGATCTGGCAGGAGAAACCGCATTGGCCAAGTTTTATCGCCGGTGCCGCCGTGATTTTTGCATCCCTGTACGTACATAAACGCTGGGTGCTCGGCAAGACCACCAAAAGCCACGCCTAGGCCGAAAGGGAGGGGATAGCGCGGCAGAGAAGCAAAGCATCCGAGCCATGGATGGCGAGGCTGATCCACAGGGAAGTGGTTACTCTTTGCGATCTGCCGCGCTATCCCTGACCCGGCTCGAACAAAGAAGCGATTACGCTTTCTTAGCCGGCCCGGGACGATGAATCATCGTCAAACCTTTCAGGAAATTACGCAGAATCTGGTCACCGCATTCGCGGAAATTCTTATGATCCGGGTTGCGGAAAATCGCGCCAACCTCAGCCTGTGAAATCTTAAAGTTCGCTTTCAGCAGCACATCCGGGATATCGGTGGTCTTCAGCTCAAATGCGATACGCAATTTCTTCATGAAAATGTTGTTATTCATGCGGCGCTCAATCGAAGGCGCGGGCGCATCTTCACTCTTACCGCGACGGTAAAAAATCAGACCGTTGAGGAAATAACCCATCAACACATCCGGCAGCTTACGAAACGCGGCATCGTCATCCTTCTTCAACCACGCCTGCACGTCTTCCAGCGGCACTTCACTTCCCGCTAAGGCAAAAATCTCCACCACTTTGCTATCGCTCAAATCAAGCATATAGCGCACGCTGCGCAGAACATCGTTACTCATCATGGTGAAACTCTCTTGGTCGCGGGTTGAGGCGGCGCATTATAGAGCAGGCGGGACAGGGATAACAGCGCGGGCGACCTTCGCCGCCCAACAACATCAGGATGAGAGGGTTTGCAGTGAGCCGGGACGCGCGGCATCGCGCACGAAGGGCAGGTGTTCACAGGCGTGCTGACGGGCAAACCGCACAAAGGCTTCCATCACCGGTTGACGCTGCTCACCTTCGCGTACGGCGGCATACAGGCGGCTCCAGAGGCCATCACCCAAAGTCTTGGTCACCACCAAACCCTGCTGCTCAAAATTCTCGACCACCCAATGCGGCAGCGCGGCGATGCCCATGCGTGCCGACACCATCTGAATCAGCAACAGCGTGTTATCCACGCTCTTCAACGCTGGACTCACACCCGCAGGCTGCAGGAAATGGCGCCACACATCTAAACGCTGACGCTGCACCGGATAGATCATCAACACTTCATCGGCCATATCTTCCGGGGAAATATGCTCAAGCTGCGCCAATGGATGATCCGGTGCCATCACCAAACGCACTTCAAAATCGAACATCGGTGAATAGAACAAACCGCTGCGCGGCAGAATATCGGAGGTCAACACCACATCCAACTCGCCCTGCTGCAATGCGGGTTGCGGATCAAAGGTCACGCCGGATTTGAAATCCATCACTACCTGCGGCCAGCTCTGGCGGAAATTATTCAGCGCAGGCGTCAGCCACTGAATACAGCTGTGACACTCAATGGCGATACGCAACGTGGCCTGATGCGGCTCATGACACGCCTGCAAAGCCTGTTGAATCTGCGGCAAAACCTGCTCGGCCAACTGCAGCAAAATCTCTCCCTGCGGCGTAAAACGCAGCGGCTGGCTTTTGCGCACAAACAGACGAAAGCCCAGCCGCTGCTCCAGATCGCTGAACTGGTGAGACAACGCCGATTGCGTCTGATGAAGCTGTGAGGCGGCGGCGGCTAACGAGCCGGTGTTCCGTAACGCCTGCAGCGTCCGCAGGTGTTTGAGTTCGATCATGAGAATCCTTCACATCGAGATTGAACAAATTGCGCTTGAGGAACATACAGTACCCGCAGATTATGGCGGTGTAAACATCTGGACGGCTAAACATCTCTGCACCCTACTCAGTTAAGAATATCTGGAGAACAGAAAATGACCATTCTGAACCACACTCTCGGTTTCCCTCGCGTTGGATTGCGTCGTGAATTGAAAAAAGCACAGGAAAGCTACTGGGCAGGTAAAAGCTCACAGGAAGAGCTGCTGGCGGTGGGGCGCGAACTGCGCGCCCGTCACTGGCAACAGCAGAAAGAGGCGGGAGTCGATCTGTTGCCGGTCGGTGATTTTGCCTGGTACGATCACGTGCTGACAACCAGCCTGCTGCTGGGTAACGTGCCCGCACGCCACCAGAACAAAGATGGATCCGTTGATCTCGACACGCTGTTCCGTCTTGGTCGTGGCCGCGCACCAAGCGGTACACCGGCGGCAGCGGCGGAAATGACTAAATGGTTCAACACCAACTATCACTATATGGTGCCGGAATTCACGCAAGGCCAGCAGTTCAAACTGACCTGGACCCAACTGCTGGATGAAGTCGACGAAGCGCTGGCGCTCGGCCACAAGATTAAACCGGTGCTACTCGGCCCGGTTACCTATCTGTGGCTGGGTAAAGTGAAAGGTGTGCCTTTCGATCGCCTGTCATTGCTCAAAGACATTCTTCCGGTTTACCAACAGGTGCTGGCGGAACTGAAAAAACGCGGCATCGAATGGGTACAAATCGACGAACCTGCACTGGCGCTGGAATTGCCGCAGGCGTGGCGCGATGCGTTCAAACCGGCTTACGACGCGCTGCAGGGTGAAAGCAAACTGCTGCTCACCACCTATTTCGACAGCATCGGCCAGAACCTCGACGTGATCAAAGTGCTGCCGGTGCAAGGTCTGCACGTTGACCTGGTCCACGGCAAAGACGACATCCAACAGTTAAACCAGCAGATCCCGGCAGATTGGCTGCTCTCCGTCGGCGTGATCAATGGCCGTAACGTGTGGCGCGCGGATCTCAGCAGCTGGTTTGAACGCTTGCAACCGCTGGTGGGCCAGCGTCAACAATTGTGGATCGGATCATCTTGTTCGCTGCTGCACAGCCCAATCGATCTCAGCGTGGAAACGCGCCTCGATGAAGAGGTGAAAAGCTGGTTCGCCTTTGCCCTGCAGAAGTGTGCGGAGCTTGCACTGCTGAGTCAGGCGCTGAACAACAACGATGCCGCTTCGCTGGTGGAGTGGAGCGCACCGATTCGTGCGCGTGCCAACTCCACGCGTGTGCACAATGCCGCAGTCGGCGAGCGTCTGGCGAAAATCCAGGCCAAAGATGTTGAACGTACCAGCCACTACACCGAACGCGCCAAAGCGCAGCGTAACCGCTTCAACTTGCCAGCGTGGCCGACCACCACCATCGGTTCATTCCCGCAAACCACCGAAATTCGCGGCCTACGTCTCGACTTCAAAAAAGGCAACATTGATGGCGGTAACTACCGTACCGGCATCGCCGAACACATCAAACAGGCGATTGTTGAGCAGGAACGTTTGGGCCTCGATGTGCTGGTGCACGGAGAAGCAGAACGTAACGACATGGTGGAATACTTCGGCGAGAACCTCGACGGCTTCGTGTTCACCCAAAACGGCTGGGTTCAGAGCTACGGTTCACGCTGCGTTAAACCCCCGATCATCATCGGCGACGTGAGCCGTCCACAAGCCATCACCGTTGAGTGGGCGAAGTACGCGCAGTCGCTGACCGACAAGCCGGTGAAAGGCATGCTGACCGGTCCGGTAACGATTCTTTGCTGGTCATTCCCGCGTGAAGATGTGAGCCGTGAAACCATCGCCAAACAGATTGCGCTGGCGCTGCGTGATGAAGTGGAAGATCTGGAAAAAGCCGGGATCGGCATTATTCAGATCGATGAACCGGCACTGCGCGAAGGTCTGCCGCTGCATCAGTCCGATTGGGCCGCGTATTTGACCTGGGCGGTGGATGCATTCCGTCTCAATGCCGCCGTGGCGCAGGATGACACCCAGATTCACACCCACATGTGTTATTGCGAGTTCAATGACATTATGGATTCGATTGCCGCGCTGGATGCGGACGTCATCACCATCGAAACCTCACGTTCCGATATGGATCTGCTGGATACCTTCAAGGAGTTCGACTATCCCAACGAAATCGGTCCGGGCGTGTATGACATTCACTCACCGAACGTGCCGAGCGTGGAGTGGATGGAAGAGTTGCTGCGCAAAGCGGCGCAGAGCATTCCGGAAGCGCGTTTGTGGGTGAATCCAGATTGTGGCCTGAAAACCCGGGGCTGGACGGAAACCCGTCAGGCATTGGCGAATATGGTCAAAGCGGCGCAAAACCTGCGGGGTGAAACGGCTTAGTCGCGGTAAATGAGATGGGGGCGCAGAGGCGCCCCTTTTTATTAGGCGTTCGGCGCCACGCCATGCTGCGCGAACCACGCCAGCATACGTTGCCAGCCATCTTTGGCGGAATCGGCGTGATAACTGGCACGATAATCCGCGTTGAAAGCATGTCCGGCATCCGGATACACCACGATCTCTGCTTTGGCATTGGCGGCGTGCAGCGCCTGACGCATCTTATCAATACTCTCCAGCGGAATGCTCTCATCCTGACCACCGTAGAGGCCAAGCACTGGCGCGTTCAGATCTACCGCGACATCCATCGGATGCTTCTGCTGCTTCAGCGTCTTCTCACCGTCTAAACGGCCATACCATGCCACCGCCGCGCGCACCTGCGGATTGTGCGCGGCAAACAGCCAGCTAATGCGTCCGCCCCAACAGAAACCGGTAATCGCCAGACGACGGATATCACCATCGTGGCGTGTAGCCCAGTTGGCCACATGATCGAGATCGGACAACACCTGCGAATCTGGAACTTTGCTCACCAGCTCTTTGAACAGCGTGGGAATATCGTTGTAATCGTTGGGATCGCCTTCACGAAAATAGAGTTCGGGGGCGATCGCCAGATAACCTTCCAGCGCCAGACGGCGGCAGACATCGCGGATATGCTCGTGCACGCCGAAAATCTCCTGCACCACCAACACCACCGGCAAGGTGCCTTGATACTCTTTTGGTCGGGCATAATAAGCAGGCAGATTTTCGCCCTGGCTTGGAACCGAGGTCTCGCCAGCATGAATGGCGTCGCTGCTGGTAATAATGGTGCTGCTTGCGGTGGGCTGAACGGCCGGTGCAAAGCCGCCGGGTGCCGTTTTTTGTGCCATATTGTCTTCGGTTTTCATTGTTCTCTCCGTGCTAGCAAATGCGCAATCACGTAACTATAGCCTGGCGAAGTAAAGCAAGGCTGGCGTAAGGTGCAGAGGGATTTTTTTCACGTGTGCTGCTTCTCTATTAACATTGCCACCAACAC
Organism: Pantoea sp. JK; assembly: GCF_026130245.1. Lineage (NCBI taxonomy): Bacteria > Pseudomonadati > Pseudomonadota > Gammaproteobacteria > Enterobacterales > Erwiniaceae > Pantoea > Pantoea sp. JK. The sequence goes on from NZ_JAINFN010000008.1 coordinate 267,393, forward strand.
TTACACAGCACCGCTTGTAGCAATTCAGAATTGCACAGCGCTAATGTGTGATGTAAATCACATAATGTTTTTCTGGTAATGTAAGTTTCATTATTGATGGTGAATTGAGTCACATATTTATGCCGCCTGCTGACGTAGAGTGGCGCGCACATCCCCAATTATCAGGAGTCTGTTATGGCCCAGTCTGACGTTTTCCACCTTGGCATCACCAAAGCTGATTTGAAAGGAGCCACGTTGGCTATCGTGCCTGGCGATCCTGAGCGCGTGAAGAAAATCGCCGCGCTGATGGACAATCCACAGCATCTGGCTTCACACCGTGAATTCACTACCTATCTGGCCGAAGTGGATGGCAAACCGGTTGTGGTGTGCTCCACCGGTATCGGCGGACCTTCAACGTCGATTGCGGTTGAAGAGCTGGCCCAGCTTGGCGTGCGCACTTTCCTGCGCGTTGGCACCACCGGCGCTATCCAGCCGCATATTAATGTGGGCGATGTGCTGGTCACCACCGCATCGGTGCGTCTCGACGGCGCCAGCCTGCACTTTGCGCCGATGGAATTCCCGGCCGTAGCTGATTTCACCTGCACCACCGCGCTGGTGGCAGCCGCAGAGGCGTGCGGTGCGAAAACCCACATCGGTATTACCGCCTCATCTGACACCTTCTATCCTGGTCAGGAACGGTACGATACCTTCTCCGGCCGCGTGGTGAATCGCTTCCAGGGTTCAATGGAAGAGTGGCAGCAAATGGGCGTCCTTAACTATGAGATGGAATCCGCTACACTGTTAACCATGTGCGCCAGTCAGGGACTGCGTGCCGGCATGGTGGCGGGCGTCATCGTGAACCGTACGCAAAAAGAGATCCCGGATGCCGCAACCATGAAACAGACCGAAAGTGATGCGGTGAAAATTGTGGTTGAAGCCGCGCGTCGCTTAATTTAGTGCGCCAGTCAGGGATGAATTCGAGACCAGGCTTATAAGGATTTCAGCTATTTCCTGATTAGAATGCGCGCAATTTCAGCAGCTACTGAGAAATTTCTTATGCGCAAAATGGTTTCTGTCTCACGTCCCAATTTCATGAATAATCCCGCTACTGCACAATCACGCGTTGAAGGTGCAGCAGCGAGATTTCGCCAGGCGATGGCGGCGAATAACTATCCTCTTGCGCGTCAGTGCTGTGAAGAAGTGCTGCGCGTCTTACCCAATCATATGCAGGTGCTGAGCGACTACGCGTTAACCCTGATGCGTGTGGGCGAGCACAAAAAATCCTATAAAATTTACCAGAAGATCTATCAAGCTCCGGCCGCGCAACGCGCGCAGGCGTCGGAAACATGGCTGGATGGATTAACGGAAGTGTGTGGCTGGCTGAATAAAGAGGATGAGGTGGCGCGTTACGGCCTCGAATCACTGCAGAATTCCGATGTGACCTTCAGCAAAGGGGCGAAAGTGGCATTCCCTTCTGACGTGCCGCCACCGATCAACCGCAACAATCTCGCAGAAAATATCATCTCCTTTAGCCTGTATGGCGGCCAGCCACGCTACTGCGAAACCTTGATTAAAAACATCGAAGTAGCGCGCGAGTTCTATCCCGACTGGATTTGCCGCATCTATCTTGACGACAGCGTGCCGCAACACGTCTGGCAGCGCCTGAAGCAGCCAAACACCCAGTTAGTGGATATGTCGCATGAGAAAACCATTTTCCCAACGCTGTGGCGTTTCCTGGTGATGGATGATGCCAGCGTCAAACGCTACATCGTGCGTGACGCGGATTCCTTGCTCTCCGAGCGCGAAGTGGTGGCGGTAGAAGCCTGGCTGGATTCGCCTTACTGGTTCCATCATATGCGTGATTACTTCTCGCATACCGAGTTGCTGCTGGCGGGCATGTGGGGCGGCTGCCACGGCGTGTTCCACAATGTTGAACAGCAGATGCGTGACTTTATCGCGCAATATGAAGGCAGCGAACGCTTCACCGATCAGTACTTCCTCAAAGTGGCGCTGTGGCCAACGGTCCGCGAAAGCATATTGAATCATGACGATATCTTCCGCTTCCACCATGCACAACCGTGGCCGGCGCATCAGCCGATTCGCTGGCAAACCGACAGTTTCCACGTCGGCAGCAACGCCGGTTTTGCCAGCATGGCAGGCCAGGTCGAAAATGCTGATAACGGTTGGCAGCAGGTTGAGATCACCTACGACGGGAAAAGCTGGACTTATCCGGCCAAAATCCACGGCGAAACCGAATGGGTGTTGCCGATGCCCTTCTTCCTGATTGATGCGTGGAAAGCGGGCGATCTGACAGTGAAAGCGCTTTAACATTCTTCTGGACATTCATACAGTACACCTCTACCTTTTCCCTCAGCGAGACGATCCGCGGGGGGATTATGGATCAGCAACTTATCATTAGCGGCGCGCTGGCGCTGGCCGGTTTGGGCATTGGCTGGATCATTGCTCAACTGCGCGCCGGCCATCAGTACGCCAGCTTCACTACCGAGCGACGCCTGCTGGAAGAGGCGCAGCAGCGTCAACAGCAGCAGCTCGAACAGTTACAGCAGCAAATTCAGCAACGCGAACAGGAGATGCGCCAGCTACACGGCGCGCTCAGCGGTGCGCAGGAACGTTTGCAACAGCTTGATTACTGGCGCGGCGAAAGTGAACAGCTCAGTCGTGAGCTGCGCAATCAGCTGGAAGTGAACAGCGCGCAGGAAGCCGAACTGCGTGAAGTGACCATTCGTCTTGAAGAGACACGCTACGGTGCAGAAGAGAAACAGCGCCTGCTGACCAACAGCGAACAGCGCCTTAGCGCGCAGTTTGAAAATCTCGCCAACCGCATCTTTGAAAACAGCGGACGGCGCGTCGATGAACAGAACCGTCAAAGTCTGAATAGCCTGATTGGCCCACTGCGTGAACAGCTGGACGGTTTCCGTCGTCAAGTGACTGATAGCTTTGGCGTGGAAGCGCGTGAGCGTCACACGCTGACCCACGAAATTCGCCAGTTGCAGCAACTCAACGCGCAGATGGCGCAGGAAGCGGTCAATCTTACTAAAGCGCTGAAAGGCGACAACAAAATTCAGGGCAATTGGGGCGAAGTGGTGTTGGCCCGCGTGCTGGAAGCCTCTGGCTTGCGTGAAGGCTATGAATACCAAACGCAGGTCAGCGTGCAGCTGGAACAGCAGGGCAGGATGCAACCGGATGTGATCGTGCGTTTGCCGCAGGGCAAAGATGTGGTGATTGACGCTAAAATGACGCTGGTTGCCTACGAGCGCTACTTCAACGCCGACGATGAAGCCACGCGTGAGCAGGCGATTCAGGAACACGTTAGCGCCATGCGCGGACACATTCGCCTGCTGAGCCGTAAAGATTACCAACAATTGCCCGGTTTACGCTCTCTGGATTATGTGTTGATGTTTATCCCGGTGGAACCGGCGTTTCTGTTGGCGATCGATCGTCAGCCCGAGCTGATCAGCGAAGCGTTACAGCAGAACATCATGCTGGTCAGTCCCACCACATTGCTGGTGGCGCTGCGTACTATCAACAACCTCTGGCGTTATGAGCATCAAAGCCGCAACGCACAGCGCATCGCCGACCGGGCCACGCGGCTGTACGACAAAATGCGGCTGTTTGTCGATGACATGAGCGGCATCGGCCACAATCTCGACAAAGCGCAGCAAAGCTATCATCAGGCGATGAAAAAGCTGTCTGAAGGGCGCGGCAACCTGATCGCGCAAAGTGAAGCTTTCCGTTCGCTTGGCGTGGAGATCAAACGTCCAATTAATCCGCAACTGGTTGAACAAGCGCAGCCGGATGAGGCGGATGAAGATTGGGCAGACGATCGCACCGAGGATGAAAACGTTGCAGAACCAACAACAGACTCGCTGCGCCGCATCAATGAATAGCACGGTGGTCGCGTGCTCGCGTAGCGCGACTCTGATACACTTCGGCAAGAATTGTTTGTGGAACAGGTAAAACCGATGGCAGATGAATCACAGCAGGAAACTACCCATTTTGGCTTCCAGACCGTCGCGAAAAGCGAAAAGGCCGATAAAGTCGCGGACGTGTTTCACTCCGTTGCGGCAAAATATGACCTGATGAACGATTTGATGTCGTTTGGCATCCATCGTGTCTGGAAGCGTTTTACCATTGACAGCAGCGGCGTGCGCCGCGGTCAACGCGTGTTGGATCTGGCGGGTGGTACCGGCGATCTGACGGCAAAATTCTCACGTCTGGTGGGCGAGACCGGCCAGGTTGTGCTGGCAGACATCAACAGCTCGATGCTGAAAATGGGCCGCGAAAAGCTGCGTAATCTCGGCGTATCGGGCAACGTTAGCTATGTGCAGGCCAACGCCGAAGCGCTGCCATTCCCGGATAACTATTTCGATTGCATCACCATCTCCTTCGGCTTGCGTAACGTGACCGAAAAAGAGAAAGCGCTGGCGTCGATGTTCCGCGTGCTGAAACCGGGTGGACGTCTGCTGGTGCTGGAGTTTTCGAAGCCGCTGCTGGAGCCGCTCAGCAAAGCTTATGATACCTATTCATTCCACATACTGCCGCGTATTGGCCAGCTAGTGGCGCAAGACGCTGAAAGCTATCGCTATCTGGCGGAGTCGATTCGTATGCATCCCGATCAGGAAACCCTGAAAGCGATGATGAACGACGCGGGCTTTGAAAATACCACCTACTTCAACATGACGGGCGGTATTGTCGCGCTGCATCGCGGATTTAAATTCTAATCCATCATGACTTTAACTCCTCTCATCACCGGCGGTCTTGAGACCGCCCTGAACCGTGTTCTCTATCGCGATCGCAGCCTGAAAGCCGCACGCCAGCGTCTGGCGGGCAAAGTATTGATGCTGCGTCTGCAAGAGCTCGATTTTCCTTTGGTACTGGTGTTTAGCGAATCGCAACTCGATGTGCTGAGTGATTGGCAGGACAACAGCGACTGCACGGTGAGTTTGCGTGTCAGTACCTTGCCGAAACTGCGCGATCGCCAGCAGCTCACCAGCTTGATTCGTAGCGGTGAACTGGAGGTGGACGGCGATTTGCAGGTGGTACAGCAATTCTCCGCGCTGATGGATCTTGCCGAGCTGGATCCGGCGGAATACCTCGCGCCTTGGATGGGCGATATCGCCGCGCAAGGTGTAAGTCAGGCCGCGCAGCAGGCGCTGAAATTCGTGCAGCAGCAGTTTACCCGCCGCCAGGATTATCTTGGCCAGGTGCTGACGGAAGAGTGGCGTGTCGCGCCGGGCGCACTGGAGCTGGCATGGTTTTGCGAGGAAGTGGAAGCGATGGAACGTTCGCTCAATGCGTTTGAAACGCGTTTAGCACAGCTGGAGGCGAAATGACGTTGGGAGAAATTCGGCGCTTATACTTCATCATCAAGATCTTTCTGACTTACGGCCTTGATGAACTGATTCCCCGCATGCGCTTCACACTGCTTTTACGCTTGTGGCGGCGCTGTATTTTCTGGATCCCTAACCAACATAAAGACGCTTCCGCCGGCGTGCGCATCCGTTTAGCGATGGAGCAGTTGGGCCCGGTATGGATCAAATTCGGTCAAATGCTCTCTACGCGTCGCGATTTGTTCCCACCCGCGATTGCCGATGAACTGGCGGTGCTGCAGGACCGCGTTGCGCCATTTGATGGCGTGAAAGCCAAAGAACAGATTGAAAAGTCGATTGGCGGCCCGGTGGAAACCTGGTTTGAAGACTTCGATATCAAACCGCTGGCTTCAGCTTCGATCGCGCAGGTGCATACCGCGACGCTGAAATCCAACGGCCGCGCGGTGGTGATCAAAGTGATACGTCCCGACATCCTGCCGGTAATCAGAGCCGATATGCGATTGATTTACCGTCTGGCGCGTTGGGTGCCGCGTTTGTTGCCGGATGGTCGTCGTCTGCGTCCGGTGGAAGTGGTGCGTGATTACGAAAAGACCTTAATCGATGAGCTGAATCTGCTGCGTGAAGCGGCGAACGCCATCCAGCTGCGTCGTAACTTTGACCAGAGCCGCATGCTGTATGTGCCGGAAGTGTTCTCGGATTATTGCAGCGAGTCGATGATGGTGATGGAGCGCATTTACGGCATTCCTATTTCGGATATCGCCACGCTGGAGCAGCATGGCGTCAATATGAAACTGCTGGCCGAGCGCGGTGTGCAGGTGTTCTTCACGCAGGTGTTCCGCGACAGCTTCTTCCATGCCGATATGCATCCCGGCAATATCTTCGTCAGCTACGATCACCCGGAAGATCCGCAATACATCGGCATCGACTGCGGTATCGTCGGTTCGCTGAATAAAGAAGATAAGCGCTACCTCGCTGAGAACTTTATCGCCTTCTTCAACCGCGATTACCGCAAAGTGGCCGAGCTGCATGTGGATTCGGGCTGGGTGCCGCCCGATACCAACGTTGAAGACTTTGAGTTTGCCATTCGCACCGTGTGTGAGCCGATTTTCGAAAAGCCGCTGGCTGAAATTTCGTTTGGTCACGTGCTGCTGAACCTGTTCAACACCGCGCGTCGCTTCAATATGGAGGTGCAGCCGCAATTGGTGCTGCTGCAAAAGACGCTGTTGTACATTGAAGGGATTGGTCGCCAACTCTATCCGCAGCTCGACCTGTGGAAAACCGCCAAGCCGTTCCTCGAAGATTGGATCAAAGATCAGATTGGTATCCCGGCGATTATGCGGGCGGTGAAAGAGAAAGCACCGTACTGGGCGGAAAAACTGCCGGAGTTGCCGGAGCTATTTTACGACAGCATGCGCCAGCACAAATTATTGAAGCACAGTGTCGATAAACTCGTCACCGATTTAAACGTACAGCGAACACGCAATCATCAGGCGCGCTATCTGTTTGGTGTAGGCGCTACACTGTTATTAAGTGGCACCGCCGTGCTGTTAAGTCGACCGGATTGGGATTTCTTCCCGGCGCTATTAATGGCCACTGGCATCGTCACCTGGCTTATTGGCTGGCGCAAGACAAACTGATTGTCTGCCTGGTACAAATCGCGTAATGTCGCAAGCTAAAGCCCGAAATCATACGGGCTTTCTGTGCGTTACAGTCAACAGTTTTTCACAGAATATTAGAGGCATATCTCATGGGCGGTATCAGTATTTGGCAATTGTTAATCATTGCCGTCATTGTTGTTCTTCTGTTCGGTACCAACAAGCTTCGCAACCTGGGTTCGGATTTAGGATCTTCCATTCGCGGCTTCAAAAAAGCCATGGGCGATGAAGACGATAAAAAGGATCAACCGAAAGAGCAGGACGCTGACTTCAACGCCAAAACTCTGGCAGACAAACAGCAAACCACGGCGACTAAAGACGACGCCCGGAACGACAAGCAGGTATAACTGTGTTCGACATTGGTTTTAGTGAACTGGTATTGGTGTTCGTGATCGGGTTGATTGTGCTTGGCCCGCAACGATTACCGGTTGCGGTGAAAACCGTCGTCGGCTGGATCAGAGCCATTCGCTCGCTGGCCGCGAATGTACAAAACGAACTGGCGCAAGAGCTGAAACTGCAGGAATTGCAGGACAGCCTGAAAAAGGTGGAAGAAGCGGGCCGTGGCACGCTATCACCCGAGCTGAAAGAGTCGATGGAAGAACTGCGTAAAACCGCCGACTCGATGAAGCGTTCGGTGCAGCAGAGTATCGATGTCGAAAAAGAGGAAGATGAAGCCAACACCATTCATCAGACTCAGCCAGCAGCAGCGCAGCCCGGCACTTCACCTGCGGTCACGCCTGCCTCAGCGGAACATCAAACCAGTGCACCCGCACAGGCTCCGCAGCCAGACAACATCGCTTCAGAAGCAGAAACCCATCCCGTCGCCAGTGCTCCTGAAAGCACCGCGAAGATTTCTCTCGTAAAAGATGAACGATAAACATGGCCGTTGAAGATACCCAACCGCTCATTAGCCATTTGATTGAGCTGCGCAAGCGTTTGTTGAATTGCATCATCGCTGTTTTAGTCATCTTTTTGTGTCTGGTCTATTTCGCGAATGATATCTACCATCTGGTCGCGGCACCGCTGATTAGCCAGATGCCAGCCGGTGCGAGCATGATCGCCACCGACGTGGCATCGCCGTTCTTCACGCCGATCAAACTCACCATTATTGTTTCGGTGTTTCTGGCCGTGCCGGTGATTTTGTATCAGGTGTGGGCGTTTGTGGCGCCTGCGCTCTATCGCCACGAGCGCAAACTGGTGATGCCGTTGCTGTTCTCCAGTACGCTGCTGTTTTACGTCGGCGTGGCGTTTGCCTATTTCATCGTGTTCCCGCTGGCGTTTGGCTTTTTCGCCAAAACCGCGCCGCAAGGTGTGACCATCGCAACGGATATCACCAACTACCTCGACTTCGTCATGACGATTTTTATGGCGTTTGGCGTGGCGTTTGAGGTGCCGATTGCGATTGTGCTGCTGTGCTGGACCGGCATTACGTCACCCGAAGATTTGAAGAAGAAACGTCCTTATATGTTGGTTGGCGCGTTCGTGGTTGGGATGTTGCTCACACCGCCGGATGTTTTCTCGCAAACTTTGCTCGCTATTCCGATGTACTGCCTGTTTGAAGTCGGCGTATTCTTCTCCCGCTACTATGTGGGTAAAGGACGTCAGTCTTCGGATGAGGAACACAACACCGAATCCTGATGTCTTCGGTAAGATGCATCTAAACCGCCCCGTTGGGCGGTTTTTTATTGGGGAGAAAACATGTTTGATATCGGTGTAAACCTGACCAGCACGCAATTCGCAAAAGATCGCGATCAGGTGGTAAAACGTGCGCGCGAAGCAGGCGTCACCGGCCTGTTAATTACCGGCACCAATGCATTAGAGAGCCAGCAAGCGCGCCAACTGGCTACGCAACATGCAGGATATTGCTGGTCAACCGCTGGCGTCCATCCTCACCATGCCAGTGAATGGTCGGCGGAAACCGCGAATACCTTACGTCGCCTGGCGGAAAGCGAGCAGGTGGTCGCAATTGGCGAATGTGGCCTGGATTTCAATCGCAATCTCTCGGCCCACGATCAGCAGGAATACGCTTTCGATGCGCAGCTGGCGTTGGCCGCTGAGCTGCAATTGCCGGTGTTTCTGCATTGCCGAGAGGCGCACGATCGTTTTGTCGCGGTGCTTGAGCCGTGGCTGCCCAAATTGGTAGGCGCTGTCGTTCACTGCTTTACCGGTACGCGTGATGAACTGCAAGCGTGTCTGGCGCTGGGATTGTCGGTGGGCATTACCGGCTGGGTGTGCGATGAGCGTCGCGGTATGGAACTGCGTGAATTGCTGCCGCTGATTCCGGCTGAGCGCCTGTTACTGGAAACCGACGCACCGTATTTACTGCCGCGCGATATGCATCCACGTCCCACTTCACGCCGCAATGAGCCGTGCTTCCTGCCGCATATTGTGCAGCAGGTGGCGAACTGGCGTGGCGAAGAAGCAGAAGCGCTAGGCGCGCAGGTAAATCTCAACGCGCGTCAGCTGTTCAAACTCGCTTAGAGTTTGCGGAACTGCTTGTTATCCACGCTGCGCATCACCTGTTTGTTCAGCATGTTGAGCAGCAGAACGGAGCGCGTTTCACCATCCGGCTCGGCAAAAATGGCGCGCAGCCCTTCGAAAGTGCCATCGGTGATGATCACTTCATCACCGCTCTGCGGGGTTTCCGGATCCAATACGATCTGCGGTGCATCAGTTTGCAGCGCTTCGATCACATCATGCGATACGGTGGCCGGCATGGTGCCAAAGCGCACGAAGTGGCTGACGCCGCGCGTGCTGCTGATGGTGGTAGTGTGAATCGCTTCGGGATCGAACTCGATAAACAGATAGTTAGGGAACAGCGGCTCACTCACGGTGGTGCGTTTGCCGCGCACAATCTTCTCCAGAGCGATCATTGGGCTGAGGCAATTCACCTCTTGCCGCTCAAGATGCTCTTTCGCGCGCAACAGTTGTCCACGTTTGCAATAGAGTAAGTACCAGGATTCCATAATCGCTCCCAAATAATGGACGCTAAGAATATCAAATCAGTTGTCAGAGTTATAGCGCATCGGCGGGTGGAAACCGGGTGCTGAAAACAATTTCACTACGATTTATCCGATTGATGCGGCTTATTTACGCTTTCTTGCAAGAAAATTGACGGCTGACGACCATCTGTATCAGACTCCATCCCCATCTTTCGATTGAAAAGGAGTGGCTGATGGAACTGTTCCTGTTAAGTAACGGCAAAGTGGCTGACGATGCGCCGCTGTTAGGTTACGCCCACCCGCAGCTGCACGCGATGATCGCCCAGCGCGGCATCACCTCGGCGGTGCTGGTGCCGTACGCGATTATTCGTGGCGATCATGCGCAGCGCGCGCAGGATTTATCCGCGTCGTTAGGCATTGACGTGCGCACCGTGCACGAGTTTGCCTCGCCCGTTGCGGCGATTGAACACGCTGAGCTGATTCTGGTGAGCGGCGGAAATACCTGGTTCCTCAACCAAATGCTGCATGAGCACGGCTTGATCGTTGCCATCCAACGCGCGGTGCGCGAGCGTGATGTACCGTACGTTGGCTGGAGCGCCGGTTGCAATGTGGCAACGCCTTCCATTCGCACCACCAATGACATGCCGGTGCGCAGCAGCGTAGTGTTGCCCGCGCTTGGGCTGTTCCCGGTGCAGATTAATCCGCATTATCTTGATGCGCACGTCAGCGGCCATATGGGTGAAACGCGTGACGAACGTTTGGCCGAGTTCTGTACCGTTAATCCGCATGAATCGGTGATTGCGCTGCGCGAAGCCAGCTTCCTGCACGTGAGCGAGAATCGCCTGCGTTACTACAGCGCTCGCGGCGAAGACTTCAAAGTGTTCCGCCACGGCGAGCCGATTGCTGCGTATCACGATGTATTGGCGATTCAGTCGCTGGTGCCGTTTTCCTGTCAGCCTGCCTGACGCAAAACCTCAACATGTCAGCGTGAAACGCCCCTATAATGGCGCTTCACTCTGGCCGGAAAGCTAAAGCCGCATGAAATATCAGGATTTACGAGACTTCCTCGCATTGCTGGAACAGCGTGGCGAGTTAAAGCGCATCACTCAGGAGATCGATCCTGAGTTAGAGATGACTGAAATTGCCGATCGCACGCTGCGCGCCGGCGGCCCGGCACTGCTGTTCGAAAACCCGAAAGGCTACGACATGCCGGTGCTGTGTAATCTGTTTGGCACACCGAAACGCGTGGCGATGGGCATGGGCCAGGAAGAGGTCAGTGCGCTGCGCGAAGTCGGCAAGCTGCTGGCGTTCCTGAAAGAGCCGGAACCGCCAAAAGGCTTCCGCGATCTGTTCGATAAGATGCCGCAATTCAAGCAAGTGCTGAACATGCCGACTAAGCGCCTGCGCAATGCGCCGTGCCAGGAAGAGATTTTCAGCGGCGATGAAGTCGATCTGTCGCGCATCCCGGTGATGAAATGCTGGCCGGGCGATGCTGCGCCGCTGATTACGTGGGGATTAACCGTTACGCGCGGCCCGCATAAAGAGCGACAAAATCTGGGTATCTATCGCCAGCAGGTGATCGGCAAGAACCGCGTGATTATGCGCTGGCTGTCGCATCGCGGCGGCGCGCTGGATTTCCAGGAGTGGTGTAAAGCACATCCGGGCGAACGTTTCCCGGTGTCGGTGGCGCTGGGTGCCGATCCTGCTACCATTCTCGGCGCGGTGACGCCGGTGCCAGATACCTTGTCCGAATATGCCTTTGCCGGTTTACTGCGCGGTAACAAAACCGAAGTGGTGAAGTGTATTTCGAACGAACTCGAAGTGCCGGCCAGCGCGGAAATCGTGCTGGAAGGTTATATCGAGCCGGGCGATGTCGCGCCGGAAGGTCCGTACGGCGACCACACAGGCTACTACAATGAAGTAGACAGCTTCCCGGTGTTTACCGTGACGCACGTAACGCAACGTCGCAACCCGATTTATCATTCAACCTACACCGGACGTCCACCGGATGAACCGGCGGTGCTGGGCGTGGCGCTCAATGAAGTGCTGGTGCCGATTCTGATTAAGCAGTTTCCGGAGATTGTAGATTTCTATCTGCCGCCGGAAGGCTGTTCTTATCGCCTCGCGGTCGTGACGATCAAGAAACAGTACGCGGGTCACGCCAAGCGTGTGATGTTCGGCGTGTGGTCGTTCCTGCGTCAGTTCATGTATACCAAGTTCGTGATTGTGTGTGATGACGACGTCAACGCGCGCGACTGGAATGATGTGATTTGGGCGATTACCACGCGTATGGATCCGGCGCGTGATACCGTGCTGGTTGAGAACACGCCGATCGATTATCTCGACTTCGCCTCGCCAGTTTCCGGCTTAGGCTCGAAGATGGGAATGGATGCGACCAATAAGTGGCCGGGCGAAACCACGCGCGAGTGGGGCACGCCGATTGTGAAAGATCCGGCGGTGACCGCGCGCATTGACGCCATTTGGGATGAGTTAGCTATCTTTGCCGAGCCGCCGCAGCGCTAACGGCGGCAGACCAATTAGATCCGAAGAAAAAGGGAACGCATGACAACGTTAAGCTGCAAAGTGACTTCGGTTGAAGCGATTACGGACACGGTTTACCGCGTTCGTTTAATTCCGGCGGCGGATTTTAACTTCCGCGCAGGACAGTATTTGATGGTGGTGATGGATGAGCGCGATAAGCGCCCGTTTTCCCTGGCTTCTACGCCAATGGAAAAGGACATCATTGAGCTGCACATCGGCGCATCGGATCTCAATCTCTACGCGATGGCGGTGATGGACCGCATCAAGAACGATCGCCAGATAACCGTCGATATGCCGCACGGCGATGCCTGGCTGCGTGAAGATAGCGATCGTCCGATCATTCTGATTGCGGGCGGCACCGGCTTCTCCTATGCGCGCTCTATTCTGCTGACCGCGCTGGCACAGAAACCCGATCGCGAGATTGCGATTTACTGGGGCGGCCGTGAGCTGATGCATCTGTACGATCTGGATGAGCTGAATGCGCTGGCGGTGAAGCATCCGAACCTGAAAGTGATCCCGGTAGTGGAACAACCGGCAGATGACTGGACCGGGCGCAGCGGCACGGTGCTGACGGCGGTGATGCAGGATTTCGCATCGCTCAGCGAGCACGATATCTATATTGCCGGTCGTTTTGAGATGGCGAAGATCGCGCGTGAGCGTTTCTGTGCTGAGCGCGGCGCGCTGGAAGCGCAGATGTTCGGCGATGCGTTTGCGTTTATCTGATGGCCGCCATAAAAAACCCGCCCGAAAGGGCGGGAACACGTGCAACATTAACGTATTAAACCCGTTCGAACACTGTGGCGATGCCCTGGCCTAAGCCAATGCACATGGTCGCCAGACCAAATTGCGCATCGCGACGCTCCATCAGATTCAGCAGCGTGGTACTGATACGCGCGCCGGAACATCCCAGCGGATGACCGAGCGCAATCGCGCCGCCATTCAAATTCACTTTCTCATCCAGCTGTTCCAGCAAGCCCATATCCTTGATGCACGGCAGCGCCTGTGCAGCAAAAGCCTCGTTGAACTCGAACAAGTCGATATCCTGCACGCTCAATCCGGCACGCTTGAGCGCCAGTTTGCTGGCGGGAACCGGACCGTAACCCATAATCGACGGATCGCAGCCAACCACCGCCATGCTACGAATGCGCGCGCGCGGCGTCAGACCGAGTTCGCGTGCGCGGCTTTCGCTCATGATCAACATTGCCGCTGCGCCGTCGGAGAGCGCGGAGGAGCTGCCTGCGGTCACGGTGCCGTTGACCGGATCGAATGCCGGGCGCAGCGCAGCCAATCCTTCGAGGCTGGTCTCTTCACGAATCACTTCGTCGCTCTCGAAACGTTTCAACACGCCGTCGGCGTCGTGGCCGTAGGTCGCCACAATCTCACGCTTGAAATCGCCGCGCTGGGTTGCCGCCCAGGCGCGCTGGTGTGAACGCAATGCGAAAGCATCCTGCTGCTCACGCGTGATGTGATGCATGCGCGCCAGCATCTCGGCGGTTAACCCCATCATGCCTGCCGCTTTCGCCACCGTGCGACCCAGGCCCGGATGGAAATCCACACCGTGGCTCATTGGCACGTGGCCCATATGTTCGACGCCGCCAATCAGGCAGCTATGTGCATCGCCAACCATAATGGCACGCGCCGCGTCGTGCAGCGCCTGCATCGACGAACCGCACAGGCGGTTGACAGTGCTGGCAGGCACGCGATGCGGGATCTCGGCCAGCAGCGCGGCGTTACGTGCAATGTTGAAGCCTTGCTCCAGCGTCTGCTGCACGCAGCCCCAGATAATGTCGTCCAGCGTGGCGGGATCGACCGCCGGATTGCGGCTCAGCAGCTCGCGCATCAAATGCGCCGAGAGATCTTCTGCGCGCACCTGGCGAAACGCACCGCCTTTGGAGCGTCCCATCGGCGTGCGGACCGCATCAACAATGACTACTTTTTCCATTTTCATTACCTCAGGCACTTTGCAGCGCCGCTTCGTCAATTGGTTGCACCGCGGGATACCAGCTCTGATGCTGATGGGCTTTTTGCAACAGCAGCTCCGGCAGCGCGTAAAGCGGGCCGAGCGCGGTATAACGTTTGGCCTGATCGACCACGTTGCTGTTGCCCAGCGTATCCATGTAGCGGAACGCGCCGCCACGGAACGGTGGGAAGCCTAAGCCGTACACCAGCGCCATATCGGCTTCGGCCGGTGAAGCGATGATCTTCTCTTCGAGGCAGCGCACCACTTCGTTGAGCATCGGCAGCATCATGCGGTTGGCGATCTCGTCATCGCTGAACACGCGCTTAGGCTGGCAAATAGGTTCCAGCAGCGCATCGACAGCTGCATCGGCTTTCTTCTGCGCTTTGCCTTTTTTATCCTGCTCCCAGCGGTAAAAGCCCTGACCGTTTTTCTGGCCGTAACGTTTGGCTTCGAACAGCACGTCGATCGCGTCGCGATAATCTTTCTGCATGCGTGACGGGAAGCCTTGCGCCATCACTTGCTGAGCGTGATGCGCGGTATCAATGCCAACCACATCCAGCAGCCACGCTGGGCCCATCGGCCAGCCGAACTGTTTTTCCATCACTTTATCGACCTGACGGAAATCCGCGCCGTCGCGCAATAGCAGGCTGAAAGCGGCGAAGTAGGGGAACAGCACGCGATTCACAAAGAAGCCGGGACAGTCATTCACCACAATCGGCGTCTTGCCCATTTTGCTCGCCCAGGCCACCACTTTGCTGAGAGTCGCTTCTGAAGTTTTCACACCGCGAATCACTTCGACCAGCGGCATACGCGGCACCGGATTGAAGAAGTGCATGCCGCAGAAATTTTCTGGACGTTTTAAGGCTTGCGCCAGCTGGCTAATCGGAATGGTTGAAGTGTTGGAGGCGAGAATGGCGTCCTCGCGCAGATGCTGTTCGGTTTCTGCCAGCACTTTGGCTTTGATCTGCGGATTTTCCACTACCGCTTCCACCACTACGTCGGTGCGTTCGAATCCGGCGTAATCCAGCGTCGGCTGAATGGTGGTGAGTACGCTGGCCAGTTTGGCGCCGTCAATTTTGCCGCGCTCCAGCTGTTTGTTCAGCAGCTTGCTGGCTTCGGTCATACCCAGCGTTAACGCCTGCGGATTGATATCTTTCATCATCACCGGCACGCCTTTCCATGCCGATTGATAAGCAATGCCGCCGCCCATAATCCCTGCGCCCAACACTGCAGCTTGCTGCGGCGCACCGGCTGCGCTGCTGTGCTTCTTCGCCAGGCCTTTGACGTACTGATCGTTCAGGAAGATGCCGACCAGCGCACGCGCCACATCGCTCTGCGCCAATGGTACAAAAGCAGCGGTTTCCAGCTTCAGCGCATCATCACGTCCGAGGCTGGCGGCAGCTTCAATGGTTTTCACGGCGGTAATCGGTGCCGGATAGTGTTTGCCTGCGGTTTGCAGCACCATGCTTTTGGCGATGGTGAAGCTCATGGCGGCTTCAATCGGGCTGAGTTTCAGCGGCGCCAGCTTCGGCGCGCGGCGTGCCTGCCAGTTGCCTTGCACGATGGCGTCCTGCAAAACGGTAAGTGCGGCGGCACGCAGTTTGTCGCTGCTGACCACCGCATCCACCAAACCGAGTTTCAGGGCGCTGTTGCCATCAACATCTTTACCGGCGGCGATGATTTCCATCGCGCTATCGGCACCGAGCAGGCGCGGCAAACGCACGCTGCCGCCAAAGCCCGGCATGATGCCCAGTTTGGTTTCCGGCAGGCCGATGCGTGCGGTGGGTGTGGCAACGCGGAAGTCGGTCGCCAGTATGCATTCACAGCCGCCGCCCAGCGCATAGCCATCAATGGCGGCCACGGTTGGCACCGGCAAATCCTCTAAGCGATTGAAGATGCTGTTGGCAAACGCCAGCCACTGACTCAGCTTCTCTTCTGGCGCATCAAACAGCGACAGAAATTCTGTGATGTCAGCACCGACGATAAATGCCGGTTTGGCCGACGAGAGCAGCAGACCGCGCAGCGCAGGTTGCTGTTCCAACACGCTTAATGCCTCGCCCAATGAGGCAACGGTTTTGGTATCGAGTTTGTTCACCGAACCGGGCGCATCGAAAACCAGCTCGGCGATGCCGTCGTCAAGCCAGTGAACTGAAAGGGTATCGCCTTGGTAGAGCATGTCCGTCTCCTGAAACCGCGAAAGTTGATCTGGTCATACCAGATGAGTTGGAGTGTGAGTCTGATGTTAATTATTTGCAAACGAGAGTTTGCTTATTTGATACAACGATCACAGCGTGTGCAGCACGGCATCGCTTACACGGCTGTGCTACACTGCGGCCACTTTCGCGACATTGGAGACAAGTCCATGGATTCACTGAAAACCCTGTATCACGCGCACATCAATACGCTGCAGCAGCGAGCGCAGCAGGTGCTGGCTCGCTTTAAGCTTGATGCCATGCTGATTCATTCCGGCGAGCTGCTGACCGTTTTTCTCGACGATCACGACTATCCGTTTAAGGTGAATCCCCAGTTCAAAGCGTGGGTGCCGGTGACGCAGGTGCCAAACTGCTGGTTATGGATTGATGGCGTGAATAAACCCAAGCTGTGGTTCTATTCGCCGGTTGATTACTGGCACAACGTTGAGCCGCTGCCAAACAGCTTCTGGACCAACGATGTGGACGTGATTGGCCTGAAGAGTGCCGATGAGATCGCGCAGTTGCTGCCTGCACAGCGTGAAAACGTGGCCTATATCGGTCCGGTGCCATCACGTGCTTCACAGCTCGGCATTAACAGCGAGCAGGTGAACCCGAAAGGTGTGATCGATTTCCTGCATTATCATCGCAGTATTAAAACTGAGTACGAACTGGCGTGTATGCGTGAAGCGCAGAAGCTGGCGGTGGCGGGTCATCGCGCGGCCAAAGAGGCGTTCTTCTCGGGTATGAGCGAGTTCGATATCAATATCGCCTATCTGACCGCAACCGGCCATCGCGACACCGATGTGCCTTACGGCAACATTATCGCGCTGAATGAACATGCCGCAGTACTGCACTACACCAAACTGGATCATCAACCGCCGGCCAAACGTCACAGCTTCCTGATTGACGCCGGTGCGGAGTATCTCGGTTACGCCGCTGACCTGACGCGCAGCTATGCGGCGCAGAGCAAATCGCGCTATGCCGAAATGGTTGCGGCGATGGACAAGGAAGAGCTGGCGCTGATCGCTACCTTGAAAGCTGGCGTGCGCTATACCGATTATCATCTGCAGATGCATCAGCGCATTGCGCGTCTGCTGCTGAAGTTCGAACTGGTGAAAGGCCTGACCGAAGAGACGCTGGTGGCGGAAGATTTAACCGGTCCGTTTATGCCGCATGGCCTTGGACATCCGCTTGGCCTGCATGTGCACGATGTGGCTGGCTTTATGCAGGACGACAACGGTACGCATCTGGCGGCACCGTCGCAGTATCCGTATCTGCGTTGTACGCGCGTGCTGGAACCTGGCATGGTGCTGACTATCGAACCGGGCTTCTATATTATCGATTCGCTGCTGGCGAAGCTGCGCGGCGGCAAGTTCAGTCAATACTTTGACTGGGCGGCAATCGATGCACTGAAACCGTACGGCGGTATTCGTATCGAGGATAACGTGGTGATTCACACTAATCGCATTGAAAACATGACGCGCGATCTGCACCTTGCCTGATGGATGCTTACGACATTCCCGCTGAGGCCGTGAGTCTCAGCGAGGAAACTATCAAGAAAAGCCGCTTCATCACCTTGCTGGCGCACACGGCGGGCGTGGAAGCGGCGCGCGCGTTTGTGCAGCAGGTGAAACAGGAACATCCCACCGCGCGGCATCACTGCTGGGCGTGGGTGGCAGGCGCGCCGGATGATTCGCAACAGTTGGGTTTCTCCGATGATGGTGAACCATCTGGCACCGCCGGCAAACCGATGCTGGCTCAGTTGATGGGCAGCGGTGTCGGTGAGATTACTGCGGTGGTGGTGCGTTATTATGGTGGCATTATGCTGGGCACCGGCGGACTGGTAAAAGCATATGGCGGCGGCGTGCAGCAAGGGCTGAAGCAACTGGCGCGTCAGCGTAAAGTGCCGATGGAATCTTTTACCCTGCAATGTGAGTACGCCCAACTGAGTGACATCGAGCGCCTGCTGCAACGTTTTGACGGCATTATTGAAGAGAGCCATTATCAGGATCGTATTGCGCTGCGTTTAGCGTTGCCGCATGCGCAGATTGATGGCTTTCGCCAAAACCTCTCTGATTACAGCCGGGGCGCGCTGACGCTCATCCCGCTGACAAACTAAAAGCTTCTGTTTAAAGGAAACGGCTGAATGCATTTTCGCGCCATTACCCGCATCGTGGGCCTGCTGGTGATTCTGTTCTCGGTGACCATGATTTTACCGGGCCTCGTCGCCTTGATTTACCGTGATGGTGCCGGGCGCGCGTTCAGTCAGACCTTTATGATGGCAATCGTCATCGGTTCGCTGCTGTGGTGGCCTAACCGCAAGCAGAAAAGCGAACTTAAGCCGCGCGAAGGCTTCCTCATCGTGGTGCTGTTCTGGACCGTGCTGGGCAGCGTCGGTGCGATGCCGTTTATCTTCGCCGAGCAGCCGCATCTTTCAATCACCGATGCGTTCTTTGAATCCTTCTCTGGCCTGACTACCACCGGCGCCACGACGCTGGTGGGGCTGGATACGCTGCCGAAAGCGATTCTGTTCTATCGGCAAATGCTGCAGTGGCTCGGCGGCATGGGGATCATTGTGCTGGCGGTGGCGATTTTGCCCATTCTGGGCGTGGGTGGCATGCAGCTTTATCGCGCTGAAATGCCGGGGCCGCTGAAAGATAATAAGATGCGCCCGCGTATTGCGGAAACAGCGAAAACGCTGTGGCTGATCTATGTGTTGCTCACCGTGGCGTGCGCGTTGGCGCTCTGGTTGGCAGGCATGCCGATGTTTGATGCTATCGGCCATAGCTTCTCGACTATCGCGATTGGCGGGTTTTCAACCCATGATGCCAGCATCGGCTATTTTAATAGCCCAACCATCAATACCATCGTCGCGGTATTTCTGCTGATCTCGGGTTGTAATTACGGCCTGCACTTCTCTTTATTAAGCGGTCGCAACCTGAAAGTGTATTGGCGCGATCCCGAATTTCGCATGTTTATTGGCGTACAACTGACCTTAGTGCTGATCTGTACCATCGTGCTGTGGTTCCACAATGTGTACGCCAGCGGCTGGCAAACGCTGAATCAAGCGTTTTTCCAGGTGGTTTCGATGGCGACCACGGCCGGTTTCACCACCGACAGCATTGCACGCTGGCCGCTGTTCCTGCCGGTGCTGCTGCTGTGTTCGGCCTTTATCGGCGGCATGGCGGGTTCAACGGGTGGCGGTTTGAAGGTGATCCGTATTCTGCTGCTGTTCAAACAGGGTTCGCGTGAGCTGAAGCGTTTGGTGCACCCGAATGCGGTTTACACCATCAAACTGGGCAACCGCGCGTTGCCGGAACGTATCCTCGAAGCGGTGTGGGGTTTCTTCTCAGCTTATGCGCTGGTATTCCTGCTCAGTATGCTGGCCATCATCGCCACCGGCGTGGATGACTTCTCTGCTTTTGCTGCCGTGGCCGCGACTCTGAATAACCTCGGGCCCGGTTTGGGTGTCGTGGCAGACAACTTCACTTCAATGAATGATGTCGCGAAGTGGATTTTGATTTTGACCATGCTGTTTGGACGCCTTGAAGTGTTCACGCTGCTGGTGCTGTTCACGCCGACCTTCTGGCGCGAATAATAAAATAGGATTGAGTAATGAAAGCGTTGATTCTGTATTCCAGCCACGATGGGCAAACCCGTGACATTGCCGCGCGCATTGCGCAGACGTTAGTGCCGCATCAACTGTGTGACGTGATCGATCTACTGGAGGCAAACCAGATTGATTGGTTGCAGTACGATCGCGTGCTGATTGGTGCTTCGATCCGCTACGGTCATTTCAATCCGGCGTTGCTTAAGTTTGTTACGCAGCACAGAGCACAGCTGCAGCAGCGCGTAAGCGGCTTCTTTAGTGTTAACCTCACGGCGCGTAAAGCCGATAAGTGCACGCCAGAGACCAATGCGTATACGCGCAAGTTCCTGGAGCAGTCACCGTGGCAACCCGATTGCTGTGCGGTTTTCGCTGGCGCGTTGCGTTATCCGCGTTATCGCTGGTTTGATCGCGTCATGATTCAATTCATTATGCGTATGACCGGCGGCGAAACAGATGCATCGAAAGAAGTGGAATACACTGATTGGAATAAAGTGGCGCTTTTTGCCCAGGATTTTGCGCAGTTACCAGGCAAATCGTTGTGAAATACAGCGTTGTGGCGAAATTTAGGTCGAACAGTAATTTATTTGCAATAAACCCTTGTCAGCTCCGAATAACTCCCTATAATGCGCCACCACTGAGACGGCAAAGCGGCAACGCAGACGGCTCAGCAGGGAGTGAAGAAATTCATCCCGCCGGATGAAAACGCTGAAAAAAGTGTTTGACTCCGAAGGAGAGTAGCGTAGTATACGCCACCTCGCGACAGACGGTTCAGCCGCTGCTCGCAACGCTCTTTAACAATTTATCAGACAATCTGTGTGGGCACTCG
>NZ_JAINFN010000009.1:0-272264 GCF_026130245.1 Pantoea sp. JK
GATGGCGGGAAGCTTCGTGCTGCCAACCCGGCGGACGAGACATTATCCGCGAGCGGTGAAAAAGAAGCCGAAACGCTATGCGTTCCGGCATGATTAAGTCTTAACTGACGAGCATTACGCCATAAATGGCGACCCTACAAAAGCGAGATCGGTGTTCGTAGGGTCGCCATTTATGGCGACCTTTTTGAAATATGCTCTCCCTGCTTTTCGTTTCCTGCACTCGCCAGCAATATCTTTTTCAACATAAACGTCAGCGGAATCGCCAGAATTGCGCCGATGATGCCCAACAGCGATTGCCAGACAAGAAATGCCAACAGCTGTGTGGTGAGCGCCATATTTAATCGTTTGCCCAATAATAGCGGTTCAATCACTGAACTCAGGATTAAATTCAGTGCCACAAAGAACAGCGCGACCACCAATGCAGTTTGGATATCGTACAGCATATAACTTTGCAGCACGGGCGGGATCGCCGCCATAAATGAACCCAGCACCGGAATATAGTTGAAAACAAACATCAACACGCCCCAGAAAAAGGCGAACTTCAGACCAAGAAGATGCGCGCCAGCCCAAACAATAATGCCGCCGACAATACTGGTCAGGGTTTTTACCTGGGCATAAACGATAACGCTTTGCACGCCCTCTTCAAGCGCCACGTAATAACGCTGATATTTTCCTTCAGCCTGCTTGCGTAACAGGGTTTTCAAATTTTTCATTTCATACAGCATGAAAAACAGCATCAGAAATACCATCAGCCACCAGGAAAGAATGCTCGGTATTTGCGTGAGGAAACCAGTGACAAAGCGCACCACCGCACCCGCATCGACAAACGCCAGCATGTCGTTGGGCGTCAAAACAATGCCCAGATGACTAAACGTCTGCGTCACCGGGTCGAAGCGTTCGGCCAGTAGCTGGGGTGCCTGGCGGCTGAGCTGAATTAAATCGGGGGTTAATACCGTGAGCTTGATGATGGTGAACACAATCACCAGTAACAGCAGCACAATCACCAGCAAGGATGAGAGTAAACGCGGCACGCGTTTTGTTTCCAGCCGACTGATTAATGGGTCGAGCATTATCGCCAGAAACAGCGACAGCATCACCTGATTAATTAACGCTGATGCCAAATAAATACCGGTCAGAATTATGGTCAGCGTGGCGAGAATTAACAGTACGCGCAAAAGTCTTGACCA
This sequence comes from Pantoea sp. JK, assembly GCF_026130245.1. Taxonomy (NCBI): domain Bacteria; kingdom Pseudomonadati; phylum Pseudomonadota; class Gammaproteobacteria; order Enterobacterales; family Erwiniaceae; genus Pantoea; species Pantoea sp. JK. The sequence goes on from NZ_JAINFN010000009.1 coordinate 1,188, forward strand.
TAAAGGAAACTCGTTCAATCCCATCATTAAGATCCTTCATCCTATACACAATGTATTATAGAGAAAAACCTGTGTGCTGGGCCTTGTTTGAGGTCAAAAACATTCAGGCCGTGATTGCTCCGGCCTGAATGTCACGCGCAATTAATTGATTCTGAATCTCCGCGTTAATGGTTTTTCAATTTCGACAATTAAAAACATCACGAAGCCAATTATCAGAGTAATAATCCAGTAGCGTAACGGTAGCGCGGTGGTGCCAAACAGCAGTTGCATAAAGGGCGCGTAAATAATCAGCAATTGCAAAACTAACAGCACGCCGCTGACAATCCAGATGCCCTTATTCATCAGCAAACCTTTGCTCAATGAGAAGCCGTCAGACACACGGCAGTTCAGCATATAGAACCACTGCGCTGTCACCAGCGTTTGTAATAACACTGTACGGATAAATTCCGGCGAATAGCCGCGCGGTTGCAGCCAGGCTTCCAGCACGAAGGCGCTGATGGCAATCATCGAACCAACAAAAATCACGCGCCAGATGGCGAAACCATCCATCACATGCAATTTGGGATCGCGTGGCGGACGACGCATGATGTTGGGTTCACCCGCTTCAAACGCCAGGCCAAAAGAGAGCGTGGCGGAGGTCGCCATGTTCATCCACAGAATCAATACCGGCGTCAGCGGAATTAAGTTACCGGCCAGCAGGGCAATGATGATCAGCAAGCCCTGCGCGAGGTTGGTTGGCATGATGAACAAAATGGTCTTTTTCAGGTTGTCATACACTCGCCGCCCTTCCCGCACCGCGCTGGCAATGGTGGCGAAGTTGTCGTCGGTCAGCACCATATCGGCCGCTTCTTTGGTCACTTCGGTGCCTTTAATCCCCATGGCGATACCGACATCGGCCTGCTTCAGCGCAGGCGCATCGTTAACGCCATCGCCGGTCATCCCGACCACCTCTTTCTTGCTCTGTAGCGCCTGCACCAAGCGGAACTTATCTTCCGGGCTGGTGCGGGCAAAGATGTCGTACGCCTGCGCCGCCTCGCCGAGTTGGTGATCGTCCATTACTTCCAATTCGCGTCCGGTAATGGCGGTACTGGCGTTACCGATCCCCAGCATCTGCCCAATACTCATCGCGGTTTGTGGATGGTCGCCGGTGATCATCTTGACGCGAATCCCGGCTTGCAGGCAGTCGCCAATCGCGGTGATGGCTTCGGGTCGTGGCGGATCCATCATCCCAGCGATGCCGAGCAGAATCATACCCTGCTGCAGATCCTGATGCGTCAGTTCACTTTGCCCTGGCGTGGCCGGTTTCCAGGCCGCCGCCACCATGCGTAATCCCTCGCGCGCATACTCTTCAATTTTGGCTTCCCACCACGCCAGATCGATCGGTTGCAGCCCGGCTTCGGTTTGCTGCTGCTGACAATGCCTGAACAGCACGTCCGGCGCGCCGGTGAGTAATACGCACTCTTCATCGCCGATCAGATAGTGCGTCGACATATATTTGTATTGCGAATCGAAGGGGATTTTATTGCGCAGTTCGGTGGTAACTGAAGGCAGATGTCCTTTGGCGGCCAGCACTTTGAGCGCGCCTTCGGTCGGGCCGCCGGTGATTTTCCACAGGCCGCTTTCATCTTTGATCAGCTGGCTGTCGTTACACAGATCGATGGTGCGCAGATAGCGCTCCAGTATCGAACCCTGCGCCACTTTCACCGGCACGGTGTCATCGGCTTTATGGATGGCGCCCACCGGTTCATAGCTGACGCCATCAACGCGGTAGATCTGATCGGCGGTGATAACCGCTTTCACCGTCATTTCATTCATGGTCAGCGTGCCGGTTTTATCCGAGCAGATCACCGTCATCGCGCCCAGCGTTTCCACGGTCGGCAGCTTGCGGATGATCGCCTGCTGCTTCGCCATGGTTTGTACGCCAAGCGACAGAATGATCGAGATAATCGCCGGTAATCCTTCAGGAACAGATGCCACCGCGAGGCTAATCAGTGACAGCATCAGCTCGGAAACCGGCATATCGCGGAACAGCAAGCTGAAGACAAAGAGCGCGGCCATCATCGCCAGGATGATCAGGAAAATCGCTTTGCCGAGTTTATCCATTTGCACCAATAGCGGTGTGCGGTGCTTTTCGATGTCGGACATCATCTGGTTGATGTGGCCAAGTTCCGTGGCGCCGCCGGTGGCGATCACCAGCCCTTTTCCGCCGCCCGAACTGACGGTGGTACCGGAGAACAGCAGATTGGTGCGGTCGCCGAGCGGCAGCTCGCCGGTCAGCGCGTCCGTGCCTTTCTCCACCACGGTGGATTCGCCGGTCAGAATCGCTTCTTCAACGCGCAGGTTATGCGCCTCAATCACGCGCAGATCCGCCGGAATGCGGTCGCCGGCGCGGATCACCACCACATCACCCGGCACCAGCGCGGTGGTGGGCAGCGTTTCGTGATTGCCGGCGCGGATCACCACCGTTTCGCTGGAGAGCATATTGCGAATACTTTGCAGGGATTTCTCCGCGTTGCTCTCCTGAATATGTCCAATCAGGGCATTCACCACCGCGACACCAAGGATCACCAGCGTATCGACCCAGTGTCCCATTACGGCAGTCAGCAGCGCGGCGGCGAGCAGAACATAGATGAGAACATCGTTAAAGTGGGCGAGAAAACGCAGCCAAACCGGCTTGCCGGGTTTCTGTGGCAGAGCATTTTCCCCGTACTGTGTTAAGCGCGCCGCCGCTTCAGCACTACTGATTCCCTCGCTGGAACTTTGCGTACTGGCCAGCGTTTCATCGACAGAAAGTTGATAATAGGTACTTTCCGGTTTAGCAGTATTCATCGCTTTCTCCTCAAATCCTGTTTCGGAAATCAAGGCGGTGATATCCCGTGATTAACAAGTCGCCATTGAACGAAAAGATCAGACCTGACTTACCCGTCGAGTGAAGCGGTCCGTTTCAGATTGAAATATATGTAATTAATCGCTGCTCAGCGGCAGTGGAGCAGCCGTATTTTCTATACGAAATTGAAAGTCTTTTGGAAAATGAACGCTATAAACGTAGCACAGGGATATTCAACACATTCATTTCTCAATAAAAGTCGCGAGACGGAACCCATTTATCTCATCAGACTAATCCGATCACAGATAATAATAAAAATATAGTGTGATAATTCATAAGGCTGGCTGTTTTTTAGCAAATAATGAGGTTATTTTAAGCAAGTGCTTTATCCTACTTTCATGGTTTTTAAATCTTTTTATTAGATGTTGAACGAATTTAAATACTGTTTATTTCGTCAAAAATATTACAAGCTATCTGCCTTTACTTTTTTTGACATCTACGTCTATGCTCATCGATAACAAAAACATCCCGTTAATACTTCTCACCTTTTAGGGCGATGGCGCAATTTTTTCTGTGGTCATGGTTAATGGAGGCAACGATGTATGGTTATAGCCTGCTCCGTCTGAGTCTTTATGTTGTCATTGCAATCGTTACCTGCTCCGCCGTAGGACTATTCACTTATGCGGTTGTTTCTATGCTTGGTAATTAAATTATCCACTCAAATAATGCCAACAATGGATTCGTTGTTGCTGAGGATAAAACAGTGACTCGTTATATTACGCTGGTTGCCATTGTTATATTGATAACAACTGGTTGCGATCAAAAAACACAGGAAGTCACGCCACCGCCGCGCATGGTTAAAGTCGTTGAGGTTATGGCTTCCGGCGAATCTCAACAACGCATCTTCCCGGCACGCATTGAGTCCGGCGACTCCACCGATTTGTCGTTTAAACGTGCTGGACAAATTGAATCGCTGGATATTCGTCAGGGCAATCGCATTGAGCAGGGCCAGCTCATCGCCAGGTTAACGGCGCGTGAAGCACAGCAGCGCGTCAATGAACGACAAACCGCCGCCACTCTCGCCCAACGGCAATTTGACCGCTTCCAAACGCTATCCGGTCGTCAGGCGATTTCAAAGGCAGAAATGGATGTGCAGCGTGCCAACCGCGATGCGGCGAATGCTGCACTACAGATTGCCCGTGAAGAGCTCAGCCAAATGACGCTGACTGCGCCGTTCACTGGCGTGGCCGCCGTCGTCAACGTTCGCAATCATCAGGTGGTCGCCGCCGGACAGACCATCGCCACGTTGACCCGCAACGATCTGCTCGACGTGGTGTTCAGCGTGCCGGAAAACCTGTTTACCACGCTGGATATGCGCAATCTGAGCTATCGCCCGGTGGTGCGCATCAACTCGCTGCCGGACCGCGAATTCCAGGCCGATTACAAAGAGCACACCAACAGCAGTAACACCAACTCGCTGACCTGGCAGATCATTTTAACCATGCCGCGTCCGGACGATTTTCCCGCAGTGGGCGGCGTCAGTGGCACGGTGACGATTAACCTCGCCAATCTGCCCGCCAACGTGAACCGCGAATCGCTGGTGGTGCCGGTGGAAGCGGTGTTCAATCCCGATAACAGCCAGCGCAATGAGCCACATGTCTGGGTGGTGCAAGGCAGTGGCGATCAGCTGACGTTAGAGGATCGTAAAGTCAGCGTGGGTGAAGTGACCGATCGCGGCGTGGTGATCACCGCCGGGCTGCATGCCGGTGAGCGCGTGGTCGCTGCTGGCGTCAATGAGCTGCATGCTCAACAACCGGTTCGCATCTGGACGCGTGAGCGGGGGCTGTGATGGATATCTCCCGGCAGTTTATCGATAATCCGGTCCGCGTCTGGCTGGCGATTCTGTTATTGGGCGTCGGCGGTATTTTTGCTCTGCTCAATATTGGTCGTCTCGAAGATCCGGCGTTTACCATTAAAACGGCGGTGGTTGTCACCCACTATCCCGGCGCGTCTGCCCAGCAGGTGGAAGAGGAAGTCACCTTGCCGCTGGAAAATGCGCTGCAGCAGTTGCCCTATCTCGACAATGTCAGCTCCATCTCGTCCAACGGACTGTCGCAGATTACAGTGAACATTGACTCGCGTTACCACTCAAACCAGTTGCCGCAAATCTGGGATGAACTGCGGCGCAGAGTCGGCGATGCGGCGCGTTTCTTTCCTCCCGGCGTGGCCGCGCCGTTCGTTAACGATGATTTTGGCGATGTGTTTGGTTTCTTCTTCGCTATCTCTGGCGACAACTTCAGCAACCCGGAACTGGTGCAATACGCCGAACAGCTGCGTCGTGAACTGGTGCTGGTGCCGGGCGTCGGTAAAGTGGCGCTGGGCGGCGTGATCCCACAGCAAATCAATATCGATGTTTCCCTGACGATGATGGCCGCGCGCGGCATTTCGCTGCCGCAACTCGCCAGCGTGTTGAGCCGCCTCAACGTGGTTTCTAATGCAGGCGATATCAAAGCCGGCACAGAATCGATCCGTCTGCATCCGACCGGCGAGTTTCAGAATATCGAAGAGTTAGGTGACCTGCTGGTCAGCACTCCGGGCGATCACGCCACCACTCGCTTGCGCGACATCGCCACGCTGTCGCGCGGGTTGAGTGAATCGCCCGCCAGCATTTACCACGCTAGCGGACGTCCGGCGGTCACCATGGGCATTTCGTTTATTCCCGGCGTGAATGTGATTGATGTCGGGCGCGCGCTGGAGGCCAAACTGCAGCAGATGTCGGCAGAAAAACCGGCGGGCATCCAGATCAATGTGTTTTACGATCAGGCAGCGGAAGTGGCGCATTCGGTTAACGGCTTTATTGCTAACTTCCTGATGGCGCTGGCGATTGTGGTTGGCGTATTGCTGATTTTTATGGGCGTGCGCAGCGGCATTATCATCGCGCTGTCGCTGGCGCTCAATGTGCTGGGCACGCTACTGATCATGTATCTGTGCGGCATTGAGTTGCAGCGTATCTCGCTGGGCGCGCTGATTATTGCGCTGAGCATGCTAGTGGATAATGCGATTGTGATTGTCGAAGGCGTGCTGATCGCGCGTCAGCAAAATTCACCGCTAATGACCACCATCAACTTTGTCATTCGCCGCACCGCCTTCCCGCTGCTGGGCGCGACCATTATCGCCATCCTGGCGTTTGCGCCGATTGGTCTATCGCAGGATTCCACCGGCGAGTACTGTAAATCCCTGTTCCAGGTGCTGCTGATTTCCCTGCTGCTGAGCTGGTTCTCGGCGCTGACCATCACGCCGGTGCTGATCAAATGGTGGCTGTTCAAAGCGCAGGCACCGACCAAAGCGGCAGCCGAGGTTTCGCCTTACAACGGCGGTTTTTATCGTCTCTATCAGCGCATGCTCAAGGTGCTGCTCAGGCAAAAAACTGTCACGCTTGCGCTGATGGCGGTGCTGCTGGCGCTGGCGATTTGGGGCTTCGGATCGGTACGGCAAAACTTCTTCCCTTCGGCCAATACGCCGATCTTCTTCGTCGATCTCTGGCTGCCGTACGGCACCGACATCAACGCCACCGAGCAGATGGCCAGCGACGTTGAAAAATCGATTACCGGGCAGCAAGGCGTGGTGTCTACCGTCACCACCATTGGCCAGGGCAGCATGCGCTTTATCCTCACTTACAACGGGCAGCGTCAGTACAGCAATTATGCGCAAATCATGGTGCGCATGGACGATCAGCGTAATATCGCTGCGCTGTCACACCGCATTGATGCCTACATTGCGCGCCAGTATCCGCAGGTCAACGCCAGCACCAAACGGGTGATGTTTGGTCCTTCGGGCGGCAGCGCAATTGAGGTGCGGATTAAAGGTCCCGATCCCGACAGAATGCGTTTGATCGCCAGCCAAGTTGGCGACATCCTCACCGCCGATCCCGCCACTGACACCGTGCGCAATGACTGGCAAAACCGCAGTAAGGTGATTCGTCCGCAGTTCAATCTGGCGCTGGGCCGCGAGCTTGGCGTCGATAAACAGGACGTGGATAACGCGCTGGAGATGAATTTTACCGGGAGCCGCGTCGGGCTGTACCGTGAAGGCGCTGACCTGCTGCCGGTGATCGTGCGTCCACCAGCCAGTGAGCGCCAGGACGCCAATCATCTCAATAACGTGCTGGTGTGGAGCCAGAGCCAGCAGCAGTACATCCCGCTCAGCAACGTGGTAAGCGGCTTTACGCTGCAATGGGAAGATCCGCTGATTCTGCGCCGCGATCGCAGCCGGGTGCTCACCGTGCAAACCGACCCGAATCCGCTCAGCAACGATACTTCGGGGGATATTGTGGCGCGCGTGAAGCCGCAGATTGAGCAAATCCCGCTGCCGCACGGCTACAGCATTGAGTGGGGCGGCGATGCGGAGAGCTCCAGTGAAGCGCAGCAAGGCGTGTTTACCTCGCTGCCGCTGGGCTATTTAGTGATGTTCGTGATCACCGTGCTGATGTTTAGCTCGCTGAAAAACGCTGTCGCCATCTGGCTGACGGTGCCGCTGGCGCTGATTGGCGTGACGCCGGGCTTTTTGATCACCGGAATTCCGTTCGGCTTTATGGCGTTAATCGGCCTGTTGAGTCTGAGTGGCATGCTGATTCGTAACGGCATCGTACTCGTCGAAGAGATCGAACAGCAGAAGCTGTTGAAGCCGCAGGCTGAAGCGATCATCTACGCCGCCACTTCGCGTCTGCGCCCTATTCTGCTCACCGCCTTTACCACTGTGCTTGGGCTGGCGCCGCTGCTGCGCGATGTATTCTTCCAGAGCATGGCGGTGGTGATCATGTTTGGCCTAGGCTTTGCTACGGTGCTGACGCTGCTGGTGCTGCCGGTGATTTATGCCTGCTTCCATCGTCAACAGGTAGCTAGCGCATCATGAATGTGACCGGCCTCAACGTGATTAAAACGCTGGGATGTATGACGGCGGTGACGTTTTTTACCGTGTACAACACCTGGGATCGCTACGATTACGATTATCACTGGATTCTGGCGTTTCTGACCTTTATCTCCACCATCGCCACGCCGCTGTTTTTTGTCGTCGCCGGGATTATGGATGCCCGTTCCGAGCAGGATGTTAACTGGCAGATGGGCAAGATCCGCAATCTGGTGATCGTATTTCTGTTCTGGATGACGGTTTATTACCTGTGGGAACCCTATCAGCGCGGCTATCTGATTCAGCCATGGTTCGTCTTTTCGTTTATTATCATCTACAGCTTTCACCCGCTGATGCTGTGGCTCAGCCAGCATCGGCGCGCGTTCATTGGGCTGGTGTTGGCGCTGTTAGCCTTTTCGTATGGCTACGATTTGCTGGCGGTACTGCATCCGGAGGATCCGCTGTTCCGGCTTGAGCCGCAGTATCGGCTCTGGACCTGGCTGCTGTTTTATTTAACCGGTCAGCTGCTGTGCGATCCGCTGATTAATGACTGGATGGAGCGTAAAAAGGTGGCGCGCGGCGCGGTGATCGCCCTGCCCTTTATCTACCTGTTTACCTGGTTTTATGAGCAGCACTTCTTCTTTGCGTTATTCAAAGCCGATCGTAACGCCTTTATTCTCACCGGTTCGCAGATCTATCTGCTGGTGGTGGTGCTGGTGATCGCCGCCAGCCAGGTGCGCTTTCGCCGCAATGCGATGGTCAAAGAGACCATTCTGGCGACCATCAGCAAAACCATGACCGGCGTTTACATTCTGCACTACTCGGTTTTCCATCTGCTCACCGCGCTGATTCCGATCACCTCGCTGGCCACCAAACTGACGCTGATTGCCGTGACCTTCGCCGCTTCGGTGCTGCTCTCCAAACTGATCCTCGCCAGCGGCTGGCTGAAAAAAGTCATAACGCTTTAAAGCACGCCGGCAGATTGGGCTGACTGCTGCAATCAATGCGCCCTTTTATTTTCAGCATCATGTAATCAAAAAACGGATTAGAGGTGTTGCGCATTAGCGTATCCAGCCCAACGATCAGGCTGGCGGTTTCACCGCGCAGCGAGATGGTACCGAAGCTAATGCCATAGCGATTCTTCTCCGTCGGCTCGCGACCATACAGCGAGTCGCTGAGCGGGAACGGCACGGCAATATGCGATAACGAATAGGTATCCTGCGGCCAGGCTTCATGCATTGAACGCACGATCTCTTGTGTCTGATCCGCTGGCGTCATGCGCGCCACGGTTTGATAGGTGGTCGGTGACGCGTTAGTGATCACCGTTGAGGAATAGCGGCGCGGCGCAGGCGGCAACAAATCATTGACCGCCGAATAGAGCGCGGGCCTGAACAGCGCGCGTAAGTTTGCGGCCTGGTTTACATCGAACATCACCAGTTCACTGCCGTTGTCCGGTAAATAGCGGTAGAAAGCATTGACCACCGCGCGGGTGCTGACGGTGGAATCCAGCACCGACTGGAAAGTCAGCACTGGCGGAAACGCCGTCATATTGCCGCCGCGAATCACATGCAGCAGCTGATCCTGCATCGCCTGAGTCAGCAACCACGATTGACGCGCCGCGCGCACCGGAAACGAGTTGTATTTAAAGGGATTGTATTCCGGGATGATACTCAGCCATGCCGCCTTGGCGAAGCCAGGAATGATGGCGGGCCAGCCGGCTAATCCGGCAAAGCGTGCATAAGCGGTGACGCCAATCATCGGCGACAGCAACACCAACTGTTGCGGTTTACGCAGCGTGTTATTCTGCAGCGTATCAAGGCTGTACTTCACCGCCAGCGCACCGCCGTTCGAGTAACCAACCAGATGCAAAGGCACGTTGCTGCCCGCCAGGCGCGTCGCTTCCCGCACCGCTAAGCGGGTTGCCGCCATCCACATTTGCCAGTCAACTTTGGTAAGCGAACCGGGCGCCGTGCCGTGTCCAGGCAGGCGCGGCACCACAGCCACAAAACCCTTCTGCTGATACGCCTGCGCCAGATAGCGCATGCTGTAGGGCGAATCGGTTAATCCATGCAGCAGCACCACCGCGCCTTTCACTTCGCCCTCTGGTTCAAGGATGTAAGAACGGTTCCAGTCGGTGTCGAATCGCGCCGGATAAACCGGGCTTTGTGTGTTGAAGCGATTGAGTGCCGTTTTCTCATCGTCACCGAGTTGATCGGTCACGTTGATTTTCATGTCGTGGAAAATCGCCGCTTCACGCGTCAGATAATCCGCGAAGCTGGCACGATCGATCTCATCCACCGACATTTCATCCGCCGACCACGTATGCCAGCGATGCAGTGGCGGTCCCTGCTCGGATTGGTAACCACGGATTACCAGGAACATCACCAGCAAAACCAGCAAACCCAAAGCGATGCGCTTAAGGACTTTGCTGATGCGGTCTTTGTGCAACGCGTTGGCGGAATCAGAAGGCATAGCGTACCCAGGCGAACAGCACGTTACCATTGTTGTACGTGCCAGGAATGTAGGTGAACTGCACGTTGAAACGTTTATAACCGGCGGAGAACAGCGGCAAAACAATCGGCAGCGGCACGTAATTGGCGAAGTCATCGCGCGCGGTAATCCCGGCGGTTAACCCAAGTCCAAGACGAAAATCTTGCGCTTGATCCAGATACCAGCCTTTCTCCCAGCCGTATCCGACAATAGGTTGCCATTTGTTATGCGAATCTTTAAACGCCATGGCATAGAGTGCGCTCCAGTTGCCGTCTTCGTTAATGCGAGAGACGCCAAACCCGCCGCCCCACGGCGTTTCATTGTAGTTATCGGTTTTCTCTTTATCGTAGGCGAAGCGGGCATGCCAGCTGATGAAAGGCAGATAGAGATCGTAATACTGCGGTTCCTGCCAGGTTTGTGAAACGTCCTGCTTTAGCCACTCCCAGCCATCGCTGATTGAGTTGGCCGCTGTGGCCGGACAGACAAACAGGGCCAGAGAGAGCAACCAGGCCGCCTGAAGAGTTCGCATCATGTATGCCTCTGAAATTTACCGCCACGAAAAGGAGTGGAAAAGCTGATGTGCTCTAAAGCAGATCAAGCCACTTAACCGGTTAGATTATAGTTGCTTGTTATTGCTATAGGAAATGACCTGGATTAGCTGTGATCGCGTTTTCAACCAAAAGCACGTGAAAGGGATATGTCGATAAAATCGACTTTTATCGACATATGGCCTCAACATGTTTACGCCATCGACACGTTAAACGCATATGTCGATAAAATGCGTTTTTTAAACATTTCGGATGAGACTAAGAAGCCCGGTATGGAGTTCTTCGTTTTTTATCAGAACGGTATCCACTTAATCGCCTAAGCTCATCAGTTAAGCGCCTATCGGTCACCATAAATGGCGACCCTACAAAGGACTGGCGCGCTTTTCGTAGGGTGCGCATTCATGCGCACCTGCATACGTATGCAAATTAATGCTTAACTGAGCGGCATTACCATTGGCAACGGCTGAGCCAGTATATTTCTGCGTCTTTAGAAACAGAAGCTTGCGGCCTATTCTGAATATTCAGTGTGTTTTCTGATTTTAAAAATCAGCTGTTTAAATAAGAGTGTGTTGATAAGCCGCTGAAATAGTTATTCGGCTAATTCAAAAATAAGATTAATGAGCTAGCTGATAGTTCCATCCCGATATCAACCAACCGAAAGTGATGGCTTTCACATCTGTTGATTCAAATTTTCACAATCCTTACATTGTTTCTTATATTCTTCTGCGTGGATAACGCCTTATGAATTTTCGCACCGATATTAATGGTCTACGCGCCTATGCTGTGATGCTGGTTATCCTCTATCACTTTGGGTTTTCCAGCGTCAGCGGGGGTTTCCTCGGTGTGGATGTGTTCTTTGTCATCTCCGGATATTTAATGACGGGGATTATTCTGACGCGTTTAAATAAGCAGAACTTCTCTTTATTGGGATTTTATGCTGCGCGCTGCCGCCGCATTATCCCGCCGTTGATGGTGCTGTGCCTGATATTAATGCTGGTGGGCTATTTCCTGATGCCGCCGGATGAATATAAGAAAATGGCGGAGCATGCCGTATCTAGCCTGAGTTTTATTTCGAATGTGGTCTATTTCAAACAGGGCGGCTATTTCGAAACCGGCTCGGTGTATAAATGGTTGCTGCATACCTGGTCATTAAGCGTTGAGTGGCAGTTCTATTTGCTGTTACCGCTGGCGCTGATGTTCACGGCACGTTTTCTACGCCAGCAGTTTGCCTGGGCGATGGGCATCGCCGCGCTGCTTTCATTCGGACTGGTGCTCGTGATGGTAGCGACCAACTTCCATCTCACTGCGACTTATTATCTGTTGCCAACCCGTGCGTGGGAGATGCTGGCAGGCGGATTAGTTTATCTGGCGCCAAAATCCGCGCTCAGCGGTCAACGCGCGGTTCCGCTGCTGGGCATTATTGGGCTGATTGTCTGTGCGCTGTGGTTTGATGAAAGCACGGCCTGGCCGGGCATCATGACGCTGATTCCAGTGTTACTGACCGCGATGATCATCCATGCCAACGTGCAAAACAGCATCTGGTTCAACAACCGAATTGTGCAGCACATCGGTAAAACCTCGTATTCGATCTATCTGTGGCACTGGCCGCTGTGGGTGTTTTGGCATCTGGCCGATTGGCCGATCACGCTAGTTAGCCAGGCGATGCTGATTCTGCTGTCACTCGCCACCGGTTGGGTTTCATATGTGCTGGTAGAAAACAAACACGGCTGGCTGAGTGGCAAAACCTACGTGACGCTGGGACAAACCGCGTTGGTGCTGCTGCTGGGTGTGCTGATCGTGGCAAAGGCAGGATTTCCCTCGCGCGCGCCGCAAGTGGTCGCCAGCATCAAACAGTATTCACTGGAGCGATTTGTACGTGGCGAAAACTGTTTTGTGTTCAGTGGCACCACGTCTCCGCAATGCGTCTTCGGCAATGCCAGCCAGGTTAATCTGGTGGTATTAGGCGACAGCCACGCCGCCGCGATGCTCTCTTCGATTGTCGGCAGCGCCAGACCGGAGGATTCAGTGGTGTTTATCGCGCAATCCGGATGCCCATCTGTTCCGGATATCCATCGCAGTGCTAGCCCCGATTGCGGTGGTTTTGTGAAGAATGCCATCGCGGATATCGAACGGAAATATCCCCATGCGTCGGTGCTGATTATTAACCGCCTATCCTTCTATCTACATGGCGATTATGGCAGCGGCAGCAAAACGCCTAAATACTCATTTATCAATGACGGCAGCTCCATCGCCGCCTATCAGCAGCATTTCGGTGCGGCGGTGAAACGGCTCGCCACGCATCGTCGGGTGTTTATCATGACGCCGGTTCCCGAGTTTGGTTACGACGTGATCTATCGCATGTCGCGCGATGCCATGCGCGGCAAAGCATTGGCTGTTCAGCAGACGCGCGCCGAGTATCAATCTCACAATCAGGAGACGTTGGCGATGCTCAACAACATCGCGGCTCAATCGCCAAATGTCGCCCTGCTCGATGCGACCCAGGGATTCTGCGACAACAGCTTCTGCTACGGTTCCAAAGATGATGTGCCGCTGTATCGCGACGATAATCATCTTTCCGAAGTGGGGAATAAAAATCTGAATGGCGTGTTTGGTGGCATGTGGAAAATGATCGACAGGATTTAGCAGCCGTTCAGCCATCCAGGGCTTTAAACGGTTAAAATAATTATACTTATTCGTTGCTAAATTATTATCGCTATGTCTTAATGCATCACCGGTTTGGAACACAGACCTTATGAAAGCAGTTTTAGTAAAGCAGTCCTCAGTTCAAGTGTTATCCACAGATATCCTTCTTCGAGAGCCTCCTCCTAAGTGCCCAATAAGTAAATCTTTCACTTCAGGCCAAATTCGCCGCAATTGAGTGGCTCATCAAATAAGGAATTATCTATGTCTAACAAAATGACTGGTTTAGTAAAATGGTTTAACTCTGATAAAGGTTTTGGCTTTATCACTCCAAACGATGGCAGCAAGGATGTATTCGTCCATTTCTCTGCTATCCAGAGCGACAACTACAAAACGCTTGATGAAGGTCAGCAAGTTTCCTTCACCATTGAAAATGGCGCCAAAGGCCCTGCAGCGGGCAACGTTACTCCGCTGTAGGCCGCGCTCATTATCCGCGACGCTTACAATAGCGATGAAGACAATAGTCTGAGCAGATAAGAACCGCTGATAATAAAAGAAACCCGCTTAGTGCGGGTTTTTTGTTGTCTAAAGTTTAAACAAGAAGGAAATAACATGCTCATACCAGATTTGATTTTTACACGTACGGTATATCAACCGTCATTTCAATTATGAGTCGTCCGTTGTTTGTTTCACTGGATGGGCCTAAGGGCGTCGGTAAAACCACGCTTCTGGAAGCCATTACGAAAGAACTCAGGGCCGATAACATCAAAGTGATCCGACTTAGCGAGAAAAACAGCGATCCCTACAGAAAAGAAACAATGGCCCTTGTGAACCGGCTCGCCAGAAATCCATCCCGGGATTTAGAGTTGGAAGTTTGTCAGCGCTTTGCTGATAGCCGTGCATGGATTTCCCAGCATGTGCTGACTAAACAGCCACCGGACAGCATAATTTTGATGGATCGCTGGTACCCGTCGGAAGCCGCGTTTCGCCGGATGGTTCCCTTTGCAGAGATTTTACAGCTCAATATTGAACGAAACGTGCAAACGCCGGACCTGCATGTTGGGGTTGTTACTGCCCCCGATATTTCATGGGCAAGGGCTGCAGCGAGATCGCGTGGGTTAAGCAGTACCGTGATTCATAAGCTGGACGATCATGTCGCTTGCACCCAGGCGTTCGAGCAGACCGTTGCAGAACACGGCTGGGTTTTATGCCGTAATGAAGGAACAATTGAACACGCAACGAAGCAGGTTATTACCGAGATTTACAGCGTGCTCGGATGCCCATTGGCTTGAGTGCTGTTAGACAAATTTTCTGCCACATCCCGTTAAACCTTTCAATGATTATCTGCAAGCTAATCTAATAATTCATTGAGCTTTTCATCAGAGAACTGCCGTTCATAAATTACGTTTCATTTAAGGATGTGATTCATCTTATGATGCCTAATCATTATTTCACTATGTCAATCACAATAATTAGAATTTACTGAGAACCGTCCCCCCTCTTGATCCAGACGTGATAAATAATGACACCCGCTTAAGCGGCTAATAACGGCAATGAATAGTCACCTTAGAAATATAAAAAATTTAAAATCCCATGGCTTTTAGGAATTAACCTTTAGCTAAATCCTATATAGCGCCTACAGTTTGTATTGAGGTTGTCATAAACGTGAAATGGAGGATGTTATATGTCTTTTCAACACGACGGGAAAGGCTACGTCATTATTGGCGAAGCGGCACTGAGCATCGCCTTAGGCCAGAGAGTTGTCAGCGTGCAATCGTTGATTGACGAACTGGACCATATGGCAAATGCAGGCGGCAGCAATGCAAGATTGTCTGATATTTCTGAAGCCGTAAGCTGGCTGAAGAGTTTTGAAGAGCCCGATCGCGCTGTCCGCAACGTGCCTTACCTGCAGACGCTTGCAGGCTTGAACGACGAAACGAACTGACGCTTAAGGACGTAGTCCGGCTCTGGCCGGAAGACGAAGACGAGGATGACCTCAACGGTCGCGTTTAAACGTGTACCGGCCGGAGAAAATGTCAGGGACGACACTCTCCACACTATTAATCAACGCTCTTTTATTTGGCAATATTCATTTCCCATTTCTGGTTCACATACCAAAATCTTCATTAATTAAAGCATGCGCTTTCTTGAAAACGATTTCATTTAGATCATCTACAATTTGAGACTTTTCTTTATAACTAAGCAATGTGTTTACATTTATCTTTATTTAAGATAATTATCAGCCAGTTGGGTAGCTACTCTCACATTTTCTACTTGATAATTAGAAGTCTTTGGCCGATCTCGAGGACCTTAATCCATTTTTTTACTACACTAATATCATCGGTAACCGAAAATATTGGAGGAAACGCAGTGTTATTTCATGATGAAGAACAAGGCCACATCATTATTGGCGAGGCAGTGATTAATCTTGCTGTGAGTCACAAAGAAATCAACATTAATTCTCTCATTATTGAACTGGGCACCATGGCCGAAGGCGATGCCAGCGATAGCAGGCTGGCACAGATAGCCGACGCCAGACGTTGGCTAAAAGCATATGCAGAAACGTCTCCTCGAAATCGCGAAGAGCTACGCTGGCTTTCGGCATCCAGGCACTTGGGCATTACACGGAGAGAAAGCTAATCAGTGTCCAACGCTGATTCTGTTGAAGGATGCGCCTAAGGGCGCTCCGTAGTTTGTTGATAACTGACTGAATTTAGCGGCTCCCCTTTTTTAGTGTTGTTACCCACCAATCAATCACTCTCCTATTTGCTATATCCCTTCTCCTTTGTTCTGAACTATCAAAGTTCAATCGTTTGTCCCAAAATCAAACATAACCATTTGAATACAATCAATAGAGTTCTTTCACTAAAAATTAAAGCTGTACAAGTTAGTAAAACCTGTACAATTTTGAAAATATTGTCTAACTTTAGGTTCAGACTGAATCAACTACAAAGCAATCAACTATGAGGTTCGCATGCGTCAGAGTGTCTCAAAATTTCCCGATACGGCCAGCGATATTGCACATTATTTCAGCAAGGCGACCGCTCCAACTCAGCAAGAAACGCTGGGGCAAATTGTTGTCGAAATTCTGCGTGCTGGTAAGAATCTCAATCGTAAGGCTATCTGCACTAAGCTGTTAAGACGTCTCGAAGTCGCTGCCACATTGGAGGAAGAGCGCCACTATCAGACCTTGATCGGCATGCTTTTTGATCGCTAATTGTATGTGTTATGGAGTGATCTTGACATGAACATGTCAACGTATTTTGGATTAAAGCCGATCATTAGTTGATTACATCGATTTAAGACGTGCCATAACAGAAATATGCGCTAAATTTAGTTCTGGATGTGTTTTGCCTAGGTGATTGGCACAGAAATGTTGAGCCCGGCCTTGCCAGGATCTAAAGCTTAATAGCGTAAAAAATCCTTTAAACGTAGCCGCAGAGATATCTGATAACAAGGAGAGAAAATGCAACAAAGCACACAGCAAACGTCCCGCGAAATAGACATTAATTACCATCTCCAGAAAGCAGGTGATAAACATTCTGCGGAGACGGCCCTGATTGATTCTGCGGTACAAAAGTTAGTGAGCCAAGGTAAGAGTGTCACCAATAGCGCGCTCATTTTGCACCTCATCTCGGAAATTGAAAGTACCACTGATCTTCTGCAACTTGACGCGTTACTCAACGCGTTAAAAGTTGTGGTGGGCTTTACACCTGATGAAGAAGAACGTTGGGCATTTTTCTATTGGTGAGTGAAGCCTCAGGGAATTGAGGTTTCAATATTGTCATCATGGACGAAGTGGTCAGGGAAGCGGGGAATAAATACAGCACTCCCCGCTGAGAGGCGGATAGGATAGAGAGTCTTTATTAGTCGTCTTCATTAGGCGTATGGCCCACAACAATTTCAAGGCAGTTGCGTAGCACATCAAGTTGCTCGATGTCGGTGGCGCTTTCCAGCTCCGCTATCAGGCTCAAAATAATAGCCTTATTCGTCACTCTTCCACTCTCTGCGATCAAAGACTTCACAATGATACCAATAACTTCTTTTTCCTGTGAATACTGGTCACCAGTGCTTTGTAAATAGGTTTGAAGGTCTGACTCGATTGTATTCTGCTGCATAAAATGTCCTTACTGAGGTACGCATTTTTTGTTTCTCTTCCACGCCCTTAAGCCTTGTACCAGCGTTAATGTCGGGTCGAGTCGTCATTACCGTATTTGTCTATATCGAAATTCGCCATTTGTTCTCTGTCTCCAACCTTAGGAGAGTCACTTTCTGCGATTTCACTCATAACGTCCTGTATAGCAAGTTTTGTCGCATGCGCCCGTTCTTCATCCTGTTCAGCTTCAAGCATGAACTGAAGCTTCGCAAGGAGCGCTCGTCGCGAAATTCCCGCTTTTTCCTGCAGCAAAGCTAACACTGCCTCCCCAATGAGCAGGTCACACAGCTTTTCCTCACCGTGATTTTTCATATCAACCTTTACTGCTGATAGGAGTGCGAGGCGTGACTGAAATACTCAGCATTAACGATCACTGAATAGGATGTACCCAGGTTTTGTTGCAAAGAAACCTCACGTGTTCATAATTTAACCAGCTCGCCATGAGATAAAGTTATACAAGGATCGGTAAGTTGTACAGTTTTATTAGCATTAATTTATGAATAATTTTCAAGAGATAGGTTAAGTAAATAAAACGTTTTTTAATGGCAGGAAAAAATGACCTCTGAAAGTGGAAATCCCTAACGCTTTCAGAGGCGATGCAAAGCATCATTCGTTACGTGCGGAGAGTACCGCTGGGTCAATTTATAGAAGAATTAAAAAAATGCACGGGTAATATTTTTTTATTTTTCACCCATTACAGTCATTTAAATTACATCTTTATAAAATGAAACCGCTTCGGTTATTTATGGAATTGAGTACTGAAAAAAACCATTTTAATTGGCGTTGCGGGAAGTACCATTCAATGATTGATGTCTTAGTGAAATCAGCTGTTCAGTTGGTGGATACCATTACGGCTTTTCTCGCGAAGATAAAAGGTTAATTGATACGGTTTTACCGACGCTTTCATTTTATGCGTGGACCTGACTTGCAACAGTAAAATACAGTGACTACTCTTTTTTCGCTTCGTACTTTGTACGACGTCACACACAGCACGCTCAACGTGCGAGAGCCTTTCCCCTTGTTCATTTTTCCTACCCCGCTCCGGGCGGGGCTTTTTTACAGTCCTACCCTACCTGATACGGAACCAGATGGCATACATCGCCGGTAAAAACACCAGCGTCATGATGGTGCCACCCAACGTCCCACCAATGAGCGTGTAAGCCAACGTGCCCCAGAACACAGAGTGCGTGAGGGGAATAAATGCCAGAATCGCTGCTAGCGCTGTCAGGAGAACTGGCCGGGCACGCTGCACCGTTGCCTCGACGATAGCCGTGAAGGGATCGTGGCCTTCCCGCTGATTCTGATGTATTTGTCCGATCAGAATCAGCGTGTTGCGCATAAGAATTCCTGACAGCGCGATCAGCCCGACCAGCGCATTGATGCCGAAGGGCTGCTGGAACAGCAGCAGCATGGGCACAACGCCAACCAGCCCCAGCGGTGCGGTCAAAAACACCATCACCATCGCTGCCATGGAACGCACCTGCAGAATGATGATTAGCAGCGTCAGGGCAATCATGATCGGGAACAACGGGAGCATCGCTTGGGTTGCTTTACCCGACTCCTCAATCGAGCCCGCCTGTTCAATGCGGTATCCCGGCGGCAATGATGCGATGAATGGCTGGAGTTCCCGGCTCAACGCGGTAGAGACATCCGGTGGCTGCAATCCGTCGGCAATATCGCCGCGCACTGTTATCGTTGGCGTCCTATCGCGGCGACGTAGCAAAGGATCTTCCATGCGGATTTCAGTCTCACCCAATTGGGATAGCGGAATGCGCTGGCCATCAGATCCGGCCAGCGTCAAAGCGTCAAGGCGCGCGGGATCGAGGCGCACCTCTCCTGCTGCCCGGCCGGTCACTTCCACTGAGCGGATATCTTCACGAATCGCCGTAATAGGTGCACCGCTCAGCAGGAACTGCAGCTGACTAGCCGCACCAGCAGGCGTCAGCCCCATGGCCTGCAGTCGATCTTGATCCAGCCTGAAATGCAATACCGGCACACGTGAACCCCAGTCGGTGTTGACGGTGCGCATCATCGCGCTGGTCTGCATCAGCACTTTCACCTTCGCGGCCAGCTGACGCAGCACGTCTGGATCGGGCCCCATCACCCGGTAAGCGACCGGAAAAGGCGAATAGGGACCAAAAACCAGCTGCGTGACGCGCACCTGCGCTTCTGGCGCGAGACCATCAGCCGCCGCTTCTCGCAGACGCTGTTTTAGTGCATCGCGGTCGCGCTCGCCATTGGTCAGCACCACGATTTTGGCAAATGAGGGATCCGGCAGCTCCGGCGCCATCGCCAGATAGAAACGCGGTGCGCCCTGCCCGATATAGGCGGTTACCGTGCGGGTTTCTTTTTGCTTTTTTAGCCATTGCTCAATCCGCGCCGTGGTCAGGCTAGTCTGCCCTATGGAGGTGCCGTAAGGCATTTGCACTTCAACCAGCACCTCAGGACGATCGGATGTTGGGAAGAACTGTTTTTTCACCAGCCCCATGCCCATGATCGCCAGCACAAAGCAGCCAATCACCGCGCCTGCCACCCACCACTTCTGCGCGATGACTTTGGTCAGCAGCCGTCTGAAGCGATTGTAGTGGCGAGTGTTGTAGATTGCCGCGTGACCACCCGCCACCGGCTTGATATCCGGCAGCATTTTCACGCCCAGATAAGGCGTAAACAGCACGGCCACCCCCCACGAGGCAATCAGGGCAATCCCCACGATCCAGAACATATTGCTGGTGTATTCACCTGCGGTGGATTGTGCGAAGCCGTTGGGCATGAAGCCAATCGCGGTAACCAGCGTGCCGGCGAGCATCGGCGCGGCCGTATGGCTCCAGGCGTAAGCCGATGCTTTGATGCGGTCATAGCCCTCTTCCATCTTCACCACCATCATCTCTATCGCAATGATGGCGTCATCAACCAGTAATCCCAGTGCGAGGATGAGTGAACCCAGCGTGATGCGGTCAAAGTTTTTTCCCGTGGCGGCCATCACCACAAACACCACGGCAAGCGTCAGCGGAACCGCGGCAGCAACCACGATACCCACGCGCCAGCCCATGCTCACAAAACACACCACCATCACCACCAGCAGAGCCACGAAGAACTTCACCATGAACTCATCGACAGCCGAACGGATGTTAACCGCCTGATCGGAAACGTTGGTAAGCGTCATGCCCAGCGGCATGTCGCTATTTATGTCACGGACCTCTTTTTCCAGCGCCTTACCCAGCTCAAGTCCGTTCCAGCCTTCTCTCATCACCACGCTCAGCATCAGCGCGGGTTCACCCTCATTACGGATGAGGAAATCGGGCGGATCGACATAGCCACGTTCGACCTTGGCCACGTCGACAAGCCGCAGCGTGTGGTTACCGGAGACGACCGGCGTATTGCGGATTTTTTCGAGCGTATCCAGCGCGCCGTCAAGGCGGATAAACACCTCGGGACCGCGCGTTTGTATCGAGCCAGCGGGTGACAGGGCATTTTGCCCGTTCAGGGCGTTGAATATCTGTTCCGGAGTAATGCCTAACGTAGCGAGTCGATCGCTGGAAAAGGAGACATAAATACGTTCTGCCTGTTCACCAGTAATGGTCACTTTTTTTACACCCGCAACGTGCAGCAGCTGCTGACGGAGTTTTTCGGCATCGCGGGCCAGATATCGCTGCGGTTCACCCTTTGCTTTCAGTGCATAAAGGGCAAAAACCACATCCGAGAATTCATCGTTCACCATCGGCCCGATCACACCCGCCGGCAGGTTGCGGGCCTCATCGCTGATTTTTTTGCGCGCCTGGTAAAACTGCTCCTGCACTTCAGATGGCGGCGTGCTGTCCTGAAGGGACAGCATGGTGTAGGCCATTCCGGGACGGGTATAGGTCTCGGTACGGTCGTACCACTTCAGCTCCTGCAGCCGCTTCTCCAGCGGCTCGGCCACTTGATCCTGCATCTCCTGCGCGGTGGCGCCGGGCCAGGCGGTGATGACCGTCAGCTGCTTGACGGTGAACGGGGGATCTTCCGCGCGTCCTAATCCGAGGAAGGCCATTACGCCTGCGACCGTAACAAGAATGATCAGGAACAGCGTTACTGATCGTTCTCGCACTGCTAGCGCCGACAGATTAAAGCGGTTGCGACTCATGGCGTGGCTCCTTGCGACCCAGGCATTGCGGTGCGCACGACTTCGCCTTCATGCAGCAGATGCACACCTAGCGCAGCCACCTGTTCCCCACTCTGCAGCTGACCCGACACGCGCGCACTGTCGTCGCTGATGCCGAGTAGCGTCACGGCACGCCAGCTGACTTTGGCGGGCTTACCTTCCACCAGCCAGACGCCAGCACCGCGTCCCGCATCCCACACCGCACTGAGCGGTACTGACCATGATTCTTGCGCCGCCGCAGACTCCGGGATATGCAAAGTAACGGTTGAACCCAGCGGAGCACCGGCGGCGGCACCGCTCAGCACATAGCGTGCTTCGTAGGTACGTGTTGCCGCATCAGCCGAGTCAGACAATTCGCGCAGCCTGGCATCGTTCTCGATCCCACTGCCGTAGAGGATCGCCGTGGCGGATGATCCAACCTGCGGCCGCAGCGTCTCAGGCAGACTAACCATCGCTTCACGCTGACCGGCGCGGGCGAGGCGCACCACAGTCTGGCCGGCGCTAACCACCTGGCCTGCATCGGCCAGCGTATCGACCACCACGCCATCTGCGTCAGCGCTCAGTACGGCATATTGCGAGGCATTTAACGCCACGCGAGCCTGCGCCTGCGCCGCACTCAGCTCGGCACGCGCGGCATCTGCAGCTGCACGAATTTGACTGTAAGACGATGCAGAGACCGCGCCAGAACCCACCAATCCTCGATAACGTTTCTCATCATCACCGGTCTGGCGCGCCCTTGCCTGAGCAGCGGTTACCGCTGCCTCTGCTGCACGAACCTGCAACGCGAGATCGGCGGGATCGAGCCTCATCAGCACTTGGCCGCGTTTAACGCTTTGCCCTTTATCGATTAGCCGCTCAAGCACCTTACCCGACACGCGAAAACCCAGGTCGCTCTGAAAACGTGCTGCCACGATGCCGGTAAAAGCGCGCGATTGCCCCGCAGCAGGCTCGACTTTAGCCGTTCTGATAAGTGGCGGCCGCGAGCGCGGATCGTCAGCGGCTGATGAAGGTTCGCCGCAGCCAGTCAGAATGACTGGCAGCAGACAGACGACTGACAACAACGGAAGATGCCGGAGCATGGGTTACCTTACTCAAGAAAAGTATGAGAACGCCATTCTCTGACTAGTGACCAATTATGTCAATGGTCACAAATTACGGTGCGAGACTTCTTAGCACCAATGCAGCTAATTGATTTGCATCTTCTCCGGCAGTATCCAGTGAGATTTGCAGCTGTAATGGATCGGCAAGAGGTCTGAGTACCAAATATACGGCCATCGCGGTTTCATCTAGCGGTGTTTTCCGCTCAAATTCCCCCGCCGTGCGTCCTTCAAGCAGGATGGCGAGCACCCTTTCACGCAGTGCAGCTTCATATTGCACCGCAGCAGGCCAGTGCTCACGTGATGAGGCGGCGGCAATGTGATACAGTCGACGCTCGCGGAAAAACAGTTCACAGCCCGCCACAGCAAGCGTCTGAAACAATTGCCTTATTTTTTCCGTAGCCGAAGGCGATTTCTCCAGCGCAGCGTTTAGCCGTTCAGTAATATCTGCAAGGCAACTGGCGCAGATGACTTCACCAATTTCCTGTTTAGAACCGAAAAACTTATAAATATAGGCTTTGGAGAAGCCTATGGATCGTGCGAGGTCGGATACGGTGGTTTTCTCAAAGCCGTAATGGCTAAAGTATTCCATTGCAGCAGCCACAATCTGATCGCGGATGGTGTGATCGGATGGCCCACGGATGGCGGCGGCATTTTTTTTCTCTGTCATATTTCAACTTTGCTCGGTGAGCTGATGTAAAACGATGAGTGACCAGTGATTATTTTGGTCACAATTTCAGATCGCTTCAAGCCCAGATTGATTTCATCAAAACCTTAGCGGAATCTATGGATAATCGCTTTCAATGATTCCTTTCGCCCTGCGGGGCACACCGCTTGCGGATACGGACCGGGCTCGTCAGATTCTGATCCAGCATCATTTCTTTGAAGGGGTAAACCGCGTTTAACCTGCTTTTGAATGGATTATTGCGTTTAGGGGAGCTGATTATTTACGTTTTTGTTTTAGGTTTCCCGCCCTGCATAGCCATCTTATTTTCAAAATCATTTGGCGACATTAAAAATAATATCGCTGTATGGGGAGGCGGGGTTTCAATATTAACATTAACGCCTTCCATGGCGCTTTATTACTCATTTACCGTCGAAGAAATCGTCCGGGAGTTGCCCAGGTGGCATATTAATAACACTATTATTGTCTGCTCCTTCATTTTTCATATACGTGACCCGCGCAAATTCGGGTATCACAACATAGGGATATGCTGGACCCTCGTCACGAAAACGATGCATATCTTCAATAAATTCATTCTGATAACAGATCGTTTTTTCAGGATGCTGACCTTCCCCCGCGATCCACTGTGGAAAAAAGATGGTTCCATGAATAACTTTTCTTTCAATATCAAACAGTAAGCTCACACAGGTTCCGGTTGGTTCATGCCAGTCCACTTTATAGATTCCAGGCGCGAACTGTACCGCATTCATCTCCTGATTGGTTACCCATCTTCCACCGACGAGTCCCTGATGTATACGGTAATCACAGGTATGATCGTTTCTTGCATACCATTCGTATTTCCATCCATTATCATAGGTATATACAAAGTGTGTACCTACAAACGCAGACAAATCTTTGGATATATCGTTTAACTTTCCCGATTCCATGACCACCTCATATTATGTTGCTAAAGGGAGTAATAAGAGAGTAGACGCTCATATTCTTCTTGCAAGAAAAATGAGAATTTCATATGAGTTGATTTATTACAATTTAATTATTTACTTATAATGTGCTTATTACACTTAGAAATATGCAGTGCAATGTTGCGGTAGGATAGGCTGTTAGATACCTCTTCGGTTCACTAAAGTGATATTATCGTCTGCTTGAATATTCTGGCCAAATCATAAGGTGATCCTGCTTAAAACATAGCTATGCGAGGCTCTTGAGTGCGGCAGAGCGTTCACGAGGTTGTCGTTATCGATTATGTGGTTATCATTTCTTTTTTGAATCACTGCTGGCTTCTAAGGATTGTCCGCTAACATGCCTGTAAACTTTGATCTCAACGATCTTTATGCCTTCCGTGCACTGGTCGAATACAGTAATTTTCGGCTTGCGGCAGAGTCCATCTGCCTTTCTCAATCAGCATTAAGCCGCAGAATTGAAAAGCTGGAATCGGCGTTAGGTATCAAGCTATTCGACAGAACCACCCGGCGTGTCACGCTAACACTTTATGGTCAGACTTTTGCTGAACGTTCAGATCAGTTACTGGCGAATGTGGAAATGGTATTAGCGGATATCGATAAGGTCAGTCAGGATCGGTTGGGACTGGTCACCGTTGCTACGGTACCCTCGGCAGCTTACTATTTCATGCCCGGTGTCATCCGCCGTTTCCAGACACGCTATCCACGAGTACGCGTGAAAATTATTGATAGCAGCGCAGGTAATGTCATTGAAGCGGTAGCCAGTGGTCAGGCAGACTTCGGCATCTGTTTTGCG
Source organism: Pantoea sp. JK (assembly GCF_026130245.1). Lineage (NCBI taxonomy): Bacteria > Pseudomonadati > Pseudomonadota > Gammaproteobacteria > Enterobacterales > Erwiniaceae > Pantoea > Pantoea sp. JK. The sequence goes on from NZ_JAINFN010000009.1 coordinate 26,429, forward strand.
AGAGATCTGCAAGCTAATATCGAATTTCTACCCTTGACGGGCGATGCCTACGTAGCGGCCTGCAGGCGTGATCATCCACTAGCCAGTAAAAAAAACCTGACCTGGCGAGAGTTTTATCAGCAGGATTATATTGAGCTGGATAAGACCTCCGGGAACCGCAATCTGCTAGATAAGCTGCTGGAACACATCATTCCTGAGCGCCCCAGTATCTGCGAAACCCGTCATGTGACCACCATGCTGGGTATGGTTGAAGCGGGTATCGGCATTGCTGCCGTGCCCGCTATGTCGATGCCGATGTCAGAGCATTCAGTGTTAACACAGGTTGCACTGACTGAGCCGGTGGTAAAGCGTACGGTTGGCTTGATCAGGCGCAGTGGCCGTATGCAGTCCTATGTGGCAGCTGAGTTAGAGAAGTTGATTACTGAACAGTATCATGTTGTTTTACCGGCAGTTTAGTCGTCACAGATCGCAACCCGGTAGCGCGAAGGGTATTTTGCGCCTCTGCCGAAGAGAGGAAGTTCAGTAACGCTTTGCCCTCCTGCCCGTTTTTTGCTTTGGCGGTCACCGCACCGGCAAAACGGGTAACGTATTGCACATCTTCAGGCAGTTCACCAATAAAGGCGACGCCCGGCACAGGCAGCAATTCACTCACTTGCTGGAAACCGATAGCATAGTGGCCTTTAGCCACTTCGGACGCGACCGGAATGCGCTCTATCATATGCGCTTTTGATTCCACCTTGTCTTCAATGCCCAGTTTTTTAAATAGATGACTGCTGACATAGCGGCCGCTGGCACTGTCAGAATAAGCAATAGATTGGGCTTGCAAGAGAGTATTGCGCAGATCTGCATCCGTTTTGATAACCGGTTTTGGCTCACCTTGTTTGACCACCATACCAATTGAAGAGTCGGCTAATTCCACGCGCGAACCCGGCTGAAGCCAGTTATCCTTTTCCAGATTGTTCAACGCATCACCCACCATAATCACCACATCCGCATTCTCACCGCGCGCCAGGCGCGCCGGAATAGCCTGAGGCGTCTTCCCCATTGAGGGGCCGGATATCAAAATAATCTTGTTGCCGCTTTTGGCTTCAAATTGTGGGGCCAGTTTTTCCAGCGCCGCTTTGAATCCACCCGAAATCATGACGGTGACGTCTTTGGCTGACACTGAAAAACTAACGGAAATAAATAACAGCGTGGAGATAAGTGAACGATGTATTTTTTGCATGATGTCATTCCTGAGCTAACCAGCGGTTTGAAGTGATAACGCGCTGCGACGGTATAAATAAAAGGTTGCGAGTAGTGCACATACGGCAGCAAAGCTCATCCAGTAGCCGGGCGAGGCCTTATCGCCGGTATACTCAATCAATGCGGTTGAAATAACCGGCGTGAATCCGCCAAAAATAGCGGTTGCCAGACTGTAGGCCAGAGAGAACCCCGCAACCCGCACTTCCACCGGCATAATCTCGGTTAACGCTGGGATCATGGCGCCGTTGTAAAGTCCGTAAAGGAAGGACAGCCATAACAGCACTGTCAGCATCATGGAAAAGCTGGGCGCTTCAGCAAGCAGGCTAAGCGCCGGATAGGCAGTGATCAGCGCCAGCATCGCCATGGTCACCAGAACGGGCTTGCGGCCAAAACGGTCTGACAGGGCACCCCCAACCGGTAGCCAGAGGAAGTTGGATATCGCAACCAGCAGAGTCACCAGCAGGCTGTCAGATGCGCTCAGCATCAGCACCTTTTTACCAAAAGTAGGTGCATATACGGTGATCAGATAAAACGCAGTGGTGGTCATGGCGACCATCAACATACCGGCGACAACAACCTGCCAGTTTGCTAACAGCGTTTTAAACACGTCACGCATTGCCAGATGACTGCGACGGGCGGTGAACTCTTCGGTCTCTTCCAGTTTACGGCGCAAGACAAAGATGAAAGGAACAATCAGGCAGCCAAACAGGAAAGGCAGACGCCATCCCCACTCGCGCAGGGTGCTTTCTTCCATTACCTCATTCAGTGCGAAGCCCATGGCCGCTGCAACCATAATGGCCATTTGCTGGCTGCCAGATTGCCAGCTGGTATAAAAGCCCTTACGGCCTGGCGTGGCAATCTCTGCCAGATAAACGGATACGCCGCCTAACTCTGCGCCCGCTGAGAAGCCCTGTAACAAGCGACCGCATAGCACCAGTAACGGTGCCCAAAGCCCAATCGTTTGATAGGACGGAATCAGAACAATCAGGAAAGTCCCCGCTGCCATGATCGACAAGGTCACAATGAGCCCTTTACGTCTGCCAACTTTATCAATGTACGCGCCCAGCACGATTGCACCGACCGGACGCATTAAAAATCCCGCGCCAAACACCGCGAAGGTCATCATCAGCGAAGCAAATTCACTGCTGGCCGGAAAAAAAGTATGGGCGATGTAAGTGGCATAAAACCCGAACAGAAAGAAGTCGAATTGTTCCAGAAAATTGCCAGAAGTCACCCGCAGTATCGCGCTGCATCGGGTTCGAGTGGTCATGGGTGGGTTAGAGGAATGCATGTTTATCTCCAGTTTGTCATTGGCGCTTTTGCAGCGCCTGCTTCTGCAGACTGGATGAGCGGAACAAACTTAATAAGCGCAATAAACTCATGAGTTGATGCGTTTGACGCATTAATTAGAGCTTAAAATTTCATTAACAAGCTGTAACGGTGTATTAACAGCATCTCCGTTCAACACGGTGTTCATTGAAGCCTAAAAACGTTATATCGATTTTGTGACAAGGTTCATAACGAGCACGCTGTAAAAATAGAGCGCTGGGCAATGTGGAATGATGGGTGGAGTGATGCCAGACCGACATCCCTCCATAAGACCGTTAAAGATGACTTCAGGCAGTGGTATTAATGTTGCGCCCAATTGCCGGATTTGCCGGCAACTGAGGTATCGAATCCAGAATGCCAGATGCCATCGATTGCTGATTATCCAGCGTCTTCTTCAGCACTAGCGTGCTGATTTTATTCGCCAGTTCCATGTTATCAAGGCCGGTAGCCAGTGATGTAATTTGTGATACATCCATCTTGCTCTCCTGATTAATACGAATATTAATTACCAAAAACAGCTTTTAAAAAGCCCAAATCGATTATCGGCAATTTGGCGCAATGCTTTATTCCATCCCTCACGCATGCTTGCGCTGCCTCAACGCATAGGCCAGCACCACCACAAAGCACAGCAGCGGCAAACTGTATGCCACGGCGGTACTGACGTGGTCAGAGAGCAGGCCCATGAAATAGGGCATGATCGCGCCGCCGACAATCGCCATGATCATAAACGAGCTAGCCTGTTTGGTGGATTCGCCAAGATTTTTAACGCCCATGGCAAAGATGGTTGGGAACATGGTGGACATAAAGAAGAAGATGGCGATCAATGCAACCACGGAAACATCGCCTGCGCCCAGCATCACAATCGCGCACAGCACGATGTTGATGAGCGCGTAAGCCGCCAGCATTGCAGCCGGTTTGACCCGGCCCAATAACCAGGTTGAGAAGAAACGTCCGAGCATAAAGCAGATCATCGCAACCGAAAGCATATAAGCCGCGCTTTGGTTGGTCACACCGTGCCAGTGTTCGGTGGCGTAGTTAATAAAGAAGGCGCCCACGCCAACCTGCGCGGCAACATAAAAGAACTGCGCAATTACGCCGCCGACAAAATGTTTTTGTTGCCATAAAGTCGCGCCGGGCTGCTGAATATGTTGGCTGGCGGATTCACGAATATCAGGCAACGCGGTGCGTTTAAATAACAGCGCGATGGCGATAACCACACACGCAATCACCACATAGGTGATTTTGACGCTCTCTTGCGCTGCATCAGCGCTAGCGTGCGTGAAGAACAGCGAGCCGCCAATCATCGGTCCAACAAACTGCCCTAACCCGTTAAAGGACTGCGCCAGATTGAGACGACGTTCCGCGCCGTTGGGATCGCCCAACACCGTGGCATAAGGGTTAGCGGCGGTTTCAAGACAGCCCAGTCCGCACGCCAGCACGAACAGCGCTAACAGGAATACCGAGAAGTTATTGACCATCGCCGCCGGCACAAACAGCAGCGCGCCAATCGCATACAATGATAATCCCGCCAATATTCCGGCTTTATAACCGTGACGCTGCATAAAATAACCGGCCGGCAGCGCGACAATAAAATAGGCACCGAAATAAGCCGCCTGTAATAATCCCGATTGTGCTTTGGTGACGTTTAACGTTTCCTGAAAGTGTTTATTCAGCACATCCAGCAGACCGTATGACACGCCCCACATAAAAAACAGGGTGGTAATTAGCATGAACGCCCAGCGCAGGCTAATAGTTCCCCTGACGCCCATATTTTCAGGCGTCTCGACGCGTTGTGTAGACATGGTTATATCCTCGTAGGGTACAGTCGGTAAGTGTGGTTATTGGTCCTGCAAAGAGAATATTCGCGCCATCGCCACCCATTTTTCCCCTTCGGGCGTCCAGGGCGTTGGCTGTTGTAACTGCCACATCAGCGCTTCCCAGCGCTGAATATGCGGATCCTGCTCAGATGCCTGAGCAAAATCCTGCGTGTTAAAGCGATCGTTCACCTCCATCAGCATAAAAAGTCGGCTGCCAAGACGGTAAATCTCCATATTTTCGATGCCGTGCTGGCGCAAATGCTGCGCCACTTCCGGCCAGATGCGCTGATGCAGGCGCTGGTACTCGGCGATCTTCTCTGCATCGTCCACCAGATCCAGCGCCAGACAATAACGCCCGGTTGCGCCACTCATAACAGCGCCCGATCGAGATGCAGATAGCCGCCATCGACGCTTAGCCATTCGCCGGTGGTGTGCGAAGCGCGCGACGACAGCAAAAACACCACGGTGTTAGCGATCTCTTGCGGCGTGGTCATGCGTTGGCCGAGCGGAATACGCTGGGTGATTTTCTCCAGTTCGGATTGCGGATCGGCGAAGGTGCCGATCCAGCGTTCGTACAGTGGCGTCATCACTTCGGCGGGAACCACGGCATTCACCCGCACGCCGCTGTGTCGCAGTGATACTGCCCACTCGCGCGTCAGTGACAGAATCGCCCCTTTCGCCGCGCAGTAGCCGCTGGTGCCGCCCTGCCCGCTCAGCGCGGTTTTGGACGCAATATTGACGATCGCTCCACGGCTGTTTTCCAGCGCCTGCTGGCAGAAATGCGTCATCTGGTAATAGTGGATGAGGTTCTTTTCCAGCGAGGCCACAAAGGCGCTGCGTCCCGCTTCCAGCCCAACGCCATCATTGACGCCAGCGTTATTCACCAAACCGTCGATGCGACCAAACTGCTGCTGCACGGCTTCCACCGCTTGCTGGCAGTTATGCTCATCACAGAGATCGGCGAGCAGCACTTCGGTTTGTGGCTGCAATTCGCGTAGCGCGGCCAGCCACATCTCATCTGGTTGTGCGTTACTGACGATGACGGGAATCGCGCCCTCTTCCGCCAGCAGGCGTGAGATGGCGGCACCAATGCCCGATCCGCCGCCGGTGACGATAATCACTTTATCCTGCAAAAACAGATTCATTCTTCTCTCCTGTCAGGCTGTAAACCTGCGCGGCGGTGTTGCCCCAAATGGCGGCCTGTTCATCGGCGGACAGCTCCGCTAGCGCGTCGTCAACTAACTGCGCCACCGCGTGATATTCCGCTGCCAGCAGGCAAACTGGCCAATCTGAACCAAACATCAGGCGATGCGGGCCAAAACGCGCCAGCGCCTCATCGATAAAGGGCCGCAGCTGCGCGCTGCTCCACTGACCGTGCGGTGCTTCGGTGACCAATCCGGACAATTTGCACACCACGTGCGGCATCGCGGCCAGTTCTGCAACCTGCTCGCCCCACGCCTGTGCGCCGCGCGCAATATCCGGTTTTCCCAGGTGATCGAGCACCAGCCAGTGGCGATCGTGCTGCGCGGCAAAGCGCGTGGCATCGGCCAGATGTCGCCAGGTCACCAGCATTTCCCACACGTAATCTCGCCGCTGAATCTGCGTGATGCCGGTTGTCACGCGCGGTTGCCGCAACCATGCGGCGGGATCCTGTTCATCCTGCACCTGATGACGAAAACCGCGCAGCAACGGATGTTGCAATGCCGTCAATTGCTCCGCCAAATCCGCGGCGGTGAAGTCGATCCAGCCAATCACCTGCGTTGCCGGTTGCTGCTGCGCCCATTGCAACAGCTGCTGCGTCTCCGCTACACACTGCCGCGCCTGTACCGCAATCGAACCCTGCAACTCATGTTGCGTCAGCAGCGGTGCGAGATCGTCCGGCAGATAATCCTGTTGCAGACGCGTCATGGAATCCGTGATCCACGGAAAGTCCGCCGCGTCGTAACGCCAGAAATGCTGATGAGCGTCAATTCGCACGTCAGCCTCCCTGCGCGCGATAGCGATATTGCTCGCGCGAAGCGGGATACATTTCGATTGAGAAGCCATGCGCGGTGGGCGGCATATAAGCCGCGCCGCGGATTTCGCACGGATTAAGGAAATGTTCGTGCAGATGATCGACGTACTCGATGACCCGGCCTTCATGGCTGCCGGCAATACAAACAAAGTCGATCATCGACAGATGCTGAACGTATTCGCACAGCCCAACGCCGCCCGCATGCGGGCACACCGGCAGTTGGTATTTCGCCGCCATCAGCATCACCGCCAACACTTCGTTCACGCCGCCGAGACGACAGGCATCGATCTGCACCACATCAATCGCCTCACGCATAATCAGCTGCTTAAAGATGATGCGGTTCTGGCACATTTCCCCGGTGGCCACTTTGACCGGCGCAACGCCCTGACGAATCTTGCGATGTCCTTCGATATCGTCCGGGCTGGTGGGTTCTTCGATAAACCACGGACGCGCGAACGCCAGCTGTTGTACCCAATCCACCGCATCATTCACTTCCCAAACCTGGTTAGCATCGATCATCAGTTGACGATCCGGCCCCAACACTTCGCGCGCAATGCGCACGCGGCGAATATCATCTTCGAGGTCGCGCCCCACTTTCAGCTTGATATGGGAGAACCCGGCATCGACTGCCTGCTGGCACAGACGGCGCAGTTTCTCGTCGTCGTAGCCAAGCCAGCCCGCCGACGTGGTGTAGCAAGGATAGCCGTGCTGCTCAAGCTGGCGGATGCGCTCCGCTTTGCCTGCCTGCTGCGCCGTCAGCAAAGCCAGTGCTTCGTCTGGCGTGATGCAGTCGGTGAGATAACGGAAATCGATGCAGCGCACCAGTTCCTGCGGCGACATATCGGCCACCAGCCGCCACAGCGGCTTCTCTTCTGATTTCGCCCATAAATCCCACACCGCGTTGACCACCGCGCCGGTCGCCAGATGAATCGCGCCTTTATCCGGGCCGATCCAGCGTAGCTGGCTGTCGCCGGTGATATCACGCCAAAATTGCCCCATATCGGCGACAATCGACTCCAGTTGACGGCCGACGATCAGGTGCTCAAGCGCACGTATTGCCGCACAGCAAATTTCATTGCCGCGCCCAATGGTGAAGGTCAAACCGTGACCGCTGATCGCCGCGTTATCGGTCTCGATGATGACGTAAGCGGCGGAATAATCCGGGTCGGGATTCATCGCATCCGAACCGTCGAGATGTTGGGACGTGGGAAAACGGATATCTTCCACGCGCAGTGCCGTAAGTTTGGTCATTATTCGCTGCCCTCGGTGATTTGACGCTGCTCGCCCAGCCCGGCGATGCCCAATCGGATAACTTGCCCTGCACGCAAGTAGACCGGCGGTTTCTGCCCCATGCCGACGCCCGGCGGCGTGCCGGTTGAGATGATGTCGCCTGGCTGCAAACTCATAAAACGGCTGAGGTAGCTGATGATGTGCGCGACCGAAAAGATCATGGTGCGCGTGTTACCGTTTTGATAGCGCTTGCCGTCAACCTCCAGCCACAGATCGAGCTGCTGCGGATCGGCAATCTCATCGGCGGTCACCAGCCAGGGACCGATCGGGCCAAAGGTGTCGCAGCCTTTGCCTTTGTCCCAGGTGCCACCGCGTTCGATCTGATATTCACGCTCCGAGACGTCGTTAACCACGCAGTAGCCCGCGACATGCGACAGCGCATCCTCTTCGGCGATGTAGCTGCCGCCTTTGCCGATCACCACGCCCAGTTCCACTTCCCAGTCGGTTTTCACTGAGCCGCGCGGAATGCGCACCGCATCATTCGGCCCGACTACCGCGCTGGTCCATTTGCCAAACACCACCGGCTCGAGCGGAATGTCGGCGCCGGTTTCGGCGGCGTGATCGGCGTAGTTCAGGCCGATACAGATGAACTTGCCAATCTGTCCGACGCAGGCACCAATGCGCGGCTGACTGCTGATTTTTGGCAGTTCGCTGAGCGGTAGCTGGCGCAGTCTTTCCAGCGCGGACGGCAGCAGCGCATCGCCCGCCCAATCATCGATGAAATGCGACAAATCGCGTAGTTCGCCCTGCTCATCCAGCATTGCCGGACGCTCTTTACCCGGTTCGCCGACACGTAATAATTTCATTCTTCCACTCCTGTTAGTTGCTCCAGCCGCCATCGATAATCTGTGCGGTGCCGGTGGTATAAGCGCTGGCATCGGAAGCCAGATAGGCCGCCAGATATGCGATCTCTTCTGTGGTACCGATACGGCCAATCGGTTGACGCGCGACAAAGGCGTTATAAACCTCAGTTTCGCTGCGCCCTTCCGCCTGCGCCTGCGCGGCAATGCGCTGACGCAGTGAGGGTGAATCGATGGTGCCGGGGCAAATGGCGTTACAGCGGATGCCATTACCAATGTAATCCGCTGCCACCGAACGCGTCAGGCCAATTACTGCCGCTTTGGTGGCGCTGTAGGCGAAGCGATTGACCACGCCTTTCACACTTGATGCCACCGATGACATGTTGATGATCGACCCATGCTGCTGTTGCAGCATCGTGGGCAGAAACGCCTGAATCATGCGAAACATCGCCGTGACGTTGAGGTCGAGCGCGAACTGCCACTCCTGTTCGCTGCATTCCAGCAGGCTGCCGCTGTGAACCACGCCGGCGCAGTTGAACAGCACATCCAGCGTACCGAGTTCCTGCGCCGCTGCGCTGATCGCCTGGCGATCGGTGACGTCCAGCTGATAGGCGCGAATGCCGGGCAAATCATGCAGCGCGGCAATGTTGATATCGCTGGCAATCACATCTGCGCCTTGCTGAGCAAAGTAGCGCGCGCTGGCCAAACCAATGCCTTGTCCGGCAGCGGTAATCAGCACGCGTTTTCCATGTAAATTCATTGCATTTCCTCTGGTCCAAAGATCTAATGGTCAGGCCATTGAAAGGTGATTTCTTCCCAGCGGGAGAGCAAAATATCGCTGGCTACTTTTTCGCTTACGCATTACGTTTTATTGACAATTACGTAACATTGACAAGTGTCCTGACGATTATTTGTGCAACTGATCACTTAATTTATTTAGACAGGGAGCAGCGCAATGCCGATCAAAAAGATGGAAAACCCGAGGCTTTACAGACAAATAGCAGACCAACTCATTGCACTTATCGACAATAACGAATTTCCGCCCGGCAGCCGCCTGCCAGCAGAGCGTGAGTTGGCTGAACAGCTGCAGGTCAGTCGTGCATCGGTGCGTGAAGCGCTGATCGCGCTTGAGGTGATTGGTCTTGTGGATGTGAAGGTCGGCAATGGCGTGATCGTGAAAGCGCGTTCCAGTACGCAGGAGCCGGTGATGATGCAGGCCGGACGCGATCAATGGAATGAGCCGGACGATGAACTGGGCATCAACCTGGATTTCTCCACCGAGCTACCGCCGTTCTCACTGTTGCAAGCCCGCCGTCTAATTGAGCCGGAAGCCGCTGCGCTTGCTGCGGTGCATGCCAGCGAGCAGGAACTGGCGCTGATCCGCGCGGCTTATCAGCAAAACTGCGAGGATAACCGCGCGCAATCGCGCACCCATCCCGGCGACCGCCTGTTCCATATCCGCATTGCCCAGGCGAGCGGCAATCCTGCCTATGGATTTATCATCGGCCACCTGCTCGGCCATCGCTATGGCAGCATGTTCCGTATGTTGCAGGCGCACTACACGCCTAGTGATATGCCGTTTGTTTCAGAATCCGAGCATATGGCGATTCTTTCCGCGCTGGAGAAACGTGATGCCAAAGCAGCGAGAAATGCGATGAAGAAGCATATTGATCGGGTGATTGCGACCTTTGAGCGTGTGCAGGAGTGAAAGGACTATGCGCGCCTGGTCGCCATAAATGGCGACCCTACGGGATCGAGCGGTTGCCGTCCTTCAGCGGCTTCAGATAGGATCAGTCTTCACCCTTTTCCCTATATCTTTCAGCTGGGAATATTTCTCCAGCAGTTGGGGCCCATCATCAAGGCTCATCGCGAACATCCAGAGATAAGTCATGACGGAATAAATATGGCCGGCATCGGTCCCACCGCGTAAAGCCATGGCGAAAATGGTCATGGCAAACAATACAGCGGTGACCGCGCCAATCGAAAGATATCCCATCGCTTCGCGATCGGACAGGCGGATACGCAGCCCCGCCAACACCCGATAATGTCTGCTCAAAGAGGCCACCGGCGCACTGCTGACAAAGCCCACTTCTTTTTCAAGTCGACCATTAAGCCGGAAAAATAGGGCCTCATTTTTATTGGTGTAACCAGGCAGAAAAAACGAAAAGAACACTAAAACGGCCAGGCAGGCGATGCCCGACCAGAATTCAATCGCCAACAACATTAACGCCGCCCCGGTGATAGAAGCCAGGGAAGTAATCAACACTGGCAGATGTTTTTCAAAGAAGTCGACGAACTCCCTTGAAAGCGCAACACGAGCGGCGATGGTTGAATGACTGTGATTTTCCCGACGCTGGGCCACGATAACCGGCACCGCCAGTTCAGCATAAATTCGCGCGAAAGTGCGCGTATCAAGGCTGCGCCTGGCGGCACCAATCACCCACATGGTAAAAACCATCAGGGCATAAAATACGGCATGCCATGCCTTACCTGCGACGATAGCATTGATGGCAAAACCGGCCAGCAATGGATAAAGCAGATAGGTCACGTTTTCGGCGATAACCAGCAATAAGGTAAAGAAAAGCTTTCTGTAATGACGGCGTCCAATGTTTTTAAGGGTATTAACCGCGCTGCCGGTAACGTTGACCGGTTCAATAATTTCATGCGTTTGCATAGGATCAATTTCTGTTAATATTAATTTGAGCGAATGCTCAAATTCTGATAAGAAGTCTATTTGAGCAACTGCTCAAAGTCAACGGAGCCGCAATATGAAAGAAACCAAGGAAGCGTTAAAAGCGCGCATATTGGAGGGCGCTGCCGCGCTATTCATAGAGAAAGGTATCGAGAACGTTTCAACGCGCGAACTCACCGAAAGGCTCTCAATCTCCCGTAGCCATATTTATTATTATTTCAGCGACTGGCACACGCTATGCATCGAAGCTCTGACAAGGTATTTACAGAACGAGCTGGATGACTTTTCGCGATCAATTGAATCAACGCTACCTGCTGACAAACTCAATACTGCCATTGAAAACTATTTGCCGGATGCCCCGGACGCCGTCTGGCAGCTTTACGGCTCACTCTGGCAGATGGCGGGGCGCGATAAAGCCTTTGCTGATCTAGCAGAGTTGTTTATTAATAAGTGGACCCATTTCATCACCACTATCGTTGAGGAAGGGATTGCTCAAGGTATTTACCGGCCTGTTAAAAGCGCACGTTTTACACGCCAGCTCGGCGCCATGCTTAACGGCTATGCCGACAGCCTGATGATCAGTCCTAGTCCGGCCAAACATCGTGAAGCTGTTGAGGATATTCAGGCGTTTATTCGACTGACGCTTTAAGGGGTTTTAGGTGAGTGGATTGGCAGGTCAGATGCATACTTATTAGCCTGCCAAAAGTGATCCTATATTGTCCTTGAGCTTCTCTGAACATCTCATCTACGTGTGTTTTTTTAACCCCTCTAATTTTCAAACTGTTATCACTCCCGTTAACAAAAAACCATTTTCCATTGGCGCACAGAAATCATTGCAGGCCTGCTTCAATGCCCGAAACAAAGGTGCAGATGATTAGTTTTTTTTCACTCTAAATAATTACTAAACAGTTCCGATAACCACCCTCAAGAACAACACCAATAAGAAAATTCTTATTTCCCAGGGCGGGTTATCTATGAATCAGACCATCTCATCTCCGGCTTGTGGCCTGCACTCGATGCGCTCCGTGCGCTCCGTGCGCTCAATTTTAATCAGAGGCTGAGCCATGACTCAAAATCCCCCTGTGCAGGTCGCTGCCCATAACGCCCTTTCAAAGGTTCAGGAGACGACACAATATCCTTTCGTTAGTGCACCCATGCTTCCAAGCCGGGAGGGACCGGCAGGCATTCGTTACGACTTTAACGATGGTGCCCGTGTCTTGCTGCCGGAAGGCCGCTGGCGCGTTGCGCTCATAGATGAGGATTCAGGCAATATTCTGTTCCACTGCGAATCCAGCGCAGGCTGGGTAACGTCTGCTAAAAAGTATTACATCCGCTTTCGCATTCGGGTCTGGCGTGGTGATGAGACCTCACCTCTGCTTGATGAAGTGCTTTCGCTCAGGGATCAGCATGTGTTGATTTCATTTCCAGTCGGCACACTGGGTGACCTGCTAGGGTGGTTCCATTACGCCGAACGCTTTCGCACTCAACATGGATGCAGACTTGAGTGCAGTATGGCGCCCAACATCATCACACTACTGGAAGGCCAGTACCCCGACATTCGTTTTTCGACTCCTGCAGAAGCGGCGCGCGCGCCTTATGCCACTTACCGCATCGGTTTATTTTTTGGCGGGAACGATACCCATCAACCACTCGATTTTCGTCAGACCGGTTTTCACCGTATCGCCGGGCACATTCTGGGCGTCGACCATCGGGAAGAAGCGCCTCGGCTTAATCTCAGCGCCCCGCGAACGATCGCCGAGCCCTACGTCTGTATTGGTGTGCAGTCAACCTGCCAGGCCAAATTCTGGAACAACGGCCGCGGCTGGGCCGAGGTGGTAACACACCTTAAAACGCTGGGCTACCGAGTCCTTTGCATTGATCGCGACCCAACGACAGGCCACGGTTTTGTCTGGAATCACATCCCTTACGGTGCGGAAGACTTCACCGGCAACCTTCCGCTGCAGGACCGAGTGGATCTGCTGACACACGCGAGCTTCTTTATTGGCCTATCCAGCGGCCTCTCATGGCTTGCCTGGGCGTCGCAGATTCCCGTGGTGCTGATCAGCGGCTTCACGCTGCCAGGCGCTGAGTTCTTCACCCCCTGGCGGGTGTTCAGCAGCCATGGCTGCAGCGGATGCTGGGACAGCATGCATGAAAAATTCGATCACCAGGACTACTTCTGGTGTCCCCGTCACAAGGGAACTGATCGACAGTTCGAGTGCACCCGGCTTATCACCGGTAGACAAGTAAATGGCGTGATTGACCGTCTCGACGCGCAAATCCGTGGAAATCAAAAAACGTAACTAAACCACCCATGCGTAATCGACATTTACTCGCAGGGAACAAAACTTATAAGAGGCAGGGACATGAATAAGGCTTACAGAATTGTCTGGAGCGCTGCGCGCCAGGCGTGGGTTGTTGCGTCAGAACGTGCTGGATGCGGTGGGCGACCACCGATGGCCGTGAAGCGCATCGTCGGCACACTCCTCCTGATGGGAATGGCAGGTACTGCCGCCGCTACGACCTATGATGGCACGACAGTGAGCTCGGGTAGCTTAACGCTGAATAACGGAGACATTGCCAACAATATCTCGGTGATCAGCGGCGGAAACGTGAATGTGAACAACGGCGGGTTGGTGACCAGCAGTAACGTAGGTAACGGCGTAAACCTTTCCAACATTGTTGTTTCCAGCGGAGGCAGCGCAGTTTCTACTATTGTCAACTCTTCAGGCAGGCAGTACGTAAACAGCGGCGGCAGCGCCACCGGTACCATCCTGAATGGTGGTTCTGAAATCATTTATGTTGGTGCGCATGTTTCGGGCTCCACTGTTAATAGCCGTGCACAGCAGGAAGTTTATGGCAACGTGACATCGACTACCGTTAATAACGGTGGCTCCCTTCTGGTTCTTGGCGGGACAACACAGTCGACCCACGTGACATCCGGTGGTCTTGAGTACGTTATCAGTGGAACAAGTGAATCTGCGCTCATTGATGCTTGGGGCACCCAGACTATTTACTCCGGAGCCAATGCGGTGTCAGCGGTCATTGCAGGCGGGACGCAGCGGGTCAGCGGCTCGGCAATCGATACCACAGTGAAGTCAGGCGGGGTCCAGTACGTCAGTAGCGGCGGTTCCTCCACCGGTACAATTATTGAAGCAAATGCTTCTCAGGGCATCTACGGCACCGCCACCTCCACTCAGGTGAACTCGGGCGGTGCTGAGTATGTTTACAGTGGCGGCAGCGCAAGCCTCACCACCGTTAAAGACGCTGCTTACATGCAAATTTTTACTGGTGGGTCAGCCTCACAAGCAACCATTAATTCAGGTGGCACCCTTTATGCTTTCGAGGGTGCTAACGCGACAGATCTGGTCATTAATGCCGGCGGCCGTCTCAATACTTTCACCGGTGCTACTTTAAGCGGCACAAACGCGCTGGGCGAATTTTCGATCATCTCAGGCCATGCTAAAAACGTGCTGCTTGAGAACAACGGCTCATTAACCGTAGACGCCACGGATTCTTCAGAGAGTACCATTATTAATCAGGGCGGCGCCGAGTACGTGAACGGCAGCGCTTCCGGCAGTGTGGTAAATAATGGTGGTGTGCAACGCGTAATGGCTGGAGGCACGGCCAATGGTACAACTGCCAATGCCGGTGGTGAGCAGCAGGTTTACGGTACCGCTATTTCAACGACGGTTAACTCCGGTGGCGCACTTTCCGTGTTTGACGGCGGCGTCGCAAAACAGGCGATGATTAATAGCGGCGGTTCTTTGTCGGTCAACAGTGGAGGAACCGCGACAGATACCACCGTTCAGGCTGGCGGACTGCTGAATATAGCTGATGGAGGAATTCTGACACTTGCCGACAATCATTTTGTGAACAACGGTACGACAGCTTACGATACAGCCAGCGACATGTCCCTGGATACTAATCTGTCTGGTACCGGTCAGTTGACTAAGAACGGAAGCGGCACGCTGACGCTCGGTGGCACCCTTGCTCAGTCGCAGGTGAATCTGAATGCCGGTTCGCTGATTATGGATGGTTTGCAGGCCACCACTGACATAGTGGCGATCTCCGGCACATCACTATCTCTGGTGAACAGTGCCAGCCTGACGGGTATCATCGACCCGACCGATGTCAACATCGACAGCAGCAGTACCTGGAATATTACGGGCGACTCGTTGGTTGACACGCTGACCAATGCCGGCAGCATTGTTTTTGCCGCACCTCAGGGTACGTTCACTCCTCGCACGCTCACCGTGACCAATCTTGTTGGCAATGGGGGGACCATTACCCTGAATACCGTTGCAGGCAACAGCAGTTCACCTACCGATAAATTGATCATTGATGGCGGTCAGGCGACGGGCAGCACAAGTCTGCGAGTGCTAAACCGCGGCGGACTTGGTGCACAAACCACTGGAAACGGGATCAACCTGGTCAGTGCGATTAACGGTGCAACAACAGATTCAGGAGCCTTCAGTCTTAACCAGCCGCTGGTAGCAGGCGCCTATTCCTACAGTCTTTACCGTAATGCCGATCAGAGTTGGTATCTGACCTCCCAGCAAATCAGTACCTCAACACCTGCCACGCCTGCAACGCCGGGCACACCGGATCAGGACAGCGGAACAGGTTCGCCGGTCAGTAACACAGTCAACTACCGTGATGGCATGTGGAGCTATGCTGCACTTCCTGCTCTTTCGTTCGATTATGACCGCCTGGTTGCAGGCACCGCCGATACACGTTTCCATTATGCCCAGGACAGCCGTATGTGGGGCCGCGTGGTGGCAGGTCAGTTGCGTCACGACAATAATGGCAGCCTGACTGGCGGCGGGGTTCCGGAAAGCAGCGGCGCTTATAGCTTCCTGCAAATTGGCGGCGACCTCTGGCAGTTCTCGGGATCCACTGCCGACTGGCGTGCCGGTATTTACGGTGCAACCGGGTTGATGCGCAGTGACGTCTGGCGTGATGGTGGGAAAAGTGAAGCGGGCACCGATCGTGATACCGTCTACACGGGTGGCGCCTATCTTTCAGGTCAGAGCCTTGAAGGATTGCGTTTGGATGGCCTGTTGCAGGTAAGCCATCACAGCATTTCCACGGCCTCCAATGACGGCACGCGGTTGTCGACATCAGGCACCGGTTGGCTTGCTTCGGCACAGGCTGGACAGGCGTTCATGCTGACTCCTACCCTGTCGCTTGAGCCACAACTGCAATACACCATCCAGGGCATTTCACTGGATAATGCACAGGACGATGCCGCATCACTGGACTGGTCTGACAGTCGCCGCCAGTCCGTTCAGGCGGGATTGAGGATCGGTGCTCCTCTGAACAGCCCGGCGAAAGTGCTCTGGTGGGTCACACCTTCACTGACACAGTCTTTTGGTGGCCATAGCAACGTATCAGCCTCTGTGCAGGGCGTTTCAGATTCAACGGCTTCATTCCGCACTGACCTTTCAGGCACCAGTATCGGCCTGAACGGTGGCGTAAACGCGCAAATACGTGAGAATGTTAAGCTCGGCGTACAAGGTGGATATTCCGAAGCGCTTCACGGTGGAGAGTCTGGCGGCTTCTACGGTCTGGTCAATCTGGGCTATTCATTCCGCTAAGCGGCAATACAGTGCCGGGCATAGCTGCCCGGCGCTTCTTGTTTATATACTCCGCAGTTCCACCGTATTAGTAAATATCGTCTGCAGGCTTCATCAGGAAGTATTGGCGCTATTAAAAACGATCATCGTCACATTATCCATAGTCGAATAGCATTAAATAATGGACTCATTATTTGAGAAAGCACGTCATTAATCTGATTAATCAAAAAACCCTTCACTAATTCAATTTCAGCAGCCACACTGTCAACCAAATTAATCAAGTATAAATAAATAATATGACATTGAGTGTGGCTTATATATGACCATGCTGCAATAAAACATAACATTAACGCATATAGCAAAAAAGTTTCATATTGGGATGATTCATTACACGCGTTGAACATCATCAATACTGCTATAGATATGAGAAACGAGCAATGTACTCTAACTCAATATGGATCATGTTAGAAAAGTCGGTCAATATCATCGGGCTCATCTATATCAATGCACTGATGGCAAAATACATTGGCCCTGAAGACTTTGGTAAGATAAACATTTCAACGTCTCTGTTTATATTTGTACAAACGCTGTCGTGGTTTGGTGGTCAGAACATCCTGTTTAAGCGTATGAGTGAAAATACCAAATCAGGAATTGCGTTAGCGATGCACACGCAAAATCAACGGCGTATTTTCTTCCTGCTGTCATCAAGCTCAGTGTTGATCTATCTCTATTTTTTCACCGACATCATTGTGTTTTTATTTGGTGTGGCCAACGGTATTGCTACGTACTATATCGTGATGGACTTCTTTTCCATCTACAATAACACCCAGTTAAAATCAAAAATCAACACCATCACTAATGTGATTGGCTTATCTGTTGCTCTGGTGATTCGGTTCTATATTTCACACTTTAAACTGCCAGTGTACTACTTCACCCTGCCGATTATTCTCATCCCGCTGATACCTTACATCTTGCGTCTCCTCTATTTTAACTACACCACAAAAGTACACAACAATCGTAAGGGCGCCGGTGTGTATAACCGGCATATGCTGTTTACCGGAGGAGCGCTGATTCTGTCGAGTCTATCTGCGGACATCTACACGCAGATATCGAGTATTTTTCTGGCAAAAATTCTCTCTTACTCAAACCTGGGCGTTTATAGCGTCGCGTTAACCATAGGAGGTGCCTGGTCATTTATCGTGCTGGCATTAATAACAAGCTTCTTCTCAAAGATCTACAGCGAAAAAGATCAAATCACCGTTGAAATGCTGCTGATTAAAATCAATCGCATTGTCATCCTGTTTTCGCTTATTGCCTTAGGTGGATTCTATATTTTTGGTGCTTACTTTATCCATTTATTGTATGGCGATAAGTATATGGATTCGGTAAATATCATTCCCATTATTATCATTGGCACGATGTTCTCTGCATTAGGCACAATTTGTTATCGCTATATGATAAAAGAGTCCGGATACAGTTACCTGGCTAAAAAGATGTTTTTATGCTGTGTCTTAACCATACCGCTATCCTGGCTAATGATTAATTCTTACGGGATTAATGGGGCTGCATACTGTTTTTTGATCGTTGAGATTTTGTCTTGCACTTTACTCAATTACTTTTTCAGAAATAAAACAATCATCAAAATGCATCTTAACATTTTCAAACTGAGATAATTTTAATGAAAATGATAAAACACACAGTCAAATCCGCATTAAAAATCAGCGCTCACATGTACCCAGAATTTTGCGCAAAAACTCACTACTACATTAAGTTCAAGAAAAAGCTGAACTTAACCAACCCAATCAATTTCAATGAAAAAATTCAGTGGCTTAAATTTAATGAATTAAAAGGTGACATTTATACGTTGTGCGCAGATAAGTATAAGGTGCGGGAGTATATTACAGCGAAAGGGTGTGGTGAAATACTTAACCAACTCTATGGCGTGTATGATGATCCGCAGGACATTGACTACCGCGCATTACCCGATAAGTTTGCCCTCAAGTGTAACCATGGCGCAGGCTATAACATCATTTGTGACAACAAAGCTTCACTGGACATTGATAAAACCAACAAGCAACTCAATAAGTGGTTGAAGCAGGATTTCTCATCCCATTTCATTGAACCGCAGTATAAGAAAATAGACCGAAAAATATTATGCGAAAAATATATTGAGAATGAGCGCGGAGGTTTTCCAGAGGATTACAAATTTTACTGTTTCAATGGAAAACCTTATGCGGTGATGGTTTGCATGGAGCGAGAAAACGGCAAACCTAAGTTCTATTATTTTGACATGAACTGGAACCCGCTTCCCTTTGAAGATACTGTTGAATTAATCAATGCCAATAGTTATCCGGAAATGCCCGAAGGTTTCCATGAAATGAAAGAATATGCGGTTAAACTGGCATCGGATTTTAAATTTGTCCGCGCTGATTTTTACCTTCTCAATGGTAACGTTATTTTTGGTGAATTGACCTTCACACCGTCTGCCGGGCTCGATGTTACGTTGCAGGAAGCCGATGCTATTTTGGGCAGTCAGCTAAAGTTATAGCGTTGAAAGTGACTGATTTGCCAGTTTTCACAATAGGTGCGCATGAATGCGCACCCTACAAAATCCCCGCCAATCCATCGTAGGGTCGCCATAAATGGCGACCGATGCCCACCTGACAACCAAGCCTGCCACAGCGTCTATACTGATAAGCGTAAAGAAATAATCTGCAGATAACCGATTAAAGAATGGTTACTGAATTTTTAACTTATCTGACAACCTTGGTTGTTGGCTTAATAAAAGGGAAAGTAATGCCATTATTATTTGATGAGTTATCGGGTGCGCCAACTTGGGTGCCTGCTGTGTTACTTGTCACGCTCTCACTCGCAGTGGGTTTTCTGGCGCGATTTATCCTGCTCAGGTTTATTCGCTACTGGCAGAATCGTGACAGAAAACTATTCAAATCACTGGAAAAGCATCTGCGTGGTTCGATGTTTCTGTTTATACCTTTGCTGTTAATCAGTACAGGGCTTAATTCTGTTAATATCCAGCCTGGCTCCCTGAGCTTTATCACGACCACCATTAATATATTTATTATTCTATCCTTCTGCTCTGTGATAATTCGATTGATTAACGTGGCGCAGGATATGCTGTTCATTCGCTATGATATTAATCTCTCAAATAACCTTCGCGCGCGAAAAATCCGCACGCAGATAATGTATGTGAAAAAAGTCGCAATCGTCGTACTGGTGACGTTGTGTCTTTCACTGATTCTCCTTAGTTTCCCTGGCGTGCGAAAATTCGGCACCACCATTCTCGCCGGTGCTGGCGTTGCCGGTATTATCATTGGCTTTGCGCTGCAGAAGTCGCTGGTTAACTTGTTTGCCGGTATTCAGATTGCCTTTACGCAACCCATAAAAATTGATGATGCCGTGGTAGTGGAAAATGAATGGGGCTGGATTGAAGAGATCAACCTGACGTATGTGGTGGTTCGTATCTGGGACCTGCGCCGTCTGGTTCTGCCCATTACCTACTTTACCGAAAATGCCTTCCAGAACTGGACGCGCAATAACGCCCAAATATTAGGCTCGGTTTTTCTCTACCTCGATTATTCCATGCCATTAGATCCTCTGCGCAAGCATTTTGAAAAAGTCCTTAGTGAAACCAAACTTTGGGATCAACAAACTCAGGTGCTACAGGTTACGGATACCACCGATAAAACCATGACCATCAGACTATTAATGACGGCGCAAAATTCCCCCACCGCCTGGGATTTACGCTGTTACGTGCGGGAAAAGATGATTGAGTTTATTCAGCAAAATTATCCGCAGAGTCTTCCTCATGTGCGGGCGACATTTACTGACACCGGGTTTAGAGAGGCGAGTCAATAAAGTTTTCGTGGGAAATCTTATATAGCACATGCTTAGCCAGCGCGTGATCGGCAGGTAATGCGGGATGGAGAAAGGTAGTTTTTTTCTGCATCCCCAATCGCTTCATCAGATTCTCAGATGGCGTGTTATGAATGCTGGTAAACGAAACGACCTCGGGAAGATGCAAAACATCAAACGCATAAGCCAGCGATGCTTCGGCGGCTTCTTTGGCAATTCCCTGCCCCCAGAATTTTTTATTAATTCGCCAGCCAATTTCCGTGCAGGGTGAAAAGTCGAAGCGATCTGGCTGATGTGCTAAACCCACACTGCCGACAAATTCGCCGGAGTCTTTCATTTCAACGGCCCAAAAACCCCAACCCTGGTTTGAAAGAATCATATCCATGAATCTTGCAACGACGTTGTCGCTTTCCTGGCGACTCAGCGCTTTTGGGAAATACTTCATTACTTCAGGATCGGCGTTGAGTTCGGCAAAAGGTTGTAAATCCTTTTCCTGCCACTGTCGGAGGATCAGGCGGTTTGTCTCTAACATTTTAAATTTACCCTAAAAAACGCTAACGATTCCCTGATTTTACCTAATAGCGCCTCGAAAATCCTATCTGCATCGATGAAAATTGATGTCATCAAGCGCATACACTTTAGCGATGCCAATGAGTGAGTAATGCTTGAAACGGTCGCCATCAATGGCGACCCAACGATTATTCGGCAGGTTATTGCGCAATAAATGGCGTTGTTGCGGAATGTTGGTAGTTCAAACTTCGCAATCACTTTTCATCATAGTGATAAGCTGTGATTATTCCTTTATCTGAAAAATCTACAGTGAGAGATTGCTCTCTGTCATTGATTAATGGGATGAGGAAATAGATGCGTCTATCAACAATTTTAGAGTAATATTCCCAACGCTTAGCATTATTATAATTTACTGAATTTATCGGAGTGCCAAAAGTGAGCAGTACTTCTTTACGGCTCGTCACTTCAGGGACGAGTTTCTGCTTGATTTCTTTCTCTGAATAGTCTGAAAGCCGAGTCTCTTTTGTACGATCAACGTTAGCTGCACATGAAGAGACGAGCGCGAAAATCGATCCTGTGAGAATTAATCTCCCCCATTTCATTTTGAAAGTGCCTTTTCAACGTAGATTCCATTTACACTATCAAGCACAACTTCCTTGAGGTATAGAACACAATATCCTGTCTTATCGCCATAGCTGATATGAGCTTCATAAATTTTTTTCTTTTCAGGGACAAACGGCAGATTCACATGACACCCCTGATATAATGAGTGATGAATGATGGTTTTTTCATCAGGAACAAGCAATGTCTCGACATAATCGTCCTGATATTTCTTGCCTGTTATTTTTGGTAATCCGATATCCTTTGTAGAACCTAAAAAAGGATTAAGATATGCATTATGCTTTAAGACCCATCCACCGGTTTTTTTACCTGAACTGTCAGTCTGATACAATGCATAACTCATTGGTGCACCGATAAGACGAATTTTTGCTACATCAGAATTTTCAGTTGGCGGTGTGAATTGTTTGGGTTCAGGGAATAAATTAGAGCAACCTGAAAGGCTCAGAACTACGGGGATTAACAAGGCGTTTAAACACTTCATAAAATTTCCTTATTCAAATCTTAAAAAACCAACAAAAATGAAAGAGTGAAGTTCAAGAGATATAAGATGGAATGGTCTTCTGATAAATGCGAAAAAGGTTATCGGCAATATTTGCTATAACTTTATTTTTTTTATGCGTTTTACTATTGCATGTTGGTAAACGGATTGATGAGGATTTGCCGCTCGTGTTTGATTTCTGGTCGCCATGAATGGCGACCCTACGTTTATTTGGCAGGTTATTGAAGGGCGCGCATTCATGCGCACCTGCATACATACGTGCTGATCTGACATAAATGGCGACCTTGCTGGACACAGGTTAGACTGCGTGCCTCTTCCGTCATAAAAGGAGCATCAGAAATGGCAGCAAAGGAGCACCATTATCAGGTCACAGTGCGCTGGACCGGCAACCGTGGTAAAGGCACCGCATCTTATACCGCTTATGACCGCAACGCGGAGCTGATTGCCGCTGGCAAAGAGACGGTTGCACTGAGCGCCGATCCGGCGTTTCGCGGGGATGCGGCGCGCTGGAATCCGGAAGAGTTATTGCTGGCTTCGGCCTCGGCATGCCACAAATTGTGGTATCTGCATCTCTGTTCTGATGCCGGAATTGTGGTGGAAGCTTATGAAGATGCCGCGGAAGGTACAATGATTGAAGGCACGCGCGGGCGATTCACGCAAATCACTCTCAAACCGCGTATTGCGCTGCGCGATCCGGCGGACGCGGACCGCGCGCGTGAATTGCATCATCAGGCGCATGAAGCCTGTTTCATTGCGAACTCGCTTAACTTTACGGTGAACTGCGAACCCGAGTTCGTATAATTCAGGCCGCGCCGGCCAGCGACGGTTGCCATAAGCGCACGCCGTTGCGTCCGGCGCGTTTCACCTCATACAGCGCTTCATCGGCATGCCGCAGCCAGTGACGAATGGATTCTGCATGCGCTGCCGATGCAATACCAATACTCACCGAGCAACGAAACTCCGCCGACGCCGGTAAGCGCACCTGCGCGATCTTTTCCTGCAATCGTTGGGCCAGCGCCACTACCGATTCGTCGCTGGCACGATGCACAATCAGGCCCAGTTCATCGCCGCCAAAACGGGCCGGAATATCCTGTAATCCCACATGATTGCGCAACAGCGCGGAGATTTCCGCCAGCAGAAAATCCCCCGCTTCGTGTCCCCACGTATCGTTTACCGATTTGAAATAATCGAGATCCATCAGCAGCAAATAGCCAGCACTGTCGCCACGGCGCGTACTGAGAAATTCGCTCTCCAGCCGACGCTCAAACAGGCGACGATTGGGAATTTCCAGGCCGGGATCCATCAGCGCTATACGTTCCAGTTCACGATTACGTTTGCGCAGTTGCCAGGTGAGATTGTACGACGTGACGCTGAGTACCAGCATGTAACAGGTCGCGAGCGGCAAGGTCAGCCAGACGGTTTGCGTACTGAATGTCAGGTTTACGCCTGCGCCATCCATCAGCCATACCATGACAAAGCCGCAAATAAATGCCTGCATCGCTGCAATTAACTGCGCGGCACCGCCAGCGGCATAACGATCCGAGGCCAACACCGCCATGATGACAAATGAAGGCAGCGGGCTCAGCGCCATTAGCGCCACCCAAATACCACCGAAGGCGGCGTCGAGGGTTAAATTATGCCGTTCGGTGGTGGTGGAATCTTCGGCCCGCAACGCGCGGCGATACGCCAACCACGGCCAGAGAAACGCATTCACAAATAACAGGGCGCTAAACGCCAGATCACGATCCATCTCCATCAGTACTGAGAGGATTGGGAAAAAACATAAAATCGTGCCGAGCTGACGCATGATAAACATGCGACGGACGAAGCGTTGGGAACGCCGCTTCAGGTGACTATCGTCAGGTGAGTAGTAGTTCATGCACGGGAAGTATCAGGACGACAAGAATTGCATTTTAACGGGAAACGTTATCCGTGGAGTGGAATATTTTAAGAATATTTACCTTGCGCTTCTGCAATCGCACAAAAAATGTCGCACCCTGATGAAAAGTGAGAAAATGGAAGCCGATGTTGATCGACTTCCACTGTGTTTTCTAATGTGCAGTACCCTGCAAGCGGAACTGCGCCACTAATCGCTCCAGCATCATCGCCTGCTCTTCCAGCGAATTCGCTGAATGCGAGGAGGCGCTGACCAGCGTGGCGTTCTGCTGCGTGGTGGTATCCAACTCGCCCACCGCACGGGCAATTTGCTCGATGCCGCGGCTCTGTTCATCCGACGCTGCTGAAATCTCTTCCATAATTTCATTTACGCGCGCGATGCTGCCGAGGATCTGATCCATGGTTTCACCGGCGCGCGCCACCTGCTGATGGCCATTGCTAATACGTCCCACCGATTCACTGATCAACTGCTCGATGTCTTTGGCCGCACCGGCACTGCGCTGTGCCAGATTGCGCACTTCGCTGGCAACCACGGCGAAACCACGTCCCTGCTCACCGGCTCGTGCCGCTTCCACCGCCGCGTTCAGCGCGAGGATATTGGTCTGGAAGGCGATGCTATTAATGACGGCGGTGATATCGGCGATCTTTTTCGAGCTGTCTGAAATTTCGCCCATGGTGTTCACCACATCACGCACCGCGATGCCGCCTTTGTTGGCGTTATGTGACGCTTCCGCCGCAATCTGACTCGCCTGACGCGCATTGGCGGCGTTGTTTTTCACTGTGGCAGTGAGCTGCTCCATGCTGGCAGCGGTTTCCACCACCGCCGCCGCTTGTTGCTCGGTGCGTGAGGATAAATCGAGGTTACCCTGGTTAATCGCGCTGGCCGCCTGCGACACGCTGCTGACGCTGCTCAGCACATCGCCAATCATGCTGCGCAGCCGTTCGTTCATGCGTCCCATCGCCGACGTCAGCTTGCCGAGTTCATCATGGCGATCGGTGGCAAATTGCGAACTGAGATCGCCATTGGCGATGCGCTCCGCCAATTCCAGGTTATGGAATACCGGACGCGTAATTTGACGAATGATGTACCACGCCACCAGCACGCCGAACAGAATCGCCAGACCACCAATCAGCAGTGAAATCGCCGCCGATCCGTTGGCCAGTTCATCGTTGCGCGCTTTGACGATGGTGATGATCTGTTTAATCGCCGCACTGCTTTTATCGCCCGCCACTTTGACAGTATCTTCCGCCGTACGCAGCTGACCGTAAGCATCCGCCGCTTGCAGGCTGAGGCTTTTGAATTTCTCGGTGTCCTGCCACAACGCGGTAAATTCGCCCTGCTGTTCCGGGGGCAACTGCGCCAGCAGCGCTTTCATGCCCTGATCCGCCTGCTGAAAATGGTTCTCCAACGTTTTACGCAGCGCATCACTAACGTTAAAACGCAGCGCCCAGGCTTCTTCACGCACGTTGCTAATGGCGAACAGCTGCTCGTAAATTTGGTTGGTGAGTTCAGGATTGGTAACGGGGGTGCGAATCAGTTGAGTGTAGCGCGAGGTCATGTCTTGCTGGCTTAAGGAATCCAGCTGTGAGCGTAGGCTATTGAGTTGCTGCGTGGCTTGCGTCATGGCGCCAATGCTGTTCTGGAAACTGGCGAGGTGAGTTCCCAATTCATCCACCCGCGCTCTGGCGCCATCCGACCATGAAAGTTGTTTCGCTTCACTGGTGAGCTGTTGCGCATGCGTGACGTAGTTCGCCATCACCTGGCCAGATTTGTCATCGCCATAAAGATATTTGAGGCGATTAATTTTGGCCTGGAACACTTCGATGTTGATGTCATAAATCAGGTTAGTTTTCTGATAGATGTCATGAATGGCGTTGAAGCGCTGCACGCTCAATCCGGTTGCCAGTGCCACTAACAACAGCACGATGCCGAATCCTGCCGACAGTTTACGCGTGATGCGCACGTTACGTAATCGGGATACCAGCCCCATGTTCCCTGCTCCTGCGGTTATTGTTTTTGTAAAGTTTGTAAGGGAGTTATCGGAGCGGTACGGGAAATGTTTATTCAGGATTGTGCAAAAAGTGATTGCAGGATGTTACGCGCCGCTGGAAATGTTGTCGTGATGTGCACGATAAAATTGTCAGGTTTGACAAGTGGCAGCAACATCGCTGACCACTTGTCGCAACCATTGATGAGCCGGATTTTGCTGAGTGCGACGATGCCACAATAGATGGAAGGTTATGGTTGGTAGTTCAATGGGTGGCGTAAATACGTTGATAAGCGTCTGATTTGCTGTGTGAGTTGCCACACGACTTAGCACGGTGGCGATATAATCGGTGCCAGGTAACAACGCCGGTACAGAAAACATTGTGGGTAACGTCAAGCCGATATCGCGTACCAGGTTGTGTTCTCGCAACTTTTGATCCACCAATCCATAATGATTGCCTTCCGGCGACACCAGAATATGACGCATTGCGACAAAAGATTTTAGGTCGATTCCCTTTTCTGCGACGTCATGGTGGCGTCCAATCATAGTGACAAAATCATCGGTTAATAGCGGATGAGAAAGTATCCGGTTTTCAGCCTTGGTCGGTGGCACGCCAATCGCAATATCAATTTTCCCGGCATCTAATAAGGCTACGGTTTCATCACGATCGGTAAAATAGCGCACATGAATACTGCAATTCGGCGCTAATAAAGCCAGTTTCTGCGTTAAAGAAGGCAAAAGTACGTGAAGTGGATATTCCGTCAATCCCAAGGTAAAGCTGCGCGCTTTTGTGGCAGGATCGAAAATCTGAGTTGGATTCATTAGGTTTTTCACCTGCCCTAACGCTTCAGCAACCGGCACGGCTATCTCTTGTGCTTTGGCTGTCGGCAGTAAGCCTTTGGCACTACGAATAAACAGCGGATCGTTAAATACGCGCCGTAAGCGAGATAAAGCTGCACTCATCGCCGGTTGGCTTACACCCACAATGGCGGCGGCTTTAGTGACATTACGCTCCAGCATCAACGCATTAAACGCCACCAGCAGGTTAAGGTCGAACCCATCAAAATTCATATTTTATATAATGCGGTATATTGGCCATTTGTTTGATTGATAGTGACAGATTCAGGAATACTGCTCAAGTCGGTGAGATGCACCGTTAAATATGATGCAAGGGATCCAATATGAATGTCACAACTGAACTCAATCACCGTCTTAAAGTAGAGCGTGAGGCGGTAGAAATGCTATACCGCGCCTTTAGTGATAAAAATCCGGATTTACTGGATTTAGCCGTAACCCAAGACTGGAATGATATTCCATTAAGTCCGGGGCAAGGTCCGGGACCCGAAGGTTTCAAGCCGCTTCTGGCTAGTTTTATTAAGGCGTTTCCTGATATCAACATCATCGTGCACGATATGGTGCAAGAGCCAGGGAAGATTGCGGTGCGCGCCGAGATCACAGGCACGCATCTCGGCGAGTTTATGGGCATTGCGCCAACCGGACGTGGCATTAGCGTGCGTCTTCATGAATTTCATCTACTGGATGGTGAGCGCGTTACCACAACCTGGCATATGGAAGATTGGCTCGCGATGTTCCAGCAGTTGGGTCAGTTTCCACCGGCTTAATACGATGACTTCTCCGTACTGAATTTGCTCCTAATCTGACCTTGTTAATAGGTAGAGTTTTAACTGTGATTGCAGGTAGCTATAACCAACTTAGTTGCCTGATTAACCAAACCACAGCAGCGAGGCCAGAATTTACGGGAGAAATCATTAAAGTATGTTGTAACTATATCATGTAACATTCGGGCACCGGCGAATTTCTATCCACAATGACGGGTAAAGTTCAGCGTCATCAGCATGTTATTGCGCCAGGCTCAGGCGATTTCAGGGTGAAATCGCCTGCAACCATGTGCAGGCGAATAACGTTTACCAGCGCGTCGCTTGCATATCGATAACGAAGCGGTACTTAACATCGCCTTTCAACATGCGAGCGAACGCAGTTTCGATCTCTTCACCGCCAATCAACTCAATGTCAGCCGTGATATTGTGCTTACCGCAGAAATCCAGCATCTCCTGGGTTTCCTGAATGCTGCCAATCGATGAGCCGCTAATGCTCAAACGACGATTCACCATCGGCGTGACGTTAGGAGACTGATGCGGTTGCTCAGGAATGCCAACCAGCACTAAGCGACCGTTGGTTTTCAGCGTGGCAAGGTAAGGATCGAGATCGTGCGGTGCTGAGACGCAGTCCACAATGAAATCCAATGAAGTTTGCGCGGCCGCCATCTGCGCCGCATCGCGTGAAACCACCACGCGCGACGCACCTAAGCGCAGCGCATCTTCACCTTTGGCCGGGGAAGTGGTGAACAGCGTGACTTCCGCGCCCATTGCACTCGCCAATTTAACCGCCATATGACCTAATCCGCCCAAGCCGACCACGCCGACTTTATCTCCCGCTTTCACGTTAAAGTGACGCAGCGGCGACCACACCGTGACGCCCGCACACAACAGCGGCGCAACACCCGCTAACGGCAAAGTTTGGGGTACGGACACCACGAAGTGCTGATCGACCACGACGTTCTGTGCGTAGCCGCCCCACGTGCTGTCGCCGGTGTATTTATCAATGCCGTTGTAAGTTGCAATAAAGCCAGATTCACAATATTGCTCTTCTTTCTGCTGGCAGAAATGGCATTCGCGGCAGGAATCGACCATCACGCCCACACCCACGACATCACCCGCTTTGAAATTTGTTACGTCCGCGCCGGTTTCCACCACGCGTCCGACGATTTCATGTCCCGGTACCAGCGGATAGCGGCTGACCGCCCATTCGTTACGTGCCATATGCAGATCCGAATGGCACACGCCACAATACAGAATTTCAATTTTGACATCCTGCTGCTGTAGCGGACGCAGTGCAATCTGGCTGGAAGAGAGCGGTTTGGCCGCATCATGTGCGACTAATGCATTGATTTTCATAGTGCCTCCGAAATGAACTGGCTTTGGCTAGCTGAAGGCGGCAGACTATAGTGAACATGGTGCAAAATTGATAGTAGTTACCTTTTGGTAACCATACAGGAGGCGAAAACGATGCCCGCGATGGTTGACGGAAAGCTGTTTTTTTATGCGGATTCGCCGCCGCGCCGGCTGATGGATCTGTTTTCGGTGAAATGGAGCAGCATGGTTCTGCACGCGCTGTATCACTGGCCGAACCATCGCGCACGCACTGGCGAGTTGCAGCGCAGCCTGCAGGGAATTTCGAAGAAAATGTTGTTTCAGACGTTGAAAGAACTGGAGCAGCGCGGGCTGATTGCACGTCACGTTTATGATGTAGTGCCGCCGAAAGTCGATTACCGCTTAACGCCGCTCGGCATGACGTTCGCGGCACCGATTGAGCAGATGTATCAATGGGGGCTGGAGAATCAGGCGGCGCTGGATGAGATGGAAGCCCACTATCGCGCCGCTACGGACGCGCCATCAGCCGCGCCACACAATCCCGATCGTGCTGCTGACGCGGATTAAATACCACCAGACTTAAACCCGGTTTGCCTTCAACCGCGAAGGTGCTGTATTCCAGCTCGAGCACACCTTCGTCGGGCAGCCACAGCTGTTTGATGCCTTCGCCATGCTGACTCACTTCCTGCGATTGCCACAGCTGGCGGAAGGTGTCGCTCATCTCGCACAGCTCATCCACCAGCGCGCGCACATGCTCGCTGGCGCCGGTTCGCGCCACATCCGCGCGGAAGTTGGCCACCATGCCGCGCGTTACTTTATGCCAGTCCGGCAGACGCTTTTTCATCTCCTCGTTCCGGAACATCATCAGCAGGATATTGCGCTGGGCAGGCGGCAGCTCAGCGTAATCGACAAACACTTTGGTCGCCGCACGGTTCCATGCCACCACTTGCCACTCTGCGGTTTTCACCAGCGCTGGCGTGTTCTCCATGCTGTCGAGTACGCGCTGTAGCGATGGCGAAACATCCACGCCCGCTTGCCATGTCACGCCCGGCAGACGATTTTGCGCCAGCAAAAACAGGTGATCGCGCTCGGCGGCGCTCAGCTCCAATGCGCGGGCTAAACGTTCCAGCACTTCTTCTGAGGGCGCGCCGCCTCTGCCCTGCTCCAGCCACGTATACCACGTGGTGCTGACACACGCGCGCACCGCCACTTCTTCCCGGCGCAGGCCCGGCGTGCGGCGGCGCAGCAAGGTGTAACCGAGTTTCGCCGCATCCAGCCGCTGGCGGCGTTCACGCAGATAGTTGCCGAGCACGTTGTCATCTTGCTGAGTCATGCCTTTATCCTGTTAGTGCGTATACCTGTATAAGCTCACGACTTTTCGCCGCGTCGCAGACTTTTATGATAGTGCTTCAACTTTGAAAAAGTGGAGCACCAATATGCGAATTTTTGTGACCGGGGCGAGCGGCTTTATCGGTTCCGCCATTGTGAAAAAATTGCAGGCACGCGGTTATCAGGTGCAAGGTCTTGCGCGTAGCGAGGCGTCCGCCGAAAAACTGCAGCAGCAAGGTGTGCAGGTGATTCGCGGCGATCTTGAAGATCTCGTCGGGCTGCGCAAGGCCGTTGAACAGAGCGACGGCGTGATCCATGCCGGTTATATTCACGATTTCAGCCGCATGGATCATGCCGCCGAGGTCGATCAGCGTGCGATTCTGGCGATGGGAGACGTATTGGTAGGTTCAGATCGCCCGCTAATTGTCACCACCGGCACCGCGTTAGTGTCGGCAGGACGTATCGCCACCGAACAAATCAGACCGGCAGCGGGCGCACATCCCCGCTCCAACTCTAACGTCGCCGCGCTGGCGTTGGCCGACCGCGGCGTGCGCGTGGCGCTGGTGCGCTTACCGCCAACCGTGCATGGCGCAGGCGATCACGGATTTATTCCGATGATTATCAACATGGCGAAGGAGAAAGGTGCGGCGGCATATGTCGACGATGGCGAGAATCGCTGGCCTGCGGTACATCGTGATGATGCAGCTGAACTGTTTTGCCTGGCGGCCGAGCAGGCTGAGCCGGGTGCGATCCTGCATGCGGTGCAAGAGGAAGGTGTACCGTTCCGTCAGATCGCCGAAACTATCGGCGCCGGATTAGCGCTGCCGGTGAAAAGCCTGACGCTGGAAGAAGCCAAAGCGTGGTTAGGCTGGATGGCGTTCTTCGCCTCTACCGATAATCCGTCCTCCAGCGCGTGGACGCGTGAGAAGTTTAACTGGCAGCCGCGTGGGCCGGGATTACTGCAGGATATGCGTGAGGCGGGATATTTTAATTAATGGTCGCCATGAATGGCGCCTACGAAGTCAGGTGCGCATTTATGCGCACCTGGAAATTCATCAACCAAACGGCACTTCACGCGCCAGAATGCGGGCAATTACGTTAAGTGCGCCTTCGTCATTGTTGCTTTCAGTTCTGTAACGCGACACCGCGCTGACCGGCGCTGCGGCGTTCGCCATTGAGAAGCTGTAACACGCCTGACGCAGCATTTCGATGTCGTTGGCGCTGTCACCTACCGCCACCACTTCACAATCATCGATGCCCCATTTTTCCTGCAGCAGCGCGATGCCGTGCGCTTTGTGGCAGCCGGGAATGATCAAATCAACAAAACCAAAACCGCTGGAAACCGGATGCATGATGTTTTCAATCGCGCCCAGCTCCGCGTGCAAACGCTCCATCAAGGCATCAACGCCTTCGTGCGCCAGGTTCAGCGAGAACTTAAAGATGGTATCGTCGATGTCGTAGAGATTGTCGCGCTTTTCCAGACGATGGTAGTGATTCGCCAGCATGGCAATCACTTCGTCGGGCATTGACGTGTGCACGTACGCGCCGTTGCGGCCACAGACTACGGTGCTGATGTCCGGTTCTTTAGCGAGAATATCGAGGATTTGATGCACACGTTCCTGCGCCAGTTCACCACAGAAGATCTCTTCATTGCTGTCAGAAACCCAGGCGCCGTTTTCCGCGACAAAAGCGATCTCATCTTTGATATCAGGAAAGTAGCGCAGCAACTGATAATACTGATTGCCGCTGGCGACCACGAAACGAATGCCCTTCTCTTTCAACAACGCATACTGACGCGCAAAGCGCTGCGTGTTGTACTGTTTGTTGTCATCGAGAAAAGTGCCATCCATATCCACCGCAATCATCTTCACTGCCATTTTGCTCTCCCGTTTGCTCATTCGGCTCTATAAAGGTTTTGTTAAGCTTACTCGCGGTGTGGATTATTGAGAATGTGAATAATGAGTTTGTTAACCGCTTTCAGAGATTTCCAGTCCATCTTTTACTGTAAATTGGCGCCTTTTTCCCTGATCCAGGCACAAAACATCTCCGCCATCTCTTGCGCGTAAGACTGAATCTGCGCTGGCGTGCGCGGCGATTCGGAAAAGTGTTTCCCAACATTGCCCAGCGTACTGTTCAATAAATCTGCGGCGCGCGCCCGTTCGCTCTCCTCTGACTGCGGTAATACTTCACACAGAAAATCACCAATGACGTTTTCACCTGCCGCGCGCGCTTCCTGCACTTCCGGCGCATCACGATACAGAGGTGCGGCGTCATTCAGCGCGGTGCGCATCGCCGCTTCTTCACATTCGGAATGTAAAAACGCCAGCGTGAGATCGTGCAGTCGCTGACGCGGTGTGTTGGCGGTATTACGCAGAATCGCGCCTAACAAATTGCCGGTGCGCTGCCATTCCTCGCTTTGCAATCTGAAAAGAATAGCCGCCTTATTGGGAAAATATTGATACAGCGATCCAATACTTACGCCGGCGCGTTCCGCCACCCGCGCCGTGGTGAAACGGGCGGCGCCTTCCAGCTCTAAAACCTGAGTAGCCGCTTGCAATATTGCGGAAACCAGCTCGCTGGAGCGCGCCTGCTTGGGCCTTTTTCTCTCTGAAATCTTAGTGTTACGTGGCTCAGCCATCATCATCCTCTGAACACGAATAGAGAAATACGAATAATTCATCGTATTCTGTTGGCACAGCAAAATCTACTTTGTATGCCCGGAGAACAACATGAACACCTTAACTTCTGCGCCACTGGCGCCGCTGCTGAATTACCTGTTTGAGCTGGCCGATAATATGGCGCATCCAACCAACGATGCGTTCAGAACCATGTCTGACGCCGAACAACATCGCCTGCTGCACAGTAAAACCGATTATCTGGAACTTTACGGACATTTAAAGGAAGTCCCGCTGGCGGTCTCGCGTGAAACCGGCAAGTTGCTGTATATGCTGGCACGCAGCAGCCATGCCAAAACCATTGTTGAGTTTGGTACCTCGTTCGGCATTTCCACGCTGCATCTGGCGGCGGCGGTGCGCGATAACGGTGGCGGCAACATCATCACCTGCGAATTTGAGCCGGGGAAAGTGGCGCTAGCCCGTAACCATTTCGCCGATGCCGGCGTCAGCGATTTGATTGAGGTGCGCGTTGGCGATGCGTTGCAGACACTAAGCCGCGATTTACCAGCCACCATCGATATGCTGGTGCTCGACGGCGCAAAAGCGATTTACCCAGAGATTGTGACGCTGGTGCAGCCGTTTTTGCGTCCTGGCGCGCTAATTGTTGCCGACGATGCCGACTTCAGCCCGGAATATCTGGCGTTAGTGCACGACAGCCGAGGGTTTATGTCACTGCCGTTTAATGATGGGGTTGAGGTTTCGATGTGGTTGGGAGCAGCGTAATTGAGGAGGTCGCTATTAATGGCGACCCTACGAATTAATTAAACCATGGCTGGAAGGGATCGGGGAATTCTGCCCAATTATCGGGACCGAGCGCCATCTCCTCATCGGTTAACAGCGCCTGTTCCAGTGTGTTACGCAGCGCGACTTCATCCATGTCGATGCCGATAAACACCAGTTCCTGACGCGCGTCGCCGCTACCGTCAACCCAATTCTCTAAAATGTAGCCAAGGTTTTCCGCATCTTCCGGCCAGCGATCTTTGGGCACGCTGGCCCACCACATCCCGGCTAAACCCTGGCGCGACACGCCGCCCGCCTGCGACCATGAACCGGCATGGCGCGGACGGCTGGCGAGCCAGAAGTAGCCTTTAGAACGCACCACGCCGCGCATCTCGTTTTCAATCAGCTGGAAAAATCGCATCGGATGGAACGGGCGACGTGCGCGGAACACGAAGTTACGAATGCCATATTCTTCCGTTTCTGGCGTGTGTTCACCCCGCAACTCCTGCAGCCAGCCGGGCGCCTGTGCGGCGGCATCAAAATTAAACAAACCGGTATTGAGCACCTGATCCAGCCCGACTTTGCCGAATTCAGAGGTGATGATGTTGGCGCGCGGATTAAGCGACGTCAGAATCGCCATTAATCGCGCTTTTTCCGTTTCGTTAATCAGGTCGGTTTTGTTGAGGATCATAACATCGCAGAACTCGATTTGATCGACCAGCAAATCCACCACCGTGCGCTCATCCTCAGCGCCCAACGATTCTCCGCGCGACTGAATGCTTTCGTTCGATTCATAGTCGCGCAGGAAGTTAAAGCCATCGACCACCGTCACCATGGTATCGAGCGAGGCGACTTCAGACAGACTTTGCCCGTCTTCATCGGCGAAAGTGAAAGTCTCCGCCACCGGCAGCGGTTCAGAAATGCCGGTCGATTCGATCACCAGGTTATCGAAACGGCCATCCTTTGCCAGGCGATTCACCTCTAGCAGCAAATCTTCACGCAGCGTGCAGCAAATGCAGCCGTTACTCATTTCCACCAGCTTTTCGTCGGTTCGCGACAGCTCTGCCCCGCCCTCGCGCACCAGCGCGGCATCGATATTCACTTCCGACATATCATTGACGATCACCGCCACGCGACGGCCTTCGCGGTTATTAAGAATATGATTGAGCAGCGTGGTTTTACCGGCGCCGAGAAAGCCAGAAAGCACGGTGACGGGAAGTTTTTTAAAATCATGATGGCTTTGGGTTAATGCTGACATAGCAACTCCTTTGAATGACAACGTTCACAAGGCGTATGGGCATACGCATAGTGTTGGTTATGTTATAACATAACAATTAGCGTTGTCATTGAGGAATGTTGATGGAGCGAATCGGTCGCCATAAATGGCGACCTTAGGGCGTAACAGAAAACCCGTTATTACTGGTTGTTCGGGTAACTTAAATCGATCGCGTTATCCGGTAACGTGGTGAAGTTTTTAACGATGGTGCGGAAATCTGCGTTCGGCTTCAGATCGGCAAACTGTTGCGGATAGAGATCTTTCGCCAGGATTTCCATGCCGATGATGTTGTACGGATGGTTGTAGAAGTGGTGATAAACGCCGTATACGCGGCCTTGCTTCACTGGCTCAATCTGCGCCAGGCCAGTGCGTTTCAACAGCGTCTGGAAGGTGGCTTTCACTTCCTGCGGCTGCACGCCATAACCAAATGGCAGCACATTGGCGTTCGGACGCTTCGAACCGGTCATGATGTAAACATCCGGTTTCATGGCGATGATTTTTTCCAGCGCAACAAATCCGGCGTTGCCCGGCAGCAGTTCAGAGCCGATATTTTTTCCGCCCACCGCTTCCACCAATCCGCCCCAACCATTGTGGCTGTGCGTGAAGCAGCAGTTGTCGCTATTCCCGGCGATCGGTTCGATAAACACTGTCGGCTTATTTTTCACTTCTGCAACACCTTGGGTGATGCGCGCGAATTTCTGCTGATAAAAATCAGTGTAAGCCTTGGCCTGGGTTTCGCGGTTCAGCACTTTGCCGAGCAGCGTAACACTTGGTGCAGTGTTCTGCGCCGGATGCAGTTCGTAATCCACGAACACCACCGGAATATGTAGATTATTCAGGGTCGTGAGCACGCCCGATTGTTGCAACGCCGGTTTGGCGCGCAATTGCGCAATCATCAAATCCGGTTTTTGCGCCAGCACGCTTTCGAGATTGACCTGGCCCTGATCGCTAAAGCCCATATCGACGATTTTCGTCGCTTCCGGCCAGCGCGCTTTCAGCACATCCCAGGTTTGCGTGTCCTGCTTTTTCGGCAGATTATTCCACGCCACCACACGCTTAAACGGGTCGTCGCGATCCAGCAGCGCCAGCGTCAAAATGTCGCGGCCATCCTGCAGAATGATGTGCTGCGGCTCTTTATTGATGGTTTGCGTGTTGCCGTCCATATCGGTGACGGTCAGCGGATAAGTGGAGGCGGCAGCCGCCGTTGAAGCCAGTAACCCCATTGCCAAAAACAGGCGCGTTTTCATCCCATAACTCCGTGGTAAAAGGAATAGTTATTATTATCAATTACCTTAACACAACCTTAAGTGGCGAGAATAAACGCCACTTCAATCAGGTGTAACGGAGTTTTACGAAGGCGCTGTCAGGTGAAATCAGACAGTTTTTGTCCTGAGGTGATCAGTTCCTGCAGCAACATCTGACGGCGTTCCTGCGGCGTATCGCGACTAACCATAAAGCAGATTGCCGCCACGGCCTGACCGCTGCGCGAACGGATCGGCGCCGCCATGCAGCAGGTAAAGCTTTCAGATAAGCCTTCCGTCATGCAATAACCGAGTTTTCCGGCGTGATGAATTTCATCAAGAAATGCCTGCTTATCGAGAATCTGCCCGCTGGCGAGGCGATAATCCTCTTCCGGGATCAGATCCAGAATCGCACTATCCGACCAGTTACTCAGCAGCAAGCGGCCGGTCGCGGTCCAGGTAATTGGCACACGCACGCCGATATCGGAGGTGATTTTGAACGGATGCGCATTACTCTCAGAGAGCACCACGGTGTATTTATTGCCTTCCAGCATACAGAGCTGCACGGTTTCGCCGTGGCGCGCCACAATCTCCACCATCAGCTGATGCGCCCGACGGATCAGATCGTTGTGCGCCATATAATCCGCACCGTAATAGTGCATCTCACGGCCAAAGAACACCGCGCCCTCGGCATCCAATTCCACCAAACCGGCTTCACTCAACAGGCTGACTAATTCATAGATGCTGGAACGCGGTGCGCCGGTTGCATCAATCAACGCGCGCATCGACATCGGTTGGCGTGCGCTGTGCAACTGCCGAAAGATATCAATAACCCGGTCAACGCCGCGCGCCCGCGAGGTTTTTTCATCCGGCATAAACTCACTCCTTGGTGGCATAGCTATAAAAGGCATAGGCAATGAAAGAGAGGCATGATACACCGCGCACCAACTTTTACCCATCCCGGATTAAATAAATATTAATCGCCCGCCATTTATTAACCCGATCAATTTTGATGCCTCATTATGGCGCATTACGCTCACTGAACTTTTATAAAACTACGATAGCGATCACACTCCAATTTAAATAAGCACTCAACTTAAATTTATTTTGCGATCCGGACGACATCACAAAAAATTAAATAGCGGTGCACATATTGCAAAAGAAAAATTCCTGTGCAAATCTTGCCCTATCCAGTATTGCAGATAGCAGTCTGGTATATCAGACAGCATGGTAAGCAGCTTTTCGCTGCAACAGGAGCAGGAACGGATGACGATTAAACGTTATGGCGTCGAAGGCGGAACCGGTACCGGCGGGCAGAAACTGCCGTTTGCCCGCGCGGTGGAAGCCGATGGCTGGCTCTACATCTCCGGCCAGACGCCGATGCGCGACGGCGAAGTGGTGGAAGGCGGTATCATTGAACAGACGCAGCTGGCGTTCGAAAACTGTCTCACCATCATGCGCGAAGCCGGTTATCGCGTGGAAGATGTGGTGCATGTCACGGCGGTATTAACCGACGCGCGTTATTTCAGTTCATTTAATAAAGTATTCAGTGAGATATTCAGCGGAAATCCTCCGGCACGTATTTGTAGCGTGCAGGATTTAGTGGTCGACTGCAAAGTCGAAGTCGATATGAAATGCTTCCGCGCCGATCGTAAATAAACATTACGGTTAAAACAGGCTGGCGAATTTTACTTTCTCCGCCCACACCAGGACAGCCTGTTATTAATTGATGCCTTTCTATTTTGCTGTGAAATAACGGTATTACACCGTCTCGTCAAAATTTCTAAAGAGAGCATAACAATGAAGACAACATCGCTAAAAGTGAGTCTCAACGCGCTAGCCGGCGCGCTGGTATTACTGACGCTGGCGGGCTGTACGCCAACCGAAGAGAAAAAAGAGGCGGGTGCCGCGCCGCAGTCAGCGCTGCAAACTGTATTGCAACGCGGCACGCTGCGCGTCGGTGACTGCCTGAGCTTTGCGCCGTTTGGGTTTTACGATAAAGACGGTAACCCGGATGGCTACGATGTTGATCTCGCCAAAGCGCTGGCCAAAGAGATGGGCGTGAAGCTGGAAATGGTCAACACCACCAGCGCCAACCGCATTCCTAACCTGCAAACCAATAAAGTGGATGTGGTGTTCTGTAACTTCACCCGCAATCTGGAACGCGCCAAAGAGATCGGCTTCACCAACCCGTATGTGGTGGCGAGTGAAGCGATGCTGGTGCGTAAAAATAGCGGCATTCAGTCCGCACACGATATGGGCGGCAAAACCATCGCCACGGTGAAAGGCTCTACTAACGGCGATGAAGTGCGCAATCTGGGCATCGACGTAAAAATCCAGGAGTACGACTCATCGCAAGCGGCCATCCTCGCGGTGAAACAGGGCCAGGCCGATGCGATGATCGAGGATAACAACTTCCTCGCCTATCAGGCCAAGCTTGACCCAACGTTAACCGTGACCAACGAAGCGCTGGTGCCGCTGGAATACAACGCCTTCGGCGTGAAACAGGGCGATCAGGCCTGGATCAACTACCTCAACGAATTCCTGTTTGAAATTAACGCCTCCGGCGAAAACGCCCAGCTGTATCAGAAATGGTTCGGCAACAAACCGCGTTACCCGCTGAATCCGCAATATTGATCCCCACGCGGCGCGGCAGCAGATGCTGCGCCGCCCGAAGGAGCAGAACCATGAGTTATCAATGGCTAACCCTGTGGCGCTACGCCGACACTTTTCTTGACGCCGCGTGGCTCACCTTGCAGGTGACGTTGCTGGCGTTTGCGCTGGCGGTGGCGCTCGGTTTGCTCTCGGCGCTGGCGAAAGCATCGCCGCTGGCCCCGCTGCGCTGGATCAGTCACTGCTACGTTGAGTTCATTCGCAACACGCCGGTGCTGCTGCAGATCTTCATCATCTTCTTTGGTCTGCCGTCGCTCGGCATCACCATGAGCGCCTTTACGGCGGGTGTGCTGGCGCTGGGGATTAACGTTGGTGCGTACCTGTCCGAAACCTTCCGCGCGGGGATTCAATCGGTGCCGAAAGGCCAGCTTGAAGCCGCATGGGTGCTTGGCATTCCGCGTCGTCAGGTGTTTCTCACCGTGGTGCTGCCGCAAGCGGCGCGCGCGGTGTGGCCCGCCATTATCAACAACCTGATTCAACTGCTGCTCGGCACTTCTTTGCTGTCAGCGATTGCGCTGCCTGAGTTAACCGGCACCGCCACGGTGATCAACGCGCGTACGCTGCTGTATATCCAGACCTTTAGCGTGGTGGCCTTGGTGTATCTGGTGCTGAGCAACCTGTTCTCCTGGCTGGGCACGATTGCAGGACGGCGCATGTTCCACCCGCCGCTGGTGACCCCGATAAAAAAGTCCGCCTGGTGGTGGGCAAGAAAATGGCTGACTAATCCAGTGAAGCGGGAGAACGCACTATGAACGAGTTAATCATCAATTCGTTACCGATTCTGCTGAAAGGGCTCGGTATAACGCTGCTGCTGTCGGTGGCTGCGATTATTGGCAGCACGCTGCTGGGCTTGCTGGCGGCAGTGTTGCGTACCAGCCGCTTGCCGGTGCTGAAGCAGGTTGCAGTGATCTACACCGAACTGTTTCGCGGCACGCCGGTGCTGATCACGCTGATGTTCATTTACTTCGGCGTGGCCTATTTCGGCTACGACATCAACCTGTTTGCCGCCGGTATTCTGGGTCTGAGCATCTATCAGGGCGCGTATATCGCCGAGGTGTTCCGCGCCGGTATCGAAGCGGTGCCGAAAGGCCAGTGGGAAGTATCATGGATTTTGGGCCTGTCCAAACGCCAGACTTTTATGAGCGTGATCCTGCCGCAAACGCGCGGCATCGTATTGCCCCCGCTGGCGGGCCAGTATCTTTCCCTGATCAAAGACACCTCGATCGTCAGCATGATCGGCATGTCCGAACTGATGCATCAAGGCCAGGCAATTGTCGATCGCATCGGTCAACCGGTCATTGTTTACGGCCTGGTCGCCCTGCTCTACTTCGCTGTCTGCTTCCCGCTTTCCCGTTGGGTTCAACATCATCAAACCAGGAGCCAAATCTCATGAGCAAATCCGCCATTACCTTAAGCCGGATAACCAAATCGTTTGGCGCAACCCAGGTGCTGAAAGAGATCAGCCTTGATGTTTCACCGGGGGAAGTGCTGGTGCTGATTGGCGCGTCCGGATCCGGCAAAAGTACTGTGTTGCGTATCATGAGCGGGCTGGAAGTGGCCGACGGCGGAGAAGTGTGGGTCAACGACGTGCCGCTGCATCAACGCAAACGCGCCAGTGAAATTTGCGGCCACGTTGGCATGGTATTTCAGCAGTTCAACCTGTTCCCGCACAAAACCGCGCTCGGCAACGTGACGCTGGCGCTGATCAAAGCGCAAAAGCTGTCGGAGGCCGAAGCCACTAAACGCGGCATGGCGGCACTGACGCGTGTCGGACTCGCCGAGCGCGCGCATCACTATCCGGCGCAGCTTTCCGGTGGTCAGCAGCAGCGGGTGGCGATTGCCCGTGCGCTGGCGGTAGAACCGAAAATCATGTTTTTCGATGAAGCCACCTCAGCGCTGGATCCCGAGTTGGTGGGCGAAGTGATGGAAGTGATGCGCAGCCTGGCGCGTGAAGGCATGACCATGGTGGTGGTGACGCATGAGATGGGCTTTGCGCGCAAAACCGCTGACCGCGTGGTGTTTATGGATCAGGGCGTAATTGCCGAACAAGGTTCGCCCGAGCAAATCTTCGTCAACCCGCAGAACCCGCGCACTCAGCAGTTCTTATCACGCGTACTTGAGCATTAACAGGAGGATCTATGTCGATTCGCTTTCCGCTGCAGGCGGATGGATTACTGGATGCGCAGCAAACCGCGCCACGTTTTAAATCGGTTGCGGGTGCTGGTGATACGCCGCTTGCTGTCGGCACCGCAGTACTCAGCAGCGATCAGGTGTTCTCTCCGCTGATGATTATGAAGCAGTCGGCGCTGGAGAATAACCTGCGCCAGCTGGCGGACTTCTGCCGCGAAAACGGCGTGATGCTCGCCGCGCACGGGAAAACCTCGATGTCGCCCGCCATTCTGCGCCGCGCTATTACCGAAGGCGGCGCGTGGGGTTTGGGTGCCGCCACGCCCGCACAAGTACGTGCGCTGCGCCAGTTCGGCATCCGCAATGTGTTTCTCGCCAATCAGCTGGTCGATCCGGCGGGCATTCGCTGGATTGCGCAGTGGCAACAGCAACATCCCGATCACGGCTTCCTGTGTTATGTCGATTCGCTGCAAGGCGTGAAGCTGTTGGCGCAGAACCTCGGCGATAGCCAGATTTCGGTGCTGCTGGAGATGTCAGTCAGCGGTGGCCGCACCGGCTGTCGTTCTCAGCAGGACGCAGTAGCGATTGCCGAAGCGATCGCCGGCTGCCCCGCGCTGAAGCTGGTGGGCGTGGCCGGTTATGAAGGTGCGCTGGGTGCAAACCGTGATGAAAGCGGCATTCAACGCGTGAAGGATTACTGCCAGATGATGATCGCTACCGCTGAATTGCTGGCAGAAAAGCAGCTGTTCAGCAGCGATCACATTATCCTCAGCGCCGGTGGCGGTGCGTGGTTTGATGTGGTGACGGCGTGCTTCACCGCAGCACAACTGCCGTTGCCGATGACGCCACTGATCCGTTCCGGTGCTTATATGGCGCACGACAGCGGATTGTATGCGCGCATCGCGCCCTTTGCCCAGCCGGGCGCGACGCATCATTTTGCTGCCGCGCTGGAGATTTGGGGCCGCGTGTTATCGCGTCCAGAGCCGGGATTGGCGTTTGTGGATTTTGGCCGCCGCGACGTACCCTTCGATCAGGATCTGCCGAATCCGCTGTGGATCCGCAACGCCGATGGCAGCGCCCCGCGCACCGCAACGCATCTGCGTATAGATGATGTGAACGATCAGCACGCTTATTTGTTATTGCCGGAGGATGAGCCACTGCAGGTAGGCGATTGGGTCGGCTGCGGTATTTCGCATCCCTGTACTGCCTTTGATAAATGGCGCTATCTGCCGCTGGTGGATGATGATTATTGCGTCACAGATTCACTGGAAACAGCGTTTTGATGGGTTTTTGAACCAGGTCGCCATGAATGGCGACCCCATGACAAACGGTGCGCATTGCTGCGCACCTTATACTTAACGCCAACCCAACTCCGGTGCAACGTGGGTCAAAATGCTCTCAATCACGTGCGCACAGTAATCCACGCCTAACTGGTTCGGGATGGTCAGCAGCAGCGTATCCGCTTCAGCAATCCCTTCGTCCTGCGCCAGCTGTTTGATCAACTGATCCGGCTCGGCGGCGTAGCTGCGACCAAAGATGGCGCGGGTTTTCTCGTCGAGGAAACCCACCGAATCCTGATCCTGGCCACTGCGACCAAAGTAGGCGCGGTCGGTGTCGTTGGTCAGCGCAAAGATGCTGCGGCTCACCGAAACACGCGGCGTACGCTGATGGCCCGCCGCTTCCCATGCCTGACGATAGGCACGAATCTGCTTCGCCTGCTGCACGTGGAACGGCTCGCCGGTTTCATCATCTTTCAGGGTCGAGCTTTGCAGGTTCATGCCCTGCTGCGCTGCCCAGATGGATGTTGCGTTGG
Organism: Pantoea sp. JK; assembly: GCF_026130245.1. Lineage (NCBI taxonomy): Bacteria > Pseudomonadati > Pseudomonadota > Gammaproteobacteria > Enterobacterales > Erwiniaceae > Pantoea > Pantoea sp. JK. Next base: position 69,387 of record NZ_JAINFN010000009.1, read on the forward strand.
AACCGGATCCCCACCAGATACGCTCACGCAATCCAGCCGAGAACGGCTCCAGACGCAGCAAGCCCGGCGGATTCGGGAACATCGGCTGCGGATTCGGTTTCGCGAAACCTTCACCGCGAAGCACTTCCAGCAATTCCTCGGTATGACGACGGCCCATATCGGCATCGCTTTCGCCGTTCTGCGGATCAAAACCAAAGTAGCGATAGCCTTCGATCACTTGCTCTGGTGAGCCACGGCTCAGGCCGAGCTGCAGACGACCGTTAGAAATCAGATCCGCCGCGCCGGCATCTTCCGCCATGTACAACGGGTTTTCGTAACGCATATCGATCACGCCGGTACCAATTTCGATCTTTTTGGTACGCGCACCCACCGCCGCCAAGAGCGGGAACGGCGAGCTCAACTGACGCGCAAAGTGGTGCACGCGGAAGTAGGCACCATCGGCACCCAACTCTTCGGCCGCGACCGCTAAATCAATTGATTGCAGCAGGACGTCCTGCGCCGAACGGGTGGCAGATTGTGATGATGGGGTCCAGTGACCAAAGGATAAGAAGCCAATTTTTTTCATGCTGAAATTCTCCTCGTGAGCCACGCAGGCTCAAACGTTTTCAATGCAGCAAGGTTACGCCACAGACGAGGTGACTGATAGCCAATAGATTTCGCGCGCTTCATCAACTTTTTTGCATAAGTAAGAAAAAGAGATTCTTTGTGTTCATCACGGTGTTCAATCATCGTCAGAGGCCTAATCACTGTTCACAGGTTCGGCTTCTCCATGAGTAAAGGGACATCCGCCTATCTCAGCGCGCAACAGCGCGAGGTGGTGCATCAACTGGCACGCAGCTGGCTGTGGCGCAGCGAATTGCCGACGTGGCTATTGATGGTGGCGGTGTACGGCGGCTGGTTCGCCAGCGTTGTCTATTGGCAAACGCTGGGATTAACCTTGAGCACGCTGCTGCTGATCCTTTTTACCACCTGGTATATGTCGCTGCAGCACGAGATGATTCACGGCCACCCGACGCGTTTTCCCCGTTTCAATCAGCTGTTCGGTACGCTGCCGCTGGCGGTGTGGTATCCATATGGTTTATATCGCGATTCGCATCTGGCGCATCATCGCAATCACACGCTGACCGATCCCGATGAAGATCCGGAAACCTACTACCTTTCACCGCAGCGCTGGGCGCAACTCAAGCCGTGGCAGCAGCAGGTGATCCATCTGCGCAACACCTTTCCCGGTCGTTTGCTGATCGGCCCACTGCTGGATATGGGCGCGACCGTCAAAACCTTGCTGAATGCCTTTATCCAGCGCGATACACCGGCGATGGCGATGTGGACTATTCATCTCAGCTTGCTGAGCGGGCTGTTTTACTGGATGACGCTGCACGGCTTCTCGCCGCTGTGGTTCGTGCTGACGGTGAGTTATCCGGCGCTGATGCTGACCAAAGTACGATCGTTCTACGAGCATCGCGCCGAAGAAGAACCGCTGGCGCGCTCGGTCAATAACGAAGCCGCGCTGCCGTGGCGCTTGCTGTTCCTCAATCTCAACTATCATTCTGTACATCACGATCTGCCCGGTTTGCCGTGGTACGGATTACGCAAAGTCTATTTGCTCTATCGCGATGGCTATCATCAGCGTAATCACGGTTTTCGCGTCGCCGGTTATGGCGAGTGGATAACCCGCTTCTGGCGCAAATCGGTCGAGGTTAATGCCCATCCGGGTACGCAAAAGGATGCACAGGATGCCCACGCTTTCGTTACCGATGTACGACATCAATCATCAGGCGACTATCGGCCTGACCTCAGCGCTAACGACGCTGCTGCAACAACGCGGCGTGCCAGCTGAAGTTAGCTGGCCGCAGGATTTGCTGCCGCACTGGCGCGATGAGCAACTGCTGCTGAGCCAAACCTGCGGTTATCCGCTGGTAGAACTACTACCCGATGTTCAGCTGGTCGGCACCTTTCACTCCAGCGCGCAGGGCTGCGACGGCATGCGCTATCGCAGTTGGCTGGTGGCACGCCGCGAAGATGAGAACCTGACGGTCAGCGATTTCTGTGGTCGGCGCGCGGTGTGCAACAGCAACGATTCGCACTCCGGCTTTAACGCGCTGCGCTACGTGATTGCCCCGCTGGCGCAGAACGGGAAATTCTTCAGCGAAACCCGTTTCAGCGGCAGCCATCGTCAGTCGCTGACGGCGTTACGTGCGGGCGATGCAGATATCGCGGCGATTGATTGCATCACCTGGGCGCTGCTGCGCCGCAATTATCCAGAGGAACTGGCCGGGCTGGAGATTATCGGCGAAACGCCGCTGTGCGCCGCGCTGCCGCTAATTACGTCGGCCAAAACCGATGCGAAAACCCTTGAGAAACTTCGCAGTGCGTTGAGCGAGCTAACCCGCGATAAGTGTTATCAGGATCTGCTGGCGGAGAGTTTGATCAGCGGGTTCAGCGTGAGCGATTGGGCGTTTTATGACGAGGTACGGGAGTGGAAGGATCGCGCCGCCGCGCTCGGCGTGACGGCATTATAATCGTATGGTCGCCATTTATGGCGACCTTGCCAACATTACGCTACCTGCTCACGACTACGCTGCACCGCGAACTGGTTTGCCGGCTCGTCCAATCCCAGGTTCTCGCGCAGCGTCTCGCCTTCATACTCTTTGCGATAAATACCCCGCGCCTGCAACAGCGGAATCACCTGCGCCACGAAATCATCAAATGCGGTTGGCGTGCCGCCGCGCACGATAAAGCCGTCGGTTGCGCCCTGCAGGAACCAGTTTGCCAGCCCTTCCGCTACCTGCTCCGCCGTACCCAGGAAACTCGGGCACGGCGTGGCTTCTTCCAGCGCCGCCTGACGCAGCGTTAAACCCCGTTCGCGGGCGTTCTGTTTAATCTTGTCGGTGGTGCTGCGGAAGCTGTTGCTGCCGAGTTCGCCAATATCCGGGAAAGGGGCATCCAGCGTGTACTGACTGAAATCATGATGCTCGAAGTAGCGGCCAAGATACTCCAGCGCTTTATCGATGGTCACCAGTTCGGCGGTTTGCTGATAGCGGCGCTCGGCGTCTTCCTCAGTTTCACCAATAATCACGCTGATGCCCTGGAACACACGAATATCATCGGCATCGCGCCCGCGCGCCACCAGCCGGCGACGCACATCTTCACGGAACTCACGCGCCTGCTCGAGCGTTTCCTGGCGCGTATAAATGGCATCGGCGGCTTCGGCAGCGAAGGCTTTGCCCGCTTCTGAAGCGCCCGCCTGAAACACAATCGGACGGCCTTGCGGCGAGCGACCGACGTTGAGCGGTCCCTGCACCGAGAAGTAGTGTCCTTGATGATTCAGCGTATGCAGCTTGTCGGCGGCGAAGAATTCCCCGCTCTGTTTATTGCGCACAAAGGCATCGCCTTCCCACGAATCCCACAGCCCTTTCACCACCTGCAAATATTCGCTGGCGACGCGATAGCGCTCGTCATGCTCGGGATGCGTGCTGCGCGAGAAATTTTTTGCCGAGCCTTCCAGCGGCGAGGTCACCACGTTCCAGCCAACGCGACCGCCGCTCAGATGGTCGAGGCTGGCGAACTGGCGCGCCACGGTAAACGGCTCGCTGTAGGAGGTTGAAAGCGTGGCGACCAGACCGATTTTTTTAGTCACCAGCGACAGCGCCGACAGCAAGGTGATCGGCTCAAAGCGGTTAAGAAAGTGCGGAATCGACTGCGGCGTGATGTACAAACCGTCGGCGACAAACAGGAAATCGATCTTCGCCTGCTCGGCTTTACGCGCCAAATCCAGCACGTAATCGATGTTAATGCTGGCATCCGCCACCGCATCGGGATGACGCCATGCCGACATGTTGCCGGATACGCCCTGAATAATCGCGCCCAGCCGCAGCTGGCGTTGTGTCTGACTCATTCTGCTCTCCTTAATATGCGTTTGCGGGCTGCCAGTCGGGAATGACCGGCAGCGCCTGTAACAGCTTTTGCGTCCACGGATGCTGCGGCGCGGCGAACACCTGCTGCAGCGCTCCGCTCTCCACCACTTGCCCGTTCTGCATCACCAGCACGCGATCCGCCAGATGCTGTATCACGCCAAGATCGTGAGAGATAAACAGCAGTGCGGTGCCGTGTTCAGCCTGCATATCGGCCAGCAGATCCAGCACCTGCGCCTGTACCGAAACATCGAGCGCGCTGACCGGTTCATCGGCCACCAGCAGCGCCGGATTCGGTGCAAAAGCGCGCGCAATCGCCACGCGCTGGCGCTGACCGCCGGAAAGCTGTTGCGGATAACGCTGCAGGAAGCGGTCACCAAGCTGCACTTCATCGAGCAGCTGGCGCACGCGCTGACGCCGTGCATCGCCGTAAATTCCGGCGCTATCGAGGCTTTCGCCGATAATTTTTTCCACCGTGTAGCGCGGATCAAATGAGCTGAACGGGTCCTGCGCGATCAGCTGTAGCCGCGCACGCCGGGCGCGACGCGCTTTCTCCGGCAGACGATCCCAGCGCTCGCCTTCCAGTAGCAGCGTGCCGCTGTCCGGTTCGGTTAAGCCCATCACCACTTTCACCAGCGAGGTTTTACCGGAGCCGGATTCGCCAACCACGCCAAGCGTTTCCCCGGCGTGCAGCCTAAAGTTGATGTCGTTGAGCACCAGACGATCGCCGTAAGCTTTATGCAGACCGATCCCTTCCAGCAGCGGCGCGCTGCTGCGTGTCGGACGCGGCGGCAGCGGCGTCGGTTCTGCGGCGCTGAGGCGCAAACCGCGTGTGGCGGGCGTTGGCACCGCGCGCAGCAGGCGCTGCGTCCAGGCGTGCTGCGGACGATTGAGCAGCGGGCCGCTATTGCCCTGCTCCACCACTTCGCCATCGCGCATCACCAGCACGCGATCCGCCAGTTCCGCTACCACCGCCAAATCGTGACTGATCAGCAGCAGACCGTGGCCGTCGCGGCGGCGCTGCGCCAGCAGTTGCAGGATCTGGCGCTGCACCGTCATGTCCAGCGCGGTAGTCGGTTCATCGGCAATCAATAAAGTTGGCGTGCCGGCCAGCGCGGTAGCAATCAACGCACGCTGACGCTGGCCGCCCGAAAGTTGATGCGGATAACGTTCGAGGCGGCTTTCGGCATCGTGAATGCCCGCCGCCTTCAGCAGTTCGATGCTTTTATCCTGCAAATGGCCGCGATGACCGGCGGCGCTTAGCGCATCACTCAGCTGCTGACCAATGCGGCGCAGCGGATCGAGCGACACCAGCGCGTCCTGCAACACATAGCCAATGCGGCGACCGCGCAGCGCGTGCCAGTCGCTGCGGCTGGCGTGGCGCATATCGCGTCCATCGATGGTGAAACGGTCTGCGGTTAACACCGCGCCTTCCGGCAGCAGACCAAGCAGGCTGCGCGCGGTCAGGGTTTTGCCGGAACCGGATTCCCCGACCAGCGCCACCGATTCGCCCGCCGCGACTTGCAGGTTGAGGTTTTTCACCACCTGCTGCGGCCCGAAACGGATTGAGAGATTCTGGATATCAATAAATGGCTGGCTCATGCGGATCGTCCTTCAAAACGTGCCTGCCAGTAACGACCGAGCGTATTCACCGCAATCACCGTCAGCGTAATAAACACGCCCGGCCACACGGCAATCCACCACGCGTTACGCAGATAGTTGCGTCCTTCCGCCAGCATCAGGCCCCATTCGGCGGTCGGCGGCTGCGGCCCCATGCCGAGGAAACTCAATCCGGCGGTGCCGATAATCGCGGTGCCGAGCCCCAGCGTGGCCAGCGCCGGCACCTGCGCAATGGCGTGCGGAAGGATGTGGCGCGTAATCAGCGTGAAACGCGACAGGCCAAAGGTGCGCGCCTGCTCAACGTAGCCGGAGGTCATCACGCTGTAAGTTTGTGCCCGCACCACGCGGGCAAAACGCGGCACCGACGCGACGCCGAGCGCGATAATCAGGTTGTTAGTGCCGGGCCCGGTAAAGGCGATCAGCATTAGCGCCAGCAGCAGATCGGGAAAGGCGGAAATCACATCTACCGCGCGGCTCAGCAGCTCATCCACTACGCCACGCGCTAGCGCCGCCACCAATCCCAGCAAGGTGCCAAACACCACCGCCAGCGCCATCGCCGCCACGCTGATCAAAAGCGAATAGCGGCTGCCGTAGATCACGCGCGTCAGCAGATCGCGTCCCAGCTGATCGGTGCCCAGCCAGTGCTGCGCCGACGGCGGAAGCTGCGCGTTAACCGGATCGGCCAGCAGCGGATCGCTGTGCGCCAGCCACTGCGGGGCGATCACCGCGATAGCCAATACAATGAGAAACAGAATCGCCGCCCACACCGCAGCAGGCAGCGCAACAGGAAGACGTTGCAGCGCGGCAATCATGATTTGCTCTCCCCGCGCAGACGCGGATCAATCCACAGCGACAGGATGTCAACCAGGGTGCTCATCACCACGTAGATCAGCGCCGAGAGAATCGCCACCGCCAGCACCACCGGCAGATCCTGCGCCAACACCGCATCGACGGTGAGTTTGCCGAGGCCGGGACGACCAAATACCTGTTCGGTGATCACCGCGCCACTCAGCAATCCGCCCACCAGCCAACCGGTCAAAGTCACCGCTGGCAACGCCGCATGACGCAACGCGTGGCGCAGACGAATAGTGGTTTCCCCCACGCCCCACGCGCGCAACGTCAGGGTGAATGGCGCATCCAGCGCGCGCTCCAGTTCACGGCGCAGCAGTTGCGCGATCACCGCGCCCTGCGCCAGACCGAGCGCCAGCGCCGGTAGCACCAGCGACGACAGCGAACGATCGCCCGCCACCGGGAACCAGCGCAGCGTGAAGCTGAAAATAAACAGCAGCACGATGCCCATCCAGAAAGAGGGCGTGGACGCCAGCAGCAGTTCCACGCTGTTAGCCACGCGGCGACCAATGCGACGATGCGCGGTGCCGACGGCAATCACCAGCGCAAAGATGATGCTGACCAGCAGCGCCGCCAGCGTCAGTTTGATGGTGGGCCACAGCTGCGTGGCCAGCAGATGGCTGACTTCGGTGTTGAGCATATAAGAACGGCCAAAATCACCGTGCAGCACGCGCCACATATAGTGCAGATATTGCCACCAAAGCGGTTCGTTCAGGCCCCATTCAGCGCGGATCGCTGCCTCAATCGCGGGTGTGCGCAGCTGCTCACCGATCAGCAGGCTGACGATATCGCCCGGCGCCAGATGCATGCCGAGAAAGGCCAGCGATACCGCCGCCCACAGCACCAGTACGCCGCCCAGCAGACGGCTGACGATGCGGCGCGTCAGGTCGCTGCGCCACACCGATGGCCGACGCGCGCGTGGCGTGCGGGTGACAATGCTTTCCAGACTCATCTATCTCTCCACACTTTTTTATGTGCTAATCAGGCGATTTTGGCGATGGGTTGATCGGCTGGCGGATTGAATTCCTTTTTCAGAAACACCAGCGCTTCGCCTAATGGATTGGTCCGGTGATGAAACGGTTGATAACCGCGGCGCAGATAGAGCTCGCTCAGCCATGGATGCTTGATGGCGGTGGCGAGATAGACGCCCGGCGCTTTCAACGTCTCTTTCAGCAGAGTTTCTTCAGCGTAGGTGATGATGTCGCGGCCAAAACCCTGCCCTTTGTAATCAGGATCGACAGCAAACCAGTGGATAAACGGGAGCGATGAAGGTGCATTTTCATCCTGCTGCCACGGAAAACGCACCGTGACGGTCGCTACCGCGCGTTTCCATTTGCGCAGCACCAGCACGGTTTCCTGCTCGATGACGCGACGAACCTGCTCGACGTTGCCCTGTGAAATGGTGAAATGCACATCCAGCGCCACCAGCGCGGCGTAGGCACGCTGTAATAACGCAAATATTTCTTCCGCATCGTCGGGTCTGGCAACTTCAATTAGCTGACTCATGGTGACCGTTTCCTTATTCAATCCTGCCGGAAGTATTAAAATCCGGCGGATTAAAGTAAACCGAGAATAACGGCAATCGATTTGTTGAATATGGGAAATGGTATTTTATTGCGAGGCAATAATGCCCACGGAAATAACCAGCGCGTAGGGTCGCCATAATGGCGACCGTTGGGTGCAAATGTGAAAGACAGGTCGCCATAAATGGCGCCCCTACTGTTTAGTTACCCACACATCGTAAACGCTTTCTGGCATCTGCTTATAGCTGCGGAAGCCGTAGCCATGCACGTAGCTGGCGGTGGCTAACTGATCTTCCGGTTCATACAGCGGCACTGCCAGCGCCAGCTGCGGTAGCGCGATCTGCTGCAGTTGGCTGTAGAAATCGCGGCGCTGCTTGAGATCCAGCGTGCTGGCGGCTTTATCCAGCAAGCCATTGATCTTCTCATCGTTGACGCGGCTGTAGTTAATTGCGCCGCCCTGAGCGATCGGACGATAGTGGTTTTCGATATCCACGCCATCGGTTGGCGTGTTGGAGTTGGCGATGGTGCCAAACTTGCCGCTTTTACGCACATCGGCATAAGTACCAGAATCAACGTAGTTCAGCTTGAGATCGACGCCAAGACGCTGACGCGCCTGCGCCTGAATTGCCTGCAGCAGCACATCGCGCTGATCGCGCACCGTCGCCTGCGCCTGAATCAACTCAATGCGCAGACGCTGGCCCTCTTTAGTGCGGAAACCTTCGCCATCACGGGTTTTCCAGCCGGCTTCATCCAGCAGCTTGTTGGCCGCATCAGGATTGTTGCCGTATTTGCCCTCCAGCTCTTTGTTGTAAAGCGGATCGATGGGCGAAGTGATGCCCCACGCGCGGGTACGCTCGCCGCGATACACCGACTTCAGCAGCGGATCGATATCCAGTCCTTGCAGTAACGCCTGGCGCACTTTCACATCCTGCGTCGGGCCATATTCCACGTTGAGGAACAGCGAATATGGCGTACCGGTATTCAGCGCATGCTGATACGTAAAGTCGAGATTGTCTTTGAACTCACCGGCATCGTTACCGGAAATGCCTTCAATGGCATCAACCTGACCAGACAGCAGCGCGCCGGTGCGTACCGACGATTCCGGCAGGAAGCGATAGGTCACGCGATCGAGATATGCCGGTCCCTGATGCTTCGCGGTTGCCGGTGCCCAGTTGTATTTCTGGTTTTTAACGTAGGTCACCTGCTGGCCTTTCTCATAGCTTTCGAGAATAAACGGCCCGGTGCCCGCCAGATCTTTGCCGCCCGATTTCAGCTGCGGTGATTTCCAGCTGGCCGGTGCCAGAATCTGCAAGCCCGCAGCGAAGGACAGGAACGGTGAGTAAACCTCTTTCAGGGTGATCACCACGGTGTGATCGTCCGGCGTTTCAATCTTCTCGATGTGCGAACCCATCAGGCACAAACTGGTGCCGGCGCAATATTGCGCGACCTGAGTTTGACGGAAGTTATCAGCTACCGCGTTGGCATCGAATTTCTCGCCGTTGGAGAAGGTGACGTCCTGACGCAGATTAAAGCGAATCACTTTGCCATCCTGGCTGGCTTCATAACTCTGCGCCAGCCACGGCACAAAGCTGCCGTCCGGACGGCGCGCCAGCAGCGATTCCCAAAAGTTACGCAGCGTGATTTCCGCTTTGTCCTGACCATTTAGCTGCGGGTTAAAAGTGGTCGGTTCGGTTTCAACACCCACCGTTAAGCTGCCACCGCTAACCGGTTGATCGGCGGCTACAGCATTAAACGCGTTTCCCAGCAGGCTAAAACCTAATGCCAAAGCTATTGAGGTTAATTTCATATTGTCCTTGGTGATTGCAGGTAAATATTATGTATGACCTTAATCTGGCCTGTATTAATTCCCGCTGAATTATTAAAACCCGGACAAATAAATGTAAAACGACATTAGTGGCAATCGATTTGTTGAATTTGGCAATTCACGAATAAGCGAAAAAACAGATTATCGTGACAGGCTTGCCGGTAGCGGAGGCACGCCGGATAACCCGCGTAACCCGTACTCAACCATGGCCATATAGACCGCAAAATAATCCAGCGCCATTTGCATAAAGGAGAGATGCAAAATGAGTGTATTGCTGGCTTTATCCAGCGTCAGCAACCCCGCCGCTTCGGCGTCCTGCAGGCAGCGTTTGATGTGCGAACGCGATACCCCACATTTCAGTGACGCTTTCAGGTAGTTGTACTCAATAACGGTGGTTTTTTGTTGCAAACTTTCGATGTAAAGATCCATCAGCAGCATATGCCCGGCATCCCTGAAAATGAAGGCTTTACTCTCTGGCACCATATCGAACAAGTAAACATGCTTGAGGGTGATTTCAGCGTAATTTTTGAAGTATTCCGCATGAAAGTTTTCCATTTTCAGGCAAGCCGAAACATCGAAATCGTCGTACAACATACCGTAAGGAATCATCATGGTATTAATTAAAGCCCGCGTTTCATCCAGCGCTTTGCGGGTCACCGTGTAGGTTAACTTGCGTTTATCCTGCGCGTCCTTTTTAACTTCCATACGCCCGCCTACCCGAATAAACAGCAGGAAGGAGTCAATAGTGTTGTCGCTAATCAGGCCGGTTTTTTTACAAAAGTCTTTAACATCACGCAGCGTTGGGTTTGCTGAGGTGAAGGCGTACGCCATGATGGCCGAGCCAATAATAAAGCGATTAGCTTTGAAAATGACTTTAAAATAGAGCGGCTTAGTCAGATACAGTCTGAACAACAGTTTGTAATGCTTCTGCATAACTAATGAGATGTTGTCATTTGACTTAATCTCGGCTGCGCGTTGCTGAATTAATGCTGTGAGCTGCTGTTTGCTTTTCATATTGCTGTGTGGTGTGCCTGGTTATCAATTATAAAATTTTTTTAAAAATCACCCTCATGCTCCTGGATTTATTTAAATCCTGTTGAGAGGCGGTTGATAATGCTTTATGGAGGTATTATTTCTGAGGTTAATATTTTAAGATTAACATGGGTCTTTTTGCCCTTCTGGGCACGATCTTACCATCAATGGACTATTTTATGTAAAGCTTGATTTATTCTGAGCTGACATGCCCATTTCTAAGCCTGAAAATTGATCTTTGTTTTTACAATTATTTCATTAAGTTAGGTCGCGATATTTCCTCAGGTATTCCCTTTGTAGCACGGCTTAAAAAAATTAACCACAAAAATGGACAGTGACTTAACAAAGCCCCTATGAGAACTTTCTTAACGCACGGTTATTCCACCTGGTTAAGTGTGACTGGTTTATAGCTAATCCGATTCATACAGGGAATATCCGACAGATTTTTGATGGAATTTATAAGGATTTATCATGGACGACTCACCGCATAAGACACTGCGTCACGGCCTTTCAATGGCTATTTTAAGCCATAACACTCTGGTGAAAAAACTCGCTTACCAACTGATTATAATGGGTTTTATTTCCATGCCAGCGGCATGGGCGAATATGAGTGTCTATCCGATGGAAGTCACCCTAAATAATCAGGGTGCGGCACAGGTGCAGACATTATCGCAAAGCGGTGAAGCGCAGTTTATTCGCGTCAGCATCAAGCGAATTGAGCGCCCTGCTACACCGTTTGAAAAAGAAATATGGGTTGAAGATGCCGTTTCGCCATCGCTTATCGCCACCCCGGATAAATTCGCGCTGGCTTCCGGTTCACAACGCATTATTCGGCTGATTTCATTACAACCGCCGGAAAAAGAGACCGCCTGGCGCGTTTACTTCGAGGCCGTGGCTGCCCCGGATGAATTGAAAGATAAATCGCCGCAGAATAATAACATCAGCAACCAGGTCGGCATCAATTTAGTCTGGGGCGTGCTGGTACATATTCCGCCGCGTAATGCCAGATTATCGCTCACGCAATCAGCATCAGGCGAAGTCAAAAACGCTGGCACGGTTCGCGTAGTGATTCGTGAGGTCGCGGTTTGCTCAAAACAACATAGCAGCAGCAGCTGTCAGTGGAAAAAAGAACACACCACGGTTTATCCGGATGAGACATTGCGTTTTAAAGCCTGGAGTTCGGCAGAATTAGCCGCTGCTCAGGAAGTCAGAATAAAACATGTTGATCTCAATACGCGGAATATCGCCGATTACGTTATCGGACACTGATCAACACGTATTAAAGGAATAACAACCTGTTTGTTATAAAGCAGTTCATTACCCATGAGACGGTCATTTACGGCCAGTACAAGGATTTTCACGGAGCTACAAATGCAAAAATTAATCAAACCACTAGTCATCGCTGCTGCGTTAACGGCTGTATTTAATGCACAGGCGGTGCAGAAAGATATTACGGTGAATGCGAATGTTGATTCGACGGTGGATATGACGCAGGCGGACGGAACCGCATTACCCGGCACCATTAATATGCAATATATTCCGGGCCGTGGTTTATCTACCTATTCTCTGGACACCAAAATCTGGTCGAATTCGCAAACTGCCAATATCAACGTTGCGCTGGTGAGTGCCGCTCAGCTTAACAATACCGTTACCGGTACAGCGGTACCTTTGACCGTCACGCTGGGTGCGGATTTAAAACCGATCACCACCACGAACACGGCCCTGACTTACGCCTCGCTGTTCCCGGCGGGCACCGCCAATGGTTCGTCAGTATTGCCACTGAAAATCTCGCAGACCACGCCGGGCGTGCTGGCAACCGGCACCTATTCCGGCGTTGTGAGCCTGTTAATTACGCAGGCCACCACGCAGAGCTAATTTGTCGGCATTGACTGATCAATTATTTCGGGGGGCCGCTCGGCCCCCTTATTATTCTTTTTCAGCAGGATGCTGTAATGAAGGTCAATATTCACGTCGCTTTAATAGCCTCTTTCATTACCCTGATCCCTTCTCTCGCTCCTCGTGCTGCCACGCAGGTTCCGCCTGGTTTTGAATCGCTGGTCACCGGCCAGACGCTGTGGGTCAACCTTTCTGTTTATGGGCAATCGCTCGGCTTGTTTGAAGCTTCAGTTTCGCTGGATAGCGTCAGGTTCTTGAAACCGCATCAGGTTGCGCGGGCGATAATGCAGCATTATCAAAAGGATCCGCAGCAGGAAAAGCGCTTAGACCATCTCATCGGTGAACCTTTGGCACGCAACGGTAATAAGGCATGCAGCAGCAACGGCGGCGCAGCGGGCTGTGACTATCTGGAGACCGATTCCCTCGCGCTGATCTATGACGAAAATAATGCCAAAGTGGCGCTGTTTCTCGGCCCGGAATTTGTGCCGCTTGCGGCTGACAACGCATCGCCCTTTTACCAGCAAACTGCCGAAACGGAAGCGGCGTTTATTCATCAGCAGAATATTAACTTCGTCACCAACCGCGATGACCAGACGTTATCGCTGCAGGGGGCGGGCGCGCTCGGATTGACTGAAAACAGCTATGCCGGTATCGACTGGGACTATCTGGCGCAAAAATACCGGCAGCAAAGTCATCAGGAAGTGCGTTTTAACAACGTGTTTCTGCGCCGCGATCTCGGCAAACGCTATTATGTGCAGGCCGGACGCATAGATTCGCGCGATATCTTCAGCAACGCCGGCGGCAACATTACCTTAAGCCAACTGCCGCTCAGCACCATCGAAGGTGCGCGCGTCGGTTCGACGCTCGCCTGGATGAACCGCGCACAGGCGGCGCAAGGCACGCCGGTCACTGTCTTTATTACGCGCCCGTCGCGTATTGATGCTTATCGCGGGCAGCAACTGCTTGGCACCTTTTACCTGAATGCCGGCACACAAAATCTTGATACCAGCGCCTTTCCCAATGGTAGCTACAGCGTGACGCTACGTATCTATGAAGATAATCAGTTGTCGCGTACCCAACAGGTTCCTTTTAGCCGCACCGGTAATGCCACCAGCCAGAACATTGAATGGTTTGTGCAAGGCGGCTCCATTCCCGATCGCGAGATGCAGGGCAACGGCGCTGCGTCGCAATCGGGTGCCGATCGCCGTGTGATGCAGGCAGGCATCAAAGTGCCTGTGATGCAAGACGCTGCGCTGACCGGCGGTGTCGCCGTGACCAACCGCAACCGCTTTATTGAAAGCGCACTCGACTGGAGCCACGGATTTGATAATCCGCTGCTCGACGGCATCCTCACCACCCGCTTTAGCTACCTGAAAGGCAGCGAAGGTTCGCGCGGCAATATCCAGCAGGTCGCTTATAACGACGGATTCTCCCTCAGTTTCTACCGCAGCGCCCTGTATGCGCAGGATTGCTACAGCAACAACGGTGGGCAATACGGTTTTAGCGGGTGCTACCAGAGCAGCAGCCTAATGTTCAGCGTGCCGGTGAAAAGCTGGTATCTGAATGCCGGTTACAGTGCCAGCAAGAACGAGGGCCGCAATGTGCTTCCGGTGCAGTGGGATGATAACGGCGTCGTGCCGCAGTGGGCGCGCCGCAACATCTACAGTAAAACGCAGACTACCACCTGGCAGGCTGGCCTGGGGCGCGGCTTCAGCGTCAACGGACTCAATATTAATACCAGCGCCAACCTCTTTACCCGCACCAGCAGCAGCGGAACTCAGCGCGACAACGGTGGCTTCCTCTCCGTCTCACTCTCGCGCGTCAGCACGCCAACCATCGATTCACGTTCGAGCTACAGTTCGCTCGGCATGACCTACCAAACCGATCGCCACAACAAGGATCAGGTTGGCTATAACGTGGCGCAAAACTGGTATTTCGATGCTCAGAATCAGCAGGAGATCGGCGTGAACCTCAACGGTAATCAGGAAAATACTCTGAATGCTTCCGTTTACGGCAAAACTGCGGGCGAATACGGCAGCGGCAGCCTGGCGGTCAGCTCGGCATCGTCCGGTTCATCCACTCAACGCTTTAGCAGCAGCGGCAGCTATAACTCCTCTTTGGCAGTGGCGCGTTCCGGTCTGTATTGGGGCAAATGGGGCAACGGCCTGCCCGGTGCGGCTGTCGGTCTGCATGTGGCGAGCAGCGATGACAGTCGCGATACCCGGGTAGATGTCTCGGTTGATGGCGCAGGCAGCGCCAGCCTGCATGGCACCGGCCGCACACTTTTCAGCGTTCCGGCTTACACCCAGAGCGCGATCAGCATCAATGATTCTATCGAATCCAAAGACGGGATGCGCAGCGAAATTACTCAAGGTGCCGGACGACGCACGCTGTTCATCGCGCCGGGTCGCATGCTGGTCAGCAAGGTGAACATTGTTTCGCGCTACACCTGGCTCGGCAGGCTGATGATCAATCCACAGCGTCCACTGGAAGGTGCCACGCCTCTGAATGTCGCCAGCTGGTCCGGGTTAGGTCAGGGCGGATTCAGCGCTGAGACCGATCACCGCATAAAAAATCTTTACATGGTGCGCGGCATGCAGATGTACCGCTGTGAAATTAAGGTGAAAAGCATCCATGACGTGGTGCGCTATGTCGGCGACAGCGACTGCAAACCCATCGAGCTGGCTTCAGTGCCGCAGGATGTGCAGCAACGAGCAAAAATGCTGATTGTCACCCGCCAGGCGGATGAGGTTCCGCTGGCACGTGCTGCGCCTTCTGCGTCGCAACAACAATAGGAAGTTTGGATGAAAAGTAAATTGCTTAGCGCGCTGACGCTATTCGGGATGTTGGCGGCCATGCAGGTGCAGGCCGCCATGCTGACGCCTTCTGGGCGCAATACCAGCGTTGCCGTAACATTTGACCGTATGTCAGTGCCGGCACAATTGCCGATCTGGACCAATGAAAATGGCGGTTACGATACCAATGACGCGCCAAAATGGGGCCGCAACACGCTGGTTTGCCAGTCGCGCACCAGCAATCAATATGGTGCCTGCCTGACATTACCTGTCTGGTTGGAAGCGTCTCCGTCACCCTATCCCGTGCCGCTGTTGTTCACCGAAAGCAGCACCAAACAGACGTTGGTACTGAATGTCTATCTCACCAAAAGGCGATCGCTGAATAATGTGGTGGTGGCAACCAATCTGGTGCCGATGAATGCCTTTGGCGGTGCCGTCACGCCGCGTGGCGATGGCACCGATTATTCGGCCTATCTTCCCTCCTCCGAGCTGAGTAAATTCCCGTCGGCGGGCACCTGGAGCGCGACGTTGAAAATGTCGCTGATGCAGTGGCCAGTCACATCCTGCACCGGAAATTCGCAGAACGTGAATGTGGGGTGTACCAATGTGACGAAAATGGGTGACTGGATCGCCACCATGACCTTCAAGGTGACCGACTACGGTAATCAGCAAATCTATCTGCCGGAGTTTGGCAATGCGGCCGCCAGCGTTGACCTTGGTTTAAAAACCTTCCCCGGCGCGCGCGCCACCACCACAGTCAGCGGCAGTCGTTCGCTGGATATGTGCCTGTATGACGGCAATAATTCTGACAGCAACCGGGTGAGCCTGTTGTTTCAGGACGAAGGTGCAGCCGCGCCCGGCCGGGGAACGGGGTTGTTTTCGCTATATCGCACAGGCGCGGATAAAACTCTGGCGCAAAATCGCCTCGATTATGCGATTGAAGTAATCAACCCGCTGACCAAAGCGCGTCAGGTGGTTGAGAACGGCAGTGAGATTATCTGGAGTGGCACCAACAGAGGTGTGTTGCGACGGGTGGTGTTGCCGGGCCAGAGTAATTCGGTGCTGTGCGTTCCCGCGCCGATGCAGCTTATTACGCCAGCCTTCATCCTGTCGTCAAAAACAGCGGGCCGTTATCAGGGCACGCTGAGGATTATTTATACCCCGACGACGCAATAATGGCGCGGGCGATGATGACATTTTCCGATGTTTTGCAGGATGGGCATTCATGGGAATAAGGTCGCCATGAATGGCGACCCTACGGGGTGATTTAAAAATTATTGGTGAAACGCTGATAGAGATGCAGGCTGTTTTTCAAATTAAGTTTTTTAACGATCTTATTCTGATGGCTGTAGAGTGTTTTTTTATTTATACCGGTTATCTTCGCCACGCCTTCAATCGATTCGTAAGTGAATAAACATCGCAGGAAATTAAACTCCTTTCTGGTTAAATGATTGTTGACTGCGGGAGCAGCCAACAGCTGGTCGCTTTTGAGCTGGCACAGCATCATTGCCAACTTAGTACTAATGGTACCGGTTAAAGATTTTTTATCGATAAAACAATCGGCTGCGATGGCATGACTGCTGTAGTTAATCTTGTTTTTCACTGAATCCGAAAAGAAAATCAGCGTCGCGTTCAAGGTGATTTTCAGTCTGGTCAGATAATCTATCTGAGCCAGCGCCGTGCGGAAGTTTTCTGGCAGATCAAAAATAATGATTGGTGAAAGAGTGGCGGTTTTTTCCCTGTCACGCATCAGCGTCTTCATTTCTCGAAGCGTATTACAGCAAGTGATACTTGAATGTTCCAGCAGCGCAATTAAGCCCTGCTGGTGATAGCAAGACTGATCCAGATAAATGACATCCATGATTAATTTCCGATAAATATCCCTGATTCTGCGAATACTATCGGCTTCCTGGCGGAAATTAACTGTCCATTTTTGGTGCTAAATAATTCACGCTATCGACCGGTCGATTTATAAGTAGGCCGGGCACAAAGTGTTACCTCTGTGCCCGGTCTGATTTCACTCTAAGCCTGGGCGCGCGCGGCGATGATGCTTTCAGCCACGTTGCGTGGAGCTTCCGCGTAATGTGCAAACTCCATGCTGTAGGTGGCGCGGCCTTGCGACATCGATCGCAGCGCGGTGGCGTAGCCAAACATCTCGGACAGCGGCACTTCGGCGCAAATAATGCGCGCACCAAAGCGTTCATCCATGCCTTGCAGCGTACCGCGCCGCGCCGACAAATCGCCCATCACGCCACCGGCATACTCTTCCGGCGTTTCCACTTCCACCTGCATCAGCGGTTCGAGGATCACCGGATCGGCCCGTTTCGCGGCGGCTTTAAAGCCAAAGATCGCCGCCATACGGAATGCCATTTCCGATGAATCAACATCGTGGTACGAACCAAACGTCAGCGTGGCTTTGATATCCACCACCGGATAACCGGCCAGCACGCCGCTGTTCAGCGCTTCACGAATCCCCTTCTCCACCGAAGGAATGAACTCGCGCGGTACCACGCCGCCTTTGGTGGCGTCTTCAAAGGCAAATCCGCCACCCGCCTGCTGCGGTTCCAGCGTCAGCACCACATGACCGTACTGACCTTTACCGCCCGACTGGCGCACAAACTTGCCTTCCACTTCGCGCACCGTTTTGCGGATAGTTTCGCGATAGGTAACCTGCGGCCGACCGATGTTGGCTTCCACGCCAAACTCGCGCTTCATGCGATCCACGATAATCTCCAGATGCAGTTCGCCCATGCCGGAAATAATCGTCTGGCCCGATTCCTCATCGGTGTGCAGACGGAATGACGGATCTTCGGCCGCCAGCCGCTGCAGCGCCAGGCCCATTTTCTCCTGATCGCTCTTGGTTTTCGGCTCAATCGACAGCGAAATCACCGGATCGGGAAACTCCATGCGCTCCAGCGTGATCACCGCATTAGGATCACAAAGCGTTTCGCCGGTGGTGACCTCTTTCAACCCCACGCAGGCGGCGATATCGCCGGCACGAATCTCATCGATTTCGATACGGTCATTGGCCTGCATCTGAACGATGCGACCGATGCGCTCTTTGCGCCCTTTCACCGCGTTCCACACGCTGTCACCTTTGCGCAGCACGCCGGAGTAGACGCGCACGAAAGTCAGCTGTCCGACGTAGGGATCGCTCATCAGTTTGAACGCCAGCGCCGAGAACGGCTCGCTGTCATCCGCATGACGTTCGTCGTGTTCGCCCTGCTCATTGACGCCGCTCACCGCCGGTACGTCGAGCGGCGAAGGCATCAGTTCAATCACCGCGTCGAGCATGCGCTGCACGCCTTTGTTTTTGAACGCGCTGCCGCACAGCATCGGCTGGATTTCACCGAGCAACGTGCGCTGACGCAATCCGGCAATCACCTCGTCTTCACTGAGATCGCCCTGCTCCAGATAGCGATCCATCAGCGCTTCGCTGGCTTCGGCCGCTGCTGCCACCATGTTCTCACGCCACTCGGCGGCAAGTGCCTGTAGCTCAGCAGGAATTGGCGCATAGCTGAAGCTCATGCCCTGGCTGGCGTCGTCCCAGTAAATGGCGCGCATTTTGTTGAGATCGACCACGCCGCTGAAGTGCTCTTCCGCACCAATAGGAATGACGATCGGCACCGGATTGGCGTGCAGACGGTCTTTCATCATCTGCACCACGCGGAAGAAGTCCGCGCCCTGACGATCCATTTTGTTGACGAAGGCGATGCGCGGCACATGATATTTGTTAGCCTGGCGCCACACGGTTTCAGACTGGGGCTGCACGCCGCCGACGGCGTCATACACCATCACCGCGCCATCAAGCACGCGCATTGAACGTTCAACTTCTATGGTGAAATCGACGTGTCCGGGCGTATCAATGATATTGATGCGGTGCGGCGTGAAGCTGCCGTCCATGCCCGGCCAGAAGCAACTCACCGCTGCCGAGGTAATGGTGATACCACGCTCCTGCTCCTGCGCCATCCAGTCGGTGGTTGCCGCGCCATCGTGCACTTCACCTAACTTGTGGCTCATTCCGGTGTAAAACAGGATGCGCTCAGTGGTGGTGGTTTTACCGGCATCGATGTGCGCGGAGATGCCGATGTTGCGATAACGTTCGATGGGGAGGGTTCGGGGCATGATGCGTCCTTAGTCATTCGACTAGTTATTTATGCGGCGCGCACCATTGCCCGCCGCTGCGCAACAGCCTAAACCTATTGTACGAGTAAATACGAACAGTTTGAGCCTTTTTTAAACATCGTTAAAATCTTGTCTCTGATTCAGCATTTACGGGCTGGAAAGCCGTCGCCGGTCACTTTAAGGTAAGGCTTTCACTCTCAACGGGAAAATTGACCATGCGTATTCTGGTAGTCGGCGCCGGCGCCACCGGCGGCTATTTCGGTGCGCGTCTGGCGCAAGCAGGACGTGATGTGACTTTTCTGGTGCGCGAGCGCCGCTTTCAGCAGTTGCAGCAAACCGGTCTGGTGCTGAAAACGCCCACCGGCAGCGAAGTGATTCAGCCGCAGCTGGCGCAGGCCGGCTCGCTTTCGGGGCATTTTGACCTGATTATTTTGACGGTGAAAAGCTTTGCGCTGGATCAGGCGATGACCGACATCGCGCCCGCTGTCGGTCCGGACACGCTGATCATGCCGATCCTCAACGGCATGCGACATATCGATACGCTGCGCGCGCGCTTTGGCGACAAGGTGATTGGCGGCTTGTGCAAAATCAACGCCACGCTGGGTGAAAACGGCGAAGTGCTGCAGATGACGCCGCTGCATATACTCTATTACGGCGCGCTGGACGGTCACAACGATGCGCGTTTGCAGCGCGTGGATGAAGCGCTGCGTGCGGCGCAGTTTGATACGGTGTTTGCCGATAACATCATCAGCGAGCTGTGGGAAAAATGGTTGCTGCTCAGCACCTTGGGTGCGGTGTGTTGTCTCGCGCGCGGTAATACGCAACAGGTGCTGACGTCACAAGGCGGCGAAGCGCTGCTGCAAACTGTTTTTGGTGAAGTGTTGGCGGTGCTGAGCGCGGAAGGTTATCAGCAGCGCCCGGCGGTGACGGCGAAAATTTATGAGACGCTAAACAATCCCCAAGCAGCGATGACCTCGTCAATGTATCGCGATTTAACTCAGGGCTTTGAGATTGAGGCCGATCAGGTGATTGGCGATCTGCTGGTGCGCGGCGCACGCAGCGGCGTGGTGACGCCGTTGCTGAACGCGGTGTATGTCAATTTGCAGGTGTATGTGCAGGGTCGATAAAAAACGGGTCGCCAGGGATGGCGACCAAAATCTCATAACCGTGACTGCACGCCTGGCAACTGCTTCAGGCGTTGCCAGCCAGCTTCCACCGCTTCTGGCACCTCGACGTGGCCGAGGAAACCTTTGCCGCGCGGGCCGTAGCCATTTTCATCGTCACGCAAGCGCTGGATTTCACCCATCAGCAGCGACAGAAAACGCTCCATCGACCACAATCCCTGCGGCGGCGCACCGATGATGCGCAGCATGCCCGCGTCCATCATCACCTGCGGCACAAATACCGGCCAGCTGATAAATTCCGGTGCATCCGCACGATCGCGCCATTGATAGCGGAAGGTTTCCCAGGTGCGACGCTGCATCAGCGGATCCTGCACCAGCAGCACGCGCTGCGGCTGCCAGCGGTGCTCATCCAGCAGCTTTTGGCTGAAGGCGGCGTTTTCCCCGCAGTTGCATGAGGCGGTTTCCAGCAGCAGTAAATCGTCCGGCAGCGCGGCAAATACGCGGGCGACATCGCCCAGCAACTCGGCTTCGCTTTTGCCTTTGCTGTCAATTTGGCGATACAGCGGATGTGCGGCAAGCATCTCCACCAGCAGCGAGGTTGAGTGACCGGTGCCGCCGCTGATCAATAACGGTAGCTGATACTTTTTCGCCACGGCAATCACCGCTTCCACGTTCGGCAACACCGCGTGACCAGCGAGAATGGCTAAATCGATGTCGAGCGTGCCATCTTGTGGCATCTGATCCAGCGCCAGCCAGGCCGCCAAGGTATTGATATCCTGAATCTGATGGTTATTGAGTTGCATCCGGTTCTCCTCTTTTTACCTTTGGCAGTGTAGCGGCTTAAGTGCGTGTCGGCAGGGAAAAATTTGCTACACTCGCAGCTTAATCTTCAGGAGAGATTCATGACTGCGCGCTCCGTAACCCTCGACGATGTTGCTCATCTGGCTGGGGTTTCTTATCAAACCGTTTCCCGCGTCCTCAACCATTCCGAGCAGGTTTCGCCGCGCACCCGCGCCAAAGTAGAAGCCGCAATGCAGCAGCTCAACTATGTGCCGAATCGTGTGGCGCAACAGTTAGCAGGGAAAAACACCCGCACGCTGGGACTCGCCACCAGTGATTTAGCCTTAATGGCGCCCGCCCAGATCGCTTCGGCGATTCAGCAACGTGCGGCAGCGCAGGGTTATCATCTGGTGATCGCCATGGCGAATCCCGACAGCGCGCCGCAGGACACCGTGAATGAACTGCTGGCGCAGCGCGTCGATGCGCTGCTGATCAACCTGCCGCTGGATGCCGCGCAGGCCGCGCAGATTCAACAACAGTGCGACAACAAACCGGTGCTGTTTCTCGACGTGGAGCGCAGCGCTGAAGTGGCGCAATGCCAGTATCAAAGCGAATCCGGTGCGCAGCAGGCGGTTGATCATCTGGTGGCGCTCGGCCATCGTCAGATTGGCGTGTTAAATGGCCCGGCAAGTTCTGCATCGGCGCGCGCGCGTTTCGCTGCGTGGCAGCAAGCGCTGGTCGCGCATCAACTCACGCCATTCTGCGTGCTGAGCGGTGACTGGAGCGCGGCATCGGGCTATCAGGCGCTGCTGGCGCAGTTACCTGACCGTCTGCCGCAGGCGCTGCTGGTGGCTAACGATCAGATGGCGCTCGGCGCGATGCGCGCGCTGCATCAGCATGGCGTGAGGATCCCAGCGGAGATTTCGCTGATTGGTTATGACGATACAGCGGAAAGCGCGTGGTATCAGCCGCCGTTAACTACCGTGCGTCAGGATCTGCAGCAGTTGGGCGTGGTGAGCGTTGATCGCTTGCTGGCTCAGCTGGAAGGCGGCGATGTGACAGAGAAGACGCTGGAAACCGAGTTAGTGTTGCGGGAAACCACGGCAGCACCGCTGCAGGATGAAGTGGATGTGGCGGAGATTGCGCAGCAGTTGCAGGTTCTGGCACGCAAGTTGAAGCGCACCTCATAAAGAGGTGAGGTGCGCTCAGTCGCCATGAATTTCGTAATGCTTGTCAATCGGTCGCCATAAATGGCGACCCTACGGGAGCGCGAGTTTTACGGCGTCTTCGGCGTGGATCAAGGTGGTATCGAACAGCGGAACGCTGGCGTCCTCAGCTTTCACCAGTAAGGTGATTTCGGTGCAACCAAGAATGATCGCCTCTGCGCCCTGCTCCACCAGCTCGGCAATAATCTTGCGGTATTGCGCGCGCGACTCATCACGGATCACGCCAAGACAGAGTTCCTGATAAATGATGTCATGCACCACTTTGCGGCCTGCTGCATCGGGCACCAGCACCTCAATTTCCGACTGATTAAGCCGACCTTTGTAGAATTCCTGCTCCATGGTGAACGCTGTCGCCAGCAAACCGACTTTTTTCACGCCCGCCTGACGAATGCGCTGTGCGGTGGCATCGGCGATATGCAGCAGCGGAATGCTCACCGCATCGGTGATCTGCTGCGCGACTTTGTGCATGGTGTTGGTACAGAGCACGATGAAATCTGCGCCGCCTTTTTCCAGGCTAACAGCCGCTTCTGCCAGAATCTCACCCGCTTGTTGCCACTCGCCTGCGGCCTGCAGTTTTTCAATTTCATGGAAATCGACGCTGTACATCAGGCTGCGCGCGGAGTGCAATCCGCCCAGCTGCTGCTTCACCTGCTCATTGATAATACGGTAATAGAGCGCGGTGGATTCCCAGCTCATCCCGCCAATCAAACCAATCATTTTCATCTGCTTAACTCCGTTTTAAACATGCTGTTCAGCACTGTAATGGTTTTCCGGCCAGCGCGCCGCAGGAAACAGCGATAAACGAATATTGAACAGGTGGAACATCGGCGCAAACAGCGTGTTCTCCCGCAGCGCCGCCGCTTCCAACCGTAGCAACAGCGTGTTCAGTTCCGCCAGCAATTCCGGCTGCGGCGTGGTTTGCAGCGACTTCAACCGGCGCTTAAGAAACTGGCTTAGCTCATGGAACATCGCCGCACTTTCAATGTGATGCGCCAGCAGCAGCTCCCGATGACGCGTGTAGTAATCGTAGCAGTTTGCCCCCAGCCAGGCTTCGGCGATCAGATTGCCGCCAGAGACCAACTCTGGCACCGGATCGACACGTTTACGCGGCAGGATGATGTTGACCTTATCCAGCGTGCGCGAAACAAACTGCTGACGCGCCGTCAGCGTGACGCTGTTGAGCCGCACCGTGGCGATAAAATGCAGCAGCTCGCGGATACCTTTGCGTACCGCACGTTTGGCGGTCCATGACGGGCGCTTGTTGCGGATCAGCGCCGTAATTACCACCGCGAAGGTAATGCCCACCAGCGTCGAAAGGATAGCATTCACTATAAGCTGTAAATCGGGCTTGAAGTTGTGGCTCATGCCAATCAAGCCAGGAATCTGCGTGGCAACAATCAGGCCAATCAGGTTGGTCGACGGATTGGCGATAACCAATCCCAGCGCCAGCAAGCCCGGCGCAAGGCAGATCACCAGCGCTTCGAAGGTCACCGCCTGCGGAATCAGCAAGGTGATATACAGCAGGCTGATCACCACGGAGATCAGCACCCCTTTCAGGAACAGCTTCATCGGCGCAATCGGGCTATCCATGCCGGCGAAGAAGGAACACAGCACCGCCGCCATCATCGGCGCGGTGGCACCATCCACCCAGCCGCTGCCGATCCAAAACACGCAGGTGACGAAGGTGGCGATAAAGGCGGTAAACGACGACAGCAGCAACAAACCTTTATCGACGTGTTTATGCGCACGCGCCATCTTTCCGGCTTTCACCGCAGGTGTCCACTCACTCACACGCTCGCTAACGCTTTGATAGGCATCGACGATGCGTACAAAATTGAGTAAGCGTTCCAGCAATCCCATCAGCAGAATGCTCTCTTCGCTGTTGAGCCTGCCCTGTTGCCACGCCCGTTTCAGCTGCTCTTGCGCGTGGCTGAGCTTGTCGCGCACCGGCAGCTGATCTTCCCCGTTTAGCCACAGCAAGAATTGCTGGAAGACTTCAGCGATGTAGTCGGGAAAACGGATTTGCTGCTGCGCCAGTAGATTGAGGCGTGATTCGATGGCCGTCAGCGTGGGGATGAAATAGGAGAGATGCTGATATTGCACGCTGACTAAGCGCACCAGACGCCGCGCGGCATCGCCTTCGTACACACAATGCGTGATGAGCGTTTCGACGTTAAGCGGATAGTTGGCCATCTGAATCAGGATATCTTCGCGCTCGACCGACTTCTCAGCGGGCATCGCCGTGACCAGCTCGCTGCACAACTTGCACGCATTTTGATACCACAGGTTAACGCTCTGCTCTAACAGATTACGCATCGAGACCGGCCACAGCAGGCGATGCACCAGGCTGCTGCAAACAATCGCCACGGTGATCTCCTCAACGCGGGAAATCACCGTGTAGGTGATGGCCGAAGGCTCTACCACATCGGGAAAACCCATGATCGCCGCGCTATAGCCCGCCAGCATAAACACGTAGCTCTTCGGCGTGCGGTCGTGCAGCGAAAGATAGAGGCAAACCGCTACCCACAGCGAGATGCACAGGCTGAACAGCAGCGGATCCTGCACCGTGGCGGGATAGATCAGCAGCGTAAACAAACCGCCCAGCAGAGTACCGAAGAAACGAAAAACCGATTTCGATACCGTCGATCCCGAATAGAGCTGCGAGGCAACGTACACTGTAGTCAGTGACCAGGCCGGTTTGTCGAGATTGAGTTCCAGAGCAATGTAAAAAGCCAGAAAGGCAGCAAGACAGGTTTTGGCAGAAAACAGCACTGCGCTTCGTGAAAACCACTTCATAGAACGGGTAAAACCTTATGCAGGCAGCGGAATGACTTATCCTGACAGAAGCATTTAGCAATGGCATTTTGATTTGTTATACAAATTATTACCGTGCTAATTATGTGGGCATCTATGGAAATCCAAACCCGTTTACTGATTACAGTGAATGATCCAGATCACATAAAAAACGGTTATAAGCGATCAAAATTAATTATTTATTGGTTATATAACGGCTTTGCTAAGGTGGCAAAAAAACCACACGAGAATCATCATGAAAGCAAAATTTCCTGTCCTGAGCGCTTTAGCTCTCAGCGTTAGCCTGCTCTCCACACACGCCTTTGCCGCTAACCCAGAAATCGTCACCATCGGCTATCAGAAAGCCAATATATTTGCTCTGCTGAAATATCGCGGCACGCTGGACGAAACCTTTAAAAAGAAAGGCATCGCTATCCGCTGGGTCGAATTCCCGGCTGGCCCGCAGATGCTGGAAGGCTTAAACGTCGGCAGCATTGATTTGGCCGCTACCGGCGATGCGCCGCCCGCCTTCGCGCAGGCCGCGAAAGCCGATTTGATCTATCTCGGTCATTCCCCGGCTAATCCAAAAACGGAAGCCATCGTGGTGCCGAAAGACTCTGCAATTAAGAGCGTGGCCGATTTGAAAGGCAAACGCGTCGGCCTGAACAAAGGCTCTGACGTTAACTATCTGCTGGTGAAAGCGCTGGAAGATGCGGGGCTGAACTACAAAGACGTGACGCCGGTGTATCTGCCGCCCGCCGATGCGCGCGCTGCATTCCAGAAAGGCGCAATTGATGCGTGGGTGATTTGGGATCCATACCTGGCAGAAGTGGAAGCCAACGCCGGTGCGCGTGAAATCCGCAACGCGGAAGGATTGGTGCCACATTACACCTTCTATCTCGCCAGCCGTCCGTTTGCTGAAGGACATCCTGATACCGCGAAGCAGGTGGTTGATGAGCTGAGCAAACTCAGTGATTGGGCCAACAAGAACCCGGATGACGCGGCCGCGATTCTGTCGAAATCTACCGGCCTGGATAAAGCCATCTGGCAAACCACCATTAAACGTCTGCCTTACGGCGCGTCGCGCATGACCCCGCAGGTGTTTGATGAGCAGCAAGCGCTAGCGGATACCTTTACGCGCGTGGGTCTGTTGCCAGTGAAAGTGGATGTGCGCAGCGCGACCTGGTCGCTGGATAAGAAGTAAATCATTACCAACAACAAGGTCGCCATGAATGGCGACCCTACATGCCCGGTGCCGATTCATGCGCACCGGTTTTTATCAGCCCTCGCCTCTGCCAATCTGCCAAATCCCCGTCGGGGCGGTGCCATTCACTTTCCAATCGCCGATATCGCGCGCTTTGTACACCACCGGATTATGTGACGATACAGTTCGCGCGTTACGCCAGTGACGATCCAGCGCTTTGCTGACGCGCGTATCTGATGCGCCCAACGCGTAGAACAGTTCGGTAGCAGCGCGTGTTACCAGTTCGCTGGCGATCACCTGCGCCTGGCCCGCTTCGGCTTCGGCCAGCACATTCGCTGCGGCAACTTGCGCTTCATCGCTGCTCAAGTGGTCAACGTATGCTGATTGCAGTGAATGTGTCGCGCGGATCACCGTGGCTTCTACCGCAAACGCCAGGCTGGTGATTTCCCCGATCACCTGCAGAATCTGCGCATCCTGACGCACAACGCCGCCGTTGCCGTGGCTGTAAACCCGATTTCGCGCCGCCACCGCTTGCGCACCATCGCGCGCCACCGCACGACCAATTCCCGCCAGCGTTGCCAGTAACACATGCTGGTAGAAGGCGGTTTGATAACGGAATCGCGTAGCGAAATCGTAGACGTGTTCCTGCTCAACATGTGCACTGTCAAAACGCGTGGTGCCGCTGCCGGTTAAGCGCTGGCCAAATCCGTCCCAATCGTCTTCACGCGTTACGCCGGGTTGGTGGGTGTTCACCAGAGCGATGACATCGCCCTGGTTATCGTTGCGGCGCGCATAGACGTCAATCCAGTCGGCGAACAGTGCGCCGGTGCTGTAAAACTTCTCGCCGCTGAGCGTCCAGCCGTTTTCGGCAGGCGTGATGCGCGTGATGACATCGCCGAGTTTTACCGCGCCAATTTCCGTCCAGCCGCTGCCCACCAGCTCGCCATCAATAAAACGGCCAAACCAGCGATCGCGTTCCGCGCTGTCCGGCTGGTTCAGCCGGTCTTCAACAAAGGCAAAATGGGCGCGCAGCGCCTGAGGCAGATTCGAGTCGGCTTCTGCCAGTTCAGTTAACAGCTGGAACAGCTGCGGCAGCGATGCGCCCCAACCGCCCTTCTCTTTTGGAATGCGCACCGTGCCGAATCCCGCCTCTTTCAGCCAGTAAATCGGCTGATGCGGCAAAATACGTTCGCGCTCACGCGCCACCGTTCCTTCAGCGATGCGGGCAAAGATAGGTCGGAAGTGCGCTGCCAGCGCCGCATAATCGGTACCTGTTGCCAGTAAACTCATGGTGACTCCTGATGTGAAAGATCGTCGATGTCATGCAGCGTGGGCTCGTGGCGCACCGCCAGCAGGAAGAAGATTGGGATGATCGCCGCTAGCGAAACCACCCAGAACATGTTGGTGCCGAGCGCGGCCTGCAGAATCGGCAGGATGAACAGCGCTAACGCACTGCCAATGCCGGAAAGTGCGCGGCTGAAGCCCACGCCAGTGGCGCGAATCGGGGTTGGATAAGAAAGTGCCGGATAGACCATCAGCTGCGCGCCCGGCCCGAAGCCTTCAGCAAACAGCCACAAACCGAGCATCAATACCGCAAAGACAATTCCAGCGATGGCTTCTGGATGACCAATCAACGCCAGCGCGATCAGCGCAAAGAATTGCAGCGCAAAGCCAGCGATGGCGACGTGGCGCGACGGATATTTCCATGCCAGACGCATGCCGAGCAGACCGCCGGTGAAGGCGAACAGCGCGTTGAGTCCCAGCGATGCCGAGATGGTTTCAAACACACCCGCGCCGAGGAACTGCGCCAGAATCGACGGCAGGAAGAAAGCAATGGCGGTGTATTCAAACGAGATACAGATGTTCATCACGCCCGCAACGATGGTGCGTTCGCGCCACGGTTTCTCAAACAGCACGCGGAAACTCACTTTCGGTGCCGCAGCAGCCGGTGGCGCTTCGTGTTCCGCTTCGTGTGCGTGGATACCGTAGGAATCACGCAGGATGCGCACCGCCGATTTCAGATCGCCCTGATTCGCCGCCCACAGGGGCGATTCGTTCATGAATTTGCTGCGCACCGCGATGATCAGCAGCGCCGGTACCGCACCGAACAGCAGCGACGCGCGCCACAGCCAGTCAAGATGCTCTTTTGGCAGCAGGAAGTAGAGCGCGAAGATCAACAGGAAGCACAGCGTTGACGCGGCGTACCACATCGGGCACCAGGCTGCGAGTCGCGCGGCTTTGTTGCCTTTCCCGGCGAATTTGGAGAACTCCGCCAGATACGACATCGCCACCGGCAGATCGATCCCAACGCCAACGCCCATCAGGAAACGCGCGCCAATCAGCACCCAAACATTCGGCGCCAAGCCCGCCGCAATCGCTGAAACCACGAAGAACAGCATGTCGGCCATAAACACTGAATAGCGGCCATATTTATCGGTCAGCCAGCCGCCCACCAGATTGCCAACAATGGTGCCAACCATAATTGAGGATGTGACTAAGCCGGTGAGCAGCGGCGAAAGTTGAAACTCGCGCACCACATCATCGATGCCGTACGACAGCGTGGTGAGATCGTAGGCGTCGAGAAACACGCCGCCGAGCGCGAGGAACACAATCATACGCGCGTAGTTGTCATTTTTGGTGCGAGTGTTGATCAGTCTTGCCACGTCACTGACCGAACGTACCGGTTCAGAAACCGGAATGGTGTTTTCTAAAGGAAGAGAACTCATAACGCCTCACGTTGTTGTTTTGTAGTGCAGGTGAGGTTGTTATAAGCGTTTTTTTAGCGGTACCAAAACAACAATTCTTGATATTAATTTACATTAAAATCAATTAGATAATTGAATTCTCGCCAACACAAAAACCCGGACACGCCTGACGCGTCCGGGTATGCAATCAGCAAAAACTTACTCGGCTGAGACCGGCACCAACACCCCTTTTACCAGCGGATCGTCGGTGGTCTTTAACCACTGTTGTACGCGCGGATCGGAGAAGGCTTTTTTCAGCTTCTCAATATTTTCCTGGTCCAGGTAAGGCGTGCCAATCACCAGCTGTGAGGCGAAAGTACGCGGTGCAGGTGGGAAGAGAATGCCTTTTTCGCGCGGCACTTTACCGGCGTCGAATTGCGAGACGTAACCAATTGCCGCATCCACCGAGTTGAGTGCACGCGGCATGGTCAGCAGATCGAGTTCTTTAAATACGAAGCCGTGCGGATTGCCAACAATGTTCTTCAGTTTGGCCGTACGCGGCTCGACGTTAGGATCGAGCGTAATTAAGCCCTGACGCGCCAGCAGCCATAATGCCTGGCCCTGATTGGCGCCGTCATCTGGCACCACGATGGTCGCGCCCTGCGGCAGATCCGCCACCGATGTGTAGCGATCGGAATAGATGCCAAACGCCCACTGGAATAGCGGCAGCGTTGAAGTCAGCGCAAAGCCGTTGGCATCCACCACTTGCTTCAACCACCATTGGTGCTGATATATCGTCGCAGCATACTGCCCTTCCGCTACCGCGCGGTCGGCTTGCACCGGATCCTGCACGCCCACCGCTTCCAGCGTCAGGCCGTAATCCGGCGTGATGTGCTCACCAACGTATTCGATCAGCTTCTGCTCGCCGGCCATCGCCGGTTCAAAATGCACCTTCAGCGTGGTACCAAATACCACCGCCTGCGCCTGTTGGCCGCGCCAGAACCAGCCGCCTGCTGCGAGTACAACGACCACTATAATCAGTAGCAGCCACGGCCAGCGGCGGGTTTTACGCAGTTCGAAATCTTGTGTTGTCATAACGATGTCCCCTGAGGATGGCGTAATGCGGTGACCAAACGGTCGCCGAGAAATTGGATGGTTTGAATGAGGGCGATTAGCACCACGATGGTGGCGATCATGATGTGGTTGTCGAAGCGCTGATAGCCGTACACCACCGCCAGATAGCCGATCCCGCCCGCGCCGATGGTGCCGGCAATGGCGGAGTACTCAATCATTGAGATCAGGTTGAGCGTCACCGCCGCAACAATCGCCGGTAGCGCTTCACTGAGTTGTGCCGAGCGGATGATCTGCCAGCGCGAACCGCCGCATACCAAACCTACCGCCGTGACTTCGCCGGGCAGCTCACGCAGCGCGTTGTCCACCAGACGGCCAAAGAACGGAATGCCGGCGGCGATCATCGGCACAACGGCAGCGGGAATGCCGATGGTGGTGCCGGTAAGCCAAAAGGTGAACGGAATGATGGCCGCCATCAGCACCAGAAACGGCAATGAACGTCCCATATTCACAATCCAACTCAGCACTCTATTAATCCCGCGATGGGGAAACAGACCGCGCGCTGAGGTGTTAAACAGCACCACACCGACGATGCCGCCGAAGGTGACCACGAACAGCATCACGATCACCACCATTAACGCAGTTTCACCCAGAGCGGGCAGCATCAACGCCGGGATTTCTGGCCACGGCGTATCCTGACTCATCACTGATACGCTCATACCGCCTCCCGCAATGGCAACACGCTGCCGGAAACGCTGGCAACTAAGCCCAGTTGTTCCAGCTGCGACAGCAAGCGTGCCAGCGGCACGCGCTCATGCTGAAAGTGAATGCCCACCTTGAGGCGGCCGGCTTGCAGACCGTTCACCTGCTCAACATGCGCACCGAGCAGATCAATACGCAAACCAAACTGCTGGCTGAGGCGCGATATCCAGTCGCTGGCGACCGGCACATCGGTGCGATAGCTGAGCTGCAACACCAGTTCGGCATCGCCCGCCTGCGCCGCCAGCGGGAACAGGCGCTGTCCCAATAAAGAATCCGGCTGCGCCAGCAACTCTTTCACCACGCCGTACTGCACGATTTGGCCGTCGCGAATTTCCGCTACCGCATCAGCCGCCTGACGCACCGCATCCATTTCATGGGTGATCAGTACTATCGCCAGCTTGTAGTCATCTCGCAGTTTTTTCAGCAGGTCGAGTACGGTGATGGTGGCTTCGGGATCGAGCCCTGAGGTGGCTTCATCCGCCAGCAACACCGACGGGCGCAACGCCAGCGCCCGCGCGATGCCAATACGTTGCCGCTGACCACCGGAAAGCTGGCCGGGATAGGCTTTGGCTTTGTGGCTGAGACCTACGCTCTCCAGCAATTCGCCCACACGTGCGGCGATATCGCGCTCCACCACGCCGAGATAGTGCAGCGGCAAGGCGATGTTCTCCCACGCGGTTTTGCGTTGCAGCAGCGCGGAAGACTGGAACACGGTACCAATTGAGCGACGCGCCTGACGCAGCGCTTCGCCATCCAGCCGCGAGAGATCGCTGCCGTTAACGCGGATGCTGCCGGCGCTCGGTTGCTCCAGCAGGCTGATGCACTTCGCCAAAGTCGATTTACCCGCGCCGCTCGGCCCAACAACGGCGGTAATGTTGGCTTGCGGCACCTGCAAGCTGATGGATTTCAGCACCTCGGTCAGGCGGCCGTCGGGCGCGCGATAGTGTTTGCTGAGGTTATCTATTTCGATCATGAAACCTCCTGCAGCATGGAGGATTTAACGCGATAGCCCGCGCCCGGATGCGGTGCCTGCAGCTGCGGACCGGCGGCGAATAACTTCTCGCGCAGCGTGCCCTGCGCGTACTCTTTTTTGTAGACGCCGCGCTTTTGCAGCTCCGGGATCAGCAACTCCACCACATCTTCAAAGGTTTCGTGCGTCAATGCGTAGGCGAAGTTGAAGCCATCAACGTCGGTCTCTTCGACCCAGCTTTGCAACTCATCTGCGACGGTTTCCGCGCTGCCGACAATCAGCGGACCAAAGCCGCCGATGCCGACCCAATCCGCCAGCGCTTTTACCGTCCACTGACGATCGGGATCGGCGGTGGAGAAGGTTTCAACCGCCGATTGGATGGCGTTGGTGTGGAGATATTTCAGCACCTGATCCGGCTGATACTGGCCGAAGTCGATGCCGGTCCAACCCGACACCAGCGCCAGCGCGCCTTCATAACTGACCCAGCTGGTGTACTCTTTCCACTTCGCCTGCGCCGCCCGATCGGTTTCGCCGACAATCACGGTTTGCAGATTGAAGATTTTGATGCTGTAAGGATCGCGCCCCGCTTCCGCCGCGCGGCGGCGAATGTCAGCAACGGTTTTCTTCAGCAGCACTTTTGACGGCGCAGCAACAAATACGCATTCGGCATGTTCTGCCGCAAACTGTTTGCCGCGACTCGATGCGCCCGCCTGATACAGCACCGGCGTGCGCTGCGGTGACGGTTCGCACAGGTGAATGCCCGGCACGTTGAAGAAGGTGCCCTGATGATTGATGGGGTGGATTTTGCGCGGGTCGCTGAAGATGCGGCGTTCACGGTCACGCAATACCGCATCTTGCTCCCAGCTGCCTTCCAGCAGCTTGTAGACCACTTGCAGATACTCGTCGGCATAATCGTAGCGGCTGTCGTGATCGGTCTGAGTTTTATGCCCAATGTTGCGCGCCCCGCTCTCCAGATACGAGGTAACGATGTTCCAGCCGATGCGGCCTTTGGTCAGGTGATCGAGCGTCGATAAGCGGCGCGCAAAGGGATACGGATGTTCAAACGACAGCGACGCGGTGAGACCAAACCCGAGATGTTCGGTGACCAGCGCCATCGGCGTAATCAACGCCAGCGGATCGTTGACCGGCACCTGCGTCGCCTGGCGGATCGCCGCATCGCCGTTGCCGTTCAGGACGTCGTAAACGCCGAGCACGTCGGCGATAAACAGGCCGTCAAACTTGCCGCGTTCCAGCAGGCGCGCCAAATCGACCCAATACTCCAGATCTTTATATTGCCAGGAACGGTCACGCGGATGCGCCCACAAACCCGGCGACTGGTGTCCGACACAGTTCATATCAAATGCGTTCAAGCGAATTTCACGTTGCGATGGCATAGCAATCTCCATAGCGAGGCCGTGATCGTGTTACGACCCGGCGTTCGTCAGTTAATTTTTAGGATGTTGAGAGATTAAAGCGCTGAAGGGGGACATCGCTCGGCATGAGCGATTTGCAGTTCTTGTAAAATATGCCTCGCCACAGCGGCGGCGTGATCGGCGACCTGCGGCAATCCCATCAGTTCACCGAAGCGCGCTCGCGCAGCGGGACCGACGACAAACAGTCGCGCGTTGGGTTGGCCGGTGAGATTGAGCGTGCGCGACTGGCTGTCGACATCAATACCAAAACCGAGCAGGTCTGCGCGGATTAACCCTTGCTGACTCAGTGATTGCAACAATGGCTGGCTGGCGGTTAAGGCTTCATGGCCGGGACCGGTGGTGACAATCAGATGATCGAGGCGATGGGTTTCGCTGGCGCCAACGCGCGTGCGTAGCGTGATTTGCAGTTGTTTGCCGAGATCGGAGATTTCGCAAAGGCGCGCGGCCAGCACCTTCAGACTGCCCTGTTGACGACGTGCGTTGATCACCGCAGACACCTGCGGCGCGATGCGATAGCGATGTACGTCCCACCACGAGCGCAAATGACGGACAAAGCGCTGCTGCTCGCGCAAAGGTAGCGATTGCCAGATATCCTGACCTTGCACTCGCACCTGATCAAGCACGCGCTGCCACGGCAAATCCTGTTCAGCGGCACGCGCGACCTCGGCGCGAATATGTCGTAGCCACAGACGCGCGCTGGACGCATCCTCCGGGGCTAACGTCCATTCAGGCCATTCACCGCTCAGATTGTCGCGTGAGAGCTGCCCACGGCGCGAGAAGGCGATTAACGGGCCACGATGCTGTCTGGTGCCCAATGAAGCCACCACGTCCGCCATGCTCAAGCCGGTACCGATAATCGCCACCGAGGATTGAGGATCGATGGCGTCTAATACGCCGTGCTGCCACGGATTGGCAATCAGCGCCGGATGCGCCGAGAACGGTTGCAGCGCACGCGGCAACGATGGTGGTGGATGACTGATCGCTAACGCCAGTACATCACCCCGCAACGTTTCGCCGTTGCTGAGCAACAGCTGCTCGCCTTCCCAGGCCACGGCGCTGGCCTGAACATGGCGCAGCGTGACGTGCGGATACGCCTGCGCAGCTTGCGCAAACTGGTCTGCCAGATAGCGACCGAACAGGCTGCGCTGCGGATAAACTGCGCCGTCTTCACAGTGCGCTACTGAGTCCAGTGAACATTCCGGCTGTTGGCGATACCAGCGGTCAAACGCGCCCTGCTCTTCACCGCTTAACTGCATGCGCGAAGCGGGCACGTTGATGCGGTGCGCGGGCTCCTGCGTGGAATAGGCAACGCCGCCGCCGAGACTGGCGCGCGGTTCGACCACTGTAATCAGTAATCTGCTCGATGAGGTTCGTGCGAGATGAATTGCCAACGCTGTGCCACTAAAGCCACCGCCAACAATGATTACCTGTGTCGTTGCCATTGCCTTCTCCTGCATTAGCTGGCGCTCGTCTGTTTCGAAGGTCGCTTATCGCCACCAATGGTTTCACCAAACGGCCCGGTATTAATGGTGCGTTCACGCTGCTGTTGCGCATTCGCCAGTGGCAGCAGCGGCAACAACAATTCGGCCACGCGATGCGCTTCTTCAAGATGCGGATATCCAGACAGAATAAAATTGGTGACGCCCAACGCCTGATATTCACGGATACGTTCAGCCACTTGCTCAGGGCTGCCGACCAGCGCAGTGCCCGCGCCACCGCGTACCAGACCAACGCCAGCCCAGAGATTCGGCGAGATATAAAGATTGTCGCGCGAACCCTGGTGCAATGCGCTCATCCGCGCCTGACCGGCAGAATCCATACGCGCAAAGATTTTCTGCGCCTGCGCAATAGTCTCTTCATCAAGATGGCCAATCAACTTATCTGCCGCCGCTTTGGCTTCTTCTTCGGTCTCGCGCACAATAACGTGCAAACGAATGCCGTATTCCAGTTTACGTCCGCGCTGTTGCGCACGCGCGCTCACCACTTCCAGCTTCTCGGCAACCTGCGCTGGCGGCTCGCCCCAGGTGAGATAGGTATCGATCTGTTCCGCAGCCACATCAATCGCCGCCTCTGATGAACCACCAAAATAGAGTGGCGGACCATTCTCCTGCACCGGCGGGAACAGCACTTCCGCACCTTCGACGTGGATATGTTTGCCTTCGTAATCCACTTTCTCACCGCGCATCAGGCGGCTGTAGACATCGAGGAATTCTTTGGTGACTTCATAACGTTCACTGTGGTTGAGGAAAATGCCGTCGCCTTTGTTCTCGACAGGATCGCCACCGGTCACCACGTTAATCAATAAACGTCCTTCAGACAGACGATCAAGCGTGGTCGCCATGCGTGCTGCCAGCGTTGGCGGCTGCAGGCCAGGACGTACCGCCACTAAATAGCGCAGACGTTTGGTGATGGGCGCTAACGCCGAGGCAACCAGCCAGGAATCTTCGCAGCTTTTGCCAGTGGGAATTAATACGCCATAGAAGCCAAGATTGTCGGCGGCAAGTGCCACTTGCTGTAAGTAGGGTAAATCGACCGGGCGTCCGCCTTGCGTTGTGCCGAGGTAGCGTCCATCACCGTGCGTCGGTAAAAACCAGAAGACATTAATTTTATCGTTCGCGGAATCGGCCATTATGCTTTTCCTATATAACTTTATTAAAAAATGATCATTTTGAACTGCTTATTTGGTTATATAGCTGTTAGCAGAAAGCGTGCCAGGTTGTTGATTAGCGTGTAGTGCCGTATTTCAAAGGGTTAGCGTTGTTGCTTTCTTCATATCGAGTTGCAATTGCAACTCTGACGCAACAGCTATTGCTGCATATGCAACTGCTTATGCTTTTTACATGGTGTTAATAGTCGGCGTGAGCATTTAGCGTAGCGATATGCTCGTTACCGGACTCAATGCCATGCTAACCAACTTTAATAATCACACTGATTCACCGCGCTTAGTCGATCCCGCTTCTCTGGCGTTTCAATCGCTGCTGGATAAATTCGCCCCCACGGATGCCACCGTGCTGATTGTCGGCGAAACCGGCACAGGGAAAGAAGTGGTGGCGCGCTATCTGCATCATCATAGCCAGCGGCGTCACGGCCCTTTCCTGGCGGTTAACTGCGGCGCACTGACAGAAAGTCTGGCTGAAGCTGAGTTGTTCGGCCATGAGAAAGGCGCTTTTACCGGCGCGACGCAGTCTCATCCCGGCTGGTTTGAATCCGCGCAAGGCGGTACCTTGCTGCTGGATGAGATTGGTGAGCTTAGCCCTTCACTGCAGGTTAAATTGCTGCGCGTGTTGCAGGAGCGCGAGATTACGCGAGTGGGCTCGCGCAAAGCGATCAAGGTGGATGTGCGGGTTATCGCGGCTACGCATGTGGATTTGGCGCAGGCGATCCGCGAGCGACGCTTCCGCGAAGATCTGTTCTATCGCCTGAATATTGCGGTGGTTCCGCTGCCGCCGCTGCGTCAGCGTCGTGAAGACATTCCTCTGCTGGCGCAACATTTCCTCGCACTTTACGCACGACGTTTAGGCCGCCCGGCACGGCGTCTGTCGCCTGATGCGCTTGAGGCGCTGCGCGAATACAGCTGGCCCGGCAATATCCGTGAACTAGAGAACACGCTGCACA
Organism: Pantoea sp. JK; assembly: GCF_026130245.1. Classification (NCBI taxonomy): domain Bacteria; kingdom Pseudomonadati; phylum Pseudomonadota; class Gammaproteobacteria; order Enterobacterales; family Erwiniaceae; genus Pantoea; species Pantoea sp. JK. Next base: position 106,625 of record NZ_JAINFN010000009.1, read on the forward strand.
ACGCTGTGTTGTTGAGCCGCGAAGAAACACTAACGCCCGCACAGCTGCGACTTGCTGGTTACAGTGAACAGGGTTTTAGCGAGTCAAACGATTCAACGCTCGATAGTTTTCTTCAGCAGCAGTTGATCAGCCAGCCGCAGCAACTGTTTGATCGCGTTATCAGCGGCCTGATCAGCAATGCGCTTTTGATGACAGATCAGAATCAAACCCAGGCCGCCGCGCTATTGGGTATCAGCCGCCACACCTTACGCACGCATCTGGCGAATCAGGGAATAATTAAAGGACGCCGCAAAGCACTTGTTTCTCCATCCTCGTCCAGTGCGCATGTAACGCAGGAACGCGAGCTGCGTATTGGCTATCAGAAGTTTGGCAATCTCGGCGTGTTGAAAGCTCGTCAAAGCCTCGAACACTGTTTCGCTCAGCAAGGCGTTAGCGTGCTGTGGAGTGAGTTTCCCGCCGGGCCACAGTTGCTGTATGCGTTGCAGAACAATGAAATCGACTTTGGGACCACCGGCGAAGTACCGCCAATCTTTGCCCAGGCGAGCGGCAATGCGGTGACTTATATTGCGTGGGAGCCCCCGGCGCCAAGCAGTGTTGGCATTGTGGTGCCGCATGACAGCGATATTCGCACCATCAGCGATCTGCGCAGTAAGCGCGTATCGGTTAATAGAGGCTCGAACGTTCACTGGCTACTGCTACAGTTACTGGAAGAAGCAGGCATTGGTCTGGACGAACTCAAGGTGGTTTACACGCCGCCTAAGTATCCGCTGACCGCCAGTGATTATCTCTCGGTTGATGCCTGGATGATGTGGGATCCGTTGCTCAGCGCTGCGGAGAGCAATCCTGAGCTGAGGATTTTGGTTAATGGTGAAGGGCGCGTACGTAATCATCAGTTCTATCTGGCGCGACGTGATTACGTTGAAAAGAACGATGACATCCTCAGACAGCTGGTGGAAAGTTTGCAGCAAACAGGCTTGTTCATTGATAGCCATCGCCACGAAGCGTCAATGTTACTGGCTCAGGAGCTGGGATTAGAAGTTGCGTCAGTAGAACGCGCATTGACACGTCGCAGCCACAAAACGCGTGCGATGGCCTTCGAAGTGATTAAAGAGCAGCAGACAATAGCCGATCGTTTTTATGCGTTGGGACTGATTAATAAACCGGTGCGGGTGCGCGATGCAGTCTGGCAATTTTCATCAGCGCTGGCGTTGATTGAGTAAGGTTAGTCTTGAAAGTTATCCACGCTTTCTGTGGATAAATCGTTGAATATCATCTGGCTAATCTCGCTTTGGGTCTTGAGTTGATGGCTGAAATTACAATCTTAACTGGCGATTTCAGCCTGAAATTTTATTAAAAAAGCTATATTTTTCATGCAAATAGAGATGAAATCGCTTGGGCGAATGGATGAAATCTCATTCGGTTGCTGCTCGGCTTATAAGGCTTCACTGGCGACTGCCGGTTTAGCGCGCAGCTGGTTAAATTGGCTGCAGTTAGTTTATCGGTATTGGTGAGTTAGAACCGTATGCCTTTTAGCTGCTGGTTGAAATGATGGCGATTTCAGCCTGAAATTTCCGCAGCGACAATCGATATTTCATACAGTTAGCGCTGAAATTGCGCTGGCGAGGCATTGAGAAGGGCATAAAAAAACCGCCCGAAGGCGGCATTTCGCTACTGATTTAGATACTTGTTGAGCGTCTCGTTAATCACCTTATCCAACTCTTCCTGCAACTCTTTGGACTGGCGATTAAACTCGTAGCTGAACATGCGTCCGCGTGTTTTCTTACGCGCAAAACGATCTTTATCGGCAAAGCTCCACAAAGGTGTTGCCACGGTTTTGTCTTTGGCCGGTGACTGAATCAGCGTCTGGCTGCCGTTACGCACTAAACGCAAGATGCCATTCTTCACTTCATCTTCCGCTAAACCATCGCGTGCGCATACGGTATCAACATCCATGCCGATGGTATCGATCAGTGCATCAACCGTTTGTCCGGTTTCCTGCAGCTTCTCGTACGCCTGCAGCAGCGATTTATAGTCTGGATAAGTCAGCTCAGAATGATTCGGGAACAGCGTCACCAGCTCAAGCGGCACGCTTGCGGCTTGCAATGCACGCGTGACTTTGGCCTGAGAAAGTCCTTCGCTTTGCGCAATTTCCTTTTGCGATAATCCGCCATCTTTCAGTGCCAGCAAGCGCATGCCCACTTCACGCAGATTGTGCTCACGCGCGGTCTGAATATCCTGCGCTAAACGACGCGCTTCTTCCGCAGAGATAGCCACTTCGGTAACCAGCACATCCAGCCCGGTTTTGCAGTGAAGAGCCGCAGCACGACGGCGTGAACCATCGAGAATCTCAATGCGGTCGTCACGCTTTACACCAATCGCCGGGAAAAATTGCTGCAATTTGATGGTGCGAATGATGTCACGCAGCGATTCTGGCGTCAGGCCAGACTGATCGCGGCCATTGGTTTCCATCTTAACGAAAGTTTTCTCTTCGATTTCTTTCGCAGGGATGTGTTCCAGCGTGAACAGGGCGCGTTTGCCCGTCGCCAGGATAAAGGTCTGAGAATGGCCATCGGCGCTTTCCTCAGTCTGCAATGGTGTCTGGCTGAAGGTTCGGCCAATGGTGATTCTTTTTGCGCTCATAGTAACCTCAGTTCAGGCGAATGAATTCAATACGGTCAAATACGGCTTTCGCGAAATCTTCCGCCGCTGAACGCGCATTCTTTAAGGCTTCGGTGCTGCCCACGTAGGTTGATGGATTGGCCGAGATAACCGTGTCAAACGACTCTCCGCAGCGCTCAAAGCCATCCAGGCGTGGCAAGGCAGCATCGAGCATATCGCCACCAAAAATCTCTTTCGCCAGGCTGTGACACAGCTTGTGGTCCGCTTTATTCGACAGTTTAGACATAAAGCCAATGTTGCCCTGCAAACGGCAGGCTGCACCCGATTCTTCAATGATGCCAATCAACTCCGGTAAACGCGTTAAGTACTTCAACGTGGAGTGGAAATCCACCTGCGCGGGAGGTACCGGTGTCATCAGCAAGTCCGAAGCGGCAATGGCGTTCTTCAGGAAGGCATCAAGATGCGGGCCGCTATCGATAAAGATAAAGTCGTAATCTTTCTTCAGCTTGGCCACGACATTGTCATACAGCACCGCGTGGATGTTCTGATCGGGCAGGTGAGCGGCGCACAGCTCTTCCCAACGCGAGGCAATAAAGGCGTCATCAATTGACGCCGGCAGCACATCAACGCCCGGAATAATCGATGAAACGATAAATTCGTTGAGCAACTCTTCGCGGCTGACGTTCTGCAGCATCGCCTGCGCAGCGGTAGCTTCCACTAATCCTACTGAACGTTGGTGGTTCAGGAACATGGTGGCGGAGGATTGCGGGTCCAGATCGATGACCAGAATACGTAAATCTTCAAACAGCAGATGCGGATGGGCGCGCAATGCATGCGCCAGCGAAACGGTAGAGACCGTTTTCGACACGCCGCCTTTAAGGTTGCCGACAAAGATGCTGAAGGCTTCATGGTGGCGGTCGCGATATTTAGGCACGCCGCGATGATGGTAGATATCAATGATGTTCTGAATCGACATCGCATACTTGGTTGAGCTGCCCGCTGCACGCTTATCGAACGGATAACCGTTCTCTTCCATCTCGTTTACAGCGTAATCCACGCTCGCACGCGTCAATTTTGGCAGTTTGGCTAACGCCGCTTTAGCGTAAACCTGATAGAACGTGTTTTCCCGCAACTCTTCTTTCTGCGCCTGAATCTGTTCTGTCAGGCTCATCAGCATTCTTTCTGAACGTTGTGCAACCTTCAGAACTTGCTTCTCATCGTTAGCCATACTTGCTCCACACATGTAGGATTTATGACTTTATACATAAATCCAGCACACGAGGCAAATATATCTCTTATGCACAGGAAGAATCAGTTAAATGGAAACACCTTGATTAAGAGCAGTTTAACGCAAAGATTCACTGTAATCAGCAGCGGTTTTTCCTCGGGTGGCTTTCAAATAGAGAAAGGAGAAGGACGCTTGCGGCTGAAATTGCTGGAACGTTCACTGTAGTCAGCAAGCCGTAGAGACGTGATGTTCACTGCAATCAGTAAAAGGTTCACTGTAATCAGCAAATAGCGGGGAAAGATTCACTGTAATCAGCAGAGGAAGGTGAACAAAAGGAGCAGGCCAGCGAGCAACGACGAAGTTCACACTGTTGGGATGTTCACTGTAATCAGTAAATCTCGATGACCTTTCTTTCTCAACTACTAACGTTCACTGTAATCAGTAAAAGCCTTGTGCTCATCATCGACAAAGATTCACTGTAATCAGTAGATGCTCATCGCGTTTCGATCAAGCGTTCACTGTAATCAGTAAGTCAAATCGGCTAATTCGACAGAACATTCACTGTAATCAGTAAAAGTTATGATGCTAAGAAGTACGTTCACTGTAATCAGCAAAGCCTGTTTAGTACTTTGAGACGAGCGTTCACTGTAATCAGTAAACCCATATTTTCCTTTAAATGGATGGAGCTGAAATCGCCATAAGCGATCCAGCAAAATCCTTAAAGCGTCCTATACAACATTCACTGTAATCAGTAAACGCATCACGTTAAATGGCTTCCTTGATGATAGCGGAGTGATGCTTATGTTCACTGTAATCAGCAGCAACCTGGACGCTCAACGTTCACTGTATTCAGTAAAAGCGACGCGTTGAGCTGTTAATTGTCATGCTACAAAACCGGCGGGGCAGGGCAACATTCACTGTAATCAGTGACAGCGTGACGAACTGTTAAGTCGACGTATGAGCGGCAATTCAAATGCTCCTCGCTTACGTTCACTTTATTGAGAAGACAGGGCAAACGTTCACTATAATCAGTATTGTTACCAACCCTGTCACTTTTACTGGCTGTATTACCAGTTAAACTGCTGATTACAGTGAATCCGTTGCGCTATTTCATACTTAATATATATATATCATTAACTTAAACACAATCATTCACTATAGTCAGTGCACGCCCTGCTATTAGCATTCACTGTATTCAGTAAAACCCAACGTTCACTGTGATCAGTAGAAACGCAGTGAAAAGGGCGTTCAGGTGCAAGATTACCGCCCTTGTAAGTACTCACTATCATTAAAAGTCCCCTACAATAGCCACAATGAGATGCAACCCGCAGCGGAAGACACGCATAGTCCCGAAGCTTTCTGATTACAGTGAACGTTGCCGATTACAGTGAATGGCGTGATGACATCTGATTACAGTGAATGGTATGAGAAGAGCATGTGTCACTTTTGCTCAAAAAGTGACACTGCTTGAGAGGATTTGCTGACTACAGTGAACGGATAAAATCACTCTTCGAATTCGATATCTTCCAACGAATCGATACTTTCGAGGTTGCTGATGCCATCGAGTTTTGGCGTCCTGCTGTGAATGATAAAGAACACTGAGCGGCCACGTTTCACTTCCGAATAATCGAGATAGCCGATCTCTTTGAGCTGCTCCATCGCACGGCGTACCACGTGATTTTGCGTGGTTGTTTTCGAGCCCAGGTTTAAACGCATACGCAAACGCGCCAGAGAAATTGGCGCCGGATTGGTCGGCAAACTTTCGAGATAGGTATACAGCGCCTGAGCTGATTCTTTACGCTTCAAGCGAGAAATGGCTCGCAGTTGCAGTAACACTTTGTGATCGAAGTTATAGAGCTCGAACAACTTAGGATCGGCCTGAATGCGCACCAGATCCTTTTCACGGTCGTAATACGCCGATTGCACAAGGTGAGTGTGATAGGCTTTGCCATTACCTTCAAAGGACAATGTATTGGTGGCAATGCGTCGCAAAGAGGCATCTAAGCGCTTACGTAACGCGGCCGAGGAGTTTGCCGAGGGGATCCCGCACATCTTAACGAAATCGATAAACGGCAGCGTCACGGTGTCGCCCTTTGAGGGATAACGCGAGAAAGACTGAATAATTCCGGCCCAGGTTTTGAAATCATTATCCATATCCAGCCTCGCGCCGGTAATGGTAATCTTTTCATAACCTTCCGATTTCACTAAAGAAAGGTTCTTCAGCTCTTTCGTTGCATCGGTCGATGCCATCGCGCCTGACTTACCGCGTGCGGTGGATTTCAATGTAGGAACAAACAGACCCAGGCGCATTAAAGCGACCGGTTGTACGGTGTTATTTTTATTGGGGTGGAGTTGAATAACTTCACCGCTGTTTTTTGTCACCGACAGAAAAGGCTCGAGTAACGCCTTGTTTTCACTCTCTTTATCTGCCATAGCCTGAGATCTTCATTCTGTGGATGAAAAGGGTCGTTTTCTGATTACAGTGAACATTAACACTGTTTATAGTGAACATTCTACTCTCTATAGTGAATAAACTACTGACTCCAGTGAACACTTTACTCATTATAGTGAACACGATCACCTTCTGAGCCCTTGTGGGGTGCGGTCTGCGACGATCGGGGATCTCTTAGGATCTCTTTAAGATCTCTATATGATCTTTCTTTAAGATCTATTCACTGTATAACTTAATAACGCCAGGACTGAAGCGGCTTTCGACACGCAAAACGTTTAAAATAACCGCATCGCGATAACATCCTATTCGATCCCACCAAATCATCAGTTCTATGCGATCAAGATCCTGATAATTCTCCTTAAATGAACAACTTCCTCATTATTATTCATTTTTAAGAAACCTTTACACGGCGTAAGGTGAGCACCATTGAACATCACATCACTTATGACGAGGACATCTTTCATGACTGACAACGTTATCTCCCGCAACCCAACTACCGGCGAAATCATCGCAACCTATCCGCTGCAAAGCGCAGCTGAACTGGAAGCCGCATTGCAGCAAAGTGCTGATGCCTTCGCAGAGTGGCGCTATACGGCAATGCCGCAGCGAGTCAAAGTACTGCGTCAACTGGCAGAACAGATTCGCCAACGACAAGATGAGTTGGCAACCATGGCGACGCTGGAAATGGGTAAGCCAATCGCTCAGGCACGTGCTGAAGTACTGAAATGCGCCAATCTCTGTGACTGGTATGCCGAACACGGCCCGGCGATCCTTGCCGACAAACCCACGCTGGTGGAAAACCAACAAGCGTGGCAGTCGTTTCGCCCGCTCGGCGTCATCCTTGCAGTAATGCCATGGAACTTCCCTTATTGGCAGGTTCTGCGCGGCGCAGTCAGCATGTTACTGGCGGGTAATACCTATGTGCTGAAACATGCACCAAGCGTAATGGGATCCGCCAATCTGATGACGTCACTGTTTGATGCCACCGATCTGCCTAAAGGCGGCTTCACTGTGATCAATGTCGATAATGATGGCGTTTCGGCCGCGATCAAAGATCCGCGTATTGCCGCTGTAGCGGTAACCGGCAGCGTGCGTGCAGGCGGAGCTATTGCAGCGCAAGCCGGTGCAGTATTGAAAAAAACCGTGCTGGAACTGGGCGGCGCGGATCCTTTCATTGTGCTGGCAGATGCAGACCTTGATGCTGCAGTGGCCTCAGCGGTCACAGGACGCTACCAGAACACCGGACAGGTCTGCATGGCAGCCAAGCGCTTCATCATTGAAGAAAGCGTCGCAGAAGCGTTTGAGGCGCGTTTCAGCGCAGCGGTACAGGCATTGAAGATCGGCGATCCTTTAGCAGAAGAAACTTACATCGGCCCAATGGCACGTTACGATCTGCGTGATGAGCTGGATAATCAGGTGCAGCAGACCATTAAGGAGGGCGCCCGTCTGGTATTAGGCGGCCATAAGATCGACGGCCCAGGCAACTATTACGCCCCAACGATCCTCGCAGATGTCACACATGCCATGACTGCTTTCCAGCAGGAGATCTTTGGCCCGGTCGCTGCGATTACCGTTGCTCGTGATGCACAACATGCCCTTGATCTGGCTAACGACAGCGAGTTCGGCCTGAGTGCAACAGTGTGGAGCGGTAATGAAGCACTGGCCAACGAACTGGCGGAAAAACTGGAGACCGGCGCGGTGTTTATCAACGGCAATGGCGCGTCAGATCCGCGTGTTGCGATTGGTGGCGTGAAGAAGAGCGGCTATGGTCGTGAACTGTCGAGCTTTGGTGTCCACGAATTCTGCAACATTCAGACGGTATGGAAAAACCGCCGCTAAATATTATCGGGCGCATTATTCGCGCCCTCATTCCCATCCCTCATGCCATCACCTCCCGCCTCAGACCGTTGCACATCGGTTAAAATGTTGTGGACGAGTTCAAAAAAACCACTACTGGTATTATAAAGGTATTATTACTGGTGTTAGATTTGCCTCCACCTACACCGGGGAATCCTTTTAAATGAAAACAACAATCCCAAAACTGTCGTTCATGATGTTTCTTGAGTGGTTTATCTGGGGCGCATGGTTTGTACCGCTCTGGGCATTTCTCAGCAAAAACGGCTTCTCGCCAGTTGAGATCGCCTGGTGCTACGCCTGTACCTCGATAGCCGCCATCCTGTCGCCGATCCTTGTCGGATCGCTGGCCGATCGCTTCTTTCAGGCGCAAAAAGTGTTGTCACTGCTCACCATCATCGGCTCGATCCTGATGTTCTTTGCAGCTCAGCAAACCCACTTCGGCGGCTTCTTCCCGCTGTTGTTGCTGTATGCGCTCACTTACATGCCAACCATTGCCTTAACCAATAGCATCGCGTTTTCGCACGTTGCGGATGTGGAGCGTGATTACCCACGCATTCGCGTTATGGGGACCCTTGGCTGGATTGCCTCCGGCATCGTTTGTGGTTTCCTGCCGCCGCTGCTGGGCTATGGCGATATTTCAGCCAGCAACGTGCCGTTATTGATCACTGCGGCAAGTTCGCTGTTGCTCGGCATTTTTGCCCTGACGTTACCCGCGACCGAGCCGAAAAGCACCGGCAAATTCAGCCTTCGCGTCGCGCTTGGCCTGGATGCGCTGCATCTGCTGAAGGATCGCAGCTTCCTCGTCTTCTTCGTCTGCTCCTTCCTGTTCAGCATGCCGCTGGCGTTTTACTACATCTTTGCCGAAGGCTATCTGACGGAAGTCGGCTTGCCGCATGCCACCGGCTGGATGACGCTCGGTCAGGTTTCGGAAATCTTCTTCCTGCTGGCGCTGCCGTTCTTCATTAAACGCTTTGGCATCGGTAAAGTGCTGCTGCTGGGATTGACTACCGCCGCGTTACGCTACGTGTTCTTTGTGTTCGGCGGCGATCAAAACATGCTGACGTACGGCTTGCTGTTCATGGGCATTCTGCTGCACGGCGTCAGCTACGATTTCTACTTCATCACTGCTTACATCTACGTTGATAAGAAAGCGCCAGTGGCAATCCGTAACGCCGCGCAAGGGCTGATCACACTCGCCTGTCAGGGCATCGGTAGCCTGCTCGGTTACCGCCTGGGCGGCTATCTGATGCAGGAAATGTTTGCCTACGACCAACCCCGCAACGGCCAGACTTTCAACTGGGCCGGCATGTGGATGTTTGGCAGCGTGATGATCGTAATGATCACCATCGCCTTTATCGTCCTGTTCCGCGACGGTAAAAAACGCAGCGATGAGCTTACCGCTTTCGATAATTCAGCAACTGCTGACAGCCATAAATAAGGGATTTCACCATGACGATGACAACGCAAGAAAAACGGATTTTAGGCGCGTTTTACGGCCAGGCGCTGGGCGATGCGATGGGCATGCCATCGGAATTGTGGCCACGATCGCGCGTGAAGCAGCACTTCGGCTGGATCGATCGCTTCCTGCCTGGTCCGGCTGAAAACAATGCCGCCTGCTACTTTGGCCGGGCGGCCTTTACCGATGACACGTCCATGGCGCTGGCATTGGCTGATGCGATCGTCTCTCACGATGGTGAGATCAACGCGGAAACCATCGGCGCAAATATTTTGCACTGGGCCGAGTCGTTTGATGCCTTTAACAAGAACGTACTTGGACCGACTTCAAAAATCGCGCTCAACGCGATGAAAGCAGGGACGCCGGTGTCGCAGCTGGAAAATAACGGCATGACCAACGGCGCAGCAATGCGCGTGTCCCCGCTCGGCTGTCTACTGCCAGCACGCGATTTATCCGCTTTCATTGATGCCGTCGCACTGGCGTCGAGCCCAACGCACAAATCGGATGTCGCGATTTCCGGCGCGACGGTGATCGCGTGGGCGGTTTCGCGTGCTATTGATGGTGCCAGCTGGACAACGATCCGCGATGAACTGCCTACGATTGCACGCGCGGCGCAGGAGATGCGTGTTACCACCTTTAGCGCATCAATGGCGGCACGCCTCGAACTGGCGTTGAGCGTTGTCGTGCAGGGCAGGGGCGTGGAATCTACGATGCAGCAGATTTACGATCTGGTTGGCACCGGCACCAGCACCATTGAATCGGTACCGGCGGCGATTGCGATGGTGCAATTAGCTGAAACCGATCCGAATCGCTGCGCGATCCTTTGCGCTAACCTCGGCGGCGATACCGATACCATCGGCGCGATGGCGGTGGCGATTTGCGGTGCGCTGCATGGCATCGACAGTATTGATGTTGCCCTGAAAGCCGAGCTGGATGCCGCTAACGCGCTGGATTTCACCCGCTACAGCGCCGCATTTACGCGTTTCCGCCAGCAGCGCGAGGCCGCTTATGCTGACGCCTGATGATCTGCAGAGACTCGAAGGCCGTCTGCCGGTGTGCGTGATTGGTGCGGCGGTGGTGGATGTGATTGCTGATGCTTACTCGTTGCCACATCGTGGCAGCGATGTTGAGCTCCACCAGCAGGGTGTCAACGTGGGCGGCTGTGCGCTGAACGTGGCGATTGCGCTGCACCGGCTTGGCATCCCGTCCATCAACGCGCTACCGCTCGGTAACGGCACCTGGGCGAGCATTGTGCGGCAGAAGTTGACGGAATATGGCATTCACAGCGTGCTGGAAACCGCGAAGGGCGATAACGGCTGGTGTTTAGCGTTGGTGGAACCCGATGGCGAGCGCACATTTCTGTCAGTGAGCGGCGTTGAAAATCAGTGGGATGCAGCACTGCTCGATACGCTGCCGCAGCCGGCTAATCGCTGGATCTACCTTTCCGGCTATCAGCTCACCAGCAAAAGCGGTGATGTGATGATCGACTGGCTGGAGCAGCAAAGCCAGCCGTATCAATTGTTAGTGGATTTCGGTCCACGTCTGGCGGATATCGGCGATGCGCAGTTTGAACGCATTATGGCGCGCCGTCCACTGATTACAGTGAACAGACAGGAAGCCGAACTGCTGTGGCATGAACGTTTGAATCAAACAGAACCCTTTGATGCACATCAGTTAATGTCGCGCTGGCAGCAGCGCTTTGGTGGCGCGATGGTAGTGCGACTCGATAGCGAAGGTGCCGGCTTCGTTGACGCGAATACGCAAGGTTGGATACCGGCATTGCCGACAAAAGTGGTCGATACCATCGGCGCAGGCGACAGCCACGCGGGCGGATTATTGGCGGGATTGGCGTCGGGTTGGTTGCTGGGTGAAAGCGTTGCGCTGGGCAATGCGGTGGCGTCTTATGTGGTGTCACAGCGCGGCGGGGATTGCGCGCCCGATCGCGCCACATTAACGGCTTATTGGCAGCAGCGCCTTACTCCGCAATAAACACATACATATCGCTACGACAGTAGCTAATGCTGTACTCCAGCGGATTGCCCTGCGCATCTAACGCCAGCTGCTTGATCACCAAAACAGGCACGTTGTCGGGTAGGGCGATCTGCAGCTGGAGCGCCTCATCTGGCATGCGAGCACTTACTCTGCTTTGTGACTTAACCGGCAGAATTTGCTGCTGATGGAAATAATCGTACAGCGAAATCCCAATCTCGTCTGCATCGGCGATATAGCGCGCCGGCACCCAGGATTCTTCTACCGACACCGCTTGCTGATCGACATAGCGAATACGCTTCAGTAAATAAACCTCGCTGCCTTTACTCAACCCGAGCTTTTCGGCGATTTCTGCGTCGCAATGGATTTTGCTTTTGTTAATCCACACGGTGTCGGGCTTTTTACCGCGCAATACCGCTTGTTGCGACAAGCCTTTCGGTTCTTTAAGCGAATACTCAAACTGGCTGCAGATCTGCGTGCCGTAGCCACGAGAACGCAACACCACGCCCTCTTTTTCCAGCGCATCCATGGCTTTACGCACGGTGATACGCGAAATGCTCAGTGACTGGCTGAAGTCACGCTCACTTGGCAGGATCTCTTCATGCACTAACACGCCATCGCGCACCGCATCTTTAATGGCAGTGGCAAAGCGTTTGTACAGCGGCGTGCGGCTTTCATCGGCAAGGGTAGAAGTCAGCCGCGAAAATAGTGCAGTTTGATCGGTCATAGCGGGCGGGTTCACTCATTCTGGTAAGCGGCAGAACGTCTATGATACTGAGTTTTAGGCTATTGGGATACGCCAGCAAATGCATGAAAATTGACCTAGCCCGTAAGCAAGACTATAGTAATGCTTACGGGTTAAAAAGAGGCAAGGAAGCGACCATGGGGGATTTATCTTACGCCAGAATTTCAGGAAGAGCGTTTAAGAGCACGCATCAGCGATAAAATTTTGTGCAAGGCAGCGATGTCCATTTTCGCGGGACTTCATGGTGATTGCCTGGGCCGATTTACTTATAAGAAGCGAGTCGGTTTACCAGGCGTCGGTGCTTCTGATGGTGCGCGCTGCATAGTATTTTTCAATGATGGGAAAAATCTTTACTTCTTTGATATGTATTTAAAAAGCCAGCTTTCGAAGAAGAAAGGTAAAGAGTTAGAAGACGATGAAATTGATGCATATTGCAGCATCGCGCGAGATTTTATTGCTATGCCAGACGAGCTAATCGAGGCGTTAATTAAAGCAAAAGAGTTAATTGAGGTAACCTGTAATGACTGGACGTTTAAAAAAAATTCAGAGCATGGCGCAACGCTATAACCAGCTTGGCGCAGTGCAAGATGAAACAGTTGCCGAAATTAATGCTGCCATAGAAGCACGTAACATTCCTCCAGTGCGTACGATGAGTGGCATAGAAATTAAAGCGGTGCGACTGCGCTGGAATATGTCGCAAGCTGCCCTGGCGTTAACCACCGGAATGTCTGTGGAAAGCGTATCCAAATGGGAGCGCAACGAAAGCAAGCCAAATAAAGCGGCATTACGCATTCTCAACACGATTGAAGATAAAGGGCCGGCCGTCTTTATCCTCTAAACAATAAAAGCCCCATTGGGGCTTTTATGCATATACCCGACTCAGCGCTCATCAAACGGCACGCCGCCTTTCGACTTATGATGTTTTGGCGTTTCGATAATGGAAACTGTCACCGAATTAGCGTCGATCTCAAACGAATCGGCCACCGCTGCGGTGACGGCTCTCAACAACTTTTTCTTCTGCTCAACCGTGCGACCTTCCGCTGCATACACAACAATTTCTGGCATCTTTGCTGCTCCTGAAAGTAAACGTAAGTTTTCAGCATACCGCAGCCAACGCCCTGCGTGCAGCGTCAATCACCTATGTTTGCCGGCAATCTGTGTTGAAATGTGTATTGTTATGTTATAACGTAATTAACTCGTTTAATATGTAGCGGATTCAGTCGGAAATCATAATGAAATCAATGAAAAATTTGCTTATCGCTTCGGCGTTAGGCCTGGCTTCTTACGCCTCAATGGCGGCTGAACATCAGGATAAACCGGTGCGCATTGCGGCACCGTTTGAAATTAAAGGCACCGATCCGGCGCTCTCCGGCGACATTTTGTTGCGTATGGATGTGGTGGAAACGCTGGTGGAAGTGAACGAAAGGGCCGAGCCCATTCCGGCGCTGGCGCAAAGCTGGCAGGTATCGGCAGATGGTTTGCAATGGCAATTGAATTTGCGTCCCAACGTGCGTTTCCATGATGGATCGCCACTGGATGCAGCCGCAGTGGTAAAATCTCTCAACACCGCGCGCAGCAAAGCGGGTCTGCTGGATAAAACGCCGATTGCCGCTATCAGGGGGGAAGGGCAGCGCGTCACTATCACCTTGCGCGAACCTTTTACGCCACTGCTTTCGGTGTTAGCAGAGAGCCGTTCTCAGATTCTGGCATTGGCCAGTTGGGATGCGCAGGGCAACATTACCCGCATCATCGGCAGCGGGCCGTTTATGCTGACGTCGTTCCAGCCACCGCAATCTTTGGCGGTAAAACGGTTTGACGATTACTGGGGCGAAAAGCCGGCAATTGCGGCCGCCAGCTATCTCTCTTCCGGACGCGCAGAAACCCGTGCCCTGCTGGCAGAAAGCGGCGACGCGGATTACGTCTTCAACCTGGATGCCGCCAGCCGTAAGCGTTTGGCGCGCAAGCCATCGCTGCAACTTCCTGCTATTCCAGTGCCACGCACGCTGATGCTTAAACTGAATGCGGGCGATCCGCTGTTAGCTGAACAGCCGGTGCGTGCTGCGATCAGTATGGCGATTGATCGTAACGCGCTGGCGATGGCGGTGCTGCGTTATCCGGGCGCGGCCAGCCAGTTATTCCCGCCGAATATGGGCGAATGGCACAACAGCGCACTGCAACCGCTGCAATTTAATCCGCAGCTGGCGGCACAACAGCTGCAAGCGACGGGCTGGACACTGGGCGCGGACGGCGTGTTAACGCGCAACGGCCAGCGCTTCAGCGTGACGCTGCTGACGTTCCCCGATCGTCCCGAACTGCCGCTGATGGCGATGGTTATTCAGCAGCAGCTGCGTAAAGTCGGTATTGAAGTGAAGATCAACTCCACCAACGCCAGCGAAATTCCAGCGCAGCATCACAGCAATCGACTGCAACTGGCGCTGTTTTCCCGTAATTTTGCGCTCACGCCTGACCCAACCGGCACGTTACTGCAGGATTATGCGGAAAAGGGCGGCGACTGGGGCGCGATGAACTGGCATCCGGCCGGTTTTAGCGCGGCGTTGCACACCTTAACGCAATCCACCGATACCGCCGAACGTGCGCAGGCGCGTAACCTGATCACCGCCTCCTTACAGCAGGATTTACCGGTTATCCCGATTGCCTGGTATCAGCAATCGGCCGCGATCAACAGCAAGTTGAAAAACGTGACGCTCGATCCGTTTGAACGCCACTTTGGTCTGCGTCAAATGCAGTGGGAGCAATGATGATGATCAAGCTTGTTGGCTGGCGCCTGGTACAGGCGGCTTTCGTGGTGTTGGCAGTAGGTTTACTCACCTGGTTTCTGGTGCAGGCCTTGCCCGGCGACATGGCGTGGCGCATTGCCAGCGGGCGTTATGGATATGATCGTGTGGATGCCAACGCGGTGGCGCTGGTGCAGCAGGAACTGAGCGGCTCGTTGCATCAGGGCAGCGCGTTGCTGCACTGGCTATTCGATCTGCTGCAGTTCAACTTTGGTCGTTCACTGGTGTCCGGCGAACCGGTGATGGATGAACTGCGCTGGCAGCTGAGTCAAACGCTGGCGCTGGCAGGAACATCACTGTTACTGACGATTATCTTCACTTTGCCGCTGGGCATTTGGGCGGGATGTCACGCCAATGGCAAGCTCGATCGCGCGTTGTTCTGGCTGAGTGCGCTGCTGAAATCGGTGCCGCATTTTGCGCTTGGCATGCTGCTAATTGTGTTACTGGCGCTGCAACTCGACTGGCTGCCTAGCGCCGGGCACGGCGAGCTGCGTCATTTTCTCTTGCCATCGTTAACGCTGGCATTGTCGCTCACCGCAGTGGGCGTGCGCGTAGTGCGTGAAGCGACTTATCAGGTGGTCACGTCAGGCCATTACCGCTGGGGCGCGCAGAAGGGGTTAGCATCCACAACGCTAATGCGTCGTCACGGCATGCGTAATCTGGCATCGCCGGTGTTGACCTGGTTTGGTATGCAGTTTGTCTGGCTGGTGGAAGGCGTGGTGGTGGTGGAAACGCTGTTTGCCTGGCCCGGCATTGGTCACGCGCTGGTGCATGCCATCTTTGCCCGCGATGTGCCGGTGATTCAGGCCAGCGCCATGACGCTCGGACTGCTGTTCGTGCTGCTGAATATGCTGGTGGATGCGGGTTGTTATCTGCTTGATCCCCGAGGAGCACGCGCATGACCATTTCCTTCCCGCGTCTTATTGGCCTGCTGTTGTTGTGCGTGCTGCTTGGCTTCGCCTTCCTGCTGCCCCTGATTCATCACGGCGATCCGCTGGAACAGGATCTGCTGCAGATGCTGCATGCGCCGAGCGGCGGCAATCTTCTCGGATTTGATCATCTGGGCCGCGACATGCTGCCGCGCCTCAGTGCCGCGTTGCGTCTTTCGCTTGGCCTCGCTGCATTATGTGTGATGAGCGCGCTGCTCGCGGGCGTGCTGGCCGGCGTATTTAGCGCGCTGTATGGCGGCTGGCTTGATCGTCTGCTCAGCATGCTCGGCGACATGTGTCTGGCATTGCCAGGATTGCTGCTGGTGTTGCTGTTAGCGGCGATTGCGCCGGATTCTCCCGGCATGTTATGGCTGGGGATTTCGCTGGTGCTGTGGGTGGAATTCTTCCGCGTCACGCGCGCAACCTTGCGTCCGATTGTGCATGCACCCGGCATACAGGCCTCAACACTGCTCGGTTTCTCGGCATTCTACCGTTTTCGACGTCATCTGTGGCCCGCGTTAGCGCCGGTATTAACTACGTTGACACTGTTCGCGTTCAGCAGCGCCATCATGGCGGTATCGGCGCTCGGGTTTATCAGCGTCGGTGTTCGTCCGCCTACGCCAGAACTGGGATTGATGATGACCGAACTGCTGCCGTTCGCCTGGGAAGCCCCGTGGCTGTTAATGCAGCCGGTAATCGCGCTGTTTCTGCTGTTGATCAGCCTGAATCTGTTGATGAAAAAGGAGAGCAAATGAAAGGATTACAGGTTATTGGCATCAGCGTCACAACCGCCAGCGCCACGCTGGTGGAACCGGTTGATTTCACCTTGCAGCCCGGCCAACCGCTGACCTTGCTGGGGGAAACCGGTTCAGGAAAAAGCCTGCTGGCGCAAGCGATCATGGGCATTTTGCCCGATGAATTGCAGGCCAACGGCACGCTGATCATCAACGATCAACGTTTTGCCCTGCCGCAGGATGCCGGATTGCTGCGCGAATTATGGGGCCGCACGTTAGCGTCGCTGCCGCAGGAGCCGTGGCTATCGCTGGATCCCACCATGTCAGTGCAGCAGCAGGTTGCAGAAGGCTATCGTTATGTACGTGGACAAGCGAAAGCTGCCAGCTTAATCGCCGCGCGTCGCGATTTACAGCAGCTTGGTTTACAGGACGCGACGCCGCGTTTTCCGTGGCAACTCTCCGGTGGGATGGCGCAACGTGCCGCGTTTGCCGCCGCACGGGCAGGCGGCGCGGAGATACTGATTGCCGATGAGCCAACTAAAGGGCTGGATGTGGCGCGTCGCGATGAGGTCGCGGCTTTGCTGCGCCGGGAAGTGGCCGACGGCGGCACACTGCTCACCATCACCCACGACATCGCGCTGGCCCGTCAGTTGGGCGGTGAGGTTATCGTGATGCATAAAGGCAAGGTGATCGAGCAGGGCAGGGCGGAACAGGTGCTACATGCGCCGCAGCAGCGGTACACGCGTGAATTACTTGCCGCCGATCCCGCCGCCTGGCCTGCACGGCAACAAACTATTGTTGGCAGCAAAGTGGTGGTGAGTGCTGAGGGCATTCGCATACAGCGCGGCGGCAAACCGCTCGGCGTGCCGCAAAACTTCACGCTGCACGCCGGGGAAATCGTGGGATTACACGGTGCCAGCGGCAGCGGCAAAAGCAGCTTTGGAGATGTGCTGCTCGGTCTGTTAACGCCGCAGCAAGGCAAGATTACGCGCCATGCGGCGGTCGATGCGCTGAAATACCAGAAGATTTATCAGGATCCGTCAGCGCTGTTTCCACCGACCCGCACGCTGGCACAAAGCCTCGACGATGTGTTGCGCCGTCATCACATTGCCTCCACGCGGCGGGATGCGCTGATGGAGCAACTGGCGCTGGCGCCGGAACTGCTGACGCGTCGGCCCGATTCGCTGTCGGGCGGCGAGCTGCAGCGCTTCTCGCTGTTACGCGTGATGCTGCTTGATCCGATATTTCTGTTTGCCGATGAACCCACATCGCGTCTTGATCCACTGGTGCAGCAGCAAACCATCCAGCTCATCACCTCGCTGGCGCGCGAACAACAGTGCGCGGTATTGCTGGTAAGCCACGATCGCGATCTGCTGGAAAAGGGCACGCATCGGGTGATCGCGATGGAGGAGGTCGCTTAACGCTCTGGCGGCTGGCTATCACCGTGGCCGAGTGAACGCTGCATCACCACGGTGTCGAGCCAGCGGCCATGTTTGAATCCCACCGATTTCATTACACCGGTGTGCTCAAACCCGAGCGCCCGGTGTAGGCCAAGCGATCCTGTATTCTCGCTATCGCCAATAATCGCGATGATTTGGCGAAATCCCGCCGCTTCCGCTAGCGCAATGGCTTTGTGTAACAGCGCGCGACCAATGCCTCTGCCGGTTTGCTGCTGATCGAGGTAAATCGAATCCTCCAGCGTAAAGCGATAGGCATAACGCGGACGATACGGCGCCAGATAGCAGTAGCCCAGCACCTGATCATCCTCCTGCGCCACCAGCCAAAAACCGCCGCGCTGCTGCACATCCTGCACGCGATTCTGCATTTCGCTCGTTGAAGGCGGTTCGGTTTCAAAAGTCGCGGTACCGTGCAGCACATGCCAGGCGTAGATTTTCTGGATGGCAGCGGCGTGGTGAGGTCGGGCGGGAATAATGTCCATATGTTCCTGATTCTTAGCGGAGAAAACCACAGCATGCCACCGCGCCGCACGCGAATCATCGGATTTAACAATAGGAAATTCTGATGGCTAACCTTCTGTGCCGTAGAGTCGCCATTGATGGCGACCTGAACAACCACAACTCAATTCTGCTCCGACAATTGCACCGCCATGGTATCCGCCTCCAAAGCCTCGAACACATGAGGTTCGTCGGCGGGATAACAAATGTAGTCGCCTGGATGCAGTTCGACCGGTGCATCGCGCGGCCCTACCAGCGCACGGCCACGCGCGATGATCACATGCTCCACCGATCCCGGCGGATGCGGTTTTGAGTCGCGCGGTGCGCCAGGTTGGCTGGTGACCAGATAAAGATCGCGGCGTCCGCCGGGCGGGCAACTTGCCAGCAAGGCCGCCTGATAATCCGCCATCTCCGCTGAAACGATCATGCCTTCGCCACGGCGAATTACCTGCAATCGCTTCACTTCCGGCTCCATCAAACGCGCGAAAGGAATATTCAACGCCACACACAGCGCCCACAACGTTTCAAGGCTGGGATTGCCGTTGCCCGCTTCGAGCTGCGACAGCGTAGATTTAGCGATCCCGGCGCGACGAGCCACTTCTGTCAGTGAAAGCCCTGCGCGCTGGCGTTCGCGCAGTAATCCGACAGCAATAATATCAATTGGCGTGGTCAAACCCTCTCCTGTTCTTTATATCGAACGATTTGTTCGTCTTGTAAAACAATTCTGCTGCGTTCATTATAACGGCTTTCCTGTTCGATATAAGATCAAATTGTGATGCGTCTGGGTGCAGTGCCGCTTGATCGCGGAGTAATAAAAGCCATATTCCTGGTTTGTCTGGCCGACGGTATTGTCGGGCTTTCTTACGGTTCGCTGGCGGCGGCCGAAGGTTTTCCGCTGTGGGTGCCCATTGCACTCTCAACCCTGGTGCTGGCCGGTGCGTCGGAATTTCTGTTTATCGGCATTGTGGCGGGCGGCGGCAGTCCATTGACCGCAGCAGCGGCTGGGTTGTTGGTTAACGCGCGGCATTTGCCGTTTGGTATTGCGGTGAAAGATCTGGTGGGCAAAGGCAGCCGCAGTCTGTTGGGGTGCCACATCATGAATGATGAAAGCGTGGTGTTTGGTATTTCTCAGCCAAAACTGGCGCAGCGTCGCGCCGCGTACTGGATTTGCGGTTTGGGCATTTTTACCATCTGGCCGCTGTCGGTGATTGGCGGTGCGGTGATCGGCCGCTTTATTCCCGATGTCTCGGCCATTGGTTTAGATGCGGTGTTCCCGGCGATCCTGATTGCCCTGATTTTCCCGGCGCTGCGTCAGCGTCGCACGCTGATCCCCGCTACGCTTGGCACCGCGCTCTCTGTGCTGGCGACGCCGTTTGTGCCAGCGGGCATGCCGGTGCTGTTTTCATTGCTGGGATTACTGAGCTGGCGGGAGCGTAAAAATGCAAAATAATCTGATCATTGGCGGTATCGCGCTGCTGGCGGTAGGCACTTATGCGATCCGCTTCGCCGGTTATCGCCTTGGCAGCCGTATGCAGATGTCGGATCGCGCGCGCAACATGCTGTCTGATGCCGCCACCGTTTTGTTGCTAGCGGTAGCCGTAACCACCGCGCTGTTTGAAGGCACGCACTTCGCTGGCGTAGCGCGCATCGCTGGCGTGCTGTTTGCAGTATTTTTGGCCTGGCGGCGCACACCGTTGATTCTGGTAATTATCGGTGCTGCGCTAATGACCGCGTTGCTACGCTACTTCGGCGTGCCCTGATCGCGCCAGGTTTGCGCGCGTAATTCATATACCAAACTGGCGGGCGCGCCCGGAACATCGTGAACCTGGCCGTAACAGCGCAGTCCCGCCTTTTCCAGTACCTGCTGTGATGCAATATGATCCTGACGCACCGCCGCATCAATCACCGGAAGCTGGCATTCATCGAAGCCATAAGCGACAACCCTTCGTGCAAACTCGGTGGCGAAACCTTTTCCCCACGCCTCTTTCGCCAGACGATAGCCAAGATTATTGACAGGCTTGCCAGCAAACTCGCGCACTGATAAACCACCAAATCCTATAACCTCATCCGGCTGTTCCCGCAGGCAAATCGCCCAGTTACCGAAGGGAAAGGATTGCCAGTGCGCCAGCCAGCGAGTTAATACCTCCTCTGCAAAGGCTACATCGGGAAACGGACCCGCCGGATTGAACATATTGGTATCCGGATCGCCATAGATGGCAAACAGGCGCTGAACATCGGTGGGTTCAACCGGACGAAGAAACAAACGTGATGAAGTGAGCTGCATTGTCGTAACCTTTTGTAGCCGGAATCGGCGTTATCTTCCTGATGAGTTTTGTTACTGTGATACTCCACGGATTACTAGCATAGAGGAAAACGTATGAAACCGCGTTTAGCCCGCTGTGATGAAACGGCCACGCTGTGGCGTATTCGCAACCTTGCCATTCGCCACGGTTGCCAGGACGCTTATCCAGCAGATGTGATCAGCGCATGGACGCCCGATGCGTTGCCGCACGGTTATTTCGAGGCGGTAAAAAGCAATCCCTTTTATGTGGTCGACGACGCTGAATATGGCGTCGCCGCGACCGGTTTTCTCGATTTGCACAGCGGCAGCGTTGAAGCGATCTTTACGTTGCCCACCTGCAATGGCAAAGGGTATGCCAGCGCGATAATGCAGGCAATTATCGATGAAGCGCGTCAGCGTGGTTTTAATCAGCTGACGCTCGCCGCCACCCCCAACGCCAGTAGCTTCTATCAGCGCCACGGTTTTCGTGTAGTGCGAGAGGCGCTTTATCCCTCGGCGCTGGCGCAAGCCGATCTTCCCTGCGTCGAAATGATTCGCGAACTTTAAGGCTAAAATGACAAACAGTGCAAACAACATGGACAGCGCGAATATGGTAATTAACTGCGTAGCCTATCGCCACGGCGAGCGCGAAGAACATGTCGATATCGCCGATATCAGTGAAGTATTAAAAGAAGAGAAATCCTTCGTCTGGATGGGTTTGTACCAACCCGAACCGGCTTTTATGCAGACGCTGCAGCAGGAATTCAGCCTGCATGAACTGGCGATTGAGGATGCGCTGGTGGCGCATCAGCGACCGAAGATCGAGCAGTACGGCGATTCGGTGTTTATCGTGGTGAAAACCGCCCACATGGATGAGCAGCAGCGCATCACTTTCGGAGAAACCCACTTCTTCCTCGGCAAAAACTTCCTGATCACTGTGCGTCACGGTTCTTCGGAAGGCTATGCAGACATCCGCACCAAAGCCGAAAAGAACCACGCGCTACTGTGTGAAGGACCGGGTTATGCGCTCTACTGCATCCTTGATTTCATCGTTGATAACTACAGTAAAATCACCGAATCCCTCAACGATCGCATTAGTCGGTTGGAACAGGGCATGTTCACCACACGTTTCGACAGCGACGCGCTGCAGAACGTTTATCATCTGCGTCGTGAACTGCTGGCGCTGCGTAACGCGGCGCTGCCGGTGACCGAAATCTGCCAGCAGCTGGTGCGCTTCCACGAAGATATCATTCCTAAAAATCTGCGTGCCTATCTGCGTGACGTGCAGGATCACGCGCATCACGTGATGATCGATGCGGAAGATATGCGTGAAATGCTCACCAGCGCGATGCAGGTCAATCTGGCGCTGGTATCAGTGCAGCAAAGCGAAGTGAATAAAAAGCTCGCTGGTTGGGGTGCGATCCTGATTGTGCCGACCATCATTTTCAGCATGTACGGCATGAACTTCCCCGATATGCCGGAGCTGCACACCCACTTTGGTTATCCCGCAGTGGTGGGCGTAACCATCGTTATCTGCTGCGTGATGTGGAGGCGACTGAAAAAGGCCGGTTGGCTATAAAAGTTTATTACCTGCATTTTTTGCACAACTTCCTGCAACCCGGAGTGAAAGATGTCCTTTAATATTGGTCTGCTGCTGTTCCCCAATCTCACGCAACTTGATCTCACCGGTCCGTGGGAAGTGTTTGCCCGCATGCCCAACGTTAACAACTATCTGATTTGGAAAGATCGCCAGCCGGTGATGTCAGATCGCGGTCTGGCAATCGTACCAACGGTGACCTTTGACGATTGCCCCCAACTCGATCTGATTTGCATTCCCGGCGGTCCCGGACAAATTGCGCTGATGGAGGATGACGAAACGCTGGATTTCGTGCGTCACATGGCGGAAAACGCCAAGTGGATGACTTCGGTATGTACCGGTTCGCTGGTGTTAGGTGCAGCGGGTTTATTGCAGGGATATCGCGCGACGTCACATTGGGGTTCGCTTGATCAGCTAAGCCTGCTCGGTGCTACGCCGGTAGCGGAACGTGTGGTGCGCGATCGCAACCGCATCACTGGCGCGGGTGTCACCTCGGGCATTGATTTCGCTTTAACCGTGGCAGAAGAGCTGCTTGGACGTGAAACAGCAGAAAATATCCAGCTGCAGATGGAGTACGATCCGGCGCCGCAACTCCATTCCGGTTCGCCACGCAGCGCGTCGCCGGAACGGTTGGCGGAGGCAAAAATCCAGATGCAGGATTTTATTGCACGCCGACGTGCAGCGACCGAAAGGGCCGCAGCGCGGCTCAAGCGTGATTGAGAAAAACTGGCGATTTCAGCCTGAAATCGCCACAGGTTTTACCGCTTAATGTGCGCTGGCAGTAGGGCGCACGGTGATTTCACTGGTATCCACCTCGCCAGGCTGATCGATGGCCCAACTCACCGCTTTGGCAATCGCTTCCGGCTTGAGCGCAATCTGGCGATAGCTCTTCATCGCGTCACGCGCGGTGCTATCGCTGATGATATCCGCCAGTTCAGATTCCACCACGCCGGGATTGATCACCGTAACCCGCAGATGCTGCGACTCCTGACGCAGGCCATCGGAAATCGCGCGTACGGCGAACTTGGTGGCGCAATATACGGCGGCGGTTGGCGAAACGGTCAGTGCGCCAATTGAGGCGATATTGATAATGTGACCATATTGCTGCGCTTGCATGGTCGGCAGCACCGCAGCAATGCCATACAGCACGCCGCGAATGTTGACGTCGAGCATCAAATCCCATTCATCGACTTTCATTGAGATCATCGGTGACAGCGGCATTACGCCCGCATTGTTGATCATCACATCAATACGGCCATATTTCTCCAGTGCAAAATCGGCCAGCTGCTGTGTGTCGGCGCGCTGGGTGACGTCGGTGGCGAGGTAATCCACGCTCGCGCCGCCAAAACGCAATTCATCACATAACGCCTGCAGACGACCGGTACGGCGTGCGCCGAGCACCAGCTGATGGCCTTGTTGCGCCAGATGACGTGCAATGCTTTCGCCAATGCCGCTGCTGGCACCCGTCAAAATAATCACTTTCTTAACTGTATTCATGATGCATTCCTCGTTGAGTTGACGAGGCTATTGTTGATAAATCACGCAGTGCGCAACAGACCGAATTGTGGCGCATCTTTGCCTGATTCTCTCGGGCACATTGTGCAATCACGATTTACACCGCTATGCTTTGCCTGAATCTCTCTGAGGAAATTATTCATGCCGCACACCGTGCAACAGCGCACCTGCGCTTTACTCAGTCAGCTGGCGCGCCAGGAGGGCTATACCGAATCGCTGCTCGATAGCGTGCGCTTTATGCGCGCCGATCGGCAGTGGGCGCGCACGCCGGTATTGTATGAGCCGAGCATCATTATTATTTGCCAGGGATCGAAACGCGCTTTCCTCGCCGACAAAATGTATCGCTACGACGCGCAACATTATCTGGTGTTGTCGGTGCCGCTGCCATTTTCTGCTGAGACGGAAGCCACATCAGAAGAGCCGCTGCTGGGCATCGCTATTCGTCTGGATGTTGCCATGGTGGCGCGGCTGGTGGCACAACTGGCCAGCAGTGATACAACGGTAACCGCTGCACCGGCGGGCATCATCTCCACACCGATCAACGAAACGCTGGCGGAGAGCACGCTACGTTTACTGGAAACGTTGAGCGATCCCCTTGAAGCCAAAGTGTTGGGACCGGCGCGCGTCGAAGAGATCTGTTTTCGCGTATTGATGGGCGAGCAGGGCGGCGCGGTGCGTGCGGCGTTAACCTATCAAGGCCATTTTGGTCGTATCGCGCGAGCTTTGCAGCGCATTCATGCCGACTGGCGTCAGCCGCTGGATGTGCCGCATCTGGCGAATGAAGCCGGCATGAGCGTGCCGCGTTTCCATCTGCATTTTAAAACGGTGACGCAGACCTCGCCGATTCAATATCTAAAATCGCTGCGCTTGCATCAGGCGCGTTTAATGATGATCCGCGACAATCTCACCGCCGCTGGCGCAGCAGCGCGTGTCGGCTATGAGAGTGATTCGCAGTTTAATCGTGAGTTCAAACGGATGTTTGGTCGCAGTCCGGCAGAAGAAGCGCGGGAGATGAAGCGGGCGTTTGAGTTGTTACCGCCGGAGCAGCTGTCCGGCCGATTGCAGGCGCATTAACTTAGCAAATGCTCATGATGGCAACCACTAATAAAATCCAGAAGGCAGCACAGCCGGTAAACATCAGTTGCCAAACCTGATGGCGTTGTGCGGTGAAAAGAGTAGACATACGAGCACGTAGAACCGATTGCATAGCGACCTCAAATCAAAATGTTCATAAAAGTAAGTAAGCGAGCTGAAGCAGGAAAATTCTGTCAGCGAATAAGAATATTCTGACTTTTTTTGAGGGGTAAAATCGACAAGACCAGTCTTGTTTTTTGCTTGATAAATAATCGGTAATAAAATAAAAAGCCGTGAAAGTCAGGAGGCTATTCACGGCGACATCCAGATATTTTTCTCATTACACGTTGCGCGTCACGCCGCCGTCAACGCGAATATTCTGGGCGGTAATATAGGCCGCACCAGGCGATGCCAGGAAGGCGATGGTTGCTGCCACTTCTGCAGACGTGCCGTAGCGTTGTAATGGCACGCTGTCGCGACGTTCATTGGTTTTCGGCAAGCTATCGATCCAGCCAGGCAGCACATTGTTGATGCGAATGTTATCGGCCGCGTAAGTATCGGCGAAGATTTTGGTGAAGGATGCCAGCCCGGCACGGAACACCGCTGAGGTCGGGAACATATCGGTTGGCTCAAACGTCCACGCCGAGGAGATATTGATAATGCTGCCGCCGCCCTGTTTCTGCATGGTTGGCGTGACCAGGCGCGTGGCGCGCACCACATTCAAAAAGTAGGTTTCCATGCCGAGCTGCCACTGCTCGTCGGTTAATTCCAGAATCGGCGCACGCGGACCATGACCGGCGCTGTTCACCAGCACATCAATGCGGCCCCAACGCGCCAGCGTTTGATCCACCAGCTTCTGCAGATCTGCAATCGACTGATTAGAACCGGTCACGCCTAAACCGCCCAGCCGCTCCGCCAGCGCTTCACCTTTGCCGGATGAAGAGAGAATCGCCACTTTAAAGCCGTCACTTGCCAGTTTTTCCGCTGCTGCTGCACCCATGCCGCTGCCGCCTGCGACGATTACTGCGACTTTTTCTACTGTCATCATTGATCTTCCTGTTAATTAAAAATCGATTAAATCCAGTATAAAAGGTAATTTCAGCAGCAGAGAGTCAGTCTGTTTGCCAATTGACGATAGGAAAACTACAGGATGAGTCAGGGATTTAACGAGTTGCCGCCGCTCAATGCATTGAAAGTGTTTGAAGCCGTGACGCGGCATCTTAATTTTCGCCTGGCGGCGGAAGAGTTAGGCGTGACGCAGGGCGCGGTGGCGCAGCAAATTCGCGGTCTGGAAGCCAGCCTTGGGCTGAAATTGTTCGATCGATTGCCGCGCACGCTGGCGCTGACCGGCGCGGGTGCAGGTTATGCGGTGAGTATTCGTCAGGCATTTGAACTGATCGATGAAGCCACGCGCACGCTGCGTCCGGAACCGAATCGCTTAACATTGAGCGTAACGCCCACCTTTGCCAGCCGCTGGATGCTGCCGCGCTTACCGGGTTTTACCGCCGCGTGGCCGGATATCGATCTGCGCGTGTTGGCGTCTGAGCGGCTGGTGCAGTTTCATCATGAAGGCGTCGATTTAGCGGTGCGCTACGGCAGGCCGCCATTTGGCGCGGGTCTGGATGCCACTTTACTGTTTAGCCAAACGGTATTAGCGGTAGTGAGTCCGGCGCTGCTTGCCGAGCTGGGAAATCCGGCCGACAGCGACAACTGTCTGCGCTACGCCTTGCTGCACGATGGTCATCATCTTTGGCCTGCGTTTCTCGCGTTTAACTTCCCGCAAGTATCGCTACATCATCAGCATCACCTGCGTTTCAATCAAACCGCGCTGGCATTGGAAGCGGCGATCAGCGGGCAGGGCATTGCGCTCACCAGCCCGCATTTCGTGCAGAACGATCTGGCCAGCGGACGTTTGGTGCCTGCGTTTCCGCAGCAAATGACCATGGATGCCGGTTGGTATCTGGTGTGGCCGCGCCGTCGGCGCGAGCAAGCGCCAGTGATGGCGGTGCGCGATTGGCTTTTAGCGCAGGTTAGCAGCTGATTATTGTTCAATAACGATATCAATAAAACTGATGATCCGCACGGGATCATGAATGTTATAACTGCTTAATGATGCAGGCGTGGGGTTTTATCCTGTTAAGGCAGTGAATTAGCAAAATATTGCGAAAATTCAGCAAGTAAAGCAACGGATTGCGCGTTGCATTCTGTCGGGTGCTGTGAATAAATACGGAGTCAATTTTAATAAAAATGCCATAAAGGCCAGGCTCGCGCCTGAAAAAGATCATTGCCTATGACCGACCATAAAGATGTTTTAGCCAGGGACATCAGCGCCAAAAGTGAAAGCATGCAGGCGCATCTCATCGCCATCCGCCGTGACATTCACGCGTATCCGGAGCTGGGTTTCGACACCATTCGCACTGCGCACATCGTTGAGCAGGAGCTGCTGCGCCTGGGTTTGACGCCGAAAACCGGCGTCGGCAGAACCGGCGTGATGGTTGAGATTGTCGGCGCGCATCCCGGTAAAACCGTGCTGTTACGCGCGGACATGGATGCATTGCCAATCCATGAACAAACCGGTTTATCTTTCAGCAGCCAATATCCTGGCAAAATGCACGCCTGCGGCCACGATATTCACACCGCGACGATGCTCGGCGTGGCGGCGATTGTGCCGCACTATCGCGCGCAATTGCATGGCACCTTGCGTTTGATTTTTCAGCCAGCGGAAGAGACGCCCGATAGCGGTGCCGAAGCGATGATCGCCGATGGCGCGGCAGACGGCGTCGATCTTGCCATTACGCTGCACAATAAACCGGAACTGGCCGCCGGGGAAATTGGCTTAACGCGCGGTGCCAGCACCGCCTCCAGCGACGAGTTTGATGTGGTGGTGCACGGTAAATCAACGCATGCCGCCCGTCCGCACATGGGAACCGATCCGATCATTGCCGCCGTGAACCTGGTCAGCCAGCTGCAAACCATTATTTCGCGCGAGCTCGATCCCGCCAACTCGGCAGTGCTGACCATCGGGCACATTCATGGCGGCAGCACGCACAACATCATTTCCGATAGCTGCCTTATTCAGGGCACGGTGCGCGCCAAATCACCGGCGGCGCGTGTGCATATCGAAGAGGCGTTCAAACGTATCTGCGCGGGCGTCGCGCTGTCGCTGAATGTGCGCGTTGAGGTCAATTATCAGCGCGGCGTACCGCCGTTGATGAACGACGATGCGCTGATTGATGCGCTGGAACCGATTTTATCGCATCAGTTTAGTAAGGTGATTGTCGCCAAACCGAGCGCCAGTTTTGGTGCTGAAGATTTCTCGCTGTTTACCGAGCGCGCGCCAGGCTGCCAGATCCACATCGGATCCGGCGCGCCGGGGCGCGACGACCATCTGCACAATTCGGATTACCAACCCGACGAGCGCAGTATCCATGCCGGCACGCAGGCATTAGCCCGTTTAGCCATTGATTTACTCTCTTAAAATAACGAACTTCGAGGTTTTCTGATGATGCGTAAAGGACTGTTTACCGCTTCTATGGGCATGCTGCTGCTTGCCTCTTCCGCTCTGGTGCAGGCAAAAGATTTTGGCACGCTGAAATTCGCCACTGAAGCTGCTTATCCGCCATTTAACCAATCCACGCCGAACGGCAAAATCGTCGGTTATGAGCCGGATATGGTGGCTGAAATCGCTAAACGTGCTGGTTTCAAATACGAAATCGTGGCGCAGAAATGGTCCGGTATGATTCCGGGTTTAGTCGATGGCAAATATGACGCGGTGATCGATGCCGTGACCGTCACGCCGAAGCGTGAAGAAGTGGTGGATTTCTCTCGCCAGTACACCGTGAGTGTTTCAGGATTCGTGACTCTGAAAGGCAGCGCAGTTGATACCTTGCCAGGCAATGGCGAAGTGGTGCTGGCGGATGACGAAGCGGCTATGACCAAATCTATCGATGCTTTGAAAGCCAAATTCAAAGGCAAAACCATTGCGGTGCAGGTTGCCACCATTCAGGCGGATTTCCTCAACAAATATCTGGCGGATGTGGCAACGATTCGCACGTATCAGGCTGGCCCGGAAACCTTCGCCGATCTGCTGAACGGCCGTGTTGATGCGGTAATGGCGTCACGCACCAACCTGAATGCCTATGTGAAAAAGCATGCGGATACCGTTAATAGCACCGGTTACGGTTTCTCGGGCGGCGTGTTGGGCCAGGGTTCCGCTATCGCGATTCAGAAAAACAATCCTGAGCTGAAGGCGGCGCTGGATAACGCGTTAAATTCAATGATCAAAGATGGCACGCTGAAGCAGCTGTCTGAAAAATGGTTCGGCGAAAACGTCGCACCTAAAGAGTAATTCCAGGCGCTTATGGCTATTGATTGGCAAATCTTAGGTTTTGGTGACGAAGGTTGGGGCGGCGTGTTGCTTAACGCTGCCACGGTGACCGTCACCGTTTCATTATGTGCATGGCTGCTGGGCGCAATTCTCGGCAGCCTGTTGTGTTGGATGCAGATTGGTGGCGGGCGCTGGCAGCAGCGCCTCGCCAACGGTTACATCACGCTGTTTCGTGGTGTGCCGGAGCTGCTGGTGATCTACCTGTTCTATTTTGGTGGGCGTCAGGTGGTGTCGTTTGTTGGGGAAAGTCTTGGCCTACAAGGACCGTTTGATGTGAACGGCTTTGTCGCCGGTGCGATTGCCATCGGCCTGATCTCCGGCGCTTATCAAAGCAGCGTGTTCCGCGGTGCGTTCTATGCGATCCCAAAAGGCACGCTGGAAGCCGCAACGGTAACCGGCATGGGCCGTTTGATGCTGTTCCGCCGCATGATTGTGCCGCAAGCGTTGAAAACTGCGCTGCCGGGCATGGGCAATCAGTGGCAATCGGTAATCAAAGAGTCGGCGCTGGTTTCGGTCACTGGCTTAGTGGAAACCATGAACCAGATCTCCACCGCCTCGAACTCGACACAAATGCCGTTCTTCTTCTACAGCGTTGGCGCGGTGATCTACCTGATCATCACCACCTGTTCCGATTTTGTTTTCCGCTATGTGGAAAAAGTGGCCATGCGCGGGCAACAACGCGCGCGGTTGTAAGGAGCCACGATGGATGTCACTTTTCTGCAGCACACCTTAGCTGCGTTGCTGCGCGGCCTGCCGCTGACGCTCAATCTGGCGCTGTTGTCGTTGTTGGGTGGCGGCGTGCTGGCGCTGCTGCTCAATCTGCTGCGCCAGAATCGCTTCGGCAGCTACGTTACCCGTTTCTACGTCTGGGTATTTCGCGGCACGCCGTTGCTGATTCAGATCTTCATGATCTATTACGGCCTCGGCAGCTTACCAGCGGTGCGCGAAAGCGTGCTGTGGCCGCTGCTGCGCGATCCTTACTGGTGCGGTTTGATTGCATTAATTCTTAACGATGCGGCTTACACCTCGGAGATTCTGCGCGGCGGGCTCAACGCGGTGAGCGTGCAGTCGCTGGAAGCGGCCAAAGTGAGCGGCATGTCGCGCTTCACCACGCTGCGTCGCATCACGCTGCCGCTGGCGGTGCGCCAGGCATTGCCGGCTTACAGCAATGAAATTATCTCGATGATCAAATCGACCTCGCTGGTCAGCACCATCAGCTTGATGGAGATGACCGGCATTGCTGATTCCATTGTCTCTGAAACTTTCCGCGCGCTGGAGGTGTTTATCAGCGCGGCGATTATCTATCTGCTACTGACCGTGCTGGTGAGTAAAGCGGTAGCGCTGCTGGAGCGCCGTTTGTCCCCTTATCACGTTGGAGCACGTCCATGAGTAAACCCACTATCGCCCTGAGTCATCTCAGAAAAAGTTATAGCGGGCACGAAGTGCTGCACGATATCAGCCTGACGGCGCAGGATGGCGACGTGATTTCGCTGATCGGTGCCAGTGGCTCAGGCAAAAGTACCTTGTTGCGCTGCATTCCGTTCCTGGAAGTGCCGCAGGGCGGGGAAATTGCGGTGGGTGACGAAGTGGTCACTATCGATAATCCCGACGAGAAGCTCAGCCGCGAGCAGCAGCGTCGTATCAAGCTGATGCGCATGCAACTCGGTTTTGTCTTTCAGAGCTTCAATCTGTGGCCGCATAAAACCGTATTGCAGAACATCATCGAAGCGCCGATTCATGTGCAGAAGCGCAGTAGCAAAGAGGCGATTGAAGAGGCCGAAGCGCTGCTGCAAAAAGTGGGTCTGTACGAGAAGCGTAACGCGTGGCCTTCGCAGCTTTCGGGTGGTCAGCAACAGCGCGTGGCGATCGCCCGTGCGCTGGCGCAGCAGCCGAAGGCGATTCTGTTTGATGAGCCGACGTCAGCGCTTGACCCCGAGCTGGTGGGCGAAGTGTTACGCGTGATTCGCAGTCTGGCAGAAGAGGGACGCACCATGATCATCGTTACGCATGAAATGGGCTTCGCGCGCGATGTCTCGAACAAAGCGGTGTTTCTGCATCAGGGCAAGATTGAAGAAGCCGGTTCGCCACAGCAAGTTTTCAGCGATCCGCTTTCAGCACGCTGTCGCGCATTTGTGAGTAGTCACTTAAATCGGAATAGTTAATAACAGCTTCCTTTCTGTTTGCACCAGCTCCATGAGCGAGCTGGTGCACCTCATGTTTTCCATTAATTTCCTCGTAATCAAAGCCAGTGCTGTCGTATTTGGTGGTCCGAATCGCAGCGACCGCGCGTCAGGCACACTTCTGAAAACACGAGCCGACCGGGAAAAGTCGTTGAATCCCAATACGGCGCGGGTTACAACGTTTGACTTTAGTCAGGCCTCCTTTGCTGGAGTACTTCTTTACTGCATAACCACGGAATTCTATGCCGCACACTTACCGACCATGGATGAAAAGGTATTGGCTGGTCTGGCTACTGTTAACGCTGATCACCTTGATAGCGTTATTTGCCGATCAAATTTTGCAGCAGCAGCGTGTGGGCGAGGCGCAATTTAATCAGCAATTTAACCGCCTTGCCGCCTATCAAACGCAGAATGAAACGCTATTGCCGCTGCTTGATGGCGATGAGGATCTCGCTGCTTTGCAGAGCAAATTTCCGCAGCTTGTCCTGCTGGAACACACCGTAAATCGTCCGTTAACCGCGCCACGTTTTGAAGAAGTGAGCGGTGGACGCTATTGGCTCTACAATCCTTACCGCCAGATTCGCATGCTGATCGATTTGCACTTTGCCCTGCAAACCTCAGATGTAGCGCTGGCGTTGGCGTTTCATATCCACGCTCCGCCTGCGATGCAAACAGCGAACTATTCGGACTCGGCGCGTTGGCAATGGCAGCGGCCGTTCATCAATCACTATCAGCCGTTCTTACTGAAAGGCAGCGCCAATCCCGACTGGCGAGCGCTGCATATGCTGCCATTTACGCTGGCGCTGCTGTTGTGGCTGGTGATTGGCGGCTTGGGCTGGTGGCTGTTGCGTCACTGGCGTCAACATGTGGAGATGCGCCTGCGTGCGGACTATTTCCAGCGTACGCGGCGTGAAGCGCTGGGCGAGTTCACTGCGGGCATCATTCATGAAATCAATCAGCCGCTGACCGCCATCAACACCTGGTTGCATAGCAGTCAGTTACTGTTGAGGCAGGGTAAACACGAAAATCTGCCACAGGCGCTCAACGCGATGAGTTTGCAAACCGAACGCCTCGCGGCGTTGCTGCAGCGTTTTCGCGACATCGTGAGCGAACGCCCGGTAGCGATGAGCGCTGTGAATCCGGAAGCGGTTTGGCGGCGCGTAACAGTGCTGTTGCAACAGGAACTGGATGATGGCGATGTCGCGCTGCGTCAGCAGTTCCAGCACGGTCAGGCGAAAGTGCTAAGCGATCCACAGTGGCTGGAACAGGTGTTCCACAACCTGTTGCAAAACGCCATTCACATGCAGCACGGACGTCCCGATGCATGGGTGAACATTGCATCGGAGCATGTTCCACAGGGCATCAAAATCATCATCAGTGATAACGGTCCCGGCTTCTCTGCGGAAGGATTAGCGCAGGCTTGCATGCCGTTTTACAGCACGCGCGCCAATAGCATGGGATTAGGCATGACGTTGGTCGAGAACTTGATGTTACGCATGAA
Organism: Pantoea sp. JK; assembly: GCF_026130245.1. Classification (NCBI taxonomy): domain Bacteria; kingdom Pseudomonadati; phylum Pseudomonadota; class Gammaproteobacteria; order Enterobacterales; family Erwiniaceae; genus Pantoea; species Pantoea sp. JK. Next base: position 139,919 of record NZ_JAINFN010000009.1, read on the forward strand.
CGGCCAGCTGCGGCTGGCAAATCGCGCTGCAGGCGGCGCGGAGATTACCTTAATTTTCCAACTGGCGGAGTAACGGAATGGTCGCAAAGGTTTGGTTAGTGGATGATGATTTGTCTGTGCGTGAATCGCTCGGTTTTTTACTTAAAACGCTGGAATATGACGTGGCCGATTTTGCCGATCTGGCCGCATTTGAAGCGGCCACGCAAGCGCAGGAACCGCTGCGCGGCTGTTTGCTGCTGGATGTGCGCATGCCGGGCATTAGCGGCCTGAGCTGGCTGGCGGAACAGGGCGATCGCCATCCGCTGCTGCCGGTGATCATCATGACCGGTCACGGCACCATTGATGCCTGCCGTCGTGCATTTCGTCAGGGCGCGTTTGAGTTTTACACCAAGCCGCTGGATATAGAACCGCTGCTGGAAACTATTCATCTGGCATTCAATGAGAGTGAACAACGTGCCGGGCGCTGGCAGTCGCAGCAGGGTTTGCAGGCGCGATTTGCGCTATTATCGGCGCGTGAAACTGAAGTAATGCAAATGATGATTGCCGGGCAAACCAGCAAAGAGATCGCGCGTGATTTATCGCTGTCGCCGCGTACCGTGGAAGCGCACCGCGCGGCAGTGTTCGCCAAGCTGGAACTCAATAATCTCGCGCAATTGATTCACGCCTGGCAGCAGCTGAACCAGGTATAACTACCAGGATGAACGGGTAATCGCCCGAATATTTCTTTTCTCTGCCGCGCTTTAAAGTGCCACTCACTATTAAACAGGAGTGACACATGAACATCCGCCTTTCTCTGATTGCCGCTGCGGCGGCCTTTGTTTCCTTTAGCAGCCATGCGGCATTAACTGAATCCAACCTTTCACTGGCTGACGCACAGAAGCTGGCAAGCGCCGCGATTCAGTCGTGCGCGGCGAAAAACTACAACGTAGCCGTGACCGTGGTTGATCGTGCCGGTGTGGTAAAAGCGGTGCAGCGCATGGATAATGCCGGTCCGCACACCGTTGAAGCCAGCCAGATGAAAGCCTACACCGCGCTCAGCACCAAAAATCCAAGCGGCAAGGTGATGGAAGCGGCGCAGAATAATGCCGGTGCGCAGAATATGCGTGATATTCCTGGCTTCCTGCTGTTGGCGGGTGGTGTGCCGGTGAAAAGCGGCGATCAGGTGATTGGCGCAATCGGCATCGGCGGCGCACCGGGCGGCAATCTGGATGAAGCCTGTGCGATGGATGCACTGAAAGCGTTATAAACAAAGTGTAGGGTCGCCATTCATGGCGACATGGTCACATGCGGCGTGACAGCGCAAAACAGATCAGCGGCATCGGCAAGGTAAACAGCAGCAGCAACCACAGCAGCACATACACCGCGTCGATGCCATTATTTTGCAGATTGTTATACAGCTGAACCGGCATGCCCTGCGGGAACCAGGCAAAGATCATCACGATGCCAAACTCGCCCATGGCACGCGCCCACGCCAGTGCGCTGGCGGTTGCCAGCCCCGGCGCGGCAAGCGGGATCGATAGACGCCAAAAACGCTGCCACGGCGACGCGCCCAACGTGCGGCCCGCTTCCAGAATCGGCTTTGGCACACCGGCAAACGCCGAACGTGCGGTGGTGACGAAGTAGGGCAACGCGCCGTACCATTGCGCCAGAATAAACGCGGCCGGATTATTCACCAGCGTCCAGCCAAACTTCTCCAACAGTTCACCCGGCAAACTATACGGCCCGTAAGCGCTTACCAACAAAATCCCCATCGCCAGCGGCGGCGTCAGCAGCGGGATCATCACCAGCAGTTCGACGATTAACCGCATCCGACCGCGCGCCTGCGACAGCCACCATGCCAGCGGCAATCCACTGACAAATATCAGCAATAGCGCGATCGCACCCAAACCCAGCGACGTAGCGATAGCATTGCCATCGCCCCACGCCAGCTGCAGATGCTGCCAGTTGGTGACGCCAATCAGCGTGAGAAAAGGCACCGCCAGCAACAGCAGTGCGGGCAGTGACAGCCATAGCGCGGTGGCGTGACGGGTTTTCATCAAGGGTAGATCGAACTGCCTTTCGGCGCGGCATAGCCATTCTGTTTAAACAGCGCCTGTCCCGGCTGACTCAGCATAAAATCGACAAAGGCTTTGCCGGCGGCAGCGCCGTGCGGGGCGTTCTTCAACACGGCGGCGTAGTAAACCAGCGGCTGCGTGTGTAGCACTTTGTCTTTGCCCGCGCCGTCTTTCACGCTGAAACTCACCGTGTTGTACCACTGCTTCGCCATTGCCGGATTACTCAGATTAATCTCGTCGGGCAGTGCCACATAGGGCAGATGCGCGGAGATCACTTCGCTCTCGTAACCGGCGGCGGCATCAACCTGGCCGCTTTCCAGCCGTGTTAGCAGGCCGCCTTCCAGATGGGTTTGTGCCGGATTTTGATAGCCGCCCATAATTTTATCGGCGATGCCCGGCTGATGGTAATACTTCTCAGCCAGCAGCAGGGTAAAGATGATGTTCTGACCTTTAGGGTCGTTGATCGGATCGGTGCGGCCGAACTTAATGCCCGGCGTTGCCAGCACCTTCAGCCAGCTGGTGTTGCTGCCTTTGGCCTGCGCGAACTGCTGCGCGTATTTTCCTTTCGGACTATACGCCACCACCATGCTGGTGCTCGCCACTGGGATCGCATCATCAATCAATCCAGCATCTTTCAGGATCTGCATCGGCCCCGGCGTGATGGAAACAAACACATCGGCGGTGATTTTTTTGCTCGCCAGCAAACGTGCCATGCCATAGGCGCCCTGGCCCTGACCTTCATACGTGCCGTTGTTTTGTTTAGCAAAGACTGGACCTAATGATTGGTCCATCACTTTGCCCATGGAACCGGCGTAGGTCACGCGGATATCGGTATTCGCTTGTGCATGCAGACTCAAGCCCGCGCCGGCAGTGAGCAGCAGCGCGGTGAGGTGAGTGAATCGCATTCCCTTTCTCGCTATATAATTAGGTAGATAGCGATTATCGGAATTGAGGCAAGCTGTGCAAGCGAAAATCTATTGCGAAATCATACTAAAGGCCCGCCGCAACGGGCCGACGCGCTTAGGCGAGAATGCGTTTGGCCCAGGATTCAATCTCGTCGCCGCTGCCGATATCCAGCTGCACTAAACCATTGGTGATGAAGGTTGGTGAAACGTGGATGCCATTTTGCCGCGAATATTTGCTGTGCCATTTGATCTCATTTTGCAGTTCGGCACGCAGGAACGGTTCGCGTGCGTTAACGCCGCTGTAATGCTCAAGACGATCGAGAATCTGATTCGGCGTCGCGTCCATATTCGGGCCGTGGCTGTGATCGATAAACTCGAACTCTTCACGATGATCGGCCACCGCTTGCAGCACCTTTTTGGCTGCCGCTTTGCCTTCCGACAAGGTTGAGGCGGCAAGGATGTAGCGCACAATCACGCCGGAATACATATGCCAGGGCTGTGATTGCAAACGGATTTTTAACGTCATCTTCTCTTCGCCCACTAATTGCAGCAGCGCGTCGAGCTTGTTGAATGCGCGCACGGAGAACGGGCAGGTCGGTTCCAGAAAGACTTCAAACACTTTCGGGCCGTGGCCCCAAACCAGCGGATCGGCGTGTAATGCGGTGGATTGGCTCATGGTAATTCCCTGTTGCAACGATAAAAGTTGCCTTACTTTGGCAAAGCGCTGCGTGGACAGCCAGTGCGGGCTTGTGCTTTTTTGTTACAAAGCCATTCGCGGGCTGCAAATGTGACGAAAGAAAAATCGTTTTATAGATCCGCGAGCTACAAGAAACTCGGCCCGCAGCGGCTTTGCACAGAAAATAAGCGGCTATAGTTAATCCTGTTTCAATCTTCTTACTTGTAGCATTTTTAGTTCATTTGCCTGGAGCCAAACGTTTAGAGCATCGAGGTTCAATGTGTTTGCCAATCTCTCCTGGAAAATCATTCATCAGGTTCTCAACGAAACCATTGTTGAGTTAATGGACGAACATCAAACGCTGGACGTTCCCACTCTGCGTGAGCGGCTGCTGGAGATGGCGGAGAGCGAATCCGATGAATTAATGGTGTTGTGTTACTGGCAAGCGAGCAGAGTGCTAACGCGCTTGCCGCCGACGGTAACCGCCAGCCAACTGATTGAAGAGGCGCGCGTCGCCTATCGCACGCCGATTTATCATGATCCGCTTTAACCCTTGATGCTTTTCAGCGGTTTTAACGCGTTAAAGCGGCTAAGTGACGGATTTATGGTCAAGAGCGGGAAACACGCTCTGCTAGACTTGCCCTGTCAAAAACCTGGATACAGAGGACAGTAATGAAAATCAAAAGTTATGCCGCCTTGAACGCGGGTGAAGCGCTGGTGCCTCACGAGTACGAAGCTGGTGAACTGGCTGCTGAAGAGGTGCAGGTTGAGGTCGATTACTGCGGTGTTTGTCACTCAGATTTGTCGATGATTGATAACGAGTGGGGCATCTCCTCGTTCCCGGTGATTGCCGGCCATGAAGTGATTGGTCGCATCAGCGCCTTAGGCGACGCGGCGCAAAACAAAGGTTTGAAAGTGGGCCAGCGCGTGGGCATCGGCTGGACAGCGAAAAGCTGTCAGCACTGTAATGCCTGTATCAATGGCGAGCACGTCAACTGTGAAAACGGTTCGGTGCCAACCATCATGAATAAAGGCGGTTTTGCCAGCCATCTGCGTGCCGACTGGCAATGGGTGATCCCGCTGCCGGAAGCGATGGATTACACTTCGGCGGGTCCACTGCTGTGTGGCGGCATCACCGTATTTAAACCGCTGTTGATGCATCATGTCACCGCAACCAGCCGCGTTGGCGTGATCGGCATTGGCGGCCTGGGCCACATGGCGATTAAATTGCTGCGTGCGATGGGTGCAGAAGTGACGGCATTCAGCTCCAACGCCAGCAAAACCGAGTCGATCAAAGCGATGGGCGCGGACCGCGTGGTTAACAGCCGCGACCCGCAGGCGCTGAATGCGCTGGCTGGGCAGTTTGATTTGATCATCAGCACGGTAGCCGTCGATCTCGATTGGGCACCGTACTTCCAGGCGCTGGCACCGCACGGTAAATTCCACACCGTCGGCGCAGTAATGAAGCCGTTTGAAGTGCCGGCGTTCAGCCTGATTATGGGCGATCGCGCGGTGACCGGTTCTTCTACCGGTTCACCAGGCCAGCTGCGTTCACTGATGAAACTGGCATCGCGTGCGGATATCGCGCCACAGGTGGAAGAGTTCCCGATGTCCAAAATCAACGAAGCGTTGGATCACGTACGCGCGGGTAAAGCCAATTACCGCGTAGTGTTGAAAGCCGATTTTTAATACGTCAAACGGTGCGCATTACTGCGCACCGATTTACCTATCGCACCTCCCTCCCAAACAGCATCCTCAGCCTTAATCCCCTGATTGTTCGGCATATAATGACGCATCGCTTTGATAAACTGCTGTCACCCAACCCAACTCGAGGACAGCAATGAAAATTTCCAGCTATGCCGCTCTGCAAGCGGGTGAGGCGTTGGTGCCTTACGAATACGATGCCGGTCCACTGGCCGCTGAGGATGTGCAGGTTGCGGTAGATTATTGCGGCGTCTGCCACTCTGATTTGTCAATGATCGATAACGAATGGGGCGGCTCGCGCTATCCGCTGATTGCGGGTCACGAAGTGATTGGTCGTGTGGTGGCTTTGGGTGATGCGGCGCAAAACAAAGGGCTGCACATCGGCCAGCGCGTGGGCATTGGCTGGACAGCGAAAAGCTGCCAGCACTGCGATGCCTGTATCGAAGGCGATCAGGTGAACTGCGAAAACGGTAAAACCTCTACCATCAATAATCACGGCGGCTTTGCCAGTCATCTGCGCGCTAACTGGCAATGGGTGATCCCACTGCCGGACGCGCTGGATATCGCCACCGCTGGGCCGTTACTCTGCGGCGGTATTACCGTGTTTAAACCGCTGTTAATGCACAACATCTCCGCCACCAGCCGCGTCGGCGTGATCGGCATTGGCGGTCTGGGGCATATGGCGATCAAACTGCTGCGGGCGATGGGTGCGCACGTTACGGCGTTCAGTTCTTCAGCCGCGAAAACCGATTCGATTAAAGCGATGGGTGCCGATCGGGTGGTAAACAGCCGTGATCCGCAGGCGTTGAGCGCGCTGGCCGGGCAGTTTGATCTGATTATCAGCACCGTGGCGGTGGATCTGGACTGGAAGCCGTACTATCAGGCGCTGGCGCGCCGTGGCGCGTTCCATACTGTTGGCGCGGTGATGAAGCCGTTTGAAGTGCCGGCGTTCAGTTTGATTGTTGGTGACCGTGCGTTAACCGGATCGTCAACCGGTTCACCGGGCCAATTGCGGGCGTTGCTGAAGCTGGCATCGCGTACTGATATTGCGCCGCAAGTGGAAGCGTTCCCGATGTCGCAGGTGAATGAAGCGCTGGAACATCTGCGTGCCGGGAAAGCGAACTATCGCGTGGTGTTGAAAGCGGATTTTTAAGGGCGGTGCAGGTGGTAAAAAAGGTCGCCATGAATGGCGACCCTACGAAATTAGCCTCGGTCATCCTTTTCGCCGAGGAAGAAATACCACAGCGGAATTGACGTCAGCGCGGTAAACACCGTGGTGTACAACGCAATCATAAAGCCCTGCGTGATGTACATGGTCAGCGACCAGTGGCTGAACGGAATGCCATATTGATCGATAACGCCGCCGATAATCGCATTGCTCATCACCGTCCCAACAATCAGCGCCAGGATGAACAAACCGCGCAGGAAATAGCGCATCTCTTTACGCTTCACGGCAAAGCGTGCGCGAATAATGCCCAGCGGAGATTGCTGTGAGGCCAGCAGCGCGGCTTCATCAAGCGGCGCGCGTTGCTGTTTACGCCAGCGCAGAATATCCAGCAGCAGGAACGCCAGCAAACTCGCGCCCATCACCGGCAGCGCGTAACCCAACGCCAGCGCCAACATTAACCACGCACCTTTGGCGTAATGCGGCAACGCCATCCAGGTTTCGGTCAGGGTTTGTGCTGGATTCGCTTCGACATCTTTTGGCCGGCGAATCCACCACATGCGATAACCGAGCACAATCATGCTGCATAAACCAAGGCCAAAGAACGCCAGCAGCAGCTGATTGGGCAATCCAAACAGCACGCCCATGTGCGCATCCACACCCCAGCGCGTCAGCTTCGCCACCAGCGGGAAACGGGCAAAGTAGACGTGATCCACCACGCTAAAGTCCTGCGGATTCACCGACACCGCATCCACGTGCGTTGGCCAGCTGCGGTCGATTTCCGTCACCGCCCACGCTTTGTCGGCGCTTTTCGGCTGACGCAATTCAAGCTTCGCTGCACTCAGTCCATCCTGACGCGCCGCGTTCAGCACGCGATCCCAGTCGGCATCGGCAGCGTTATTGCGCACCGGTTTGGCGGGCGCCGCCGCCGGTTTGGTCATGGATGACATCGGCATGCTCATGCCCGACATATCCGCCCTATGCTCGGCGTGCGGATCGGCTGGTGCAGCAGGCGCATCGCTATTCAGCGAGGTATTGACTTGTGGCGTCAGCCAGTTCAGTTCAGTACGCATGCGATCGATATTGCCGCCCGCCCACTGCGACCACGTCAGGCCGGTCACTGAGAAGAACACCAAACCGATTGCCAGCGTCAGTCCGAGCGTGACGTGCCAGTGTCGGCTGAAGGCGAAGCCACTGCGCGGCTGTTTCAGCTTCCGTTTCGGACGCGTTCCCAGCCACAGCACCACGCCACCCAGCGCCGCCACCCACAGCCAGGACGCCGCCAGCTCGCTGTAGTTGCGACCGAAATCGCCAAGCAGCAGGCTGCTGTGCAGCAAGTCGATGGTGGTGCGCAACGGCAATACGCCGCTGGTGCCGTAAACCGGCATATCGCCTTTCACGTTCAGGCTATAAGGATCGATAAATATCGCACGCGACAGCGATGCACCGAGCGTGGCGTCGCTGAATTGCACCCGCGTGGTGTCCGTTGCGTGCGGCGCAGGACGCACCGCGTAAATGTGTTGATTTTCTCCCGCATAAGCGCGGGCCGCGCTGATTTGCGCGGACAGCGGCTGCGCGTTGCCATGTGGTTCAGCAATTAGCGCATCGGCATAAATCAGGTTTTCCAACTGAGGCGTTAACACATAAAGCGTGCCGCTGAGCGCCGCAACGAAGATGAACGGGGCGACAAACAGACCAATATAAAAATGTAAGCGACGTAGCAAATTAAGCACCGCGCCGCGCGGTGCTGCAGAGTGAGCAGCAGACAAAGCCGTCTTCCTTCCAAAAAGAAATTGTCTTAGCACATCGCTCAAGCCGAGCGTGCGCTGCAATAAATGAGGTCAGCAGGAAAGCGGTGCAGGCGGGGCGCGCGGACGGTGAATGCTGCTAAAGCGACGCACAATCGGCGCAACCACGCGGGGCAGCGGCGGGGCGCGTGAGATCACCATGATCAGCCAGATGAACGGAATAAACACCCACATCAATAGCGGGACATGCACCAGCAGATCACAGTAGCCGCAGGCAAACTCGCCGTCGTCCATCATGTGATGGCTCATGCCGGGCATCGGCATATCCGCCATCATCATTGAATGATGGCTCATCGAGCTATCCATCATGCTGTGCTGCGGCATCACCAGCAGCTGGCTTTGACGCTCCATCAACGTTTTTGACACAATCGGCGCGACGAACAGCAGCAGCACCGCCACAATGGCGACGCAGGCAGTCAAACGCTGGCGGAAGTGTTGTGTAAACGTCATGGTTGCTAGTGGATGATTCCGTAAATGAGGCGGAAGTGTAACGCGAATGCCGTTGGTGGGTTAAAAAAATAGAGATTATTTAAGGAAAAATTCGCACCTTTTGAAAATAATCACTTAAAGAGATGCGGCCGTTAACGTTAATGCAACCTGTTAAATACAGAGTGGAAACAATATGACGTGGTCGCCATGAATGGCGACCCTACGGTGATTTAAGGCGCCTTAAAAAATCGATCTTCCCAGTCGTTCGGTAAGTTTCTCCAGCAGCGCGGTGCCTGCTAAGGAGTTACCCGAATGATCCAGCGCGGGCGACCAGACTGCGATACTCATGTCGCCAGGGATCACCGCAACAATGCCGCCGCCGACGCCCGACTTCGCTGGCATACCCACGCGCCAGGCGAATTCTCCGGCACCATCGTACATGCCGCTGGTCATCATCAAGGCGTTCACCTGACGTGCCTGGCGCGGTGAGATCACCGCTGATTCATCATCCTGAGTGCGGCCCTGATTGGCGAGATAGAGAAAGGTGCGCGCCAGTTCTTCACAACTCATCGCTAACGAGCAGTAGTGAAAATAGGTTTCCATCACTTTGCTGACATCGTTATGGAAGTTGCCAAAGGATTTCATCAGCCAGGCAATGGCGGCATTGCGTGCCGAATGTTCGTATTCAGAGCGCGCGACGACGCGGTCGTAATTGATGTCGTTTTGCTGCGCCAGACGACGCACAATTTCCAGCATGCGCTGACGCGGTGCTGTCAGGCGGCTTTCCAGCAGATCGCACATCACCAGCGCACCGGCATTGATAAACGGATTGCGCGGTTTGCCTTGTTCCAGCTCCAGCTGCACTAGCGAATTGAACGCCTGGCCGGACGGCTCTTTGCCGACGCGTTGCCAGATTTCACCATCCTCATACAAGGTGAGCGCCACGCTGAGTGACAATACTTTGGAAATTGATTGGATGGAGAAACGTGTCGCGGCATCGCCGGCCTGAAAACAGCGTCCGTCAGGCGTGCAAATGGCGATGCCGAGCTGGTCGGCATCCACGTCGGCCAGCGCCGGAATATAATCCGCCACTTTCCCCTGTTGGGTGAGCGGGCGAACTTCGCTGACAATCTCTTCTAGCAATGCATTACTGAGTTCCGACACCTTCACGCTCCATGTAGCCATTCGTGGCCAGGATGATGGTGATTTGCGTGCAGCGCGTCAATCGGCGGCGCGAAATTCTGTGAGCCTTCTGGGTGAAGCCTGCGTTACAGTGCGAGCTGATTTCATCAAATGTCGAGCTCGCGCGATGATAACTAACCTGTTTCGCGATTTTCCCGCCGCCGCACAGAACGGCAGCGCAGAGACGTTCGAAGCGCTGCTAACGCAGCCCAATCTACACATCGAACGCATCGTTTCCACCGGGCAAGCCAGTCCACCGGATTTCTGGTACTGCCAGACGCAAGGTGAATGGGTGATGATTTTACAGGGATCGGCAGGATTGCAGCTGGAAGGGGAAGCGCAGGAGCGTCATTTGCAGGTTGGCGATTTTGTCGAGATTCCCGCAGGCTGCCGCCATCGCGTCAACTGGACGGACAGCAGCGGCCCAACGGTGTGGCTCGCGGTGCATTACGGCGCGATTCCGCCTGATTTGGCCTAAGGTCGCTTGCCGACGCTGTGCGTCAGCGTGGTCCAGCGTCGCGCCTGCTCGCTCAGGCTAAAGCCAAGGCCGTGACGATCGGAAATCAGCATGCGGCCATCGCGCAGTTCCAGCTGCTCATTGAACAGCGGATTGAGCCATTCAAAGTGCTCCAGCCAGGGTTCAATCGGATAGGTTGCCGCCATGTGAATGTGGATCTCCATCGCGAAATGCGGTGCCAGTTTGCGGCCATGCCGCGCTGCCAGATCCATGATCTTCAGGAAAGGCGTGATGCCGCCAACGCGCGGCGCGTCGGGCTGCACGAAGTCGCTAGCATTGCCCAGAATCAGCTGTTCATGCTCGCGGAAGCTGGTGAGCATTTCCCCGGTGGCGATGGGCGTATCCAGCGCGGCAGTCAGCGCGGCGTGGCCTTCGACATCGTAAGCATCCAGCGGCTCCTCAATCCACACCAGATTAAACTGCTCCATCTTGCGCCCCATGCGGATCGCCGTTTCGCGATCCCATTGCTGATTGGCGTCAACCATCAGCGGGAAATCATCACCCAGCGTTTGGCGCACCGCGGTTAATCGACGCAGATCTTCAGCGGTGTTGGGCTGACCGACCTTAAGCTTGATGCCGCCAATGCCACTTTCGCGTGAAATCGCCACGTTTTTGATCACCTGATCGAGAGGCGTGTGCAGGAATCCGCCGGAAGTGTTGTAGCACTGCACGGAATCGCGATGTGCGCCCAGCAGTTTAGCCAGCGGCAGCCTGGCGCGACGCGCTTTCATATCCCACAGCGCGATATCAAACGGCGAAATCGCCTGCACTGCCATGCCGCTGCGGCCGACTGACGCGCCTGCCCACAGCAGTTTGGTGTAGATCTTGTCGATATCATTAGGATCTTCACCCAGCAGAGCGTCAGCAATTTCACAGGCATGCGCATAAATGCCCTGACCGCCGGCGCGTTTTGAATAGCTAAAGCCGATGCCTTGATAGCCATCGCGCGTTTCAATTTCCGCAACGATTATTGCCACTTCGGTTAATGGCTTTTGACGTCCGGTCAGTACTTTGGCATCGCTGACCGGCGTTGCCAGCGGCAAAAATACCAGCGACAAATTGATCCACACAATACGATCGCCGCTGTCCGTGGCGTTGCCTGTAGCCTGCGTTTTGGCGTAGCTCACGGCGTTAGAATTCACACTCGACATGATGTTCTCCGGTAAATGATTGCGCTAACATTCTTGGTCCGCATTGCACTATGTGCCAGGAGTTAGGTTTAGTTATGTCTTGATGATCACACTTTTACCATTCTGCAATAATAATGATAGCCCTAACATTTTAGCGTTGAGCTGTTGTCACGTCTCACCAGACTGCTATGCTAGCGGCATCTGCATGAACCGTGAGCTGCCATGAAACCAACCAAACTGGTGCGCAAAGGCGCGCCAACGCTGGAAGATGTTGCCCGCGTCGCGGGGATTTCGCCGATGACGGTCAGCCGGGCGTTAAATTCGCCGCAGCAGGTGCGGCCGGCGACGGTAGCCAAAGTGAAAGCTGCCATCAGCGCCACCGGCTATATTCCTAACGCCCAGGCCGGCAGCCTGGCGAGCAATCGCAGCCGCTTAATCGCGGTGGTAGTGCCGCAAATCAATAACAATATGTTCGTTGATACCATTCAGACGCTGAATGACACGCTCAGCGCGCACGGCTATCACATGCTGTTGTGCGTCACCGGCTATGAGACTGAAACCGAGGCAGAAACCGTGGCGACGCTGTTGTCGCGGCGTCCGGATGGCATCGTGCTGACCGGCATTCATCACAGCAGCCAGTTGAAAAAAGTGTTGTTGCAGGCCGAAGTGCCGGTGGTGGAGATCTGGGACATGACGCCAACACCGATCGACATGCTGGTGGGTTTTTCCCACGAAAAGGTCGGCGCGCGTGTGGCAGCGTACCTCGCAGAACGCGGTTATCAGCGACCAGGTTTGATTTGGACCGATGACCGCCGCGCGCTGCAGCGCAAGCAGGGATTACTCGATGCGTTAGCCGCTCAAGGCATTTCACCGCAAGTTGATGCGCCGATAGTGCTGCCAGCGCTGATGCAGCGCGGGCGCGAAGCCTGCGCTCAACTGCTGGATGCGCATCCTGATGTCGATGTGCTGGTGTGCAGTTCCGATACGCTGGCGCAAGGCGCATTAATGGAAGCGCAGGCACGTGGAATAAACGTGCCAAACCCACTGGCGGTGATTGGTTTTGGCGATCTGGATTTTGCTGCTGCCAATTTCCCCGCTATCTCGACGGTGCGCATTGAACGGCATCGCATGGGGCAGTTAGCGGCTGAGCAACTGCTGAACCGGCTGCGAGGGAATGTGGTTGAACATCCCATTATCGATCTTGGCTTTGAGATGGTGCCGCGCGATTCCGGTTAGCGAAATCTGAAGTGAGAAGCTCATCACATGCGAAAAATATCTTCCATGTTATAAAATATGGAAAATTTATTTCAAATTGAGAGGTTCCTATCATGTCATCGCTGCCGTCCCTTGAAACCTTGCTGCAGCAGGAAGCTGAGCATCGTTTACCGCAGTTTGATTTCGATTTAGCGTGGCAAATCGGCCAAAGCATCCAGCAGCGTGCCCGTGAAGACAATGCGCCTGTGGCTATCGAAGTCTATGCGTTTGGACAGGTGCTGTTTCTGGCTGCGTTGCCAGGATCCGCTCCAGAAAATCTGGAATGGATGCGTCGCAAGCGCAATACCGTGCTGTTGACCGGTCATTCATCTCTGTATCTGGGGCTTTTCAATGAGCAGAAGGGCGAGCGTATGGCAAAGCAGGCTTATACTCGCCAGGAAGATTACACCGATCACGGTGGCTCTTTCCCGCTGCTTACTGCTCAGGGTGCGATCATCGGCGCAGTCACCATCAGCGGTTTACCTTCCGAAGACGATCATGCGTTAGCGCTGTGGGGGATTACCCAGCTGCTGCGCTGAGGTTGCTCGAATAAATAACGCCGGAAAATGAAAAATGGCCTCCGGCGTATTGATCATCAAAATAACAGAGTTGCTGAGCCAACGCCGCACGCTTTGGCGTATCGCGCGATGGTATCCAGGCTGGCAGAGGTAATGTTTTTTTCCATGCGCGAAACGGTTGGCGGTTTTACTCCCATTCGCTCTGCTACCTGAGCGCTTGTCAAACCCGCATTCTGCCGCCACTGTTTGAGTAGCGATTGCATCCGCGATTTACGCTCCTCAGCTTCCCATGCTGCACGATATTCGGGATCTTGCAGCATCTCTTCATGAATTTGATTATGAGTTTTATATTTCATTCTGCATTTCCTCCAGCCTTCGTAGGGCTTTCTCTATTTCTGATGATGGTATTTTTTGACTCTTCTTAATGAAAATACGCAGCATGTAAATTTTCTGTCCTCGCTGATACACCCAAAGTCCGCGTGAGATATCGCTACCAGACGTTCTAATCTCATACAGCCCATTTCCCAATGGTTTGGTATGAGGTTCACGGAGACTACAAGGATCGGTTTGCAGTCGATTGACGAGTTTTACAAACTTCACGCGAATGATTGGCGGTAATGACCTAAGTTCATCCTCAGCTGCTTCATGGTAGATAACCTCGAACACTGGCAGGGCCTCCGTGCGATAATTCTAACGATGATTCGTTATTAGCTCAACAGCTAATATTAGCCTTTGAGCTAATGATTCATGCTTAATCGAACGGAAGTTTAAAAGTATTCAAAAAACAAAAACGCCCGATGCGATCAACACATCGGGCGTTTTAATGCACAACAAACGCTATTTCATTGCCGGGACTTTAAGCTTATCGCCTGCGCCGGTGGCTTTACGCAGATCGGCCACCTGGCTGGCCTTAACTTCTGCAGCCTGATTTCCCCACGAATTCCTCACGTAGTTCAGCACATCCGCCATCTCCTGATCGTTAAGTTTCCAGGAGAACGCCGGCATGCCTGCGGATGTGGGGCGACCTTCGGTGTGCGGTGCGCGGGCACCGTCCAGCAGCGAGTGAATCATGTTGGTGGGATCGTTCTGCATTGCGCCATTGCCGGCAAAGGCGGGTACCATGCCGGTGATACCTTCACCCGACAACCCGTGACACGCCGAACAATCCACCTCATAGCGCAGTGCCGCCTGATCGTGACGCGTTTTATCCATCACAAACCCGGCGGATTTCGGCGTGGAAGAGGCCGGTAAGCTGCGCAGATAAGTGGCGATAGCGTGCAAATCGCGATCGTTAAAATACTGCGTCGAGTGCTCAACCGCTTCCGCCATTGGACCCGCCGCCACGCTTTCGCCGTTAGAGCCAGTTTTTAGATAGTCAGCGATCTGTGCATCGCTCCACTTGCCAATGCCAGCGTGAGGATTTGGCGTGATATCCGGCGCGTACCAGCTGCCCAGATTGCCGCCTTGCAGGTACTGGCTGCTGATTTCGCCGCCCAATGCGTTGCGCGCGGTGTGACAAACGCTACAGTGCGCCGGACCATCAACGATGTATTTGCCGCGATTCCACTCGTCATTCTGCGCAGTTTGCGGCTTGAACGCGTTGTTATCGAAGAACAACAGGTTCCAGCCCGCCATCGCCAGACGAATGTTATACGGGAAATTCATGCCCGCATTCTCATCGATGGCGTTGTGCACCGGTTTTTGCGCCGAGAAGTAGGCCCAAAGATCGTGCATATCGCCATCGCTCATTTGGGTGTAAGCGGTGTACGGCATCGCTGGATAAATGAAGCCGTGTTCGCCGCGTCCCTGACGCACCGCGTTGAAGAAATCGCGCTCGGTCATGTTACCGATGCCGGTTTCACGGTCTGGTGAAATGTTCGAGGTCTGCAGCGCGCCAAAGGGCGTATCGATTTTGTAGCCGCCGGAAAAGTCCGCATTGTGACAGGCGACACAGTCGGCGAGGCGCATCACGTACTCACCGCGTTTGATGGCGGCATCGTCGTTGCTGTGGAAATCGGCCAGCTGCACCTTGTCGTCGGCAACGTTGGAGCGCGCGCTGTCTAACACCACCCACAACCGGCCGGACGCCGCGATGCCTGCAATCACCGCCAGCGCGGCGAGCGTGTAGGTAATTTTCTTTGCTTTCGCCATGATTACGCCCCCACCAGCGGTGCCGGATTATGGATGTACTTCTGGTGGATCGCCTGCGCGGCGCGCACCGCCAGCGCACCAATGGTAATGGTGGGGTTATAACCGCCGTTGTTCGGGAAGGCGGATGCGCCGACCACAAACAGGTTGTGCGCATCCCAACTTTGCAGATACGGATTGAGTGCAGAAGTGCTGGGATCGGCGCCCATCACCGCGCCACCAATAGTGTGCGAGCTGTGCTGCTGGTACGGATTCCAGCTCTTCTCCGCCTGGTTATCCACCACGATGTGCTGGCCGCCGGTCTCTTTCATGATGTTGATGGCGCGATCGGTGACGTACTTCGCCATGCGCACATCGTTCTGGTTCCAGTCGAACGTGGTGCGGATCAGCGGCTGGCCGTGACGATCTTTGTAGTTGGGATCGAGATCGAGATAGGCTTCGCGCATTGGCATTGAGGTACCCTGGCAGAAGATGGTGCCAGCGGTTTGGTAATCACGCTTGTAACCCGCTTTCCACTCGCTGCCCCAGCGTTTGGTGCCCGGACGCAGGCCGTTCATGTTCTGAATCGGACGGCCGTTGGTGGAGAAGCCCATGATGCCCGCGCCGCCGATAAAATCGAGATCGCTGTGGTCGAAGTTATCGCCATTGAAGTCATCAATCTGCACCGCCAATGCGCCGCCGCCGATGAACGGATTCATGTATTCGTTATCAAAGAAGCCGGTGACGCTGGAGCAGGTTTGATAGTTGTAGTTACGGCCAATGGTGCCGCGCCCGGTCAGCGGATTGTATTGCTCGCCCACGCCGGAGAGCAGCATCAGGCGCACGTTATCCATCTGATAAGCGGTGATGCAGACGATATCCGCCGGTTGGAAGCCTTCCACGCCATCCTGAGTAATGAATTTCACACCTTTCACCGTTTTACCGTCGTCATGTTTCACGGCATGCAGCACTTCGGTTTCGGTCAGCAGCGTGAAGTTTGGACGGCGCATCAGCACCGGCAGAATGCAGGCTTGCGGCGATGATTTGGAGAAGTTGCCGCAGCCGTGGAAGTCGCAGAAGCCGCAATACGTACACGGACCCATGCTGACGCCGAGCGGATTCACATAGGCTTGCGACAGGTTACCGGCAGGCACCGTGAACGGGTGATAACCCATGCTTTCGGTGGTTTTGCGGTACTTGCTCATCCAGTGCGTATCTTTCAGCGGCGGGGTAGGATAGTCGCGCGAACGCGGGCCTTCGAAGATATTGCCGCCTTTTTGCGGCTGGCCGTTGAGATTGCCCGCGATACCGGAGGTACCCGCAATACGCTCGAAGCGATCGTAGAACGGTGCCATTTCGTCGTAGGTCACGCCCCAATCCTGCAGTTGCAAACCCTGCATCTTCTTGGCGCCGTAGCGTTCACGGGTTTGCTTCGCCACTTCAAAATCCCACGGCGTAAAGCGCCATGACATGCCCGCCCAGTGTGTGCCGGCACCGCCGACGTTCCAGCCAAACTGAAACGCGGACCAGTTACGCACCGGCGCTGCCAGCTGATCGCTGCGGTTGCGGAAGGTGGTGGTTTCCACGCTCATTGGTTGCAGGATTTTGCGGCGCGTGTGGAAACGCAGTTCATCGGCATCAATGGCGACCGGGAAATCGGTCGAGGTATCGCGCCAGGCACCGCGTTCGATGGCGACCACGTTAAGTCCCGCGCGGGTTAGCTCTTCCGCCATCACCGAACCGGCCCAACCTAAGCCGACGATGACCACGTCAGCTTTATTTCTAACTAATGACATTGACTCAGCTCCGGCTATTTAATCGTTAGGAATCAGACTGACGGGAATAAGCGCCAGATTTTCGTTGCGGCGTTCGATATAAGGGCGATAGTCATAGCGTGCGCCAGGAAAACCGATCATTTTCCAGCCCACCATATTTTTATTTCCGCCATAAATCGGATCCGCTAAATAGCTTTCGCGCGCGTTTTGTAGCATTAATTCAAACAGCGCCTGGCTATTCACGTCTTTTCCTAAATCGATCTTGCCGTCTTCCATTGCCGTCAGGAATATATCGATCTGTTCAGCTGATAAGGTATGCAATGATGCCTGATGCTGTTGCTGCGCCCACTTTTCCAGCGCGGCTAAGCCGGTTAAATAGCGCGCTTTCGGCGGGGTGAGAAATTGCGGGCTGCCCATCAACGCCGCTTCATTTTCCGGATGCAGCGGCGCCTGCAAATAGAGCGCCGCGCCGGAGCCATAATCTCCGGCTAACTGGTTATCGAGGAACTCGATTGCGCCTGCTTCACTGGCGGACGGGCCAAGGTCATCGGCGGGGATCAGACGATCAAAAATGGCCGCCAGGTTTTGGCGATCCAGCGGATTAGTGAGCACCTGATAACCGTCTTGCCATGCGGGTTGCGGCAGGTGATCGGGGCTGAGTTTGGTTTCCAGCGGGACATTGTGCAGCTCTTTCGCCCGCAGTTGCGGCGCGACGGCGAGGGATGCCACAATTCCACTGAGCGAAAAGAGCGCTTCTCTTCGGTTCATACTTCTTATCCCTTAATCTTCAAGACATGAATATTGACAGAGCACGACGTTCAGATATTTCAGACGCAATGACATCGCGCTAAATAGCGCGCAGGCGCTAGCGACGAATCTGCGTTCGTTATTATTTTTTCAGAGGTGGGTTAATATACGGTCGCCATTTATGGTGACCGTATTCGCGGGAAACCCGTTATCGGGCGCCCTTTATGTTAATGAATATATTTATTCATATCTTCATAGCAGTGACGGGAAATATCCCACAGGTCGTCTTCCCAATTCTGCGGGCTTAACAGTTCCGGCGACCAAACACCGTCGTAGCCGGTGGCTTTCACCGCAGATACCCAGGCGGCAATATCGACATCGCCTTCGCCCGGCGCATAGTCGCGTTGTACCCACTCATCCCAGGCTTCGCCCGGTTTCGCCGCGCGACCATCGCAGAAATGCACGCCGTAAATCAGATCTTTATCTATGCGCGCCACTTCGGCAGGCGTGGTGCCGCCACCGGCATGCAGGTGCCAGAAATCCACTACCACACCAAGGTTGTCTTTGCCGCTCTGTTTAATCAGATCAAGCGCATGTTGCAGCGAATTGAATGCGGTGAAGGCAACGACTTCAATCTGGAATTTGATACCGTGCGGTGCGCCGATATCGGCGATGGCGGAGATATTCTCCAGCAGGATGGCATCACGCTCGTTAGCGGAAAGGTGATCGAGTTCGGTCAGCGCCATGATTTGCACTACCGGGCAACGCAGTTCCACCGCAGCCTGGCAGATTTTTTCCGCTTCGCGCAGCAGCTCAGCGCGTGCTTGCGGTTCATGGCGACCCATGCGTTTTAGCGCATTAATGCAGGTAATATCGACGCTGTATTTCGCCATCAGATCGCGGTAGGCAGCATAGCTGCCACCGTTTTCCAGATAGCGATACAGATGTTCTGGCAGGATTTCCAGCCCGCTAAAGCCTGTCTCATGGGCGATGCGTAACTGAGTGACGGCATTGCTGTACCAAACAGACACGCCATGCAACGACAACTTCATCTCTCCTCCTTGTTACCTCACGGCTTCAGGTGAGAGCGTCGAATACGCAATTCTCCCTGAGACCAAACGCCACCCGGAGTGGCACGTTCATCAATCAGCCGGTTCAGGGCTTCAGTGACGATCAAATCAATACGCTGGCTGAAGGTGGTGAGCTGCCAGCCGGGCAAGCTGGCTTCGTCGATGTCATCGAAACCCACCACCGCCATAAATTTGTTGCCTGCACCTTCGCGCAGTGCCGCCAGCGCGCCGAGCGCCAGCACATCGTTTTCGCAAAACAGCGCTTCTACCCGCTGATCGGGCGCGTGCGCGTTGAGATACTCGGTCAACACGTCGTAGCTGCGTTCGCGGGCGTATTCACCGGCGGTGAGCAGCACTTCAAGCGCTAAGCCAGCTTCGTTGAGCGCAAGTTGCAAACCTTCTAAACGCAACGTGTGATGGCTGCTGGTGGCCGGGCCCATCATGTAACCGATGCGGGTATAACCTTGCGCCAGCAGCAGTTCACCCAGCTGTTTACCCGCCTGCAATCCGTCGACATTGACCACTTCAATGCCGGGTTCGTCGTTGTTACGGCACACCTGAACCAGCGGAATGTGGTGCATTTCACGTGCCACGGCGATCAGTTCATCACTCAGAACCGTGCCGAGAAACAGCATGCCATCGACCTGCAGCTGATCGGCCAGCGACAGCACCGCACGGTAGTTTTCACCGCTACTAATATTCAGCAGCAGCGCCATGTAGCCGCGCTGCTGCAGCTGGCGGGTGACGGTGTCGAGCATCAGCATCGAGTGCGGATTTTTTAGCTCGTCGATCACCACACCAATAATCTGTGTCTTCTTCTGCGAAAGGCTGCGCGCCAGCAGGTTAGGACGGTAACCCAGCTCGGTAGCAATGGCGATGACGCGTTCGCGCGCTTTCTCGGAAATGGACGCGCCGGGCGTAAAGGCTCGCGACACCGTCCATTTCGAGACGCCAGCCAGTCTTGCCACATCGCTGGCGGTGGCTTTGTGGGATTTTGCGGTTGGTTTACTCATAGCACCTGCATAGGGGAAATAGCGGAGACCCCCAGCATTGAACGTGAAACCCAACGGAAAATAAACACCTAAGCGCACGCATTTGGTGTAAAGCGCGACAATTAACCCTGTTTTTATGATGTTGCGATTATGTTTGATCTTTGCACCCGATTGCAACATTTTTTGCAATCGGGTGCATTTCATTCACTTTTTGTGATCGCTTTCGCTGATTTGCACTTTGCCAGATTGACTAAAAAGTCGTCTTCGCCGACATTTTGCTCACCACAAAGCAAGAAACATCATTAAAGGCTCACCTAAGTGGCTCATTTTGCACCCGGTAGCAAAAAGTAAAATACCTGAAAAACAATACCCAACATCTTACCTCAACCCATTTTGCACCCGAGTGCAAAATAAACAGGAGTTGTTATGCTCATCGGTGAAAAGAGTATTCCACGCCCACTGCGCTGGGCCATGATCGGCGGCGGTCGTCTCAGCCAGGTTGGTTATAAACACCGTTGTGGTGCGCTGCGTGATAACACGGCGTATCAGATGGTTGCCAGCGCCTTTGATATCGATGCCGAGCGCGGCCGCGATTTCGGCGTCAACTTAGGACTCGATGCGGATCGCTGCTACGCCACTTATCAGCAGCTGCTGGCCGAAGAGGCAAAGCGTGAGGATGGCGTTGAAGTGGTATCTATCGCCACACCAAACGGCACCCATTTCGAGATCACTAAAGCGGCGCTGAATGCCGGTATTCACGTGATTTGTGAAAAGCCACTGTTCTTCACCACCGCCGAAGCGCTGGAAATCAAAGCGCTGGCGGCGGCGAAAGGGCTGATTGTCGGCGTAACTTACGGTTTCTCTGGCCATCCGCTGCTAATGCAGATGCGGGCGATGATCGCCAATGGCGAAATTGGTGATGTGCGCATGGTGGAGCTGCAATACACCCACGGCTTCAGCGCCAATGACAGCGCCGACAAATTCAGCGAAGCGCAAAAATGGCGCGTCGATCCTAAAATTGCCGGTCCGTCGTTTGTACTCGGCGATATCTCTACGCACACCTTCTACATCTCACAGCTGGTGCTGCCAGAGCTGAAAGTGAAATCGCTGCTGTGCGATCGTCAGAGTTTTATTCCGTCGCGTGCGCCGCTGGAAGATAACGCCATGGTGCTGATGCATTACGACAACGGCGCGGTAGGGCGCATGTGGGCCTCATCCATTAACGCCGGTTCGATGGACAGCCAAAGCATTCGTGTGATTGGTTCGCGCGCCAGTCTGGAGTGGAGCGACTACAACCCTGGCGAGCTGAAATATGAAGTGCAGGGCCAGCCGAATCAGATCATGCATCACGGCATGCCGTACCTGCATGAAAGTGCTTTGGCAGATGAACGTCTGGGCGCACTGCATACCGAAGGTCTGGCGGAATCCTGGGCCAACATCTATTTGAAATTTGCCATCGCCATTCACGCCACCCAACAGGGCGACCAAAAAACTCTCGATAACCTGATCTATCCCGATATCAACGCCGGGATTGAAGGTGTGCGCTGGATCGAAAACTGCGTGCGTTCTGCGGACAACGGCGCGAGCTGGGTTAACTACGAATAAGGACTGCCATGAAACTCTCGTTTTGTACCGATAGCCTCGGTCATCTGCCGTTTGAACAGATGCTGGATAAATTGCTGGAATTGGGTGTTTACGGCGTTGAGATGACGACCGGCGGCTGGTCACCGGCACCGCATCTGCGTACCGAAGCGTTGCTGGCGAGTGCCACGCAGCGTCAACAGCTGCTGCAGGCGCTGGAGAGTCGCGGCATGTCGATTGCGGCGCTGAACGTGTCGGGTAATCCGCTCGATCCGGGCGAACTGGGCAACAAGCACAAGCGCGATACGGAAAACGCGCTGGCGCTGGCCGGTGAACTGGGCGTGAAGAAAATTGTGATGATGAGCGGCCTGCCGCCCGCCAGCCCGCACGACACCATTCCAAACTGGATCACTTACACCGTGAGCTGGCCGCCGACACTGAAAAACTGCCTCGATTATCAGTGGAATGAGGTAGCGATTCCTTACTGGCAGGAGCTGGTGCAGCGCGCCAAAAACAGCGGCGTGGAGAAGTTTGCGCTGGAGAACTTCAGTTCGATGCTGGTGTGGAATCCGGAAACCTTGTTCCGCCTGCGCGACGCGGTGGGTGATATGGTTGGTCTGAACCTCGATCCCAGCCATCTGCTGTGGATGGGCGCGGACCCGATTGCCGCTGCGCGCGCGCTTGGCCCGGCGATTCATCACTGCCACGGCAAAGATGTGCGTCTGGAGCGCGGGCTGGTGGACATCAACGGTCTGCTGGAAACCAAGCCGGTGGAAGATGTCGCCAATCGCGCGTGGAACTATGTTGCCGTCGGTTGCGGCCAAGATCTGCAGTGGTGGAAAGAGTTCTTCTCGGTGGTACGCATGATGGGCTACAACGATTGGGTATCGCTGGAGATGGAAGATCTCACCATGTCGGTGGAAGCGGGCGTGACCTCCTCGATTGCGGCGCTTAAGCAAACCATTAGCCAGTAATGTCAAACCCACGGCGGGCAACCGCTCGCCGTGTTCTGTACATCGAGCCTTGCCTGCCTGATAATTCGAAATTCTACCCACTATTAAGAGGCAGCCATGCTGGAAAACCACCCACAGCGCGATGAAATCAGGCTGGAGAATGTGCTGGCGGCGTTGGGCAATCCGATGCGTATGACGGTGATCAGCATTCTGGCGGACGGCGGTGAACACACTTGCGGATCGCTGCTGAAAGGCGTTTCCAAATCCACCTTAACCCATCACTGGCGCGTGCTGCGCGAGGGCGGCATTATCTGGCAGAAACCCTCTGGCCGTGAAAATCTGCTGTCGCTGCGCCGCGACGATCTCGATGCCCGTTTTCCGGGTTTGCTCGATTCGGTGTTAAGCGCCACCCAGCAAGATCCTCTGACCCGCACCACGCTGGATGACTTCCAGGTTAAATAACCCGCGCACGCCCAGCCAGCGTAGCCACAACCATCTGTAGTGCCGCAATCATTAACAGCAGCATCAGCGGCCACTGCCAGTTGCCGCTGACATCATGCAGCAGGCCAAAACAGAGCGGGCCCAGCGCCGCTAATCCGTAACCAACGCACTGCGCCATGCCCGACAATTTCGACGCCTGCAAATGATCATGGGTGCGCAGATTAAACAGCGACAGGCAAATCACCATCGATGCACCGGCGCCCAGTCCCGCCAGAATCAGCCACAACAGCGCGTAATTTGGCGCGATTAGCAGACCCGAAACCGCGATAAAAATCGACAGCGAGGCGAGAAAACCAATCGCTCGCTGATCGCGCATTTTCTTCAGCGCACTCATGCAAGCCAGATTCGAAACGATGGCCACAATCTGATAGACAAACAGCATGCCACCCGCTTCCAGTTGGCTAATGCCGCTGTCTTGCGCAAAAGGCGTAAACCAGCCAATCAAGGTGTAAAACACCAGCGACTGGCAGGCCATAAACAGTGAAACCTGCCAGCCTAAGGCCGCGCGCCACGGTGAGCGCGTTGAAGTGCTGTTGGCGCTGTTTTTTGCCTGAGACGCAGGCTTCTTCAGATACGGCAGCCAGGCTAACAGCGCGACGATCGCCGGAACCAGCCACACTGCTAATGAGAGTCGCCAGCCCGCGCTACTTAGCTCTGCCAGCGGCACCACCACGCCCGACGCAATGCTGGCGGTGATTGCCATGGTCATCGCGTACAAGCCAACATATCGGGCGGTGTGTTCGGTGAAATCACGTTTAATCAGCGGCGGCAGGAGCACGTTGGCCGCCGCAATCCCCGAGCTCAGGATGATGGTTCCCGCCCACAACGCAGATTCACTGCCGCTGATACGCAGCATCGATCCCAGCGTGATGAGCAGTAATGCGCCCCACAAACTGCGCTCAAGACCAAAACGGTTGCCGAACCAGGCTGCAGGTGGCGCTAAGGTAGCGAACATCAACAGCGGCAAGAAGTTAATCACGCCCGCGGCACTGGCGCTCAGGCCAAACGTCAGCCGGATGTTTTCCAGCACCGGGCCGACCGCGGTAATAGGCGTGCGCAAGTTGGCCGCCGTCAGCAGCAGTAAGAACAGGAAAAAACCAGAACGACGCAGAACAGGATTCGCAGATAACGCGGTATGGGTCATATTTTCGCACCATAGCAATGAGGCAGACCGAGTCTGCTTATGGTGCGTTGGTTGACGTTAACGCTTACGCAGCGGCGATTGACCGCTGAAAGGAGGGCAATACTAACGAGTGAGTGGGGAGATGTAAAGTCGACGGATTATCGAGTGCGGTCATATTAAATTTGTCGCTTGCGCCATCGCTCATCCGCGTCCACCTTTAGTATTTCCCTTTTCCACAAATGGACGAACAATGCTCTGGTTATGGAACGTGCTTATCTTGTTGGCAACCGTGGTGGTGATGGAAATCGTCGCGGCGCTGTCGCATAAATACATCATGCACGGCTGGGGTTGGGGCTGGCATTTGTCGCACCATGAACCGCACAGCGGTAAGTTTGAGCTCAACGATCTGTATGCGGTGGTGTTTGCGGTACTGGCGATTGTGCTGATTTATGTCGGTGTGCAAGGCATGTGGCCGCTGCAGTGGATTGGTGCCGGAATGACGACGTACGGTGCGCTCTACTTCATGGTGCACGATGGTCTGGTGCATCAACGCTGGCCGTTCCGCTATATCCCGCGCAAAGGCTATCTCAAGCGCTTATACATGGCGCACCGCATGCATCATGCGGTGCGCGGACGTGAAGGCTGCGTATCATTTGGTTTTCTCTATGCGCCACCGCTGAATAAGCTGCAAGCCACGTTGCGCCAGCGCCACGGGCGAAAAATCAACGAGGACGCTGCCACAGACCAGCCGGACGCGGTTCAGGATGAGCCACACGCGAAGTAATCGCCAAACCAGCCCCTTTCACCAGCAGCGCCAGTTTTTCACCTTTACTGGTGCGCTGACGTGAATCCCAGGCGTGCACACCGGCGTGCTGAACTTTGACGCCAATTTCGCGATAAACGCCGCGTGCCGTAGCGATGGCCCACGCCGAGCGCAGCGGTAAACCCGGTAAACCGGATCGCGCCGAGTGATAATAGGGTTCCGCTTCCGTCACTAAACGCGCTGCCAGTGTGGCGAGCGCCGCGCGATGTTGCGGCGCCGTCAGCGTATCGGCGCGTAATCCCGCCTGATCGAGCCAGGTTTGCGGCAGATAACAGCGGCCATTTTCAGCATCTTCAACGATATCGCGCGCAATGTTGGTGAGCTGGAACGCCAGGCCTAAATCGCAGGCGTGATCGAGCACCGTTTCGTCGCGTACGCCCATCACGCGTGCCATCATCAAACCGACCACGCCCGCGACGTGATAGCAGTAACGCAGTGTGTCGTCGAAGCTGGCATAGTGTTCGTCACGTGCATCCATGGCGAAGCCTTCCAGATGATCAAACGCCAGTTGCTGAGGCAGTTGGTGAATGATCGCCACTTCCTGAAACGCCCTAAAGGCCGGTTCATCCATGTGCGCACCGCTGTAGGCGCGACGGGTTTCAATTTGCAGATGTTGCATGCGTGCCTGCGCATCTTCGACGGCATGCTGCGTGCCGCCTTCGCCCAGCGTTTGCCCATCAATCACATCGTCGCAGTGACGACACCAGGCATACAGCATCAACGTGCTGCGGCGCGTCGGCGCATCAAACAGCTTGGCGGCGGTGGCGAAACTCTTCGAGCCGACCGCCATGGTTTGCGTCACTTGCTCAAGTAAGGGCTGTCGATTCATTCGGCGCGATCCTCCAGCATCAGCCTGGCGGTGGCCTTAGCCGAACCAATCACGCCGGGCACGCCCGCGCCCGGATGCGTACCGGCACCCACCAGATAGAGATTGCTGATATCGGCATCACGGTTATGCGGGCGGAACCAGGCGCTTTGCGTCAAAATCGGCTCCAGCGAAAACGCCGAGCCGTGATGGGCATGCAGCGTGTCGCGAAAATCAAACGGCGTAAACATTCTGTGTGTCACTAATTGCTGACGTAATCCCGGCATGTAGTGCTGCTCCAGATAAGCAAAAATTCGATCGCGCAAGCGCGGTCCTTCCTGTTGCCAGTCGATGTCAGCGGTGCCGAGATGCGGCACCGGCGCTAACACATAAAAGCTGCCGCAGCCGGGCGGTGCCAGCGACGGATCGCTGCTGCAGGGCGCGTGCAGGTAGAGTGAAAAGTCCTCAGCTAGCTGGCTGCTGTTAAAAATCTCATCGATCAATTCGCGATAACGCGGGCCAAAACAGACGGTGTGATGCGCGAGCTGTTCATGTGGCTGATTAAGGCCAAAATAGAGCACAAACAGCGAGTTGCTCATGCGCTTACGCTTCAGCGATGTCGCACGTTTGATTGCCAGCGGATGGTGGCGCAGCAGTTTGTCGTAGGTATGCACCACGTCGGCATTGGAGGCCACAGCCGCAGCTTCGAAGCGTCGTCCGTCCTTTAACTGAACGCCGCTAATGCGGTTGCCGCTGGTATCCAGCTGACTCACTTCGGCATTCAGTAACAGCTCGCCGCCAAGATCCTCAAACAGCCGCGCCATGCCTTTCACCAGCGCGCCGGTGCCGCCACGCGGAAACCATACGCCCCATTCACGCTCCAGCGCATGAATTAAGGTATAAATCGATGACGTTGCAAAAGGATTACCGCCCACCAGCAATGAGTGAAAGGAGAACGCCTGACGCAGATGATCGTCCTGAATAAATTTCGCCACCATGCTGTAGACGCTGCGCCAGGCTTGCAAACGTCCCAGCTGCGGCGCGACGCGCAGCATGTCACGCACTTGCAGAAACGGCACCGTACCGAGTTTCAGATAACCTTCTTTAAATACTTCACGGGAATAGGCGAGAAACTGACGATAGCCTGCAACATCCTGCGGATTGAACGTGGCGATCTGCTGCTCCAGCAGCGGCTGATTGTTGTCGTAATCGAGCTGTTTGCCATCTTCCCAGCACAGGCGATAGAAGGGCGTTACCGGCATCAGCTCGACGTAATCGCTGAGCGATTTTCCCGCCAAGGTAAACAACTCTTCGATGGCGCTGGGATCGGTGATCACCGTAGGTCCGGCATCAAAGGTAAAGCCTCTATCTTCAAACACATAGGCGCGTCCGCCCGGTTTGTCGCGCTGCTCGAGTAAGGTGGTTGGTATGCCCGCTGCTTGCAGGCGAATCGCCAGCGCCAGGCCGCCAAAGCCTGCGCCAATCACATAAGTGCGTTTCATTTTTTCTTCCCTGGTTCGACAGAATTCAACAGCGCACGCAGCGCTTCACCGATGGGCACCGGCGGTTTGCCGCACAGAATTCGCGCTTTATCGCGCAGGCGCAGTTGCCCGGCGTAAAAGCGACTAATTAACCCGGCATCGAGCCGGTAAAAACGTTGCATCACGCGCCAGCGCTGCTGCGGCTTGCCGGCCAAAAACAGCATGCGATTCAGCAGGCGGAAAAATCGCTGCTCGCGCCACTGCTGACGGGCAAAGCGTTCGATATGTTGACTGAGCGTGCTGGCATCGGTGGGCAACAGCGTGGCCACCCGTTCTGCCAGCGCCACGGCGGACGGCAAGGAGTAACCGGTGGTGGCATGAAACAGCCCGGCGCGCAGGCCGCTGCACGCTTGGCCGCGCTGCTGTTGCCAGAATTGTTCAATATCGCCGCTCAGGGTAATCGGCAAAATGCCATGCTCTTCACGCCGCAGCGTGTCAAGCCGCCAGCCTTGCTGTTTGGCATAGTCGGCGATGTGATGACGAGCGGTGTTCTCCGCCAGCGTGGGCTGATTAACGTAATGGGTATCTTCAATCAGTAACCGATCGGCGCTGAGCGGCAGCGTGTAAACAAACCGATAGCCCGCTTGCTGATCGACGGTGGCATCCATCAGGATTGGCTGTTGCAGGCCGTGCGGCTGCGCCAGCTGCCACTCTTGTCCGAGAAACACCTGATAACCCAGTTGCAGATGCGGCGTGGGTTGTAAGCCGCGACCATCAATCACCACTTGCGCAGCAAGCTCACGACCATCCGCCAGCGTCACCTGCGTGGGTTTTACCTGTTGTACGGCTGTGTTTGTCCACAGATCGTCACCCATCGCCGCGTAGAGATGCCGGGCAAAATCGTCTGATGCGATGGAACAGTAATCACCATCCAGATTACGGCGCAGCGCGGGAAAACGTACCTGATAACCGGACCAACGTGCCGTCATCAGCGGGTGCAGCCAACGCAGCTGTTCAGCGCTGAGGTCGCTCTGATGAAATGACCAGGTATGATTGCCTGCCGGATGTGCGTCGCTCTCCAGCAACAGGCATTTGAGCTGCGGCTGCAGTTGGCGCAGACGCAGCGCAATCAAACCGTTTGCCAGTCCGGCACCGACCAGAATCACATCGTAGTGCGCACGCATCAGGTGGCCTCCGCCAGCACAACTTGCTGCTGGCACAGCGCTTGTTCGACGATGTCGGCCGCACGCTGGCAACCGCCTGCGCGCTGTAGCTGTGCCTGTATCGCTGACATCCGTAACGCGTAGCGATCGTCGGTAAGTAATTGTTGCAGATGCTGCTCCAGTTGATGAACGCGGTTAAAGCGCGATGCGCGCCGTCCAACGCCATGCCACTCAATGCGCGCTGCCACGCCGGGTTGATCAAAGGCAATGGGCAGCGCCAGCATCGGCGTACCGCATTCCAGCGCTTCCAGCGCGCTGTTTAATCCGGCATGAGTAATAAAAAGCTGCGCGTGTTGCAGGGCGGCACGTTGATCGACAAAATCCGTCACCCACGCTGCACCAGCCAGCTGCAACTTGTGCACCTGATCGGCGTTCAATCCCCCACAATGAGCGATCACCAGCGAAAGTTGCTGGCGGCGGCACGCCTGTGCCAGATGCAAAAACAGGCGGAAGCGATGGCCTTGCAGCGTACCCAGCGAGGCGTAAACCACCGGCTGGCGCAGCGCCGGCCAGGGCGCATTGAGCGGCGCTGCCGCAACCGGCGGGCGCAGTTGTCCGACGGCGTGATAGCAGGCGGGCAGTTGCTGACGCGGAAAATCAAAGGCGGGCACCATCTGGCTGATTTGTGCCAGCGGTGAAAGGCACTGATGCAATCCGCGTCGCTCCGTCAAATTGAACGCCCGCGCGTGTTTGAGGATGACGTCGCCGTGGCGACGCATGATGCGATCATAGATATCGCTGCTGGCCTGAAAACGTTTCAGCCCTTTTTCATCCTGAGCATAACGGAAGGGCATCACCGCCAGCGGAATGCCGGCTTCACGGTTGACCGGTAGGGCGCAGGCCACCGAAACAAACGGCAGATGCAGCGCTTCAGCGACTAATCCGCCTGCTGCTTCCATTTCATCAGCGATCACACCATCAATGTTCAACGATTTCAGTACCGCTGGTAGTTCTCGGCACAGCATATCGGTGCAGGAGGCGAGATCGTTGATTACGCGAAACAGCGACAGGCCGCCCGGCGAAGCCAGCCGATGCAGCACGGGCGCCAGCGAACCGGCCGGATGCGTTTGCTGGCCTACTGCAACGAAATTAATGCGTTCGTCGCTGAGCAAAGTGCGGGCGTCGGCTTGCTGGATGAAGGTGATGCGATGGCCACGCGCCAGCAGCGTTTGTGCTAACGCCTGCAACGCGTGAAAGTGGCTATAAAGCGGCGGCGCGATCACCGCAAAGTGGCCCAACGGCTTAGCCGCGCTCAGTTGAACATCGCTAGCTGTTGATTAAACAGCGCGTGCATGTATTGGCGAGTGGCGATGCCGCGATGGCAGGCGCAGGCAAGGTGTGCATCGGCGCTGCGCAGGTGATCGCGCAGGCGACGTTCCGCGCCGTCAGCACCGAGCATTTGTACCAGCGTGGATTTGCCCTGATCCTGATGCACATCTTTACCGGTGTGTTTGCAGCCGTCGGCGAGGTCGTCGAGCAGCTGAAACGCCTGGCCCAGATCCTGGGCGAAGAAGCTAAGACGTTGCCGCACCTGTGGCGAAGCGTCAGCGGCAATCGCCGCCATTTGCAGCGTGGCGCGAAACAGCACGCTGGTTTTCAGTTCGTTAGTTAGGGCGATCGCTTCCGGGCTGCGGCTCTGGGTGCCGTCATGCAGATCCTGAAACTGCCCTTGCACTAATCCCTGCAGTCCCACGGCGGCGGAGAGTTCGGCAATCGCTTCAGATTTTTGCACCGCAGGCAAATCGGGTGCGATGGCAATCACTTCAAATGCTCGGCTCAGCAGCGCGACGGCGGCGAGAATCGCCACGTTTTCACCAAACTCACGATGCACGGTAGGGCGACCACGGCGCATCTGCGCGTTATCCATCGAGGGAATGTCATCGAGAATCAGCGATGCCGCATGCACCATTTCCACTGCACAGGCGAGATCGAGAACGCCATTTTGCGTCAGCTCGCAACCCATATCGCGCGCTGCCAGCAGCAGTAATAAAGGACGGATGCGCTTACCCTCCGCTAGCGTTCCGGCACGCATTGCGGCACGCACGCGATCGCTTTGCTGTCCCGCAGGCAGTAAATGTTCAAGATGCGCCTGTAAAATGTGCTGCAGCTGAAGGAGTTCGCTTGTCTGATGTGCTGTGGTGTCGACATGGGTGGTCATAATGGCTATCCATGGTTGGTGAATTTCTTATGCTTTTTGATTAACCGTAGACTGCCTAAGGTGAGTTCGCCAGCGGGGGCCGCGTGGTTAAGCCGATTTTCGTTTATTTCGAATATTGATTGTTTCGTTTATTGCGATTATCATTCTGTTACTGCAATTAGCAACCACAAACAATTAATTGGAAAACGCATGAAAAACTCAATTCTGGATAGCTTGAGCCTTCCGGCTCCGAAGGAGATTGAGGCCGCTTTGCGCGGACAGAGGGAGCTCGCAACGTATCTATCCACCAAGCAGGAAACACAAAAAATAACCATTCAGGATGCAGATAACGAAACGCATCAGATTGAACTGCCAACGTCAGCTCTGACACTACTGATGGCTGTTTTAGGTGAGTTGGCGGTGGGAAATGCGGTTCAGGTTGTTCCTGTACACGCAGAATTAACTACGCAGGAAGCGGCGAATATTTTAAACGTTTCACGCCCACATCTGGTGAAACTTTTAGAGCAAGGTCAGCTTCCCTACCATAAAACAGGTCGCCATCGTCGCGTGCTTTTTGCTGATCTTATGCAATTCAAAGAGAAACGTGCGCAAGAGAGCAATGAGGCAATGCAGGAATTGGCAGACCAGGGACAGGATCTCAATTTCTACTGATGAACCATTCACCTTATGCCGTTGTACTGGATGCGTGTGTATTGTATCCATCGATACTGCGCGATGTACTGCTTCGTCTCGGTCTGACGGGGTTATACCAGCCAAAATGGACAGCTACCATTCAGGATGAATGGCAGCGTAATTTACGCAGCAACAGGCCAGAGATCACTGACGACCAGTTGCTGCGAACTCAGACATTGATGAATAAAGCGCTTCCTGACGCAATGGTGTCAGGATTTGAATCGCTTATTGCAGGCATAACCTTGCCAGATCCTGATGACCGCCATGTTGTTGCCGCTGCTATACGCTGCAAGGCTGAAGTCATTGTCACCATGAACCTAAAGGATTTCCCAGGAAGCCTGATGGCTGAATTTGAAATTGAAGCCCTTCACCCTGATGAATTCATCATGGATTTTTTCGACTTAAATCAGGCGTTGGTTTTGAAAGCAGTGAATGCGCAACGCGCCAGTTTCAGACGCCCATCAATGGGCGTCACGGCTTATCTGGATTCGCTATTACGGCAAGGTTTACCGATGACAGTAAACGCATTAGACAAGTTTCGTTTTCTCATTTAGCAACGATTGAATCGCTATGCTGCTGCATGGCATTTATTTCAGCGTGATCTTATTAGCGAAATAAGTAACAGCAACGCCGTAACATAAATAACTCCGTTAGGCTGGTGGAAATAAATACCGCTAATGGACAATACAATGACGAATTCCAAACCTGCCGTACTGATTATTCAGCCGCTGATGCCGCAGTTAGACAGTAAACTCACGCAACATTTCCACTGCCATCGCTTATATGAGCAACAAGACGCAGCGCTATTTATTCAGCAGCATTATAAAGCGATAAAAGCCATTGTTACGCGTGGCGATGTCGGGGTTGAAACTGCACTGCTGGAACAATTACCCGAGTGTAAAGCGATTGCCGTATTCGGCGTCGGCACCGATCGTATCGACCTTCAATACGCTGCCGCACACGATATTCAGGTCAGCATCACCCGCGATATTCTGACCGACGATGTCGCTGATTTAGCCCTAACGTTAACACTGGCGTTCTCGCGTAATTTGGTGGCTTACCATCAGTTTGCAAAATCCGGTGCATGGGAAAATAACGGCGTTGAGCTCTCCATTCGTGCCAGCGGAAAAAGAATCGGTATCGCCGGGTTGGGCGCGATTGGCTTAGCGATTGCGCGCCGTGCTGAAGCGTTTGGCATGGAGGTGGCGTATACCGCGCGTTCGGCTAAAGATGTCAGCTATAAGCGCTACGACACTATCGAGCAACTGGCTGCTTTCAGTGATTTTCTGGTGCTGGCCCTGCCGGGCAGCAAAGAGAATTTCCAGCTGGTCAACGCTAAGGTGCTGGCGGCGCTCGGCAAAGACGGTGTAGTGATCAACATCGCGCGTGGCACGGTAATCCATGAACCCGACCTGATCGCGGCATTGCAACAGGGAACCATTAAAGGTGCCGCGCTGGATGTTTATCCGGATGAACCGAAAATTCATCCCGCGCTACGTGAACTGGATAATGTGCTGTTAACGCCGCACATTGCCAGTGCAACTCATGAAACGCGCGCGCAAATGACCAATAATGTGTTGGAGAATTTGCTTGCCTATTTCGCCGATGGGAAGATTCTGACATCGGTATAATTTAAGTGTCCGGATTAAGATGAAATTCTTATATCCAGATAAATTATCCCTGTTTAGTCATAGCAATTTTCACTCAGCCAGGCTGTTATAATAGCGGCACTTAATTCAGGAGCCCATTATGACAGCACAGAAAATTGCCATTATTGGCGGCGGCGTTATCGGATTAGCGGTGGCGCGCGCCTTAGCGTTGCAGGGCGTTGAAGTCACCGTTTTCGAACAACAACATATTGGTGCGGGCACCAGCAGCACCACGTTTGCCTGGGTGAACTCCAACGGTAAACAGCCGCAAAGTTATCACCTGCTTAATGTGCTCTCGATGGAAGAGCATCTCAAACTGCAGCACGCGCAGCCGAACGGGTTGCGCTGGCTGGAAACCGGCGGAACCTGGGAATGGGCCGCCGAGGGTGATGCGCAGCAACGTTTGCTGCAGCGTGCGACGTCGCTGCAATCGGCAGGTTATGCGGCGCGTGAAGCGTCGCCCGCAGATGTGCTGCGCGATATCCCGGAGCTGCGGGCGCAGGCCATTAGCGGCAGCGTATGGCACTTCCCGACAGAATCGGTACTGCATCCTGCGCTCTATCTGGCACGCTTGTGGTCCGAAGCGAAAGCGCACGGCGCGCTGCTGTATCAGCATCAACGCATCAACAGCATCAGCGAAAGTGCCGATCGCGTTACGCTGGATCTGGAAAACGGCGAGCAGTGGCAGGGCGATCGTATCGTGTTAGCCACCGGACGCTGGGCCAATCAGTTGCTCAATTCACTCGAACTCAATCTGGCGTTGCTGGATACCAGCAAACCGAATGCGGTGGCCTGCAGTTTTCTGGTGCACACCGCGCCGCAGCCGCTGTCGCTCAGTGCCAATCTCATCTCTCCGCAACTCAACGTGCGCCCGGACGGCGGCGGACGTTTGCTGCTACAAGCGTTAGAGCTGGATCATCTGGCCGATTCATCTGCGCCCCCATCGATCACCAGCGATATCGCCGCGCAGTTCCGCGCGCGTTATCATGCGCTGTTTGCGGATGCGGGCGAGTTGCACATTGAACAAATCGTCGTAGGCCAACGTGCCCGACCTGCCGATGGTTTACCGGCAATCGGTTATGTCACTGCGCACCAACGCGTGTATGTGGCGGTGACGCACAGCGGCATTACGCTTTCGCCATTGATAGGCAAGCTGGTGGCTGAAGAGTTGATCGGCGATGTGGCAAGTGAGCTGCTGAGCGATTTCCGCCCGCAACGGTTGATGGGTAAAAGCGTGGAAGAGTTTGCGCCGATAAAACGTAATTTCCCGGCGGCGCAATAACGCAATGAGACACGGTTTTTACAGGTCTCTTTCATAATCGATGGTCTCTTTCACTGCCGCCACGGCAAGCCGCAGTTTATCCTTGCTAACCGATCCCAATGCAAGACGAATGGCATGCGGCACATTGATTGAGGTGCTGAAGGGCTCAGCTGAAGCTACCGAGATTTGCTGCTGCATTAAACGCTGTACCACGCGTTCAGCCCTGACTTCGCACGGCAACGGTAGCCAGAGAAAATAAGAGTTGGGATGGCTGATAAAATCTTCGGGCGCAAGAATCTGGCGGGCGATCGACTGGCGCTCACGGGCATCCCGTCTTTTCAGTGTTTCCAGGCGTTTGATCGTCCCATCCTTAATCCAGCCACACACTAACGAGACCATCAGAGAAGGGGTATTCCACGTAGTAGCACGAATAGCCCGCTCAAGCGCTGCACGCATGCCAGCGGGGCAGACGACGGCGCCGACGCGCAATCCGGTGGCGATATTTTTCGCAAAACCGGTCACATAAAGGGTTCTTTCAGGGGCATAAAAAGCCATCGGCGGCGGCGGACGAGGCACCAGATAAGCATAGGCGGCATCCTCAATCACCAGAAGATCAAACGTTCGGGCAATCAGGGCGAGCTCTCTGCGTTGCGCAGCACTCAGTACCCAGCCAAGCGGGTTATGCAATGTAGGTATGGTATAAATCGCACGCACGCGCCTGCGCTGACAAATCTGTTTTAATGCATTGAAATCAGGACCGTCGGGTCCAGCAGGTATGGCGGCAAGTTCAAGATGATAAAGCGCAGCCAGCGCCTTAAAGCCTGGATAAATCAACGCGTCTACCGCCACAACATCGCCGGATTTCAGCAATCCCATCACCGCGATGGTAAGGCCGTGCTGTGCGCCATTGACAATCAGAACGTCATCAGCCGAAGGCGTGATCCCAGTTGAGCTAAGCCATGATGCAATGGTATGCCGGTCGCTCTCTTTCCCGGCATGCGGCTGATAACGCAGCAGCGATTCAATATCCCCTACATTGGAGAGATTGCGCAGGGCATCGCGCAGGCGATCGGCCTGATCGGGCAATGCGGGATAATTGAAATTGAGGTCCACCACATCGGTTGCGACCACATGCTGATCGACACCGAGACCCAGAGGCAAAGAAATTTCCCGGACAAAAGTCCCGCGTCCGGTTTCACCGCTGACCAGCCCGATTGCCTCAAGTTCAGCGTAGACACGTGTAGCGGTTGCTAGTGAGATCCGTCTTTCCGCCGCCAGCGCGCGATGGGTTGGCAGGCGTGTGCCTGCCGACAATTCTCCGCTGCGTATAGCCGCTGCATATTCGTCAACCACATCCTTATAACGTGCTTTCACCGAATGTATCCATGACAATATTTTGATTGTTCTGGATCATGGCGTTTATCCTCCGTAGCGTCAATTCATGAAGGAAATAGTCACCTTCACTCAGCTACTGAAAGAGGTTTAACGTGGTGATACAAAAGACGCGTCCTGAGTCAATGTCAGGCTGGCTGAACGGCCTGGCGGGCATGATTATTTTCAGTGGATCGCTGCCGGCAACGCGTATTGCCGTTCAGGACATCGACCCGTTTTTTCTGACTTTCATCCGCGCATCGATAGCGGGTGTGCTGGCGCTCATGTTGATCTGCTTGTTTAAGGTCAAAAGACCTGATCCAAGCCAACTATTCTCGCTCTTCATCGTCGCTATGGGCGTGGTGATTGTTTTTCCGTTGCTGACCGCCATGGCATTGCAGCACGTAACTTCGTCACATTCGATCGTTTTCCTCGGGTTGCTTCCGCTAGCAACCGCCGTCTTTGGCGTCATTCGTGGTGGTGAACGTCCGCGACGCGCTTTCTGGCTCTTTTCCCTCTGCGGCAGTTTGCTGGTTGTGGGCTTTGCGCTTTCTCATCTCGCTGCCGTATCACTTAAAGGCGATCTGCTGATGCTCGCGTCAGTGATCGTCTGCGGCCTGGGCTATGCCGAAGGGGCAAAACTTTCGCGTGAGCTGGGAGGCTGGCAAGTTATTAGTTGGGCGCTGATTATTTCACTGCCTTTCATGTTGATCGCGTCATATTTTACCGTACCTGAATCCCTAAGCCACATCAGCACTTCAGCCTGGCTTGCGCTGGGTTATGTCTCGCTTTTCAGCATGCTGATTGGTTTTATTTTCTGGTACAAAGGGCTCGCTATCGGTGGAATTGCCGCTGTCGGGCAACTGCAGTTGCTCCAGCCATTTTTTGGACTGGGTCTGTCGGCTTCGTTGCTGCACGAGAGCGTCAGCCCGCTGATGATAGCTGTCACGCTTGGCGTCATTCTCTGCGTCATCGGTTCGCGAAAATGTGTGCGTTAATCTTCATGCATGTTGGCCGCCCGCAGGCGGCCTCATCCATTTTGGATTAATAACGCAGTCGCCCGCTAAAACCATTGGAAATCAGCGCACCCGACTTAAGTGTTAAATCGAAATCCTGTTCTCGCGGCTGCAGCGCGTTAATGAAGCTTTCAGCCCATTTGTGGCAATCATGCAGATGCAGGTTTTTTAGCAGGCTGGCATGACGTTCGCGACGCACCGAAAGCGGCATGATGAGCGCGGTGTGAATGGCATCGGCGATAGCATCGGGATCGTAAGGATTCACTAATAGCGCGCCCTGCATCTGTTCAGCGGCGCCAGCAAACTGCGACAGAATCAGCACGCCGGGATTGGCATGATCCTGCACGGCGACATAGGTTTTCGCCATCAAACTCATCCCGGCTATTAGCGGTGTGACCAGCGCCACGCGTGCCGCACGATAAAATCCGCACAGCTCTTCACGCGAATAGTGATTGCTCAAATAACTCACCGGATACCAGTTCAGCTCGCCATGCACGCCGTTCATTTCGCCGCAGCGGGTTTCTAGATCACGCGACAATGCTTTGATGCGATGGCTGTAACCTGACGCCGTTGAAGCCAGCTGCACCAACGAAAACTTGTGGTGATACTCCTCGTGTTGACGCAGCAAAACTTCTATCGCGCTGATGCGGTAGGGCGTGCCGGTGCTGTCGTCAAAATGCCCGCCGCTGAGGATAAGATTCTCCGGTAAGGTGTCGCGACATTGCTGTTCCATAAACTGGCAGCTGTTACTTTCCGCCAGCGCGCTGGTTTCGGCGGTATCAATGCCCACCGGGAATACGCCGACGCGAATCTGGCGGCCATGAATGCGCAGCGTGTAAGGCGTTTGGCGTTCGCAACGGAATCGGGATTCAACCCAGGCGGTGAAATTGTTCATGTCGTGGGTGGTCTGGAAGCCAATCAGATCGGCGCACAATAAGGAATCAGCCAGATAGCGCCAGTTGGGCACCGATTCAAAGGATTGTCCCGCCGGGAAAGGTTGATGGAAAAAGAAACCAATGCGATTTATCAGGCCGACATCGCGCAGCATTTTAATGCCAGGGATCAGGTGATAATCCTGCAACCAAATATCATCATCAGGCATGGCATATTCACTAATGGCGCGCGTATAGGTTTCATTCATTTTCATATAACCGATTTGGCTACTGGTAGAAAAGCGCGCCATATCGGGACGCTGATGAAATACCGGCCATAATCCCTGATGGATATATTGATGATAACCTTCTTCATATTCTGATTTAGTTAAGCGGAATGTCAGCGTGTCGAATTGTTTACCACTAGTAAAATTTAACTCCCGATGAGGTTCAGTGGTAAAAGACTCAAACTCGCCACTCCATTTCACCCACATGCCACCACGACGCGTCAATATACTTTCATAAATACTTGAAAGCGTTGAGTGGTTGTTTTGATTGTGTGATACCAATATTAAGCCTGACATAGTTTTTACCCATTGCTTGACCTGCCCGTAATTAATATCTGGCAGGAAGTTTGAAAGAGGTTGGCGCAGTAAAAATTGTAGAATGCCGTTCATTACGGTAAACGCCAGAAAATTGACTGCCGCGCCTCGTTAAGGCAATCTTCCACTTATCGCTGTCGTGATGACGCAATGCCAAAAACTAGACGTGAGTATTCAGTAAATTTTATGCGTATTTATCGAGAACGCACCTTTACACCCTTTGCGGAGTGATAATATTTCAATGCGTTGTTGTTCCACCGGGTTAGAAATCGCAGATATGCTATTAATTGAACCGCTGTTAGTAAATTCGATACTTTTCATCTCGCGCTACCTCTCCGAATCCTTCAGGGCTGTCGATGAAATTAATTTAGCCGACCAACCCGTAAAAATGTCGTAAAAAAGGCGCTGGAAATTATAAAAATGTAATAGATTTAATTTCGAGTTTGGGAAAAGGCTGGAGTCGATATCATAAGGGTCGGTGCGTTTTTCGTAGGGTGCGCATTTATACGCACCGGGACATTCGGCCTGTTAGAATGACCGCCGTTCAGAAGTGACTTGAAGAGGTTTAGTTGTGTCGACGTTAGTATTTAGAGAAGCCAGGCTGGCCGATGTGGATCGTTGTTACGCGATTGAGATTGAGGCTTACGAAGGTGATGAAGCCGCCACGCGAGAAAAGATTGCCACCCGCATCGCGCAGTATTCGCAGGGATTTTTATGTCTGGAAACCGACGGCAAGGTGATTGGTTTTATCAACGCCGGTAGCGCGTGGGATGTGGTGATGTCGGATGAAGCGTTCAAAGAGTTAATCGGCC
The DNA here is from genome assembly GCF_026130245.1 of Pantoea sp. JK. Lineage (NCBI taxonomy): Bacteria > Pseudomonadati > Pseudomonadota > Gammaproteobacteria > Enterobacterales > Erwiniaceae > Pantoea > Pantoea sp. JK. The sequence goes on from NZ_JAINFN010000009.1 coordinate 178,875, forward strand.
ACGATCCCGCAGCACCGAACGCCGTCATTATGTCGGTGGTGCTTGACCCCGCTTATCAGGGTAAAGGTTATGCGTCGTTATTGATGCGCCAGTTTATCGACCTGATGAAGAAAATGGATAAGCGAACCATTCATCTGATGTGTAAAACCCAGCATGTTGAGCTGTATAAAAAATGGGGCTATCAGTACGTCAAACCGTCCGAGTCAGACCACGGCGGTATGGCGTGGCATGAGATGCTGATGACGCTGTAATTCGTCGGGGCGCCATTCATGGCGGCCCGAATCTTACCTCACGCAGCCACACTTTTCGGCTGAGCCGACAGATGTCCCACCCATAAACTGGCCACCCATTTCACACCTTTGGCGGTGAAACGCGCTTGTGAGAAAGCATGCTGATTCTCGCCACGCCCAGAGCGCAAGGTGAAATAACCCGCTTGCATATGGTGTTGCTGCGGTGCCAGCGTGCCTTTTTCGCGATACATGATATTGCGTTCTAACAGGAACTCACGAAACTCGGTTTCCTTGACCTTCAACATCTTGCACAGCTGACGAAAGCCGAGTGAATCTTCGATCTCAACAAAGCGATCAAAAAATTCAGCCTTGGGGGCAGACAACGCGAGTTGCTGTTCAGCAGCACGACGCTGCTCAAACTGCTCCGCCCAGGCGCGGGCCGCTTCCGCCGGATTGGTGAAATCAGGCAGATGAGTAAATTGTTCGCGCTGCTGCCAAAGATCGAGTAATTCCGCAGTGAAGCCAGGCGAAAGCCGGGCAACGGCAAGTAATGAATCGCGTTTGTTGAGATGAAACTCCTGACGCATTTCACCCTGATGCTCATACAGATTCACCGTCAAAGGTTGGGAAAGCCGCTGTGCGGTTTCCAGGCTTTTCACCAGGCGCTTCACTTCACCGTGTGTAATGCCCGTGACATGGGCAATTTCGCGGCTGCTCATCATCATCGATGCATTCAAAGCAGACAGACTTTCCGTTGAGATCATCATCATTATCACCTCTTGCAGACTTACTCAGCCTTGTAGCTGTTGAATAAGTATACGTAACACTGTTTATATATCCAGTGTTATTTTTAACCGTTCACGCAAGATGTTCAGCTTTGCGTAACGTTTCACAAAGCCAGCTCAGTTTCACGCAATCCCTGCGTATTCTCTTAAAGTGAGGTTTTCACGGTTTATTAAATTGTCGCGATGAGGGCTGTTTGATAGTTTTGAGCCAATTTTCCGGGCTTTTATCGGCTTTCTGCAGCATTACGTGCAGGGTTGATGTGTGCCTTTTTAACAGCAATAAGTAGTTAACTGGCGGCTATGCTGCTGGAGAAACGATGAAAAAGAATAAATTTAAAACCCATCTGGTCTCATTAGGTTTACTGGCGGAAAAAAAGCTGACCAAACGCCAAACGCTGCCCGATTACAATCCCACCGCAGAGCAGGATATTAATTTGGTTGCGCGCCAGACCGCACCTGCGGCCATTCCGCGTCAGATTTGGATGTATTGGGAAAGCGAAACGCTGCCGCAAGAAGTGCAGATTTTTGTCGACAAGATCGCGCGTGAAAATCCCGGTTATCTGGTCACGGTCATTAATAACCTGAACATTCAGCACTATCTGCCCGACCTGCACTTCGTGCATCAGGATATGCGTCCTTCGCATAAAAGTGACGTCATCCGGCTGGAGTTGCTGCATCGCTATGGCGGAATCTGGATGGATGCCACCATCATTCTCAACCGCACAATGGACGAATTGCTGGCGGTGAATGTTGACGATCGTTATGACCTGATCGCCTTTTATCGCGACAGTTCGACGCTAGACAAAGCCTATCCGGTGATTGAGTCCTGGTTCCTGGCCGCGCCGAAAAATAACGCCTTTATTGCGCGCTGGCTGCACTTTTTCCGCCCGATTGTCGAAGTGGGCGCCGACGAATTTTTCCGTCGTTTGCTCGCGCTGCCTGATTACGAAACCATTGTTCAAGGCATCACGCCACCGGATTATCTGGTGGTGTATATCGCGCAGCAGCAGGCGTTGCGTGAGAATAATCAGTACAACTTCTATCTGCGTAAATGCGAGGCCAGCGCGTTGCTGTATCAAAGTCTGGTGGAGTGGCGTCCGGTGAAGCTGAGCCGCATGCTAATGGTAGATCGTCTGCCAGCAGTGTTGCCGCCGCTCACCAAACTGACGGGATTTGATCGCAAATATCTCGACACCAATCTGAAATATGGCGTGGTGAACAAAGACAGCTTGTTGGGTCAGATTCTGTTGACTAGTGCCCGCCCGCAGACGCCGCTTCCGGCGCTGACGAGCAAGGCATAACGCATTAAGGATTGATCAGCTGTTGCAGTGCTGCGGCGCTGGTTTCATCGTCCGGCACATACACCAGCAGGCGATCGCCGTTACGGGACGCTGACCACCAGTTATTTTGCCGCAGCGTCAGTTCACCCACTTCGTCGCGGTAAAAGCGTTTCACGCGATTCTCCACCTGGCCCAATTCATAGCGCTGCCAGGTGTGCGCAAACTCATCTGAACTGTTCAGCAGGCGGGCAAGAAAGCTTTCCCAGTGCGGATCGCCAAGGTGCTCGCCCATCTGCCCGCGAAACATCGCTACCATCTGCGGCATCACTTCATCCCAGTCACTGATGGCTTTGCGCCATGCGGGATGATTGAAGGCCAGCCAGATGCAGTTGCGATCTTCCAGTGCGATCTCGGCTAAATCCACGCCCATCAGGGCACACCACGCAGCGTTGTAACCGAGGATATCAAAGCGCGGCGTCTCGATAATCGCCGGTAACTGGATAGCGTCAAGCATCTGCTGATTGTGCGCGGCAATTTTGCAGCAGGCTGCCACTACGCGCACCGAAGGCAACGCATGTCCGGCAAGCGAAAACAGGTGCTGCGTTTCCACATCGTTGCACTGCAACGCGCTGGCAATCGCCGTCAGGGTTTTCGGCGAGGCTTTGATATCGCGGCCCTGTTCCAGCCACGTATACCAGGTGACGCCAACATCCGCTAACTGCGCGACTTCTTCACGGCGTAAACCTGGCGTGCGGCGATGGCGCATGCGCGGCAAACCAAGCCGATTAGGATCGAGGTTTTCGCGGCGCGTGCGCAGAAAAGTGCCGAGTAATTTGCGGTTGTTTTGTTCGGTGGTAACAGGCGCGGATGCCAGGCTCATAAGCAGATCCTTCGACAAGACGGGTAGTATTTATACCATGATAAACAAGAACTGGTACCCGTTTAACGGTTAGGTGATGCTATGCCGTACTGACAGCAAAAACAAGGTAAAACCGATGCAGACATCGCAACTTCAACGCACAGGATTGATGGTCCTGCTTGCCGGGCAACTGCTGCCCATGATTGATTTTTCTATCGTTAACGTAGCGTTAGACGCGATGGCCCACACGCTGCAGGCCACGGCGATCGAGCTGGCGCTGATCGTCGCGGTCTATGGCATCGCCTTTGCCATCTGCCTGGCGATGGGCGGGCGGCTCGGTGACAATTATGGCCGCCGCCGCGTATTCCTCGCTGGAGTAGGGATCTTCGGTATTGCATCTTTATTATGCGGCATCGCCAATAGCGTTGGCCTGTTGATGTTTGCCCGCGCGCTGCAAGGCGTGGGCGCGGCCTTTATCGTGCCGCAAATTCTCGCCACGCTGCACATTACGTTGAAGGGCAGAGCGCATGCACGCGCCATCGGTTTGTACGGCGGCATTGGCGGGCTGGCGTTTATCATCGGTCAGGTACTGGGCGGTTTTCTTATCAAAGCGGATATCGGCGGCTACGGCTGGCGCAGCGTATTCCTGATCAACCTGCCGATTTGCCTGTTTGTGCTGATCACCGCGCGCCGCTTTGTGCCGGAAACGCAGAACACCCAACGCGTGCCGGTGGATGTCAGCGGCACCTTGCTGCTGGCAGGCGCGATTGGCTGCCTGATGCTGGCACTGGCGCTCGGTCCGCTGCTGCATTGGTCGTGGCCGTGCATCTTGCTGCTGGTGCTGTTTCCGCTGTTTCTGCATCGTCTGCGCCAGAGTTCGCTGCGTCTGGAAGCGGCCAACGGCGCGCCGCTGCTGCCGCCTTCACTGCTGCGTCTGCCAAGCGTGCGATTTGGCCTGACGCTGGCGGTGCTGTTCTTCTCCTGCTGGAGCGGCTTTATGTTCTCGGTCGCGCTAACGCTGCAAGCCGGTTTGGGGCTGACGGCGTTCCAGTCCGGCAATGCGTTTATCGCGCTGGGCGTGGCCTATTTTATCGGGGCGATGCAATCGACGCGCATCGTCGAGCGTTTAGGTAAGCGCGGTGCCTTGCTGATGGGCTGCGGCATTCAGATGGTGGGTTTGCTGGCGCTGATCGCCACGCTGCAACTCGCCTGGCCGCAGGTCGGCATCTTCACGCTGATCCCCGCGACGGTACTGATTGGTTTTGGTCAGTCGTTTATTGTCAGCACCTTCTACCGCATTGGCATGAGCGGCGTGCCGCATCATCAGGCGGGCGCGGGCAGCGCGGTGCTTTCAACGGTGCAGCAATCGGCGCTGGGATTAGGCCCGATGCTGCTGGGCGGCGTATTCACACAGATCTACACGCACGGTAATCATCTGGCGGCGATCACTGGTACGCTTGGCGTTGAGTTGGTGATGATGGCATTACTGGTGATTTTCACCAGCCTCAATCGCCGTACGTTTCAGCCGGTAACGGCGGAAGGGTAATTCTTGTGAGCAGATTTCAGCAGGAGCGTTCCACCTTATTGTAAAACAACCGAAAATCCGTGAGTCGCGCTGAATTAACCTTTGGCTCAGCGGTCTTTTTTCCGGAACATATCGCCGCAGTTAACGGGCTGAACCGCGTGTTCAGCCCGTTTTTTATGTGGTGCGGAAGCAGGGCGCTTGAATCAGGCACAGGAAAAACGGCAGGCTCACAACAGATGAAGAAGATGTTAACCGGGTTACTTTTTATGGTAACCACCACCGCCTTTGGTGCAGATGATTTCACCCTAAAGGATATTCACTTTGCTGGGCTCCAGCGCGTTGCACCCGGCGCGGCGCTGCTGCATATGCCGCTGCGTATTGGCGATCGCGTCAATGATGATGATATTCGCAACACCATCCGTGCGCTGTTCGCCACCGGCAATTTTGACGATGTGCAGGTGCTGCGAGATGGCGATGCGCTGCTGATTAAAGTCAAAGAGCGCCCGGCGATTGCCAGCATCTCGTTCTCTGGCAACAAAGCGATTAAAGAGGATCAGCTCAAGCAGAATCTCGATGCCTCGGGCGTGCGCGTGGGAGAAGCGCTGGATCGCACCACGCTATCGGATATGGAAAAAGGGCTGGAAGATTTCTACTACAGCGCCGGAAAATACACTGCCAGCGTCAAGGCAGTCGTCACGCCGTTGCCGCGCAATCGCGTCGATCTGAAGTTCATTTTCACCGAAGGCGTGTCAGCAAAAATTCAGCAGATCAATATTGTAGGCAACCAGGCTTTTTCATCGGATGAACTGATTTCGCATTTCCAGCTGCGCGACGATGTGCCGTGGTGGAATATCATCGCCGACCAGAAATATCAGAAGCAGAAACTCTCGGGCGATTTAGAGACGCTGCGCAGTTATTATCTTGATCGTGGTTATGCGCGATTCAATCTTGATTCCACACAAGTCAGTTTAACGCCGGATAAAACACATATCTACGTTACGATAAATATTCATGAAGGCGATGTTTACCATGTTAGCGGCGTAACACTGACGGGAAATATGGCTGGCTATTCCGCCGAGATTGAAAAACTGGCGCAGTTGCCAGCGGGCACCTTATACAGCGGGGCAAAAATCACTGAAAACGAAGAGGCGATTAAAAGCCTGCTCGGTCGTTACGGCTATGCGTTCCCGCAGGTGAATACCCAATCGGAAATTAACGACAGCGATAAAACCGTACAGTTACACGTGAATGTCGATGCCGGGCGACGCTTCTCGGTGCGGCAGGTGCGTTTTTCAGGCAACGACACTTCGAAAGATGCGGTGCTGCGTCGTGAAATGCGTCAGATGGAAGGCGCATGGCTGGCGAGTAATCAGGTGGAGCAGGGCAAGGCAAGGCTTAATCGTACCGGCTATTTTGAAAGCGTAGATGTGGATACACAGCGCGTGCCGGGCAGCCCGGATCAGGTGGACGTGGTGTATAAAGTGAAGGAGCGCAATACCGGCACCTTTAATGTCGGATTGGGCTACGGCACCGACAGCGGCATCAGCTATCAGCTTGGCGTCAGCCAGGATAACTGGATGGGCACCGGCAACACTGTGAGTTTTAGCGGCACCAAAAACAGTTATCAAACCTATGTCGAAATCGCCGCCACCGATCCCTATTTCACCGTGGATGGCGTCAGTCTGGGCGGCAAGCTGTTCTACAACGATTACAGCGCGGAAGATAACGATCTTTCTGAATACACGCTGAAAAGCTTTGGCGCGGGCAGCACCTTAAGTTTCCCGATCGGTGAAAACAGCAGCGTGAACAGCGGGCTGGATTACGTCTACAACCGCGTCAGCAATATGGCGCCGCAGGTAGCAATGTGGCGCTATCTGGGTTCGCAGGGCATGCATCCAAAAGTCATCACCAGCGATGACGACGATGACGATGCCACCGTTGCCGACAAATTTACCGCCAACGATTTCTTCTGGAATATTGGCTGGAGCTACAACTCACTGGATCGCGGCTTCTTCCCCACCTCGGGCGTGAGCGCCGGTTTCAATACCAAAGTGACGATTCCAGGTTCCACTAACAGCTATTACAAAAGCACGCTGACCGCCAACGGCTATTTGCCGCTGAGCAGCGATCATCGCTGGGTGTTAATGGGTCGCAGTAAAGCCGGTTACGCCGACGGCTTAGGCGGCAAAGAAGTGCCGTTCTACGATAACTTTTATGCGGGCGGCTCTAGCTCAGTACGCGGATTCTCCTCCAACACCATCGGGCCAAAAGCCGCCTATTACCGCTGCAGCGGTAGCGAAAGCAGTTACGGGACTTGCCCGGTAGAGAAATCAGATGATGCGGTGGGCGGTAATGCGATGGCGGTGGTGAGCGCAGAGCTGATTGTGCCAACGCCGTTTATCAGCGAGCGCTATGCCGATTCGTTGCGCACCTCTTTCTTCGTCGATGCCGGCACCGTGTGGGATACCAGCTGGCAGAACACCGCGGCCACCAAAGCGGCGGGGATTCCTGATTATGGCGATCCCAGCCAGATTCGCGTGTCGAGTGGCGTGGCTTTGCAATGGCAATCACCGTTGGGTCCGCTGGTGTTTTCTTATGCCTTGCCGATAAAGAAATATGAGGGCGATAAGTCGGAGCAGTTCCAGTTTAATATCGGTAAAACCTGGTAGCTGTATTTAAAGCGTTAAATGATGAGATGAGTTTTACATTATCATTAAACGGTGAAGACAGAATAAAATAGCCAGCAGGGTAAAATAGTAGTCGTGAAATGCTTAAGGAATGAGTGTTCGCAAATATCGTTGTTATGCATATGATGAATTTTATTTCGCCACCCAATGTTGGGTGGTTTTTTTTATTTGTAAGAGAGGTCGCCATAAATGGCGACCCTACGGAATGTGCAAATACGTGCGATCGCAGCGATGAGGTCAGGAAAGGCCAGCCCGAAGAGCAAAGGGTCCGAGCCATGGATGGCGAGGCCGATCTGCATGGATGCAGGGTTTCTTTGCGATCGGGCGGGCCTTTTCTGGCCTAAGCACCAACTTAAAGCGACTCAACCAATCTTAATCCCGTTTCAGCATCAAACAGATGAATCTTCTCAGCGTTGAAGCCAAGCATAATGCTGTCGCCGCTCACCGCCGCGTGACGGCCAGAAATCTGCATATGCAGCGGCTGACCGTGCCATTCGAGATGCAGCAAAGTTGATTCGCCGGTGATCTCCACGACTTTCACCAACGCTGCGGCATTGCTGTTGGTCTCCAGCAGATCGTGCGGGCGTACGCCGAGCGTCACGGCTGCGCCTGCACGCTCGCGCGCTGCCGCTTGCCAGCGCGCGGGCAGCGGCTGCCACAGATCCTGACACTGCACGCCGGGTACGCCATCGCGGGCGATCAAGTGTGCCGGTAACAGATTCATTGGCGGTGAGCCGATAAAACGCGCGACAAAGGTATCCGCCGGACGATCGTAAATCGCCAGCGGCGCGCCTTGCTGCACGATGCGGCCATCTTTCATCACTACAATTTGATCGGCCAACGTCATCGCCTCAACCTGATCGTGCGTCACATAAACCATGGTGGTTTTGAAACGCTGATGCAGCGATTTGATCTCGGCGCGCAACTCCATGCGCAGTTGCGCATCAAGGTTCGACAGCGGCTCATCGAACAGGAACACTTTGGGATTTCGCACCATCGCGCGGCCCATCGCCACACGTTGACGCTGTCCGCCCGACAACGCGCGCGGATAGCGTTGCAGCAGCTTATCGATGCCGAGAATCCCGGCGATGCGCGCAATTTTAGTTTGCTGCTCCTCGCGCTTCACCTTTTTCACCTGCATGTGAAACGCCAGATTCTCCGCCACGGTTAAGTGCGGATAGAGCGCATAGCTCTGAAACACCATGGCGATATCGCGGTCGGCGGGATCGCGATCGTTGATCTGTACTTTATCCATCATGATCGCGCCATCCGACAGGCTCTCCAGCCCGGCCAGCAAACGCAGCAACGTCGACTTCCCGCAGCCGGATGGGCCCACCAGCACGGTAAAACTGCCGTCAGGAATGGTGAGATCGAGCGGATGCAGCACCGACTGTTTTGCGTAGCGTTTGGCCACTTTTACGAGTTCAACACTGGCCATAATTTAAAACTCCTGGGAAAGTTGCAGTTGATGCCAGTCAGGATAACGACGCGGCAAGGTGCTGATAGCCAGTGACGCCACCGAAATACCCCATTGCAAAGCTGTGGTGAGATCTTGCTGATGCAGCAGGGCGGTGAGGAATCCAGCGTTAAAACTGTCGCCCGCGCCGATGGTATCCACCACCGTGACCGGACGCGCTGGCTGACTCACTGCATGCTCGGCCTGCCAGCAACGCGCGCCCTTGGGGCCGCATTTCACCACGCAGCCGCCGCGTCCGCTCAGCTGTTGCGCCAGCATGTGCGCGCTGGCAGGCAACTCGTCTTTCGCCGCCAATCCCAGCGTTTCCACTTCATTGAGCAGCAGCCAGTCGCACAGCGGCAGCCATTGCGTGACTTGCTGGCGCACCTCGTCCGTCCAGCCCTGCGGCGGCCAGCCGGTATCGACGGCGGTGATAAAGCCGCGCTGCTGTAACTCTGAAAGCAGCGCCGGATATTCGTCATACAGATGCAGACACAAAAAGGTGCCGCACAGCAGCACGATATCGCCGTTAGCCGCTTGAGCAGGCAGCTGATCCAGCACATCCTGCGCGGTGAGTTGCACGATGTGGCCGAGATTACTCAGGAAGGATCGCTCGTGATCCGAATGCGTCACGCCAACCGTAAGTGAGGTTTCGCAGCTGTAGCGCGTCCAGTGCGCGGCGCTGTGCGGAAAATGACTCGCCAGCCAGGCACTCAGGCCATCGTTGCCCTGATTAGCCACCGCGCGATGGCGCACCTGCATCGCTTCCAGCGCCAGCGCGCAGTTGCCTGCCGATCCGCCCGGACGCAGTTCGCTGTGATTCAGCATCACTTCGGTACCGCGCTGCGGCCAGTTATCCAACGTGCCCATGATCAAATCGACATTAATATTGCCCACCACATACAGCGTGGCGGTGAGTTTATGTTCCATCATCCTTTACTCCCGCCACTGGCAAGGCCGCTGACCAGCGTCTTTTGCAGCCAGATGGCAATAAACAGCGGTGGCACCGACGCCAGAATGCCGACGGCAGCGATCAAGCCATCATCGGTGGCGCGCCCGGCGGTGAATCCGGCAATGGTGACCGGCAAGGTTTGTGCGGCGATGTTGCTGGTAAACAGCAGCGCATAGAAAAACTCGTCCCACGCCAGCAGCCAGCCAAACAGCGCGGCGGCACCCAACACCGGCTTCGCCAGCGGCAGCGTAATGCGCAGCAGCACTTGCCAGACACGCAGGCCATCAAGGCGCGCCGCCTGTTCAATATCCTGCGGCAGCGTATCGAACTGGTTTTTCAGCATCCAGGTAAGGAACGGCAAAATCAGCGAGCAGTAGACGATGATCAATCCGGGCCGCGTGTTGAGCAGATCGAACTGCTGCAACAGGAAGTAGAGCGGCAGCACGAACGCCACCGGCGGCACCATATAGATAGCGAGTGAGGCGAATAGCCAGCCGTCGCGACCGCGATAGCGCGAGAAGCTGAACGCCGCCGGAATCGCCAGCAGCAAGCAGATGATTGTCGCGCCTGTGGCGACTAACAAACTGTTGCCGAGCGCATGCAGGAACAGCACGCCCGGCTGGCCTGGCTCCAGCGACAACAGCTTGCCGTAGCGGGTGAAATCCCACTGGCGCGGCAGCCACTCGAGCGGCACGCGGGTGAGATCGCTGGCGGCGCTGACGCTCATCAAAAACAGCCAGCCCATCGGCGCTAGCACCGAGAACGCCACCAGCAGCGCGGCGGCGTATTTGCCAACATGGCGCATTTTAACCTTCATGAGCGCTTCCTTTGCGGCGCTGCCGCCACAGTAACAACATGTATAGCGTGATCAGCACCGCGCACAGCAAGGTCATCAACATGGCGTAAGCCGCGCCGCTGCCGGCCCGCAAGTAGCTAAACGACTCCTGATAAACGTAGAAACTCAGGGTTTTGGTGCTATCGACTGGCCCGCCGCGTGTCATCACGTAGATGATGTCGAAGATTTTGAAGGCGTCGATGGTGCGCAGAACCAGCGCCACGCTGAGCGGGCCAACAATCGCCGGGAAAGTGATGGCACGAAAACGCCGCCACGCCGACGCGCCATCCAGCCGTGCGGCTTCAAACAGATCGTCGGGAATCGATTGCAGTGCCGCCAGCACCAGCAAGGTCACCAGCGGATAGTTTTTCCAGATATCGGCAAACATCACCGCGTTGAGCGCCGAATCCGGCGAACCCAGCCAGCTGCGATAGCCATCAATGATGCCTAACTGCGTGAGCAGGGCGTTGATGCTGCCGTAATCCGGGTTGAAATTGAGACGCCACATCATGGCGTTAACGATGGTTGGCAGCGCCCATGGCAGAATCACCAGCACGCGCAGCAGGTTGCGACCGGCGAATTTCTGGTTTAGCAACAGCGCTATCAGCACGCCGATCACGCCTTCAATTGCCACCGACACCACGGTGAAATAGAGCGTGCGCCACAGCGAACTGCGGAAATCCGCATCGGTGATGGCGAACAGATAATTTTCAAAGCCAATCCAGCCCGGCGCTTCACCGCTGCCGATCAGGGCTGCATCGGTGAAACTCAGCCAGATGGTGCGTAACAGCGGCCATGCGGTGAGCAATAGCATCACCAACAACATGGGTGCCAGCAGCACCCATGCCTGCCGTTGTTCGCGTTGACGCAAACTCAGCATTGTTGCCCCTTAGCGCAGACGCGCCGCACTCTTATCTACCGCTTGCAGCGCGGCATCTGGCGTTGCGCTGCCCACCAGCACCTGCTGCAACTGCTGCTGCAGCGTGTTGGAGAGACGCGAATAGTCGGCGGTTTCCGGACGCGACAGCATCACGTTAAGCGACTTATCCGCCGCCGCGATCAGGCTTTCCTGGTTTTTCAGCACCGCCGGATCCTGATACGAGCTTTTCCAGATCGGCAGACTCAGCGTGGCGTATTGGTTCTGTACCGGCTGTGAAGTCATGTAGCGAATGTATTGCCATGCCTGATCCGCGTGCGTGCTGCCTTTGGTGATGCCAAGGCCCATTGAACCATTCACCGCACCGAATTTACCCGGCGCATCGCCTGGCGCGGGAACGATGCCCACCTGACCGGCGACCTTACTTTGCTTCGGATCGTTGGCCATGTTGTACATATAGGTCCAGTTGAGCGCGAATGCCGCATCGCCGTTGGAGAAGGCTTTACGCACATCTTCTTCCAGATATTCGCGGGAAGCCGGATTGCTCAAGCCTTCATCCAATGAGCTTTTCATCAGCTTCACCGCTTGCAGCGAGGCCGGTGAGGAGAAATCGAGTTTGTCATTGTTATAGAATTTGCCGCCGAAACCCGACACCAGCGTGGTGTAATCGCACACCAGCGCTTCGGCCTGCGACCAGCTCCATACCAGCGGATATTTCACGATGTTCTTCTGCTTGATGATGCGCGCGTCATCCATCACCTGCTGCCAGGTTTGCGGCGGGGTGGTGATACCGGCTTTCTCCAGCATCGCTTTGTTGTAATAGAGATATTTGGTGTCGAGGATCCACGGCATGCCGAGGGTTTTGCCTTTGAACTCAACGGTGTTCATTGCGCCCGGGAAAATCTGCCCCTTTTCGTCGGCGCTGATGCGGCTGCTGACGTCCTGCAACAGATCGAACTTGGTGAATTCTGCCGGCCAGATGGCATCGAACAGCACCACATCGTAGCCGTTGCCGCCCGCGCCACGCGCCGCAACAATTTTGTCGTGCAGCGCTTCGTACGGTACAAACTCAAGATTAACCTGCACGTCCGGGTGCGCTTTCTGAAACTCCTGCGTCATGGCGCGGATATCATTTTCGTTATACGCCGCCTGCGTCATAAACAGCGCATTCAACGTGGTTGCTGCCGCTGCGTTGCCCACGCTGGCTAACAGAACCGCTGCAAAACATCCTTTTATGACTGGGTTGAATCGGATTTTCATGGTGTTTTCCGCCTTGATGCAAAAAGAGGGTGTTTTATTAAATCAATTTGATGGATTTAATAACGCGCACAGGTTGTCAGATTGCTCCGGCTGACATCGGTTAGCTTATGCAATTGATGTGCCAAGGCATAAATCTCATTTGCCACTGGACACTACTTTGCACGGATTTTTACCGCTGTCATGTAAACAGGTTGTAAATTGTGTGGCTGATCATAGAAGTTGCTGTGACGTCGAATTTGCATAGCAGCCAGAGATTGGGGGGCCATTTCTTTTTTAGTTGCATTATTCTGGTGCAAAACAGCGCAGCACTGCGACTTTAGCGTGCACTGCGCTGGGATTCGGTCTCTTATGGTGGCCTGCGCGGCCATCATCTTTGCTATTTGCTGAGACTGTGAGATCGATCAGAAAGTGATTTGCGATGCAGCATGCCAATTTCTCGTAACAGGAAGAGATAGAGGGCAGGCATGATTAATATCATCGCTATCACATAGCCAAATTTATATTTCGCGGAAAGGCGTCCTTTTACACCATAAAAAATATGTTTCCCAGTAATAAAAAAAAGGATAACCACATAGGCCGTGACGATATATCCCACCAGAAAATAGGCTGAAAGAAAATTTGAGATCAATGTCTGCATAATAACCTCGGTGTTGTCTATTGGTAGTCACACAAGACTGACGAGAGCATTTTGCTGTTGATGGTATTGTTGGCAAAGTTGCACCACTTGAGTAAAGTCATGTGCTAATGAATTTGGCGAAGCAGTAAGCAAGGTTTTTTCATCGTGAATACCATAGGTCACTGCAATTGATTTACATCCCAAATGGTTCGCCATGAGAATGTCATGTGTGGTATCACCCACCATAATGGCTTGTGCATTGCTGGCGTTGAAAAAATCGAGGATTTTTTCCCCGGATTCTGGATGCGGTTTTTTTTGCTGCACTTCATCCGCACAGACAACAATATCAAACAGTGAGGCGATGTGCGCCGCAGATAGTAAGGTATTGGCACTGTGAGAAAATTTATTGGTTGTCACCGATAAGCGCATTCCCAGGCGCTTAAGTGTCTCCAGTCCGTTAATCACACCGGGGAAGAGTAAAGATTGGGCAGCGGGAATAATGATGAGTTTAAATTGACGCTGATACTCTTCAACAGCTAATTCAACCAGATAATTGTTCACGGGCAGTTGCATTAGTTGGGCAAAGGCTTGTTCCAATGGTAAGCCTATCGTCTGTCTGATTAACGCTTGCGGTAATTCTTTTAAACCCAATGCGCGAAAAGCTGCATTAAATGTTAAAGGGATGGCCTGAGCGGTATCAAAAAGTGTTCCGTCGAGGTCAAACATAATAATAGTTTGAGGCGTATTCATTGATTGTCTCTCAATACAAAAAGCTAACTGAAAATTAATGGCCCAGCTTTCTTTGTGGTAAAGCGACAGGTGATTGGGATTTATCATGACGCGGACGAGCCAGATAAATAGCCGTAACAATCGCTACACATCCCACCAGCTGTAAATGGGTGAATGTTTGGCCGAGGATTAAATAGCCCAGCACACAAGCAGATAAAGAGCTCATAAAACCCAGGAAAGAAGTGGTAACCGGCGGTAGTTTTTCAATGCCACGGAACCAGACAAAGTAGCCAAAAACGCCGCCCGCCAGACTTAACCAGCCGTAGCCAATAATATTGGTTAGCGTAAGTCGAGAAGGAAACGTTTCCAGCCAAAGCGCCGCAGGCAATAACATTAAACCGCCTAGCGTCAATTGCCAGCCGGTAAATGCCAGTAAAGACATATTGGCTGGTCGTCCCCAATGCTTGGTGAGCAAAATGCCCATCGCCATGCTGGTGGTGCCAACTAATCCAACCATAATTCCCTGCGTATTAAGCTGAACGGCGCTGTTTAACACCAGTAGCCCAATGCCAGCCACACCAACCAGCGCGGAAAACACATGCATAATGCTGAGCTTATGCCGAAACACCAATGCACCAATAACCATAACAATGATTGGCTGGCAGGACATCACCAGTGATGCCAGACCACCAGGCAAAAAATAAGCGGCGGCAAACAGGCAGTAAAAAAACAGGCCAATATTAAGAAATCCTAACGCCGCCATTTTTAACCACCAAACGCCGTAAGGTCGCACGCGGCAAAACAGCAATAAAATAATGCCGGCTAATAACGCCCTGATGACCGAGGCCAGTAAGGGCATATTGGCCGGTAAGGTCTGCGTAGTCACAATATAGGTACTGCCCCAAATGATCGGCGCCAGCGCAGTGATCATAATGTTTATTAGCGTGGCAAACTTATTCATGATGCACGCCCGGATAAGTGCCAAAGTAGCGATCGCCAAAATCACCAATACCAGGCCGCATAAAGGCAGAATCCGTCATCCCTTTTTCAATCGATGATGTGATGATGGTCAAATCGGGCCAGGTTTCGACCAGGCGCTGAATACCCGCAGGGGAAGCAAGCACGTTGACTACGATCATATTCTCAATAGCAACGCCACTCTCTTTGAGAATATCAATCGCTTTCAGCAGCGAACCGCCGGTAGCCAGCATCGGCTCGAAAAGCATGACGCTCATGCCAGCAATACCTGCAGGTAAATGTGAATAAAGATAGTGCGGAAGTTTCGACTCTTTATCGCGCTGAATAAGGATCTTACCGATAGGTTGATGCGGAAACATGGCGCGGAACTCACTCTCCATGCTTTCACCCGCTCTAATCACGGATACCCCACAGATATCACGGACAAGTGCCTTACCCGTAAAAGGATCACCTATTGGCGTGGTCACTGTCTCATCAGAGTAGGGCAAGTGCTGTGCGGCGCTTTGCAGCAGCAAACGTATCACCTGATTTGCATGGTGTGTGAAGGTGTTCAGGTTGGCCGAACGATTACGCATCCTGAGATGTAAATGGGATAGCCAGGCAGAATCGGGTAACACGTGAACGTTGGGCAGTGTTGACATAGGTCAGTCCTATTGATCCTTGAGAAACAGTAATAGAGTGATAAGATGAATATATCTTTCACGATAGTATCTTTTCAAAAAGATACTCATTAAAAAGATAAACACAACTATAATTCATTTTCAAGTCTCTTTTTCTTTTATGAGGAACACCATGCAGTATGACCATGTAGACAGATTACTCGTTCAGTGGCTGCAACAACGCCCCGATTTGGATTGTTCACCCATGGGCGTGCTTGGCCGCATCAGCCGCATGAGCAGAATTGTTGATAAAAAGCTCGATAAAACATTTAAAAACAACGATCTGAGCGCTATCGAGTTTGATATTCTGGCGGCGCTCAGGCGGTTCAATTCGCTGACGACACCTACAGAACTCTACCAAACATTGATGTTGTCCTCTGGGGCGATGAGTACAAGGGTTGAGCAGTTGGTTCAGCGTGATTTAATTGAAAGGATTTACAGCGAAGAAGATCGCCGGAGCTGTAACTTGAGCCTGACAAAAAAAGGAAAGTCATTGATAGATAAAGCTATATCAGAACATGTCGCCAATGAAGATGAGATTCTGAATCCGTTAAGTCAAGAGCAGCGAGAACAATTGGCATCGCTGTTACGTAGCTGGTTATTAGCTAACGAAAAGTAGTTCCGATACCGGCCTGATTCCAGGCCGGTTAATCCCTTCATTGACCTTTTTCCCGGCATAATTCCTCTTTAAGAAATATCTTTCCAAAAAGATACTTGACTTTGCTAACTGCAAAAGTATCTTTTGTGTGAACTATAACTGCTGGGAATATTACATTATCATGACGGTCAAAGCCCCAATATCGCCTGCTGTTTCAGAATCCTTTTCAGAACGTAGTCATAGCAGTCACTCAGTAAGTTTATTCGCCATGCTTGAAACCCATGCGCGCCATTTCCCTGAGCAAATTGCGGTCAAAGATGCGCAAAACTCATTGAGTTATCGTCATTTTTTTCAGCAGATTTGGAGCAATGGAAAGAAACTCAACGCGTTGATTGATACCGAATTGCAGTACATCGGACTTTATTGTGAACCTTCGGTTGAGATGATTTGCGGCGCATGGAGCATTCTCGCGGCTGAGCGCGCCTACCTGCCGCTGGCACCGGATTATCCTGCCGATCGTCTGCGCTATATGATCGAGGATTCGGGCATCAAGATGGTACTTACCCAGCCGCATCTTAAGGCGCAACTCGCTACGATGGTGACAGAAGAGATTACTATCATCACGCTGGATGACCTTCAGGCCAGTGCCGCAGCCACTGTTCCTCGCCACCCGTGCCACCACCGGGAGCGGCTAGCCTATATGATCTATACATCGGGTAGCACCGGTAAACCAAAAGGCGTGATGGTGAGCTATGCGAATATTTCTCACCAGATGGCCTGGCTAAAAAGCCAGTTTGGTTTTGACCACAATGACCGCATTTTGCAGAAAACCCCGGCCAGTTTTGATGCCGCACAGTGGGAAATTCTGGCACCGGCCTTTGGTAGCCAGGTGATTATGGGTCCAAAGGATTGCTATCGGGATCCGGATGCATTGATCAACACCCTCATTAGCGAGCAGGTGACAGTGTTGCAATCTGTACCCACGTTGTTGCAGGCACTGGTCGAACACCCCCTTTTCCAGGACTGCTGTGCGTTAAAGCACGTATTTAGTGGCGGTGAGATTCTGACTCGCAATCTGGCGCAGGCGTTTTTCCAGCGTTTACCGCACGCTGCATTGACCAATTTGTATGGTCCAACCGAATGCACCATCAACGCGTCGAGTTTTACGCTGGATCCTGAGTTGATCGCTGCTTATCCCGATGCCATCGCCATTGGTAAACCTGCGGCCAATACGCTTTATCATGTGCTTAATCCCGCGGGTGAACCTGTCGTGCCGGGTGAAACGGGTGAACTCTATATTTCTGGTTTGCAGGTCGCTAAAGGCTACTATCAGCGACCTGAACTCACCGATGAAAAATTCCTGCCGAATCCCAGAAAAATAATGGCAGGTCACGATCTCTTATACAAAACTGGCGATTTAGTTCGTCAGGATCCGAATGGTAATACCCACTTTGTGGCGCGCGTGGATAATCAGATCAAGCTACGCGGTTATCGGGTAGAACTGGATGAGATTCGCCTGGCAATTGAAAATCATCACTGGGTAAAAACAGCGGCGGTTGTGGTTCAACAAGATCCGCGCTCGGGTTATCAGACGTTGGTCGCCTGTGTTGAGCTGGACAAACGCCAGGCGGCGCTGATGGATCAAGGCAATCACGATCGTCACCATCTCTCTAAATCGAGTAAGTTGCAGGTGAAAGCGCAGTTGTCCAATGCGGGTTGCCGAATGATATCAACGGCCCAATTATCCAGTAGCATCACGCTGCCTTATATCGCTTCAGACCATCAACAGCGCACGACGGCGTTTGGTCGTAAAACCTATCGTTTTTTTGACGGCGAACCGTCGCTGACGCGACAGGATTTAATCGATCTTTTACAACGTCAGCCCATAGAGAGCTGCACAGATGAAAATCTCGCGACGCTCACGCTGGATAAACTGGGCAAGCTGTTACGCAATTTTGGGCAATTTGTCAGTGATGAGCGGTTATTACCCAAATACGCCTATGCATCGCCGGGCGCACTCTACGCCACACAACTCTACCTGGAATTAAAGGGTTGTGCCGGATTACCCCCCGCGATCTATTACTACCATCCTGTTCATCACTGCTTGCTACCTATTGCCTCATTGCAACCGACAACGGATCCCATTTTCCGGCTGCATTTTGTCGGTAATCGACAGGCGATTGAGCCGGTTTATAAAAATAATCTGCGTGAAGTACTGGAGATGGAAACTGGTCACATGCTCGGTCTTTTTGACGAGTTGCTGCCCGAATTGGGGCTTCATGTACATCAAGCCGCACTATTACGCGGCGCATTACCTGAGTGGTATCAAGGCAGCCACGATGACGATTATCTGGGTTGCTACGTCGTTGATCATCAACCGGTTGCAGCGAGCCGCGTGCAACCTGAACTCTATTTACAAATGCAGCAGCCGCTCCCGGACTTAGATGCCGGACTTTATCAGTACCAGGCAGGTGAATTGCATTTCCTTTCGACCAGCATGTTGCAGAAAAGGGATGTCATCGCGATTAATCAAAGGGTGTTTGACCGTGCGCAGTTCGGAATTAGTGTGGTGTGTAATGGCGGCGATCGTGAAGAACATTACATCCTTGCGGGTCGTGAAATGCATCGTTTACAAGCGAATACACAACGGTTGGGCCTGATGTCATCCGGTTACAGCTCGAAAAGTAATAACGACTTGCCTGCCGCGATAAGCATGCGTGCAATTTTGGCGGAACAGCAACTGCCTATGGAGAGCCTCTATTTTTGCGTGGGAGGGCCAATCAGCCAGGCGCAGTTTCTGCATCGGGGAATGAATGAGGATCGCATTCATATGCAGGGTCCAGTTGAACTACTCAAGGAAGACCTGGCGGCACAGCTGCCAAAATATATGATCCCGAATAAAGTGATCATCCTGGATAATCTCCCGCAGACGGCCAATGGCAAAGTTGACCATCAGGCACTGAAAGCGCTTCCAGAATTAACGCATACAGACGATGGGCAAGAGAGGGTGCCGCTTAAATCCGCGACCGAAAAGAAAATTGCCGAAATTTGGTGCGCGGTAATGAAATGGGAAGCGGTATTTGCCACGGACGATTTCTTTACCGGTGGCGGCAACTCGTTAACTGCGGTTGGGCTGGTTAATCGCATCAATAAAACCTTCAATATTAAACTTCCGCTGCAGGTGATATTTCATACGCCTCATATCGCAGGTTTAGCGACTGCGGTAGAAAATTGTATTCAATCCGACGTTGAATATTCCCGTCTGATCAAACTGAATGATTTTGCGGAAAAACCGATTTTCTGCTGGCCAGGTTTGGGAGGATATCCGTTAAATCTCAAATTACTGGCGCAGCATATTCCTGATCAGCGTGCATTTTATGGCATTCAGGCGAGAGGTATAAATGAAGGTGAAATACCACTGCCAACCATTCAGCAAATGGCACTGGAAGATATTCGCCAGATAAAAGCGATACAGCCAACCGGTCCTTACACACTTTGGGGATACTCTTTTGGCGCGCGCGTGGCTTTTGAAACCGCAGCGCAACTCGAAGCGCAAGGTGATGTTGTTGAGTCACTGTCTCTATTAGCGCCGGGCGCGCCCATCACGCAAATGGAGCGAGAACAACGATACGAGCATAAAGCCGCTTTTGATAATCCGGTATTTCTGGCCATTCTGTTCTCGGTGTTTGCCCATCAGGTTGAGGGGCCGTTACTGGATCGCTGCCTGAGTAGTTGCAATACCAAAGCAGAGTTCATTGCCTTTATTTGCCAGCGCTTTCCCCTGTTACAGCGTGAAATGGTTGAGCGCATCATTCACATTGTCGAAACCACTTATGCGTTTAGTTATCAGTTCAAGGAGTTGCAAAATCGACAACTCAACGCGTCTGTCACCATTGTAAAAGCACAAGGCGACCATTACTCGTTTTTAGAGCATGCGCCAGCATTTAGTCGACAACCGCCAACCATTATTGAGTTATCAGTCGATCACTATGCGGTGCTTAAACAGCACGGCATCCATGAACTGATTCACACCTTATTTACTACTCAACCGTGTAAGGAACAGGCGCATGCGTAACAGCGAATTTAAACTCGAATTTCAACCCGAAGTGAAGCAAGCACTTGAATTAGGACATCCCGTTGTTGCGCTGGAATCGAATGTGATTACCCACGGGCTTAATTATCCCGATAATATTGAAACGGCATTAAAGGTCGAGGCGGCTGTGCGGATAAGCGGCGCGATTCCTGCCACTATTGGTATCGATAACGGTAAAATTTTGGTGGGTATGGATTACCAACAAATAGAACGTTTCGCCACTCAAAAAAATATAGCCAAAGTCTCCAGTCGCGAGTTACCGTTTATTCTGGCGACCGGTGCGATGGGAGCCACCAGCGTAGCGTCGTCGTTGGTGATTGCTGAATTAGCGGGCATTCCTTTCTTCTCCTCTGCCGGATTGGGCGGTGTTCATCGTGGTGCGGAAACATCAATGGATATTTCCGCCGATCTCATCCAGTTAACGCGTTCAAAAGTGACGGTAATCTGTGCCGGCGTTAAAAACATCCTTGATGTGGGTCTCACGTTGGAGTATCTCGAAACCCATTGTGTACCGCTTGTCAGCTGGCAAACCGATGAGTTTCCGGCGTTCTATTGCCGTAACAGCGGCTTTAAAAGTCCAGTGCGCCTGGATTCAGCACCGCAACTTGCGCGTGCGATTGAAATCAACCGGGCGCTGCCAGGGGCCGCCGGAATGGTGATTGCTACCCCAACCCGTGAAGAGGATGCCATCAACAGCGAGGAGGTTCAGCAAGCCATTGACAACGCTATCTCCCAGGCGAAGCTGCAGGGTATTAACGGTAATGGTGTAACGAAATTCATTATGAAAGCCGTGGAAGAGATGACGGCGGGGCGTTCAGCAGAAGCCAACAAAGCGGTACTAATCAATACGGCACGCGTGGCTGGAGAGATTGCCATGGCGCATTACACCTATTGTCGTAATCACTGACTTTAAGGAGAACCCAAACGATGCCGCATCTCAATGTGAGCTTTCATCAAGGTCCAGAAGAGAGTCTCGATCTCGACGCGCTATCTCAGGCGCTGACTGAAATTATCACCGAAAAATTGGGTGTGAAAAGTCAGTATGTTTCGATGACGATTCAACCAGTCGCCAAACAACATTGGTCAGAACAGGTGTTGGAAAAATATATTAACCAACCCGGCTATCAGGTGATTAAGCCGGTGAGCTATTAAGCTGATTTAGCGCTCGCGCGAGCCTGGCGCAGTGATTCATGCGCCAGGCCAATCCTCTTTCCCTTCCCGAAAGGGTTGTAAAATGTGTGGCCGATCATAGATATTGATGCGGCTATCCGCAGCGCGTGGAATTAAAGGGAAGGGAGCAAGGTGAAAACGTCGGGAACCAATCTTGAACATGCACGGGCGCACAATCGCCGCGTGATCATTGAAGCCATTCGCCTGCATGGTGAACTGACCCGCGCCGAGCTGGCTCGTCTCACCGCGCTGACGCCGCAAACCGTGTCGAATATTGTGGCGGAGTTGGAGCAGGCCGAACTGCTCACCAGCCGTGCGCCGCGCAAGCAAGGACGCGGGCAACCGGCGATTCCGGTGACGCTTAATCCCGCCAGCGCCTTTTCGATCGGCATCCATCTTGATCACCAAACGCTGCTGATTGTGCTGGTGGATCTTACCGGTGAAATTCACTTCCGCCGCCTTATTCTGGTACAAAAGCCGCAACCGGATGCCACGTTAGCGCGCATCGCCGAGGTGCTCAGCGAGATCAAAACGCAGCTGGGCGATCGCTGGCAGAAAGTGCTGGGCATTGGTGTGGTGATGCCTGGCCCATTCGGTGTTGAGGGCATCTCGTCGATGGGGCCAACCACGCTGCACGGCTGGGAACAGGTGAATATCGAAGCCAAACTTGCTGCGATGAGCGGCGTGCCAGTAACGCTGGAAAACGATGCCACGGTGGCGGCAATTGGCGAACGTTTTCATGGCGTGGCGCGACAGCTCAACTCGTTTGTCTATCTCTACATCGGCACCGGTTTGGGCGCGGGCATTATCATGGATGGCCATGTGTATAGCGGGCATGCGCATAACGCCGGTGAAGTGGGTCATGTGGTGGTGGAGCCCGGCGGACGCGAATGTTACTGCGGCAATCATGGATGCTTAGAACGCTATGTTTCATTGCAGGCGGCGTACGAGTTTTGCGGGCTCGATCCGATGACCGCCTTGCCGGAAGATTTGCTGGAAGTCGATCCGGCGCTGTTTGATAAATGGATCGATACCGTGTTAACGCCACTGCGTCAGGCGATTAACCTGCTGGAGTGCATCTTCGATGCTGAAAGCGTGATCATCGGCGGCATGATGCCGGCGGTGCTGCTGGATAAAATCATTCGTCGCCTGCCGCCGCTCTATCAATCGGTGCGCGGCCGCTACCTCACCGGAACACGCGTTAAAGTAGGTATGACCGGCAGCGATACTGCCGCGTTAGGTGCCGCCGCGCTGCCGATTTTCGACGAGTTTAATCCGCAGTTTCAGGTGCTGATGAAGTAACGGCCCGATCAGGCCGCTACCTTCACTGCCGTTTTCTGCTTCTCCTTCATCTTCCAACACAGCCACAGCGCAATAAACCACGCCGGTGAAGCAGCTAATGCAGCGAGCGTGTCGGGATCAAATATCATGATCACCACCGAGAACAGGAAGAAAATCAGTGTTCCCCAGGCCGTCACTTTGCCGCCGGGCATCTTGAATTTGGATTTCTGATGCAGATCCGGACGTTGTCTGCGGTATACAAGATATGAGACCAGAATCATGCCCCAACAATAGATCACCAGAATCGCGGCCAGCGTTGAAACGATGGTGAACAGCGTTGTCACATTCGGCACCAGGAACAGCAGCAAGGTGCCGCTTAGCATGCAGAAGCAGGAGAACAGCAGGCTGCGCAGCGGAATACGTGTGGTGCGCGACAAAATACGGAACTGCCAGTGCGCATGCTTCTCGACGGACAAGCCATATAACATGCGGGTGCTGGAGTAGACGCCGCTGTTGGCGGAAGACATTGCCGAGGTGAGCGCCACGAAGTTGATGATCGCCGCCGCCGCGGGCAATCCGGCTTTGGCAAACAGCGTCACGAATGGGCTGGTATCCGGCGACACGCCTTGCCATGACGTCACCGCGATGATCACCATCATCGAGAGCATGTAGAAAATCACAATCCGCAGCGGCAGAGAGTTAATTGCACGCGGCAGAATTTTCTCGGGATCGCGGGTTTCTGCCGTCATGGTGCCGAGCAGCTCAATGCCGGTGTAAGAGAAAATCGCGATTTGGAAACCAGCAAGAAAACCGGTGATGCCATGCGGCATAAACACGGCGGGATCGGTGAGGTTATGCACTGAAGCTTTAACGCCATCCGGCGAGGTCCAGCCGCTAAATACCATCCATCCGCCGGTGATAATCAGCGCGATGATGGTAATCACTTTGATCAGTGCAAACCAGAATTCAGCTTCACCAAAAGCCTTCACCGACAACATGTTAAACAGACACAGAATGCCGAGGGTGAACAACGCGGGTATCCACGCTGACATTTCCGGGAACCAATATTGCATATACGCGCCACACACCACCACATCCGCAATACAGGTCACCACCCAACTTAGCCAGTACGACCATCCCAGAAAGAAGCTGGCTTTCGGCCCAAGATAATCACCAACAAAATCGGCAAATGAGCGATAGTCGAGCCGGCTAAGCAGCACTTCGCTCATCGCCCGCATCACCATATAGCTGAAGAAGCCGACCAGAATATAGATGATTAATATCGAGGTTCCGGCCACCGCAATATTACGTCCCGCGCCCATAAACAGCCCGGTACCGATCGATCCACCCAGCGCGATCATCTGAATATGACGTTCGCTCAGTCCTCGCTGCAGTTTTTGCGAGGCGTCGTGAGTCCGAGCAGGCT
This sequence comes from Pantoea sp. JK, assembly GCF_026130245.1. NCBI lineage: Bacteria > Pseudomonadati > Pseudomonadota > Gammaproteobacteria > Enterobacterales > Erwiniaceae > Pantoea > Pantoea sp. JK. Next base: position 203,171 of record NZ_JAINFN010000009.1, read on the forward strand.
GAATCTGCTCTTGTGTAGGTTTGTTAGACACACTGATTCCTTCAGTCTGGCAAAAAGACGCATGACGATGCATGCCCGCAAGCATCAATGGCAAATAAGGAGTTGAACCTTAAAGAGACATGCTTAAATAGATGAAAGAATAACGAAATTAATAAAACGCTAATTCATGATGGAGGTTTCCGGCTAGGTTTTACTCATCGTGGTGGCGTGAGTTAACAAAGTCAATGCGGAAAAATAACAGTTTATTCACTTTTTGATAGCCATCAAAGAACTGAAAAATAGGAATAAAATCCAATTTTATGCAATTTAGTGAATAGTATTCGCATAAATATGCGTCATATGAGGGGCTTTTTTAATGCTTAGTTATTCACTCTTTCACGAATTTTTGTATCTAAAAAGTTAAATCCTCCTTATTCAACGCAACCCGCTTTTCTTAAAAGGTGTTAAATTACTTTCCGTCTAGTGCAATGCATCACCTTTCCACGTCTTTTCAATATAAATAACTCTGAACCTACAGGCTTCTCATGGAAAAGTTATCTTACGCTTCTGAAAGCAGTACATCTCCCTGGACTACCTACCTGAGCCAAATTGACCGCGTTGCGCCTCATCTTGGTGAATTGTCTCGCTGGATCGAAACCCTGCGTCATCCCAAAAGAACGCTGATTGTCGACATCCCGGTGCAGATGGATGACGGCTCGATTCGCCACTTTGAGGGCTATCGCGTACAGCACAATCTCTCGCGCGGACCGGGCAAAGGGGGCGTACGTTACCATCCTGCAGTTGACCTGAATGAAGTGATGGCGCTGTCAGCCTGGATGACCATCAAATGTGCGGCGGTTAACCTGCCTTATGGCGGCGCAAAAGGCGGTATTCGCGTCGATCCGCACTCGCTGTCTGAAGGTGAACTGGAGCGCTTAACCCGCCGCTACACCAGTGAAATCGGCTTGATTATTGGTCCGCAGAAAGATATTCCCGCACCCGACGTCGGCACCAATGGCAAAGTCATGGCCTGGATGATGGATACCTACTCGATGAACCACGGCACCACCATTACCGGCGTTGTCACCGGTAAACCGATTCATCTTGGCGGCTCGTTAGGCCGTGAGAAAGCCACGGGCCGTGGCGTATTTATAACCGGTCGTGAAGTGGCAAAACGCTCCAACATTACCATTGAAGGCGCACGCGTGGCGTTGCAAGGCTTTGGTAATGTAGGTAGCGAAGCAGCGCGGCTGTTCGCCGAAGCCGGTGCGCGCGTGGTCGTGATTCAGGATCACACCGCAACCTTACTCAACGAAGGCGGCATCGATTTAGCCGCGCTGACTGCGTGGCAAATCGAACATAAACAGATTGCCGGTTTCCCAGGTGCGCGTGAGATCGACAGAGAGCAGTTCTGGACCACCGCCATGGATATCCTGATCCCGGCTGCGCTGGAAGGGCAAATTACCCGCGAGCGCGCCGAAATCATCAGTGCCAAACTGGTGCTGGAAGGGGCTAACGGTCCAACGTATCCGGATGCGGATGACATGCTGGCGAGTCGCGGTGTACAGGTGGTGCCAGACGTAATCTGCAACGCAGGCGGGGTAACGGTAAGTTACTTCGAATGGGTTCAGGATATGGCGAGCTTCTTTTGGAGTGAAGATGAGATTAACCAGCGTATGGATCGCATCATGACGGAAGCGATGGTGCACGTTTGGGATAAGGCCGCTGAAAAGCGCTGCTCATTGCGTACTGCTGCTTATATTGTTGCCTGCGAGCGCATTCTGCTGGCACGTAAAGATCGCGGTATTTATCCGGGCTAATTAATTAAATTTTAAGTTTGTTTAAATCGTTTGATAAACGCCGTCTTTGCCATGAGAGGGCGTTTATCTTATCTTTCATGCGAGGTTTACGCCACGCAGCCCTGACCAGCACCTCGCGGCTGATTGGGTAATCATCACCGAAGGATTTTCGCTAAATTCACTCACCAAAGTGACAATTCTGTCAGTTAAACTCCTTATATTCTCGCTACCTACATAAACGTATTCATTGGTGGGTAACACATACGCATAACCTTTCTCACAGACTAAACTGCGCGCAAAACCATTCTCAAGCATCGCATACAGCAGTTCTATTTGCGTGCCAGCGGTGGGGTCTTTTAATTCGACACGGATAGTGTAACTGAACATAGTATTATCTCCGGTGTTTAAATTTAAGTTTACTTAAGTTTAAATGATCGAAAATGGAGATCTTTTTTTTAAGATAAATCTTAGTGGATATTCATAAATAATCACCGCCATTAACAGTAAATGTTGGCCCTGTTAAGCGTAACGACAAAGGGGGAATTAAATATAATTATTTAAATTTCAATTTTATTGCGCTCTGGTTAAATAATCTCTTTTTATTTTATTAAAGACAGCAGGTTTCTCGCAGGCTATAATTAATTTCAGCTCACTGTGAGCTGGTTGCTAAAAAGTTAAAAAATAGTATCCGCAACGGGCGATTTTAAAGATTTTATTCATTAATATTTATCTCTGCCCACGAGGTGTCGCGGATGAAATTACCTACAACGGATTTTTACGTCTTTGCTCAGGAAGATAGCGAGGGTTGCTGCGACTTGCACCGTGAAAGCTGTCGTATGGCGCCGGCCTACGATAATCGTGTTTTTATGGGATCTTTTTATTCACCGGAACACGCCTGGCAATATTTCCACACTCACCATCCTAATAGCCGAGCGGTATTTTGTCTGTTGTGTATGAAAGAATAATGCGGGAAACATTTTACCTGTAAAATAGCAGCGGAAGGTTTGATTTAACTGAGGCGTGCCGGGCGGAAACTAGCAGGAATGGGCCGCACCTCTCCGCTTTATTCCAGTTTCACGTTAATGTCGGTTTGATAAGCGGAAGATATCCCGCCACCCCATGTCGCGTAAGCTGCGCCAGCATTTGCTGGGCGGCATCGTTAGCATTATGTTGCCACAGTGCGATACCCATACTTCCCACGGCGGGCAGTTGAGCGTTCAGGGCATGCAATCCAGCAGGTAAACCGATCTGGCTGCGCAAGGTGATCCCTAATCCAGCCCGCACCGCTGCCCAGATGCCGCTCAAACTGTGGCTGGTAAACACCACGCGCCAGTCGAGCCCAGCCTGTTCCAGCACGTTCAGCGCACGTGTACGCATCAAGCATGGCGCTTCAAACATCACCAGCGGTATAGCTTCACCACGCGCGAGCAAGCAGCGAATATCGAACTCTTGCGCACCGATCCACGCCAGCGGCGTCTGGCCCAGCAACTCACTTTGCGCGGGTAAATTATCACCTTGCCAAAGTAGCGCCATATCGAGACTTTGCTCGGCCATCGCCTGCAACAGCGGTTGGTTGCGATCGACGCGCGCGCTGATACGCACACTCGGATGCTGGCGGCTAAACGGGCCAAGAATGCCAGGCATCAGCGACTCACCGAAATCTTCCTGCATGCCAATACGCACATCACCCTGCAACAACTCGCCGCGCACCGCGCGCCAGGCTTCATCATTCAGGCTGAGCAGACGGCGCGCATAGCTCAGCAAGATTTCGCCGCCGGGCGTGGGCGCCAGATGACGACCGCGTTTGGTCACCAGCGCCATACCGCATTGCTGTTCCAGCTTTTTTAACTGGGCGCTAACCGCTGACGTCGAGCGGAACAGCTGCTGCGCCGCCAGCGCGAAGCTGCCGCACTCGATTCCCAACACAAAACTGCGCAGCGCATCGCTATCAAGCGAGACCGGAATCTTCTCCATAACCATCCTTCAAAGCGGGACTATGAGTCCTGAATAATATGATTTTCAGGATTGTAGCAGCGCGCCACAATCGCTGCCTATTTAATGCCGGAGAAAATCATGAGTAAGCCACTGGATCGCGATTCGTTACAGCAGGTCGCACCGAAGTTAGCCGAGTTAACCCAGCAGGTGTTGTTTGGTGATATCTGGCAGCGGCCGGTGCTGTCACCGCGTGAGCGCAGTTTGATCACGCTCGCCACGCTCAGCGCTTTGGGCCGCGAGCAGCAACTGCCGTGGCATCTTGAATTTGCGCAGCAGAATGGACTGAGTCGTGAAGAGCTGGTGGAGTTATTTACTCATCAGGCGTTCTACGCCGGATGGCCCGTTGCGGTCACCGCACTGGCTTTGCTGCAACAGGAGAACAACTGATGCCATTGACCCGAATCACCGTGCGCGACGGTTGGAGCGATGCCGATCTGCAAATCTTATCGGACACGTTGCATGAGGTGCTGGTCGCCGAGTTCAACGTACCGCCCGACGATCGTTTCCAGGTAATTGAATCGCTGGCGGCGCCGCGTTTTATTTATGATCGCCACTATCTCAGCGGCGGTCGTAGCGAGCGCTATGTGTTGCTGAACATCGTGGCAGGAAAACCGCGCAGTGCGGAACAGAAGCGGGCAACCTATAGGATGTTGAGTGAACGGCTGCAGCAGCGGCTTAATCTTGATCCCCATGATTTGATGATCATTATTCAGCAAACCCAGCTCGGAGACTGGAGTTTCAGCGGCGGAAAGATGTTTGAGTTGTAAGCGCCTTAGGGGCGCCATTCATGGTGTAATGCATGTCAGTTAAGCCAACGATGAGTGAGCAGGCCGGGGCCACTTTTGGTCCTGCGGTCCTCGCGCCGCTATCGCGGTACCTTCACTTTGCTCGTCTGCCTGACGGACCGGCGGAGACGGGACCTCCATGTCCCGGCTCCGCCTTTCGCCCGCGTCCTGCGGGCTCTCCTGGCTTCCTCGCTTCGTTCAGCGCTGCGGATTGCCTGCCCAAAAGCGGCCCCGTCCTGCTTCTTAGCTTCCGTACGTGATGTTGAAAAAGGCTCAATTTTGAGAGGCGCTGGCGCCTCTGCTGCGGCAAGAGGGCCATTCGCAGCGCTGAGGCTTTTACGTTGGGCCAGGAGCCTCATGCATGGATGCGTGAGGCAGTTCGGGGCCGTCCAGGACGGCCGATCCGCGAACGGTCCGTTGGCACGACGTGAAAGCCGAAGGCACCGTGATAGCGGCGCGAGGACGGCCCGTGACGCAGCAGATGTGCCAGAGCCCGCACCAGTTTAAAGCAACATGCTTTCTTAACTGACGAGCATTACGCCATTCATGGCGACCTTCTTACGGGCATTGCCAGATCACTCCATCACCCAATGCCCGTCACTCACTTCGCGATAACGCCGCGCTTCAGGCACAAATCCCAACGCACGCACCGGGCTTTTCAGTTCGCTGATGTCAATCTGGCGCTTCACATGGCGGCGCGCCGGATCGGGCACCGGCACCGACGACAACAGTTTGCGCGTGTAATCATGCTGCGGATTTTCAAAAATTGCCGCGCGCGGGCCGATCTCGACGATCTCACCGAGCAGCATCACCGCCACGCGATGGCTGATGCGCTCGACCACCGCCATATCGTGTGAAATAAACAGATATGACAAGCCGAGGCTCTGCTGCAGGTCGAGCAGCAGATTGATGATTTGCGCTTTTACCGTGACATCCAGCGCCGACACCGATTCATCGGCGATGATCATTTTCGGATCGAGCATCAACGCACGGGCGATGCAGATACGCTGGCGCTGTCCGCCGGAAAACTCATGCGGATAGCGTTTCATCATGCTGGCGGATAATCCGACGCGCTCCATCAGTGAAGCGGCTTTCGCACGCGCCTCGGCTTTGCTGCCTAAACGGTGTTGAAGAAAAGGTTCGGTGAGCGCTTCCAGCACCGACATGCGCGGATTAAGGCTGGCAAACGGATCCTGAAAAATCATCTGCATGGCGCGGCGCAAGGTGCGCAGCTCGTGAGCAGAAAGATTCAGCACGTCGTAACCATCAAAAGCCACTTCGCCCGCGTCGGGCGTAACCAGGCGCGTCAGCGAACGTCCGGTGGTGGATTTTCCGCAGCCGGATTCACCGACCAGCGACAAGGTTTCGCCCGGCATCAAATCAAATGAGATGTTTTCCACCGCATGTACCGCGCCGGTTTTACGGCTGAACACGCCTTCGTGGATGCTGAAGCGGGTGCTGAGATTTTTCACCGACAGCAGCGGCTGCTGCGATATGGATACGAGGCTAGCATCAGGCGCGTCGTGCTCATCAAAGGAAAACTTACGCGGCCCAGCAATGCCGCGCATTGCGCCAAGCTGCGGCACGGTGGCAATCAGCGTGCGGGTGTAATCGGCGGCGGGCGCGGAGAAGATCGCGGCAGTGGTGCCGGTTTCCATCACATCACCTTGATACATCACCAGCGTGCGATCTGACACTTCCGCTACCACGCCCATATCGTGGGTAATAAACAGCACTGCCGTGCCTTCCTCTTCCTGCAAGGTCTTAATCAGGTCAAGAATTTGCCCCTGAATGGTGACGTCCAGTGCGGTGGTCGGTTCATCGGCAATCAGCAGTTTGGGACGCAGCGCCAGCGCCATCGCTATCATCACGCGCTGGCGCATGCCGCCGGAAAAATGGTGCGGATAATCATTAAAGCGTTTCGCCGCATTGGGAATGCGCACTTTCTCCAGCAGTCGAATGGTCTCTTCACGCGCGGCGCGTTTGCTGATTTTGCGGTGATTGATCAGCGCCTCAACAATTTGATTGCCGATGGTGAACGACGGATTCAGGCTAGTCATCGGTTCCTGAAAAATCATCGCCACCGCATTGCCGCGAATATCACGCATGGCGGATTCGCTCAGCGTCAGCAGATCAACGCCGTTCAGCAACACTTTGCCGCTGACGCGCGCGTGGCGCATGTTGAGTAAGCGCATGATCGCCATTGAGGTAACGCTTTTCCCCGAACCGGATTCACCCACAATCGCCAGCGTTTCACCGGCGTTAACGGTTAAGGACAGGTTTTTCACCACTTCGCGCCATTGATCGTCGACGCGGAAGGCGACGGTCAGATTTTCGATGCGCAGCACCGGTGCGACTGCTGAGGCTGACATATTCATTTTGCTTTCACAAAGCGTGCAGACAAACTGCTCACCGGCAGGAAGCTGAAATCCGTATCAAACGGATAGGCGGGCTGCAATTTGCGTTTGCGGGTTAGGCGTTCCACATATTGATCGACCACGCCTTCCGACAGCGCCATCAGGTTTGGATTCGCCAGCGGAGCCAGTTCCGGCGACAGATAACCCGACTTCACCACCACAATTTTAGCGGTGGCAGGATCGAGGCCGAGCAGGGCGAAATCCGCCAGGTTGTGATATGGACGGCGACGATCGGCGACCACCAACGTAATGCCGCCGGTTTGCAGCAGCGCCTGTTTCGCCAGCGAACGCGGATCATCGCTAAGATGCTTCACCACAAATTCGGCCTGCACTTTGCCACCGGCCGGATCGAGCGACGCGCCAACGGTCAGTGTTAAGATTGCGCCAACGCCGGCAGCAAATGCTGCATCGGTGGCGGGTTTATCGGTAATACCGGCGACGATAACGCCCTGTGCATCCCGGCGAATTAGCTCCACCAACACATCCGCGCGATCGCCAACGCCGCCGCCGGTAGGATTATCACCGGAATCGGCCAGAATCACCGGCGCGGTTTCGCTGGCGATAGCCATGCTGACGCACTCTTCAATGCTGCCTGTGACGCAGCCAAAGCTGAATTCATCGCGCGCCTGCCAGTAAGCCAGCGCCAGTTTTGCCGCCTGTTCCGCCAGCACATCGGCATCGGTGCCGGTCATGATCGCAGCGGCGGTGGCGCGCGGTTCATCGGCCCAGACGTAGCCGACCATCAGCGAGGCATCCCAGATATGCTCCAGCTGGTTTATCGCGGGCAAACGGGCGTACAAACTTTTAGCCGGTTCATCTTCGGTACTGGTGCGCTCGCCAGGTAATACCACCGGAATCGATGCCCACACCACGCCGGGTTTGATGCCGGTTTGCAGGCTTTTGACCAGCATCGATACCGAGCGGCGCATGGTTTCTTCGACATCAATGTGTGGCGCGGTGCGGTAAGTCGAGAACATATCGATGGCATCAATGATGCGCTGCGTGACATTGCCGTGCAGATCGTAGCTGACGGTGATCGGGCAACCCGCGCCAACCAACTCGCGCGTGGCGCTGATCCAGTCGCCTTCGGCATCTTCCATGCCTTCAACATAGACCGCGCCGTGCATGGCGAGATAGACGCCATCCACCGGCAAATGTGCTGCGAGGCGCGTCAGGAATTCCTGCTTAAAATCGTCGTAGGTGATGCGCGCTACCGGACCCCCGGCGATGGCGCGCGCGTGGAAGGTCGGCAGAAACGCGGCATCATAATCCTGCAGAAAGGCGAAGTAAGGGTTGGTGGTGAGTTCATCCCCGCGCACGATGCGGAAGTCGTCGGCATAATTCAGCACCGGATTATAAGTACTGCACTCAGTATGAATTCCACCAAAAGCAATGCGCATAGCAGCCTCCGCTAGTCGGGTAAGTGAATGATAAAACGATACGCCGCCACACTGGCTGCGGCTCTGGCCCAGCTCTCTTCGTTGATTGCCATGCTGGCGATCGGCGTTTTGCCGATGATCGACGGCAGCACATGGCTGTCGATTGCCTGCATCACCACGGTTTTCAGCAAGCCATCAAACGAATCGGGCTGATGTGCAATGACAATTAATTCGGGGTCGTTCATCTGGATGATATTGGCGATCGACAAGCCCAGCGCATGACCGGCCTGATGCAAGATGGCAATCGCCGCGCTGTTGCCTTTTACCGCCAGCGCTTCCAGCTCGGCAATCGATTCACTCTCCAGCGCTTTGTCACGCACGCTTTCGCGGATGGCGGTTAACGAGGCCAGCGTATCGAGGCAGCCGCGTTTGCCGCAGCGGCACGGACGTCCGCCAGGTTCGATGGTGCAGTGGGCGATTTCACCGGCAGCGCCGTGTGCGCCACGGTGCAGCTGGCCCTGAAAGAAGTGCGCCGATCCAATGCCGTCACCGTGTGAAATCAGGGTGAAGTTGCGCGCCTTTTTCGCCACGCCGAAAATCTTCTCGCTCACCGCTAACGCCTTGGCATCGTTTTCTAACGACACTTCCAGCCCGGTTTGCTGTTTCAACAGTTCCGCCAGCGGCACGTTTTTCCAGCCCAGCAGCGCCGACTGCACGCAAATGGCCTGATGTTCATCGACAAATCCGGACAGCGTCACGCCCAACCCGATCAGCTGATCTTGCGAAATCGATTTCTGCGCAATCAGATCGGGAATCGCCGCCGCAATCATTTTTGCCAGCTGCGGCGGATCGAGATTCAACGGCATTTGCGTGGCGGCCAGCGTGCGGCCGTGCATATCAATCAGCACTAACACCACGCGCTCGCCAAGCAGCGAGGCACCAAGAAAATAGGCGCTATCGGCACGCATTTTTAATAACACCGATGGACGACCCTGACCGCTGGATTCCGGAACGCTCTCTTCCAGCAATCCAGCCTGCAGCATCTCTTTCACCAGCGGGCTAATTGCGGCTTTGCTTAATTTCATTTTTTCCGCAAGCGCGGTGCGGCTCATGCCATGCGACGCAATAAGTAAGCGCAGAATTTGTTGCTGGTGGGCATTGAGCATTGAGGTTCTCACGGCGTTAGCACTATGCGCTGACAATAATAAGGACAGAAAACAAATACAACGATATTTAGTTAAATTTCTGAATGCAGATCTGATTATAAGTAAATTATATGAACCAACCTATTGGCTTTTGTTTAGCGAGTGTGGCTTATATAGCGTGGATATTTCACCGATCGTTTCAATGATTCATTGAGGGTCTTCATGGAAAGCAAACACAAGCATTTCAAGGTACTGACGCTGGCCGGTTGTTTAATTGCGTCGATGGCAAGCGCCTCCGTATTTGCCAGCCAACTGGTGATCATGCAAAACGAACCACCGCGCAGCATGGACCCCGGCAACCAAACCGCGACCTTTACCGGCACGGTGCTGGACCCGATGTACGAAGGCCTGACGCGTCTCGGTGATGACGGAAAAATCATTCCGGCGCTGGCTTTATCCTGGACATCCGATGACAGCGGACTTAACTGGACCTTCACCCTGCGGCCCAATGTGAAATTCCACGACGGCACGCCATTTAATGCCGATGCGGTGGTAGAAAACTTCCAGCGTCATTTAAATTCGCAGCGCGGTTTAGCCGGTAGCGGGAAAATTCGTACCTTCATTCAGGACGTGAAGAAAAAAGACGATCTCACTGTCACGTTTCAGCTAAAAAAAATTAACCCGGCCTTTTTAATTGTTTTAGCCTCCGGTCCGGGATTAATGGTGAGTCCAACGGCGGATAAAGCGGGCAGTATTAACAATAAAGCCGACGGCACCGGTCCTTATAAACTGGTACAGTACAAATCCGGCGAATATGTGCTTGAACAAAAGAATCCCGACTATTGGGGGAAATCTTCCGGTCCGGATGAAATTAAATGGACGTGGAGCAGCGAGCCTTCAGTGATGAATATGGCGCTGCAATCGGGGCAGGTCGATATTATTAACCCGGTGCCGCCGCAGTTTGCTGGCATGTTGAAAAACAACGCTAACGTTAATCTCAAACAGTCGCCGGGTGCGGCGGTGTTCTGGGTCGATCTCAACACCCAAAGCAAAGCGCTGAGTGATGTGCGCGTACGTCAGGCGCTGAATCTCGCCACCGACCAGCAGGCGCTGGTGAAAGCCATCATGTTTGGTTATGCACAACCGGCGAACTCCGCGCTGGCACCGGTCGATCCGAACTACGACAAAGCGCTGCATGACTATCCGTATGATCTGCAAAAAGCCAAAGATCTGCTGAAAGCGGCGGGCTACGCCGACGGTTTCCCAATGTCGATCGCGGTGCAGGCTCCAGATGCGCGTACCGCACAAGTGCTGCAGGGCATGTGGAGCAAAATCGGCGTGAAACTCAACGTGCGCCAGATGGAGAGCGGCGTGTGGACCAAAGCGGCGTTTGCCGATGGCAAAGAGAAAGCTGCGCAGAGCACCGATGCGGTGCTGGCGTCCTGGTCTTCTGGTTTGTATGGTTCGGATCTGCAGCTGCGTCCGCTCTATCACACCAGTAGCTTTGCGCCGGGCGGGGCCAATCTCGGCTTCTTTAGCGACAAGCAAACCGATGATCTGATCGACACCGCTGCATCGACGCTCGACGATGCTAAACGCAAAGATCTCTACTTCCAGGCGCAAAAACAGATCAGCGGATTAGCGCCGCAGGTGCTGTTGTTCTATCAGGATGATCTCTATGCCGCACGTAAAAATATCAGCGGCGTAGTGATGCAGCCCGGCGGACAAATCGTCGTACGCGACGCGGTGAAGCAATAACCCAATGGTTGATGTGATATGAAAGCGTACGTCGCAAAAAAGGTGCTTTCGCTGCCGTTAATCATTTTCGGCGTGTCGATTATCGTGTTTATCGCCATCCGCGCGCTGCCGGGCGATCCGGCGCGGCTGATGGCGGGACCAGAAGCGCCGCAGGAAGCGGTGGACCATATGCGCGTGCGGCTGGGGCTGGATCTGCCGCTGCCGCTGCAATATGTCAAATTCGCGGCGGAAGCGCTGCACGGCAACCTTGGCTTGTCGTTGCAGTCGCAGCGTCCGGTGATGACCGAGATCAGCGAGCGGTTGCCGTACACCTTATCGCTGGCTGCACTGGCGTATCTGTTGGCGATTGCGATTGGTGTGCCGGCAGGCATGACCGGCGCCATCTATCGCCAGCGCATTCCCGATCAAATTGTGATGGTGCTGACCATTGCCGGTGCGTCGATTGCCAACTTCTGGCTGGCGCTGCTGGCGATGAATTACTTCGCCGTTGAGCTGGGCTGGTTACCGCTGTTAGGTGCTGATTCGTGGAAAAACTACATCATGCCTACTGTCACGCTGGCGATTTTGCCGATGGCGATGATTGCGCGCATGACGCGTTCCAGCATGCTGGATGTGCTGAGCCAGGATTACATCCGCACCGCCAAAGCCAAGGGATTATCCTCTGCCAGCATTAACTGGAAGCACGCGCTGCGTAATGCGCTGATCCCGATTGTGACCATCGTGGCGCTCAACTTCGGCAGCCTGATTGGCGGCGCGGTGGTGACCGAATCGGTGTTCAACTGGCCTGGCATTGGCCGCTTGTTGGTGGATTCGGTGCGCTACCGCGATTATCCGGTGATTCAGGGCGTGACGTTGGTGGCGGTTACCGGCGTGGTGCTGATGAATCTGGTCGGCGAAATCCTGATTGGCCTGCTCAATCCAAAAATAAGGTTCGACTGATGAACAGCATTGAAACTTCTGTGCTGCCGCCGCGTTCGCGCAGCCGTCACCTGCTCAGCATCCTGATAGCCAATCCCTCCATTGCCATCGGCGGTGCGCTGGTGCTGCTGGTGGTGCTCGCCGCCGCACTGGCTCCGCTGATTACGCATTGGGATCCGGTGGAGCAGGATTTGCTTAATACCTTGCAAGCGCCGTCGGCCGCACACTGGTTTGGCACCGACGATTATGGCCGCGACATTTTCTCGCGGGTGATTTTCGGCGCGCGCATTACGTTGTTTGAAGTGAGCTTGAGCGTAGCAATTTCAATGGTTATCGGCATTCCGCTTGGCATCATTTCTGGCTTAGCCGGACGCAAAATTGATGCGCTGATCATGTGGGTGATGGATATCATCTTCGCCTTTCCCGGCATCGTGCTGGCGATTTTGATTGTTAGCGTGCTCGGCGAAGGACTGACCAATATGCTGATCGCCATCTCGTTGTTCTCGATTCCTGTCTATGCGCGTTTGAGCCGTAACCTGACGCTGGGCCTGAAGAACATGGAGTACATCGAAGCGGCGCACATGCTCGGCGTGCGCTATCCGCGCATCATTACCCACTACATTCTGCGTAATTCAATTGGTCCGCTGATTGTGCAATCGACGCTGACGGCGGGCGCGGTGGTGTTGTCTGCCGCCAGCCTGTCATTCCTCGGTTTAGGCGTGCAGCCACCGATGCCGGAGTGGGGCACCATGATGAGCGATGGGCGCAACTTCCTCGGCCTGAATATTTATGTGTCACTCTTCCCCGGATTGGCGATTTTGATTACCGTGCTGGGCTTCAATGTGCTGGGCGACGGTTTGCGCGATGTGATGGATAAACGTTTATGAGTAAACAATCTGCGGTGATTTGCCTCGATCTGGGCGGCTCTTTTATTAAGTTAGGCGTGATGAATGCGCAGGGTGAATTAACTCTTCTCGATCAGCAAAAAATCCCGGCGGCAAGCTGGGACGAGTTCACCGCGCTGGTGAGCCGTATGATTGCCCAACATCACCTGCATTTTACTACCAGCAGTCCGGTGGCGATCTCTACCGCCGGCATTGTGGCACCCGATTCCGGCGAGATGTTTGCCAGCAATATTCCCGCGTTTCATCAGCGCAGTTTGGCGAACGAGCTGGGCGCGCTGCTGCAACGCGAGGTGATTGTGCATAACGATGCCGACTGTTTCACGCTGGCGGAAGCGCTGGCGGGCGCGGGCAAAGGACACAAAGTGGTATTTGGCGCGATTCTCGGTTCGGGCGTTGGTGGCGGATTGGTGGCGGATGGCCGCATCATCACCGGGCAGAACGGTTTGACCGGCGAATGGGGACATGGGCCGATCACGCTAACCGAAGTGAAGATCGATGGCGTCACGCGTCGATTGCCGCGCAAGGCTTGTCCGTGCGGCCAAAAAGGCTGTCTCGACAGCTACGGTGGCGCACGTGGGCTGGAAAATCTGCATCAAACGCTGCATGACCGCACGGCAAGCAGCGTAGAAATCATTGAACGCTGGCAGCGGCAGGAGGCGCAGGCGCAGCAAACCATTCAGGCATGGCTGCAAATTGTCGGGCAGCCGCTGGCTTACAGCATCAACATCACCGGCGCGTCAGTCGTGGCGGTTGGCGGCGGATTGGCATCGGTGGCTCCGTTGATCGCGGCATTAGATGAGGTGGTGCAGGGCTACGTGCTGCGCCGCACCGCGCATCGCTTAGTGGTGCCAGGCGAGTTCGCGCATCACGGCGGCATGATGGGCGCGGCCCTGTTGGCGCGTGATTTAACCAGGCGCGCATAAACGCACCAATCCTTGTAGGGTCGCCATTCATGGCGACCTCTGCCAAAGCGCTGCCGCACCGTAACGCCAACCCTTCACCCATATTTGCGCTATCATATGCCGCTCACTCTTCTCAGTCCTGACGATGATTGTTTCAGGCAATCACGATCCTGACTGAGTTCTTCACTTGCGGTTCGGAAAACTCATGTCATCAGTACAACCCCAACTTACTCAGCTGCCGGATGAGGCATCGCTGCCGCGTCAGAGCGTGCTAAAAGCCTTGTTCGCGCTCGGCACCGGCGGCTTTGCCATTGGTACCGGCGAATTCGTCATCATGGGCCTGCTGCCCGATGCAGCCAAAGGCCTCAACGTATCGATCCCCTCAGCCGGGCATCTCATCAGTATCTATGCGCTTGGCGTGGTGATTGGTGCGCCGCTGCTGGCAGTGCTGGGCGCACGCGCCTCACGCCGTAATTTCCTGATGACGCTGATGGGCCTGTTTGCCGCCGGTAACCTGCTGAGCGCCATTGCGCCGGGTTACTACTCAATGCTGCTGGCGCGTTTCCTCGCCGGTTTCCCGCACGGCACTTTCTTTGGCGTGGCGGCGTTGGTCGCAGCCGGTTTGGTGGAACGGCGCAAACGCGCGCAAGCGGTATCGATGGTGCTGTTTGGCCTGACCATCGCCAACTTACTCGGCGTGCCCGCCGTGACGGCGATCGGCCAATGGTTTGGCTGGCGCGATGCCTTCGCCATTGTCGGCGGTCTGGCGTTGGTGACCTTACTGCTGATTTGGTTGTGGGTGCCAAACGTGGCGGGCGACAAAAATGCCAGCCCGCTGCGCGAATTGTCGGCGCTGACGCGCAAACAGGTATTGCTGACGCTGGCGATTGGCGCGGTAGGCAGCGGCGGTTTGTTCTCGGTGTTTAGCTACGTGAAACCGACCATGACCGAACTGGCGCAGATGCCGGTAAGCTGGATTCCGGCGGTGCTGGCGCTGTTTGGTTTGGGCATGATCATCGGCAACATCGCCGGTGGTCGTCTGGCCGATCGCGGCATTGAAAAGACCATCCGCATTTTGCTGATCTGGTCATTTCTGGTGCTCAGCGCCTTCGTGTTTGCTGCACACTATGCGCTGGCAGGTGCCATCAACGTGATGCTGGTGGGCACCATGGTGGCGCTAGCAGCGGTGCTGCAGATCCGTTTGATGGATGTCGCCGGTGATGCCCAAACCATGGCGGCGGCGATGAACCATTCGGCGTTTAACCTCGCCAACGCACTGGGCGCGTGGCTGGGCGGCGTGACCATTTCAGCGGGTTTAGGATGGCAATCCACCGGTTGGGTAGGCGCGATTCTCGCGGTGCTGGGGCTGCTGATTCATGCGGTGGCGATGCGCGATGCACGCCGTCAATCGATTACCTTTGCGCACTAAAGCCATTAACACGTTAAGGTCGCCATGGATGGCGACCCAACAAATCACGCCAACTTCTGCTGCAAAAATGCCATAAACACCCGATTGATCTCACTGCGTTGGCGATGCTGCGGATAGAGCGCATTGAGATGCAGCGAGGTCGGTTGCCACTCTTCTAACACCGTCACCAGCTCACCGCTTGCCAGCGCCGGTGCCACGATAAACTCCGGCAACAGAATCAGCCCCAATCCGGCCACCGCCGCGTCACGTAACATTTCCCCGTTATTACTCACCATCGGCCCATGCACGCTAATCACTTTGCGCTGGTCGCCGTTAAACAGTTCCCAGCCGGTTTGGCTTTCGCGTCCGTAGCGTAAACACAAATGCTCGCTCAATTCTTCTGGCGTACGCGGCGCGCCTGCGCCTTGCAGGTATGATGGGCTGCCGCAAATCACGCGGCGAAACTCGCCCAGCCGCTTAGCGATCAGGCTCGAATCGGGCAGCGTACCGATGCGGATCGCCATATCAAATCCTTCGCCGACCATATCGACATGCCGATCCGCCAGCTCAACCTGAAACTGCAAGCCCGGATGCAGGCTAAGAAACTCGGCAATAAACGGCGACAGATGGCTGATGCCAAACGACATCGGCACGCTCAGGCGGAAGCTGCCTTGCAGCACATGCCGACGCCCCGATACCGCCAGTTCGGCTTCCTGCACATCATCCAAAATGCGCTGCGCGTGCTGCGAAAACAGCTGACCGTTATCGGTCACCGACAATTTACGTGTGTTGCGATTCAGCAGCCGCGCGCCGAGCGACTCCTCCAGCGCGGCGATGCGGCGACTGACATACTGCTTCGACAGCATCAGCTGTTCAGCGGCGGCGGTGAAGTTACCGGCTTTGATCACGGCTACATAAATGCGGAGATCTTCAATCTGCATATTGTCCACTTATCGGTGACAGTCATTGTCATTATGACGCATTGTTAGGCAAATCAGTTTACGTATACTTATCTGCAACGGGAAGGGCAATCGCCCCCCAACAGCAAATTTGAGGAGCAGACCATGATTGAACAACGCCTGTCAGAACAACGCGGAGTGGGTGACCACGGTTGGTTGAATTCGCATCATACGTTCTCTTTCGCCAGTTATTGGGATCCAAAACAAACCGGCTTCTCAGACTTGCTGGTGATCAATGATGACCGCGTTGCACCGGGTCGCGGCTTTGGTGCGCATCCGCACAACAACATGGAGATCATCTCCTATGTGCTGGAAGGCGCGCTGGAGCATAAAGATTCCATGGGCACCGGTTCGGTGATTGTGCCGGGTGATGTGCAGCTGATGAGCGCCGGTAGCGGCGTTACGCACAGCGAGTTTAACCACTCAAAAACCGACAATGTGCACTTCCTGCAGATCTGGATCGTGCCTGGCGAACGCAATTCGCCTCCGGGTTATCAGCAGATTTCGGTGGCGGAAAGTGACAAACGCGGTCAGCTGCGTCTGATTATTTCGCCGGAAGGGGAAAACGGATCGCTTAGCGTGCGTCAGGATATCCGCATTTATGCCGGACTGTTTGACGGTGTCGAGCAGCAAACCCTCGCGCTGGATGCTGATCGCTACGCCTACATTCACGTAGCACGCGGCAGCATCGAAGTGAACGGCGTGAAGTTCAAAGAAGGCGACGGCGCACGTGTACGCAACGAAAGCGCGCTGCAGTTTGCTAACGGCGAAGATGCGGAAGTGCTGGTGTTTGATTTGCGTCCGCTGGAAGTGAATCATCCGCAGCGTTAATGTTTAAAAAGCGGTCAAAGAGCAGTGCGAGCCATCGCGCTGCTTTTTTTTATGCGCGATCACAGCGGTTGTAACAATTTTTCTTAACATTAATTGCAGTGATTAAGATCGCAATAATTATTTCCATACTCTCTTTAATAGTTAGCCAATGAACCTAAGCATCACGGCTTAACATGGAGAGGGCAGCATGCAAGAAAAAATCCCCGGAACGCGCTGGTATCGCGTCATCGCCCCGATTCTCATCACCTGCATTGTCTCATTCATGGATCGCGTCAATATCAGCTTTGCGCTGCCTGGCGGTATGGATCAGGATTTGGCGATCACCAGCCAAATGGCTGGCGTAGTAAGCGGTATCTTCTTTATTGGTTATCTGTTTTTACAGGTGCCGGGCGGACGTATCGCGGTGAATGGCAGCGGCAAACGCTTTATCGCCTGGTCGTTGGTAGCGTGGATGGTGGTGTCGATCGCCACCGGTTTTGTCACCAATCACTATCAGCTGCTGGCGCTGCGTTTTGTGCTGGGGATTTCCGAAGGCGGCATGCTGCCGGTGGTGTTAACCATGGTCAGCAACTGGTTCCCGGAAAAAGAGCTGGGTCGCGCCAACGCCTTTGTCATGATGTTCGCGCCGTTAGGTGGCATGTTTACTGCGCCGATATCGGGTTACATCATCAATGTGCTGGACTGGCGCTGGCTGTTCATAATCGAAGGCCTGCTTTCAGCGGTGGTGCTGCTGGTGTGGTGGCTGGTGATCGCCGATCGTCCTGAAGAGGCGCGCTGGTTACCGGCGCGAGAAAAGGAGTATTTGCTGCGCGAACTGGCGCGCGAAAAGGCTCAGCATCTGCAAAAGGAACCGGTCAGCAAAGCGCCGTTGAAAGCGGTGTTTCGCAACTCGGGCCTGATGAAGTTAGTGGCGCTCAACTTCTTCTATCAAACCGGCGATTACGGTTACACGCTGTGGCTGCCGAGTATCCTGAAAAATCTCACCGGTACCAACATGGCGGGCGTTGGTCTGCTGGCGGCGATTCCTTTTGTCGCGACGGTACTCGGCATCTACGCTATTTCGTGGTTAAGCGATCGCACCGGCAAGCGCCGTTTGTGGGTGATGGTGTCGCTGTTCTGTTTTGCCACTGCCTTGCTGGCATCGGTGGTGCTGCATAATAACGTTGTCGCCGCCTATATCGCGCTGGTGGTGTGCGGCTTCTTCCTCAAAGCGGCAACCAGCCCGTTCTGGTCGATTCCCGGACGTATCGCTGCGCCGGAAGTGGCGGGTAGCGCGCGTGGCGTGATCAATGGCTTGGGTAATCTGGGTGGATTCTGCGGACCGTACTTAGTCGGGATCATGACGTTGCTGTATAGCCAAAATGTGGCGATTTGCTGGCTGGCGGGTTCACTGGTGATTGCGGGAATCTTTACGCTGTTACTGCCGAAAGCGTGCGATATCAATCCATCTGAAACGCGCCGACATATGAAAAGTAATCATTTGATGAGTTTGAAACATTAAGTGAAGCGAGGCTGGCACTATTCTGAATATTAATAGTAGAAAGTCAGATTAAATAAAAAGGGAGCGCCTGATGAGGTGCTCCCTTTTTAATGCATTAATCAATCGACAGATTGTGAATAGCCAGCGCAGCGCGCGCGGCTTCTTCACCTTTCTTAATGAAATGCTCGGTATAGAAGTTTTCGATAACATCAACCGGCTGGAAATTATGCGGCGTTAATGACACGGAGAACACCGGCACGTTGGTGGTCAGCTGCACATTCATCAAGCCATCAACCACCGCAGCGGCAACGAAATCATGACGATAGATACCGCCGTCAACCACCAGCGCCGCGCAGACAATCGCATCGTATTTACCGGTTTCAGCCAGACGCTTAGCCAGCAGCGGCATTTCAAATGCGCCAGGCACTTCCAGCACTTTTAATTCTGCTTCTACGGATTGATCGGCTAATTCTTTTTCAAATCCCACCAGGGCATTATGGACAATTTCTTTGTGCCAGCCGGCTTTAATAAATGCAATTTTAATATTCTTCATGGATATTCCGACATCACCTGTAATTGGTTCTTGCGCATAAAATAATGTGTTTGTATACCATATGTTACGTTTGTGATCCACAAAGCCCAGGTAGCGATAAATGCCTTGCTGCTTGTTTCCCTGTAAATCGTCTGGTTATTCCGCGCTTGACGGCGACCATCGCCTGCAATACAAATAGACGCGTCGGGGGAGTCTCGCCAAAGAGACTGAGAGGCTAATAGCGCACTGCGCGGCTTAGCGACCCTTTGAACCTGACCCAGTTGATACTGGCGTAGGAAGACTGACAGTCTTGTTCATTGGGCTGTCTGGCGCTCAGGCTAGCTTGATGGTTGCGCCATTTCCCTTCTCCTGTATCTGCGGGTCTCAGCTAACACTGAGAGGCCGATGTGAATTCCCCCTTTTTGAACATCCCGGAACCGGCGCTGTGAGCCGCTGGAGCGTGCTCGGCTGCGGCGTGGCGGGCTTGTGCGTGGCTACGTTGCTGGCGGAACGCGGCGAAGACGTCGAAGTGATTGGCGATGACGCGCGCCGCCCGGCATCGTGGTTTGCTGGCGGCATGCTGGCACCCTGGTGTGAAGCCGAAAGTGCGCCGCGCGACGTCATCACCCTTGGACAACACGCCACCGCATGGTGGCAACAGCGCGTCAGCAGCGTAAAGCATCAGGGCACGTTGGTGGTTGCGCCGCCGCGCGATAGCCAGGAACTCAACCGTTTCGCCCGTATGACCGAGCAGCACCAATGGGTCGATCCTGCCGACATCGAACCGGCGCTGGAAGGGCGCTTTGCACGCGGTCTGTTTTTCGCCGGGGAAGCGCATCTCGATCCGCGTCTGGCGTTGCAGGAGATGCGTGATGCGCTGATCGCGCGCGGTGTGCAATTCAACAATCATGCGCCGAGCGGCCAGATTATCGATTGTCGCGGCATTCACGCCGCGCCGGAATTGCCGCGCCTGCGTGCGGTGCGCGGCGAAATGCTAATTCTGCACAGCGAAGACGTGCAGTTTTCCCGCCCGATTCGTCTGCTGCATCCGCGTTTTCCCTGCTATTTGGTGCCGCGACGCGGCGGCCACTTTATGCTCGGCGCCACCATGATCGAGAGCGACGACGCCAGCGCCATCAGCACGCGCGCCATGATGGAGTTGCTCAGCGCCGCCTACGCCATTCATCCGGCTTTAGCCGAAGCGCGCGTCATTGAGAGCGGCAGCGGGCTGCGTCCGGCTTATCCGGCGAATCTGCCGGAAATCCACTATCACAACCACACCTTTTATCTCAACGGCATGTATCGCCACGGTTTTCTGCTGGCACCGATGCTGGCAGAGCAGCTGATGCAGCGTCTTTCTGGGGAACTTAAAAATGAACATTCAGCTTAACGGCCGCATCATCAACACGCAGGCAAACAGCCTGAGCGAATTGCTGATCGAGCAGCAAATTGACGCGGCCTGCGTCGCCACCGCCTACAACGGTGCGTTTGTGCCAAAAAGCCAGTACCACACGCAGTTGCTGGATGAAGGTTGCCAGCTCGAAGTGCTGTCACCGATGCAGGGAGGTTAAGCGATGTTTTACGATTTTGACCCGCAATCGCGCTTCCTGCTCGGCACCGCCGGTTATCCTTCGCCCGCCATTTTGCAGCAGGCGATTGCCGCCTCCGGCACCGACATCATCACCGTCAGTTTACGGCGCGAAGGCGCGGCGGGCGCGGCTTTCCGTGAATTGCTGACCGGCCTCAACATCCGCGTGTTACCGAATACCGCCGGTTGTCACACGGTGAAAGAAGCCGTCACCACCGCGCACATGGCGCGCGAACTGTTCAACACCGCGTGGATCAAGCTGGAAGTGATTGGTCATGCCGACACGCTGCAGCCCGATCCTTTCGCGCTGGTGGAAGCCGCGCGCATCCTCAGCGCAGAGGGTTTTCAGGTGTTTCCTTACACCACTGAAGATCTGATCGTCGGCGAAAAACTGCTGGCGGCGGGCTGCGAACTGTTGATGCCGTGGGGCGCGCCGATTGGTTCCGGCCAGGGTTTACGTAACATCGACGGCCTGCGTGCCATGCGCGCGTGGTTCAGCGACATTCCGCTGATCATAGATGCCGGCATTGGCGCGCCGTCGCAGGCGGCGCAGGCGATGGAGATGGGCTTTGATGGCATTCTGCTCAACACCGCCGTCGCCAAAGCGGGCGATCCGATCGGCATGGCCAACGCCTTCCGTCTGGCGATTGAAGCCGGGCAAGCCGCTCGCGCTGCCGGACTGATGGAGAAGCGCGATATGGCCGCTGCGTCCACGCCGATTTTTGGCCTGGCAAATCTGAGTTGAGGCAGGCAAATATGCAACGTTATCAACGCCAGATGATGCTGGCGGAAATCGGCGAAGCAGGGCAGCAGAAGCTGCTCGACGCGCGCGTGCTGGTGGCGGGCGCGGGTGGATTAGGTGCCACGCTACTGCCGCAGCTGGTGGGTGCGGGCATCGGCCATATTCGGCTGTATGACGACGATGTGGTGGCGCTGCATAACCTGCATCGGCAAACGCTGTTTACTGAGCAGGATATCGACCAGCCCAAAGTGCTGCGCGCGCAGCAGGCATTGCAGCAACGCAATCCGCAAGTGCAGATTGAGGCGCTGCAGCAGTCACTGAGCGCCAGCAACGTGCAGCAGGCGTTGGCGGGATGCGATCTGGTGATCGACGCCGCCGATAACTTTGCCGTCACCTACCAACTTTCGGATGCTTGCATGAAGGCGGGCATGCCGCTGATCAGCGCCTCGGTGCTGGGACGGCAAGGTTACGTCGGCGGATTCTGTGGCGGCGCGCCGAGCTACCGCGCCGTGTTCCCGCGTTTGCCGTCATCGGCGGCGAACTGCAACACCGCGGGCGTGATGGGCCCAGCGGTGGCGACGCTTGGCGCGATGCAGGCGCAGATGGCGCTCAGCGTGCTGCTGGAATTGCAGCCATCACCGCTCGGTTGTCTGGTGAACTGCGACTTCGTGAACTGGCATTTTTGCCCGTTCCGCTTTGATGATGCGGAAGAGCCGGAACATGCAGTGCCGTTTATCGACCCGTCAATGCTTGCCGCCGATGACTGCATTGTCGAGTTGCGCAGTTGTGAGGAAGCGCCGGTCAGCGTGGCGGATGGCGTTGAGCGCATCTTGCCGCAGGCGATCGCGGCGTGGCAGCCGCCCGCCCAGCAGCGCATCGTGCTGGTGTGCGCCAGCGGCATCCGCGCCGCGCAGGCCGCTAGCGCGCTGGCGCAGCGCGGATTTCTTCAGCTGGCGATTCTGGCGGCCAATCGCCCATGAATCAGGACATTTTCTTCAACGATGTGAGTTTTAGCTGGGGCGATAAACCGCTGTGTCAGCGGCTGAATTTGCAACTGCGCGGCGGCAAAACCACGGTAATGCTGGGACGCAGCGGCATCGGCAAAAGTACGCTGTTGCGGCTGGTGGCCGGATTACTCCAGCCGCAGCAGGGCGCGGTGCAGGGCTTAAGCGGCAATGTAGCGTGGATGGGCCAGCAGGATCTGCTTTATCCGTGGCTGAACGTGCTCGACAACGTGATGCTGTCGGCGCGGCTCAGCGGCGAAAAGCCGGATCGTCCGCGCGCGCTGGCGCTGCTGGAGCAGGTGAAACTCAGTGACGTAGCGCATGCGCCGTCGCAGCAACTTTCGGGCGGCATGCGGCAACGCGTGGCGCTGGCACGCACGCTCTATGCGCAGCGCGACGTTGTGCTGATGGATGAACCTTTCGCCACGCTGGATGTGATGACCAAACTCAGCCTGCAAACGCTGACTGCCGAATTACTGCAAGGCAAAACCGTGCTGCTGGTGACGCACGATCCGCTGGAAGCGTGCCGCATGGCCGATGACATTCTGCTGCTGCAAGGCCAGCCGCTGGCCATCGAAAGCTGGCCGGTTCCCGGCGGTGACGCGCCGCGTGCGTTTGATCATCCCGACGTGCTGCAGGCGCAGGCTCAACTCTTCTCCCGACTGAATACCCATGAAAACACTGTTTAGCGCGATTTACCTGATCGTGGTGCTGCTGTGCGGTTGGCTGCTGGCGGGTCACAGCGGCGTGCCAACCTTCCTGCTGCCCGCGCCGCAGGCAGTGCTTGAAGCGCTGTGGTTGCATCGTCAACTGCTGTGGCATCACGCGCTCTATACGCTGGCGGAAATTGTGCTGGCGCTGCTGCTGGGCATCGGCGCGGGCGTGACGTTGGCGGTGCTGATGGCGGCCAGTCCGCTGCTGCGTCGCGTGCTGTTTCCGCTGGTCACCGCCAGCCAGGCAATTCCGGTGTTTGCCCTCGCGCCGCTGCTGGTGCTGTGGCTCGGCTTTGGTATCGCCTCGAAAGTAGTGGTGGCGGCCTTGATCCTGTTCTTCCCGCTGTGCTTATCGCTGTTCGATGGGCTGTGCCGCACGCCCAGCGGCTGGCTGGAACTGGCGCAAACCAGCACGTCATCGCGCTTCCGCATCTTCTGGCGCGTGCGCTGGCCCGCCGCGTTACCGCAATTTTTCTCCGGCCTGCAGATGGCGGTGGTGCTGGCGCCGATTGGCGTGGTGATTGGTGAATGGGTCGGCGCCAGCGAAGGGCTTGGCTATCTGATGATGCAATCCAACGCGCGCCTGGAAACCGCCACCAGCTTCGCAGCATTGCTGCTGTTACTGATTCTGGCGCTGCTGCTTTCGGGCAGCGTGGCGCTGATGCGTAAGAAACTCCTCTGGCAATCTACATAAGGAAGTACCGTGAATACCCTACGAATCGCATTGACCGCGTTGCTGCTGCTGGCGACCGCTAACGTCCAGGCGGCGGAGAAAGTTCGTCTGCTGCTCGACTGGTTTATTAACCCCAACCACGCGGCGATTTTTGCTGCCCAGCACAGCGGCGCGTTTAAGAAAGAGGGGCTGGATGTGGAGATGATCGCGCCGGCCGATTCCGCGTCGGTGCCGTTGCTGCTGGCGGCGGGTAAAATCGATCTCGCCATCAGCTACCAGCCGCAGCTCTACACGCTGGTGGATAAAGAGGTGCCGGTGATCCGCGTCGGCACGTTGATTAATCAGCCGCTGAATACGCTGACCACGGTGTCAGGCGATATCCACTCGCTGAAAGATTTCGCGGGCAAAACCATCGGTTATGCGGTGCCGGGCACCGAAGATGTGGCGATTCGCAATATGCTGAAATCACAGGGCGTTGATGCTGACTCGGTGAAGCTTATCAACCTGAATATGGATGGCACCTCCGCGCTCCTTACGCACAAGATTGATGGCGCGATGACCATCTTCCGCAACTACGAGCTGCTGGACCTGAAAGACAAAGGTGCCAAGCCAACGGTGTTTAAACCGGAAGATTATGGCGTGCCTGCTTATGATGAGCTGATCATTGTGGCAAACCAGAAAACTGCCGCGCAGGATAGACGCATTCCGGCGTTTTTAAGTGGTCTGGATGCCGGTGTGGCGTGGCTGCGTGCACATCCGCAGGAAGCGTGGCAGGCGTTTATTAAGCAATATCCCGAGCTGAATACGCCGCTCAATCACGAGGCGTGGCAGGCAACGCTGCCGTATTTCGCCGCGCACAGTGCGGAGTTTGATCAGGCGCGCTATCAGGCGTTTGGTGAATATATGAAGGCCAATGGCGTGATTAAAGTTGTGGCACCTATGGCGCGATATTCGTTGTAGGTTGGTGCGTTGTCCCTCACCCCAACCCTCTCCCGCGCGCGGGAGAGGGAGCTGACCGCGCCCACCTCCACATTCCCTCTCCCGCCTGCGGGAGAGGGCCAGGGTGAGGGAAACCACGCACAATTCCCTTGCACCCGCACTTATTTTTGATAATGATATTTATTCTCAACTATCAAGTGATGGACAACCTGATGCGTTTCCCCGCTCTTTCTCTGCTACTTAGCCTGTTTTTCATTTGCACCCATGTACATGCCGACGCCGCCTGGCCGCGCACTCTCGCCACACCTAAAGGCCCGTTCACTCTCCAACAGCCGCCGCAGCGTATTGTCTCTACCAGCGTGACGTTGAGTGGCACTTTGCTGGCGATTAACGCGCCGCTGGTGGGATCCGGGGCTACCAGTCGCAGCAGCAGCGTGTCGGATGCGCAGGGTTTTTTCACGCAATGGAGCGCAGTGGCAAAAGCGCGACAGGTTAAGCCGCTCTATATCTCGCAGCCGAATGCCGAAGCGATTGCCGCCGAAGCGCCAGATTTGATCGTGATGGCTGCCACCGGCGGCGATTCGGCGCTACGCTTGTACGATCAGCTGCAAACCATCGCTCCGGTGTTAGTGATCGACTACGGCGACAAGAGCTGGCAGGCATTGACCTTGCAGCTGGGCGAGATTACCGGCCATGAAGCCGATGCTAAAAAGGTGATTGCAGCGTTCGACCAACGGGTAGACGCGGTGCGTCACAAGATCACGCTGCCGCCGCAGCCGACCTCTGCGCTGGTCTATTACGAAGATGGACGCGGAATGAACTTGTGGACGCCAGCATCGGCGCAGGGCGAGCTGTTGCAGGATTTGGGCTTCACGCTGGCCGCGCCGCCCGCCAGTTTTCAGGGCAGCACCAGCATGGGCAAGCGCAATGACATTATTCAGCTGAACGGCGAAAACATGGCCGATGGTATTACCGGCAACACGCTGTTACTGTTCGCCGCCGATGAAAAAACCGTGCCGCAGGTGGCGAAGAATCCGTTCCTCGCCCATCTGCCTGCAGTACAGCAGCACGACATCTTTGCCGTAGGTAACGACACCTTCCGCCTCGATTACTACAGCGCCAGCAATATGCTCAGCAGCATCGAGCGGCAGTTTAGCCGTTAAGCATCGGCGGTGGCGGGTTGTGGCGCGTCCGGTTGTTCACCGAGGCGCGCCGAGCGCAGACCGCGCGCCGCCAGCGACAGCAGCACCAGCAATCCCGCCGCCAATCCGCCAAACCACAGTACGCTGCTCAGCGGTGCCAGCGCGCGAGCCAGCGCACCTAAACCTAATGCACCAACGGAATCGCCGGTGACATCCTGCGCGGTACCGAGGCTGTTGACGCGTCCCAGCAGCGCATCCGGCGTGTGATGCTGCGTCAGCATAAACTGCAACAGCGAGGCGATGGCGTTGCTGTAGCCGTAACACACCAGCGCCAGCAGCGCGGGCAGAAGATGGCTAAAAAGGCCGAGCGAGGCGATGCAGGCAAACGCCAGCAGCGCACAGCCAATCAGCACGAATCCCGGACGCGCCAACTGCCGCACCCAGCCGCTGGTAAAGGCACCGATCATCGCGCCCAGCGGCACCGCCGAGTACATCAATCCTAATGCGGACGCATCGGCGTGATAGGTCAGCGCCAGCGCCGGGAACAGAATACGCACCGCGCCAACCATGCTGAGCAGCAAGCCAACCAGCACTACCGCGCCAACCACTTTATGCTGGCAGACAAACTGCATGCCGCTTGCCAGCGCACGCAGCGGATGCTCCGGTTCCTGCTGTTCGGGCTTCATCGACGGTAAACGCACCAGCGGAATCAGCGTCGCCAGCGTGCCCATCGCGGCGACCGCAAAGGCCCAGCCGACACCTGCCGCGACGATGATCATACCGCCGAGCGCGGGTGACAAAATCGCGCCGAGGCGCACCGTTAGCATGCTGAGCGCACCGGCTTCTGCCAGATGTTCACGTCCAACGATTAATGGGATCACCGCCATCAGCGCAGTCATGCCGAGCGCGCCAAAGAAGCCATCCCAAAAGGCGAGGAAGTAGAGCGCCAGTAACGACGGCGCTGGGCTGAAGGCGTTGAGGCTGAGCAGCACAAAGCCGATGCCGCAGGTGCCGCGTGCGAACAGGATTAGCTTGCGGCGATCGTAGCGATCGGCCAGCACGCCGCCGAGCAGCAGGCCGATAAACATGCCGATGCCGTCGAGCATGACCGCCACGCCGACCTGCAGCGTGGATCCGGTCATCGCCTGAATTTGCACCGGCACGCCAACCGCCAGCATGCCAAGGGCGAATACCGAGAGCATGCGCGCGCAGAATATCGCGCGGAACGATGCGTTGTTTTTGAGCAAACTGAAATCTAAGAATATCGAGGGCTTAGCCATGATTCTCCAGTGTATGTGAACGAGGTCGCCATTAATGGCGACCCTACGGTGCGCGGTTGTTGCCGGTCGCCATAAATGGCGACCCTACGGTGCGCGGTTGTTGCCGGTCGCCATAAATGGCGACCCTACAAAAACGTATCTAACCTCAACCCGCCAAAAAACGATTAATCAACGGTCCCAACACCTTCAACGAATCCGCCGAAAGAATATCGGCGTGCTCGCAATCCAGCGGGAAGATGGTTAATTCATCAACGAACGGTGCCCAACTGGCGCGCACATCCATATCCGGCGGCAGGGTTTTCTCAGCCATAAACAGCGTGGCGTTGCCGGCGTAACGCGGGGTGCGCGCTTCGGTGAGGCGCGCGACCGCGTCTTTGTAGTTGGCGACGATGGTGTTAAACATTGCCGCCTTCTCCTCACGCAGCAGCGGATCGCGCTCATCCTCGGTCGCAGCCATAAACTCGGCCTGCTCGCGCGCCACTTCCTGTTCCGCTTCGTCGGCATCTGGCGTGCGCCAGTCCTGACCTTCTGCCGGATAGGTATCCAACAGGCCAAGGAATGCCACCGTTTCACCCTGCGCCTGCAAACGTGCCGCGATGCCTTGCGCCAGCGTGCCGCCGAGTGAATAGCCGAGCAGGAAATAAGGGCCGCTCGGCTGCTGCTGGCGAATCGCCTGCAGATGGTGATCGCACATCGCTTCCACGCTGTGACACGCGGCAATCACGCCATGTGGACGCGGCGATTGCAGGCCGACAATCGGGAAGTCGCCGTCGAGATAATGCAGCAGGGCGCTGTACTGCCAGGCGAAGCCGGATGCCGGATGGATGCAGAACAGCGTCGGGCCGTGACCAGCGCGCAGCGGCAGCAGTTCGCCGTTACCACCGCTTTCACTGTTGGCACCGCCGTCGAGCAGCGCCGCCAGTTTCTCCACGCTGCGCGCGGCGATGATCTGCCCAACGCTGAGCGGCGGCACCTCACGACGACGCAGTTCTGCCGCCAGACGCATTGCCAGCAGCGAATGACCACCGAGCGCGAAGAAATCGTCATCGGCAAATACGCTGTCGCAACCGAGCAGCTGCTGGAACAGATCCGCCAGCAGACGCTCGTTGGCGCTGTGCGGCAGGCGACCGCTGCGCGCGCTGAGCTGCGGCATCGGCAGCGCTTTACGATCCAGCTTGCCGTTGGCGCTGAGTGGCAGATGGTCGAGCAGCAGATAGCTGACCGGCTGCATATGCGCCGGCAGACGTTCACCCAGCTGCTGCTTCACCGTTTCGATATCCAGCGCTGCGCCCGCTTCGGCCACCAGCCAGCCGAGCAGCTGACGGTTATCGACGCCCGGCGTGGCGTGCTGCGTCAGCGCGCGCGCCGCGACCACTGCCTGCGCCACGCCCGGCAGCGCCACTAACGCCTGTTCGATTTCACCTGGCTCGATACGCTGTCCGCGCATCTTCAGCTGATCGTCGCTGCGGCCGAGATACTCCACCGCACCGTCGGCGCGCCAGCTGGCGATATCACCGGTGCGATACATGCGCTCGCCCTCGGCAAACGGCGCGGCGACAAAGCGCTGTGACGTGAGGTCGGCGCGATGCAAATAGCCATCGGCCAGCTGCACGCCGCTGAGATAGAGATCGCCTGGCACGCCAACTGGCACCGGACGCAGCAGGCTATCGAGAATATGCAGCTGCGTGTTCCACACTGGACGGCCAATCGGCACGCCCGGCCCGTTGAGGCCGTCCAGCGCGCTGCCGCTGGCCGGTTGCCAGGTGACATCGACTGCGGCTTCGGTTGGGCCATACAGATTGTGCAGCGGCGCGGCGATCACCTTCTGATAGCTGCGCGCCAGGTCGCACGCCAGCGCTTCACCGCTGCAGAATACGCGGCGCAGCGTTGGGCAAGCCCGATCGGTTTGCGCGGCAAGATGGCCGACAAAGGCCGCCAGCATTGAGGGAACGAAGTGCAGGGTGGTCACGCGATAATCGTCGATCAGCTGCCACAGCGCCTGCGGATCGCGGTGCGCTTCCGGCGGAGCCATCATCAGCTGCGCGCCGGTCATCAGCGGCCAGAAGAATTCCCACACCGAAACATCAAAGCTGCACGGTGTCTTCTGCAATACCACGTCGTCAGCGCGCAGCGGATAGCAGGCCTGCATCCAGCGCAGGCGGTTGACGATGGCGCGTTGATTCACCACCACGCCTTTCGGTTTACCGGTTGAGCCCGAGGTATAAAGCACGTAAGCCGGGCTATTAGCATCCGCCTGCGGCAAAGCGTGGCGCGGCTGAATGTGTTCACTGGCTAAGCCATCAAACATCATCAGCGTGCCAAACGTGGCGAAGCGGGTTTCCAGCGCAGATTCGGTGATCAGCACCCACGGCCGCGCATCTTCTACCATGTAAGCCAGACGTTCATCGGGATAACCGATATCCAGCGGTAAATAGGCCGCACCTGCCTGCAGGATGGCGGTGAGCGCGATGCTGAGACGCACCGAGCGCGGCAGCGCCACGGCAACGATATCGCCCGGCATCACGCCCGCTTCAATCAAGCGATCCGCCAGCAGCATGGCCTGACGCTGCATTTCGCCGTAGCTCAGACGATGCTCCATATCCATCAGCGCCAGCGCGTCCGGCGTGCGCGCCGCCTGCTGGGCAATCGCCTGTTGCAGGGTTTCATTTTCCAATTGCACGCCAGTGTTGTTGACCCAGGCGAGCAGCGATTGCTCGGCCAGCGTTTGCAACTTCCACTGCGTCAGCGGCAGATCCGGCGTGCTGACCAGCTGTTGCAGCAGCAATAGCAGCCGCTCGGCCAGACGTTCCGGCTCGCTAACGCAGTCGCGATACTCCATCAGCAACGTCAGCTGTTCGCCCGGCAGCACCAGCAGCGTCAGCGGATAGTGCGTGTAACCACGGTTGTGAATCGCTTCGCAGCGCACGGCGGCGTTGGCGTCCAGCAGCGTTTGGTTGTCCGGATAGTTCTCCACCACCAGCAAGGTATCGAACAGCGTTCCGGCACCGACCAGCTGCTGGATCTCGGCGAGACCGAGGCAATCTTGCTCAATCAGCTGGATTTGCTGCGCCTGATGATCGGCGAGCTGCGCCAGCAATGGACGATGATGATCGAAGCGCAGGCGCACCGGCAGCGTGTTGCTAAACAGGCCAACGTGCTGATCGATGCCGTCAATCTGGCCAAAACGGCCAGAAACCGGCGCACCAAACACCACGTCTTGCTGGCCGCTGGCGACCGACAGCATCAAGCCCCACAATCCCTGCATCACGGTGTTCAGGGTTAAGCCGCGCGCCCGGCACAGCGCATAGAGTTCCCGCTCCAGCGTGGCATCCAGCGTAATGCGCTTTTCATTGACCGCGCTGTCGGCAGCCTGCGGATAGAGCAGCGTCGGACGCACCTCTTGCAGGCATTCCTGCCACTGCTGACGCGCTTCGTGGCTGTCGCGCTGGCTGAGCTGACGCACAATGTCGGCGTAGCTGCTGCTGTGCGCGGGCAAGGTGTGCTGGCGCAGCGCGCTGAGCAGATCGTTGAGGATCACCGGCGTTGACCAGCCATCCACCACCAGATGATGCGCGTTGAGCAGCAGCGTCCAGCGCATGCCATCGCGATGGGAGATCAACGTGGCTTGCAGCATGATCGACTGGCTAAACAGATCCTGCGCCAGCGCCTGATGTTCCAGCGCTACAAGGTCATCTTCGTCGGCTAGCTGATGCAGCGTCAGCGGCCAGTGCAATTCCGTTTCAGGTATCAGCTGCAGCGGTTGCAGGCTGAGTTCAGCATCGAAGCGCGCCGCCAGCTGCGGATGGCGTTGTAACACCGCGTCGAGCGCGGTTTGTACCGCTGCGGGGCTGATATCGCCGCTGATTGTCAGGCGGGTTAACGAGTTATAGCTGCCTTGCTGCGCGGTGGTTTGTGCGTGGAACAGCAGACCTTTTTGCAGCGGCAGCAGCGGCAGCGCATGGCTGAACGCGCCGTGACGCGCATACAACTGTTGCAGCACAGCATCATCAACGCCTTCCAGCGCCACCTCGGCGGCCACCAGCGTATTGGCGGCGTGCTGCGGCTGCTGTTGTGCCAACGTGATCAGCGCCTGTGCGGCAGCGGCCATTGCCTGATGTAATTTGGCAATCGCCTCGGCGTTGAGCACGCCTTCCGCCCAGCTCCAGTTCAGCGCCAGCTGCGCCGCATGCGGCTGCTCTTCAACGAAGACGTTGAGTTCCAGCGCGTGCTGCAGCGGCAGCGCCTCATCCTGCAGTACCGCAAAGGTGTCGCGGAACTGCTGCGCGGTGCGCTGTGGTGACCAGTCACCGCTGCGCTGCGTGAAACGTCCAAGGTAGTTGAACAGCACCTGCGGCGCGTGTTGTGCCGCCAGTTTTTCCAGCGTCACGCCGCGATGGGCATCAAGCCAGCGCAGCTGCCCGTAGCCAATACCGCGATCCGGCACCGCACGCAGCACCGCTTTCACCGCGCGTACGCACTCATTGAGCGGTGCGTGTGGATTTTCGGGTAACGGCAGCAGCAGCGGGAATTCCGCCGTCAGCCAGCCGACGGTGCGCGCCAGATCCTGCTGTGCATGCAGTTCGGCACGACCATGCGACTCCAGCGTGACGCGCTGCTGTGCGCTGCCGTTGAGTTGGCGCAATGCCATCGTCAGCAGCGTCAGCAGCAGCTCTTCGCTGGTGGCGCGATAGTGTTGCGGCAGCGTGTTGAGTAGCGCGTGGGTAGTCGAGGCATCCAGCAGCGTGCGTTGATGCTGGTGGCGATCGCTGGGCTTAATTGGTCGTTCACCGACAAGTGGCAGCGGTTCGGCCAGCATCTGTTGCCAGAACGGTAACTCCGAGGCGCGCGCCGAAAGGTTCGCCAGCAGCGCGGCCGACCAGTCATGTAGCGAGGTTTCCTCGGCGGGGATCACCAGCGGCGTGTTATTGATCAGCGCGTCACCGGCCTGTTGCAGCTCATCCAGCAATACGCGCCAGGAGACGCCATCAACAATCAGGTGATGCAGCGTCAGCACCAAACCACAGCTGATACCGTCTTGCTGTAGCAGCGTGGCGCGAAGCAGCGCGCCGTTTGCCGGATCGAGCGCCTCCGCATCTTCGCTAAACGCCTGTTCCGCTGCGCGGTCGCGATCCTGCACCTCAAGCACACGCACGCGGGCAGGGCGCGACGCCAGCGCTTCGCCAACAAACAGCTGATCGCCGCGCGTGAAGGCGTTGAGCGCCGGATGCGCCTGCGCCAGCTGATCGATCAACTGTTCCAGCTGTGCGAGCTGCAACTGCGGCGGCACCGACAGCAGCACGCCGTGCGCAAAGCGCGCATTGATGCCCGCCTGGGCGTTGAACCAGTGCAGAATCGGCAAGCCGCCAATCGCGCCCTGTTGCGCTACGCGCACGCCAGTGTGGTGCTGCGCCAGCGGCTGCAAATCCCGCGCCATGCGTGCGGCGGTGCGTTCGGCAAAGATTTCGCGTGGACGCAGCAAATAACCGGCGCGACGTGCGGCGGTGCTGAGCCCCATTGCAGAGATACTGTCGCCGCCCAGCGCGAAGAAATCATCTTCTGCACCAACGCTCTCCAGCCCCAGCAGGCTGGCAATCGCGTGGCAAATCAGCTGCTCCTGCGGCGTGCTGGCGGCGCGACTTTGACTTTGCTGCGCCTGTTGCGGTTTCGGCAGCGCCTGGCGATCAATCTTGCCGTTAACGTTGAGCGGCAACTCATCCATCACCATCAACACCGCAGGCACCATGTAATCCGGCAGCTGCGTGGCGAGCTGAGCCAGCAAACGGGCATTGAGATTGGCTTCGGCGCGCAACGCGTCATCTTGCACCGAGCAGTAACCGATCAGGCGATGCGTGGCGCCCATCACTTCGGCGATCACCACGGCGGTGCTGACTTCCGGCAGCGCCACCAGCGCGTTTTCCACTTCACCAAGTTCAACGCGGAAGCCGCGCACTTTAATCTGGTGATCGGTACGCCCAATAAACGCCAGCTGACCATCCTGCCGCCAGCGCATCAGGTCGCCGCTGCGGTACATCACATCGCCGTCGCGGAAAGGGTTAGCGACAAAGCGTCCGCTGGTGAGATCGGGACGGCGCAGATAACCGCACGCGATGCCGGTTCCGGCGATATACAGCTCGCCAGCGCAGCCAATCGGCACCTGACGCAGCTGGTTATCCAGCAGATAGACTTCGCTGTTGCCCACCGGACGACCAATTACCGGCTGCGGCGAAGCCATGACGCTGGCGCCCAGCGTATCGATGGTGTATTCCGACGGGCCGTAATAGTTGTGAATCTCCATCTGCTGCTGTTGCTGCATCAGCTTCCATAGCGTTGGCGTGGCCGCTTCACCGCCAATCATCACAAAGGAGGGACGATGGTTGTCGGCTTCCAGCAGGCCGCTGTCGATCATCTGCGAGAAGAACGACGGGGTGATATCCAGCAAGTCGACCGGCACCGCATTCATCTGCTGAATCAGGCCCCATGCATCGCGGCGCAGCTCTTCGTCGAAGATATTCAGCTCGCAGCCCATCAGCATGCAGAACAGCGGTTCCCATGAAGAATCGAACGAGAAGGAGGCGGTGTGACCGGCGCGCATGCGGCGCGGGCTGTTGGCAGTGAAGCGCGCAATCGCCGGGCCGAACAAATGCTCGCGGTGCGACAGGAACAGATTGAGCAAACCTTGATGGGTGCTCATCACGCCTTTCGGGCGGCCGGTCGAACCTGAGGTGTAGATCATGTAGGCCAGATCGTCGCCGCACAGTTGGGTGTCAGGTCGTGCGGTGGAATAATCGCTCAATACAAGCTGGTCAATGCGCAGATGCGGCAACTCAGGCATTTGCGCCAGCGTGCTGGAGTGCGTCAGCAGCAGCTTAGGCTGCGCGTCATCACACATCAGCGCCAGGCGTTCGCGTGGATAATCGAGATCGAGCGGCATATAGGCCGCGCCGCTCGCCAGCACGCCGAATATCGCCACCAGAGAATCCACTGAACGTGGAATACCAATCGCCACTACGTCGTCCGCTTGTAAACCGCGTGCGATCAGCAGGTGCGCCAGTTGCATCGCGCGATCGGCGAGCTGGCGATAGCTGAGGCTGCGCTCGGCGCACACCACCGCAGTTTGCGCGCCGTATTGCTCCGCAGCTTGCAACAGGATATCGACGATGGTGCAGGTATCGGCAGGCGGCACGATGGTGGGGCCGGTCGACCAGCGTTGCAGATCGATCTGCTCCTGCGGCGCCAGCAATGACAGCGCGCCCAGGCTCATGTTGGCATCCGCCGCGAACTGCGTGAGCAGATGGCTGATACGCTCGGCGTGACGTTGTAGCGTTTGCGCATCGTAGCGGCGCGGGTTAGCCACCAGTGTGAGCTGTAATACGCCATCGCGGAAGCCGACTTCAAACTCCAGATCGTCTACCGGGCCCATCGCCAGCGTGTGGGTTGGGGCAGCATGGCCGTCGAATTGCAGATCGTCGTGGTAAACCTTGACGTTAATCACCGGGCCATACAGCGTCTGGCTGCTGCCGACCAGGCCGAGATCGCGGCGCAGCTGTTCTGCTTCATAGCGCTGATGACGGCGCGCTTTGCGGATTTCGCCTTGCACCTGCTGCACCAGCATCGGCAACGTCATCTCATCGCTAACGGTGAAAATCAGCGGCAACACGTTGACCACCGGGCCGAGCGTGGAAATCGCCGCCGAACCCATGCGGCGCATAAACGGGAAGCCAATCGACAAACGTTGGCTGTTGCTGAAGCGGGCCAGATAAGCCACCAACAGCGCGCTGACGATATCGCCTTCGCTACTGTCGGCCAGTTGTTGTTGCTGACGCAGCGTGGCCAGTTGCGGCAGCGTGACCTGACAGCTGATCGGACGATCGCCATGATCGCTCACATTTTCGCTGGACAGCGTCAGCGTCTCTGGCAGATCCGCTGCGTAGCTTTGCCAGTGGCTAGCGGAGCGCGCATATGCAGGTGAATCCTGCCACTGCTGAATCTCTTCAATCACCGTGGTGAACGGGGTAAACGGCGAGGGCGCGGGCGTTGCTCCGGCGCAAAGGGCGGCATATATCGCCGCGACGCGTTGGGTCAGCGCTTCAAAACTGAAACCATCCACCAGCAAATGGTGATAGCGCTGATACCACAGCCAGCTGCCGTCGCCGATGCGCATCAGCGCGTGACGATAAAGCGGTTTGTCGCCGTCGGCGGGCAGCTCGGCGGCGAGATCGGCCTGCATTAGTTTGTGCGCCTGGCTGCTCGCATCGGCACGCTGGCTGAAATCGTGCCATTCCGGCGCGACCGGCGCTTGCGCATCAAACCACTGCGCCGGATTGCCATTATCGTCAAGGCCGAAGCGCGCCTGCACAGTATCGGCTTCCGCCATCGCTTGCTGAATGGCGCTGTCCAGCGCCGCCCGATTGATGTTGCCGTGCAGCACGCTGTAGTGCGCCACGGTAAATTGGTTGCGCGGCTGCGCAATGCTGTCAGCGATCCAGATGCCGGGCTGCGCCGCGACTAAAGGATAGGCCGCTGAAGGGGCCGGATTAAACGTTGCCAAAGGACAATTCCTGTCGAGAAAAACGATTAAAAAAAGAGAAAGTTAAAAAATTAATGCGCGGTAGACGACGTCTGTTGCGTCGCTGGCCGCATGTCGTGCCAGTTTGCTTCGATAAACTCAATGGCGGCGCTGCGCGTCAGCGGTCCCGCCACGTTGTGCCAGCCTGCCGGAACCGGAGCAAAAGCCGGCCACAGGCTGTATTGCTGACGCGCGTTGAGCAGCACCAGAAAATCGAGCGTGTCGTTATCAAACGGATTCTGTTGTTCAGACATGGTTATTACCTTCAGAAGGTGAGGTTGTAGGGAGAAAATCGGCCAGCAGCCAGCGGCAGCCGTCGATCAGACCGCCGCGCCAGCACAACGCATCGTGCCCTCCGGCGAAGCGGCGAAAATGTAATTCATGGCCTGCGGCTTGCAGCGCCGGGACGATCTGCTGGTTGACGTACACCATGTCTGCCTCGCGATCGCCCACTTCCTGGAAAATCTTCAGCTTGCCCGGCGGTAAATCGCCCTGTTGCAGCCGTTCCAGTATCAAACCCGGCGCGTGCTGCTCGCGGTTGGCGTAGTCGCGGATGTATTGCAGATGCGGCCACCAGAAGGAGCCGGATTGCGTGAGAATGCGGCCAAAACGCTGCGGCCAGTGCAAACCCGCATACAACGCGGCAAGTCCGCCATAGCTTTGTCCGGCTACCAGCGTGCGGTCGGCGTCGCCGCTGAACGCTGCGTGCTGGCGTGCCAGCGGTAACAGTTCCTGCTGCACCGCCTGCCAGAAGGTTTCATTGCACGGCAATTCGGCTTCGCGATGCTGGCTATCGATGACATCGATAAACAGCCAGCAGGCGGGCGGAAGTTCGCCATCGGCGGTGACCTGATCCAGCGCGCTGAAAATCGGTTGGCCGTACACCCAGTTTTGTCCGTCGAGTAGGATCGCCAGCGGACGCTGTTCGGGCTGAGTTGTTGTGCCGGTGCTGTAGAGCCAGACGTTACGCATGACGTTGAGCAACGTGCTGTGCCACTGCAGGGTTTGCAGCGTATCTGGCCAGGTTTCCGCCATGCCGGCATCCAGCGCGCGCCAGGCGGATTGATCCGGCGAATCCGGCATGTGCGCATTGCTTAAGGCAAAACGGCGGCTGCTGAGAAATGGCGGCGTGGGATTGAATTTGTCGGGGATCGCCAGCGGCATCAGCGAGATCCACCACTTGCGCTGTAGCGCGCGACAGGCGGCATCGTCGCCACAAAACAGCGGCGGCAACTGCTGTGCGGTGGCGGGAATCAGGCTGTAACTGCCGCGCCAGTCGGACTCAATGGCGGACGACCAATGCCAGACGTTGCTGTCATCCACGCGCACCAGACTTTCTGGCGCTTTGCTGTGGTGATCGGTGACGCCGTTAATATCGACGTAAACCCGTTCAGTGGAAGAAAGTGCGGAATGTCCTTCAGGATCGCGCCAGAAGAAGTGCATGGTCGTTTGGCCATTTTCGTCACGCTCAACCAGCGGCGTACCGACCGCATAAAGCCGCTGCCACCAGCCTTCGCTACCCAAATCCGCCTGCTGCAACCATTGCGCAACTGTCCCGGCGGGCAACCACGTCTGTGTCGTTTTTTCTGCGCTTATCAGAAACATCCTGCAACCCATCTCCACATTTTGTTCACTGTCTTTACTTAACCAAAGCTAATGCAAATGCTATTGATAACGATTTACATTTGCAATATGATTTTTCGCGCCTAAGAAACCTTCGGATTATCAGTGGATTATTTTGTGAAGGACGTCACGCAGGGAGATTAGGGCCGTAAATAACGCAAGCGAGTAATATTTCAATCCGTTACAGCCATTGTCGTTGGGCGAGGGCGACTGAACGGATTATTTCATCTACAAGGCAGTTTGAAATAGAGATGGCAACTATGTCCGTTAAAGCAAGAAATTCAGCAATACCTGCTGTGGCACGTCAATTCAGACTTAATCCTCTGTACCTTTCTCTGGCCTCAATTCTGTTGGTGGCACCGGCTGCCTTCAGCGTGGCCGCCGAAGAGACCCTTACCGTAAACGCCGACACGCGTGAAAGCGTGACCTCGCCGCTGCAAGGTTATGTGGCGAAAGAGAGCGCGGCGGGCACCAAAACGTCCACGCCGCTGCGCAAAACCCCGCAATCCATTTCGGTGATTACCCGCGAGCAGATGGACGATCAAGCCGCGGCCTCTGTTGCAGATGCGTTGAGCTACAGCAGCGGCGTGCTGACCAACTATCGCGGTAACTCCAACCGAAACGATGAGATCATCGCGCGCGGTTTCCGCTATGCGCCTAAATTCCTCGATGGCCTGAGCTACGGTTTATCCGGCCAGGCGGGCGCAGCGGGGCAGATCGATCCCTGGTTGCTGGAGCGCGTAGAGATGATCCACGGCCCAGCATCTGTGCTGTATGGCCAGGTGAATCCAGGCGGCATTGTGGCGATGACTAGCAAGCGCCCAACCGCGCAGAGCATTCACAAAGTACAGCTCAGCACCGGCAACCAGCATTTGGGTGAAGCGGCGTTTGATTTCGGCGGCAAGCTGAATGATGACAACACGCTGTTCTACCGCCTGAACGGTATCGCCAGCACCAAACATGAGTTCGTGAAGGACAACAAACAGCAGCGCATGGCGATTGCGCCAGCGATGACCTGGCTTCCGAACGCGGATACCAGCTTTACGCTGCTGACCATGTACCAGAACGAGCCGAAAGCGGGTTATCGTAACTTCCTGCCGGCCAGCGGTACGTTGAAAGAGAGCAGCGCGGGTTACATTCCTTACGATTTCAACGTCAGCGATCCGAGCTTCAATGAAGCCAAGCGCGAACAGACCTCGATTGGCTATATCTTCGAGCACAATCTCAACGACAACCTGAGCTTCACGCAGAATCTGCGCTACAGCAACATGGACGAATCGTACAAATATCTGGTGTACACCTTTGATGCGGATAACGATCACTCAATCAACCGTCGTCCGCAGCATGACAAGATCAAGTCGAAAGAGTTGGGCCTTGATAACCAGCTGAAAGCCACTTTTGAAACCGGCAACATCGCGCACACTGTGCTCGGCGGGCTGGATTACAAATGGAGCGACGTGGATAACAAACTGTGGCGCGACAGTGGCGATCAATACATTCTCGACTGGGCCAATCCAACGCGTATCAGCATCAACGAGAGCGATTTGACGTTGACCACCAGCACGCGTAAAAAGCTCGATCAAGTGGGCGTTTATCTGCAGGATCAGCTGGAGTGGAATCAGTGGAACCTGCTGCTCTCCGGACGTCACGACTGGAGCGAAGTGCGCACCCAGGATCGCACCGACAACAGCCAAACCCAGCAGAATGACAACAAGTTCACTGGCCGTGCAGGTCTGCTGTATGCGTTCGATAACGGCATTTCACCGTACGTCAGCTACAGCACCTCGTTCGAACCCAACCTCAACAGCGGCGCGCCAGGCACCGATCCGTTCAAACCGACTACCGGCGAACAGACCGAAGTGGGCGTGAAGTATCAGCCGGTCGGTTGGGATGCGGTGTTCACCGTGTCGGCATTTGATATCACGCAAAAAAACATCACGGCGTATAACAGCGTGACCGGCTACAACGAACAGATTGGTAAAGTGCGTTCGAAGGGTATCGAAACCGAAGCGCATGCGCAGATTACGCCGGAGATCAAACTGTTAGCGGCCTATACCTACACTGATGCGGTGACCAAAGAGAGCAGCATTACGGAGCGTATCGGTCATTCACCATCGAGCATTCCGCGTCATGCGGCGTCGGCGTGGGGCAGCTACACCTTCCTCGATGGCGTGCTGAGCGGCTTTACGCTGGGCAGCGGCGTGCGTTACACCGGCACCGCACCAGCGGACGAAATTGGCGTCGACAAAGTCCCGCATTACACCTTGTATGATGCGATGGCCAAATATGAGCTGGGCGAAGCGGCGAATTCGCTGCGCGGCACCACGCTGCAACTGAACGTCAACAATATCGCGGATAAGCATTACGTAGCGTCATGCAGTAACGAAAGCGCCTGCTTCTACGGCAGCGGTCGCACCATCGTAGCGTCCGTCAGCTACAGCTGGTAATTCCCACTGGCGGCCTCTCTGGCCGCCATTTCTTTCGCATTCCGTGCGGCTCGCTTGCCACTAAGACACTTCTTAGCCGGTTTTCGGAAAATACTGTATTTGTGTGACTGTCATCACTCTGCAAGGCGCGTTAAAATGAACGCTTCTCATTTAGCAGGGGTTTTTCGTCACGATGTTATCGCGCTTCACATTAGCCACTTTGATGGCAACAATCATGCTTACCGGCTGCGCCCGCCTTGCCGCCGTAACAGGTACATCACATGACAGCACTGCGACTGCGGATGCGTCCGCCGCTCAGCCTGCAACCGGCGCGCCAATCGACAGCAACGATTCGCCTTCACCGTTCGAAACCGGCCCAACGGTAATCAACATTTCGCATGTGGTGACGCGTACCGATGACGGTTCTACTATTTATGTGACGGTAGATGGTCAGGATGCGGGCCTGCTGAAGAAGGGTGAGAAGAGAGAAATTCGCGTTTCGCCAGGTAAACACCAAATTGGTGGTTACGTGCAGACGCTGTTTGGTTTTGGCAAAGTGACCATCGCCTCTGTGGATGTCACCACCGATCCCAACAGCCCGAAAAACGTGGTCTATTCTGTGACGCGCCAGAAGCCCGCGTTCAGCGAAACCGACGCCACCCCGCCGAATAATTCGTGATGTTTGGGTGCGTAAATATGCGCACCAGCAAGGTTTCGTAGGGTCGCCATTCATGGCGACCTCTCCACATCAACTCCGGCTAAACACCAACTTCAACCCGGCAACTGTAAAGCAACAAGCCAGCAGCGCATCCAGCCCACGACGGATGCGGCGATAAAATGTCGCCATCACCGCAGTGGAAAACAACACCGCATAACCGCCAAACACCAGCACGCAAATCGCCGCGCAGCCTGCAATAATCATCGGCAAGGTTGATGCCGCTGCACCCGGTTTTAACGCCACCGACATAATCGCCACCCACGTCAAAATCGCTTTAGGATTGCCGACGTGCATCAACATGCCCTGACGAAACATTTTGCCGAAGTGCGCTTTTTCACTGCCCGGCGCAAATTCGCTGGCATCTGGCTTACGCAATGCCGATTTTCCCGCCTTAAACGCCAGCCACAACAGATACAATCCGCCGCCAATCTTCAGCACAATCAGCAGTTGCGCGAAAGTGGCCAGCACGGTGAGCACGCCGCAGGCCGCCAGCAGCGCCCACATCATCGAACCGCCAATCACGCCGCTGGCTAATGCCAGCGCCGCGCCGCGTCCCTGTTTCATCGCCGTACCCATAATCGCCATGTTGCTCGGGCCAGGACTGGCGGTGGCGACGAAATAGGTGGTGTAGATCAGAATCAGTTCATGTGACAGCGCCATAG
The DNA here is from genome assembly GCF_026130245.1 of Pantoea sp. JK. Taxonomy (NCBI): domain Bacteria; kingdom Pseudomonadati; phylum Pseudomonadota; class Gammaproteobacteria; order Enterobacterales; family Erwiniaceae; genus Pantoea; species Pantoea sp. JK. Next base: position 244,439 of record NZ_JAINFN010000009.1, read on the forward strand.
GTTCCTCTACGATGGCGGAAGGGAACTCACGTTATATCGCCTGAAACTGGATTCTTCCAGAATGGTTTAGCGATTTATCTCTGCTGCACGATTAATTCCCGTGCAACTCCTTCCGTAACAGCACCAACTCGCCCGCCAGGTCGCGGCACAGCATCGCCGTCATCAGATGATCCTGCGCATGCACTAAAATCAGCGTGACCGGCACTTTGCCGCAGCCTTCATCGGCGCCAATCAATGCGGTCTGGATTTTATGCGCCGCTTTGGCGGCCTCATCTGACGCCGCCAACGCCTCATCGGCACCTTGCCAGTCAGCTTTGCGCGCCTGCTGAATCGCCATCATGGCTTGCGATCTTGCCTCACCGGCATTAATCAGCAACTCCATCATCGTTTGTTCAAAATCCATATTCGCCTCACTTATTGGTATGCCAAAATGGTGGTAACGATGCTACCGGAATACCAAAAAGGAGTTCCGCGAGCATGATCACAGAAATTAAGCGCGAATATCGCCATTTTGGTATGCCACGAACTATCAAGCTGATGCATAACACCTAAAACCGCTGAGGGTTGACCAATGTCTCTACAGGAACGTCTTATCGATTCGCTGGGTAGCTTTGCCACGCGATTCAATAGCTACCGCTACATCATGGCGATAAAAGCCTCGTTCATCACGCTGATGCCGGTGATCATTGTCGGCGCGTTTTCGGTGCTGATTTCCAACATGGTGCTGGACCCGAAAAATGGACTCGCCAGTTTCTCTGCGCTGTCGTTTCTCGCCGATTTAAAACCGATCACCAGCAGCATTAACTACGCCACGCTGAGTTTTCTGAATATTGGCGCGGTGTTTCTGATTGGTATCGAACTGGGCCGCATCAACGGTATCAAAACGTTGTTTCCCGGCCTGTTGGCGATCATCTGCTTCATCTCGGTGACGCCCACCACGCTGCAAATGCTGGTGGATGGCCAGATGCATGTGGTCACCGATGTGCTGGCGAAACAGTTCTCCGATACCAAAAGTCTGTTCCTCGGCATGTTTATCGCCATTCTGTCGGTAGAGATTTACTGCCGGCTGGAGCAGGTTGAACGGCTAAAAATCAAAATGCCGGATACCGTGCCGCCGAACGTTGCTGCGTCATTTTCCGCGCTGATCCCGTCGATCATCACCGTCTCGCTGGTCGCTACGTTTGGCTTTATCTTCCATCAGATCACCGGCATGTACCTGTACGACGCGGTGTACAAAGTGGTGCAGCAGCCACTGGAATCGGTGGTGCAGAGCTTGTGGGGCATTCTGTTGCTGATGTTTGTTGCCCAGCTTTTTTGGGTGATTGGTATTCACGGCAACCAGATGGTGAAACCGATTCGTGAGCCGCTGCTGCTGGGGGCGATTCTGGTCAACATGAACGCCTTCGAGCAGGGCAAGGAAGCGCCGAACATCATCACCATGCCGTTCTGGGATGTGTACATGAGCATCGGCGGTTCCGGCCTGACGATTGGATTGTTAACCGCGGTGATGATTGCCACCAAACGCAAAGAGATGCGGGAAATCGCCAAGCTGTCGTTTGGACCTGGCTTATTCAACATCAATGAGCCGGTAATTTTTGGTATGCCGATCATGCTGAATCCTATTCTCGCCATTCCTTTCATTATTACGCCGTTAGTCACCGGTTCAATTGGCTATTTCGCCACGGTGATGGGCTTCGCCGGTAAAGCGGTGGTGATGGTTCCCTGGACCACGCCGCCAATTATCAACGCGTGGCTTTCTACCGCCGGTTCGATGGGCGCGGTAGTGACGCAAATTATCTGCATCGTGGTTTCGGTATTGATTTATCTGCCGTTTGTCAAAGTGGCGGCACGTCGCGCCGAAGCGGCGGAAGCAAAAAATCTGCAAGCCGAGCTGGCACAAAATTAAGGAGATTCGATGAGTAAGCACACCATTGCGCTGCCGCAGGGCTTTATCCTCGGCGCGGCGGCATCGGCCTGGCAAACCGAAGGCTGGAGCGGCAAAAAAGCCGGGCAGGATTCCTATCTGGATGCCTGGTACCAGCAGGATCGTCATGTCTGGCACAACGGTTATGGACCGGCGGTGGCGACCGATTTTATCAACCGCTTCCGCGAAGACGTGGCGCTGATGAAAGCGGCAGGGCTGACGCACTATCGCACCTCAATCAACTGGTCTCGTTTTCTCACCGACTATGAAAACGCGGTGGTTGATGAAGGGTACGCGGCCTATTACGACCAGTTGATTGATGAGATGCAACGTCAGGGCATTGAACTGATGTTGTGCCTCGAACATTACGAACTGCCGCTGCAGTTGCTGGAAGAGTACGGCGGCTGGCAATCAAAACATGTGGTGGAGTTGTTTATCCGCTATGTCGAAAAAGTGTTTGCCCGCTACGCCGGAAAAGTGACGCGCTGGTTTGTTTTCAATGAGCCGATTGTGGTGCAGACGCGCGTCTATCTTGATGCGCTGCGCTGGCCGTATGAGCAGAACACGCATAAGTGGATGCAGTGGAATCATCATAAAAATCTCGCCACGGCGAAGGTGGTGAAACTGTTCCGCCAGCAGGGTTATGCTGGCACGGTGGGCACCATTCTTAATCCTGAGGTGACCTATCCGCGCTCGTCGGCGGCGCACGATGTGAAAGCCGCGAAAATCTACGATCTGTTCTACAACCGGGTATTCCTCGACCCGGCGATCAAAGGCGTTTATCCAGCTGAATTGTTGCAGCTGCTGGATAAACATGAAGTGCAGTGGGACGTCACCGAGGAAGAGCTGGCGATCATTGCCGCCAACACCGTCGATGAAGTGGGGCTAAATCTTTACTATCCGCATCGCGTAAAAGCGCCGTCTCGTGCGTGGCATCCGGAGACGCCGTTCCATCCGGCCTTTTACTACGAACATTTTGAGCTGCCGGGCCGCCGCATGAACAGCTCGCGTGGCTGGGAAATTCAACCGCGCATTGTCTTCGACATGGCGCAGCGCATGAAAGAGGAGTATGGCAATCTGCCGTGGTTTGTGGCCGAGAGCGGCATGGGCATCGAAAACGAAGCGCAATTTAAGGATGCACAGGGGGAAATCCAGGACGACTACCGCATTAACTTTATTGCTGAACACCTTTACCAGGCGGTGCGTGCGCGTGAAGCGGGCAGCAACTGTCTGGGCTACATGTTGTGGGCGTTTACCGACAATGTTTCGCCAATGAACGCCTTCAAAAATCGTTACGGACTGATCGAGATCGACCTCGACAACCAGCGGCAGCGACGCATGAAGAAATCCGCGCACTGGTTCCGTCAGTTGCGTGACACCCAGCAATTGACCCTCAATATTGACGATGAAGCCAAATAAGGACGACCGATGAAACGCATTATTTTGGCCTGTGCAGCAGGCATGTCGACTTCGATGTTAGTCACCCGCATTGAGAAAGAGGCGGTTGCACGCGGTCTTGAGTATCAGATCTACGCCATCCCGGAACAGAACCTGCGTGAAGAGTTACAAAATTACGGTCAGGACGTGGTAGTGGTGCTGCTGGGACCGCAGGTGCGCTTTAAGCTTGAGGAGAATAAAAAGCTGACCGACAGCTATCAACTGCCGATTGCGGTGATCGATACCGTGGCTTACGGTACGTTGAATGGTGCAAAGGTACTCGATCAGGCGCTGGCTTTGGTACACTAGCGCCCAGATAGCAGTCAGGTTCCGGCTCGCACAGGACGCGGCCGGGCCGAATGCACCATGATGCAAAAGGGTGAGAGCGTGGAAAAAGCCGAAGCGCCACAAGAGAAAAAGCAGTATCAGGAAATTGGTCAGCATCTGCGTCAGCAAATCCTCGATGGCCATTACCCGGTTGGCTCACGACTGCCGCCAGAGCGCCAGTTGGCGGAAACCTGGGGCGTGAGCCGCACCATTGTGCGTGAAGCGTTGCTGATGCTGGAGCTGGAAGGCACTGTGGATATACGTCAAAGTTCCGGCGTTTACGTGATGCGCATTCCTTCGGAAAGCGAGGATGCGGAAGAGGCGTTTTTCCGCAGCGATGTCGGCCCGTTTGAGATGTTGCAGGCGCGTCAATTGCTGGAGAGCAATATCGCCGCCTTTGCTGCGAAAATGGCCACCAAAGCCGATATCGAAAACCTGCGCCGCACGCTGGAACAGGAGCAGCGCGCCATCGCGCTCAACGACAGCAGCCAGGATAATGACAAGTTATTTCATTTGCTGCTGGCGGGCGCGACGCAAAATCAGATGCTGCTCGATACGGTCACCAGCGTCTGGCGCCACCATGAAGCCAGCCCGCTGTGGCAGCAGCTGCGGCCGCAGTATGAGACCCGCGCCTATCGCCTGAAGTGGCTGGGCGATCATCAAACCATTCTGGCGGCGCTACGACGTCGTGATGTGATGGGTTCCTGGCAGGCGATGTGGCAGCACCTGGAAAACGTCAAGAACACGCTGCTGGAGTTATCCGATGCCGATGCGCCGGACTTTGATGGCTATCTGTTCGAATCGGTACCGATTTTTCAGGGTAAGTTGATGTGATGAGGTCGCCATAAATGGCGCCCCTACAAAACCCCGCTATTTACGGCATTGATTGGCATTACAGCTTCGCCGTTAACCCGCGCAGCGGCGTGCGCAAAACCTCATGCAGCGCGCGGATCGCCGGGGAAAACTGTTTGCGATGCGGGCAGATAAGGTGCAGTGGCGTGCTTTCTCCCGGCATCTCCGGCATTACGCGCTCCAGCCTGCCGGCCAGCACGTCGTCACACACATCAATCCACGATTTATAGGCGATGCCCATACCGGCAATGGCCCAGCGCCGCGCCACTTCGGCGTCATCACATAGCATGCGGCTTTTCACCGTGATCTGGCGGCGCATGCCATCCTGCGGAAATGTCCATTTGTCGTAAACGTGGCCGCCCATAATAAACAGCAGGCCATGATGATGCTGCGCGATCTCCTCCAGCATCTGTGGGCGCCCGTGACGATCGAGGTAATCCGGCGACGCCACCATCACGCGGCGATTGTCTTCTGCCAGCGGCAACGCCACGTAGCTGCTGTCTTCCAGCTTGCCGTAGCGAATGGCAATATCCACGGGATCGCGGAACACGTCGCTGATCTGGTCGGAAAACGAGAGACGCACCGCCAGCGCTGGATGCTCGCGGCAAAAATCGGTGATCAGCGGCAGGAGAATATTGCGGCCAATGTCTGATGGCAGCGCGATTTTAAGCTCGCCGCTCAGCGCATCTTCATCGCTCTGCAAGCTGTCGGCACCGGCATGCATCAGCGCCAGCATCTCCTGCGCATAGGGCAGATACTTTTCCCCTTCGGCGGTTAAGCGCAGGCTGCGGGTGGAACGGGCAAACAAGCGCCGGTCCAGTTCCCGTTCCAGCCGCTGGATCGCCGCGCTGACCTGTCCGGGCAGCAAATTCACCTCGCGCGCCGCGCGTGAAAAGCTGCCGAGTGCGGCGGAACGCACAAACAGGGTGACATCTTCCAGTCGGATCATCTTCTTATACATCGTGGTAGTCGGCAGGGATTTTCACTCTAAGAGTGAAAGTGTTCACCTGCAACTGGCATTTTTCATTGCGCTGCGGCCCGCTATGCTGAATTCACTTCACGAAACCTGCTGATGAATAAGGATCTGCCTGATGAAAGCCATTGTTTATAGCCAAAACGGTTTACCGATTTCCGATGAAAATGCGCTGTTTGAGCTGGAGGTTGATAAGCCAACGCCGGGCGCGCGTGATCTGCTGGTAAAAATTCACGCCATCGCGGTGAATCCGGTGGACACCAAAGTGCGCGCCGGTGCGCCAACCGATAAGCCGCGCATTCTGGGTTGGGATGCGGTCGGCGTGGTGGAAGCGGTGGGCGCAGAGGTCACGCTTTTCCAGCCGGGCGACGAGGTGTTTTACGCCGGTGATATCACTCGCGCCGGCAGCTATGCCGAATATGGTCTGGTGGATGAGCGCATCGCCGGGCACAAACCGCGTTCGCTGAATGACGCCGATGCCGCCGCGCTGCCGCTGACCTCACTCACCGCGTGGGAACTGCTGTTTGATCGTCTGGAAGTGCAGGCCGATGACAACGCCGCGCTACTGATTATTGGCGCAGGCGGCGGCGTTGGCTCCATGCTGACGCAGCTTGCCAGCAAATTGACCAGGTTGACGGTGATCGGTACCGCATCCCGCCTGGAAACGGCAGATTGGGTGCGTTTACTCGGCGCGCATCACGTGATTGATCATTCTCAACCGCTGGGCGAACAGCTGGCGGCAATTGGGCATAAAGAGGTGCGCTATGTCGCCTCGCTGACGCACACCGACAGCTATTACGATCAGCTGATTGATGCCCTTGCGCCACAGGGCAAGCTGGCGTTGATCGACGATCCCGAGACGCTGGATGCGGTGCCGCTGAAGCGCAAAGCGATTTCGCTGCACTGGGAATTGATGTTTACCCGCTCGTTGTTCCATACCGCCGATATGCAGCGCCAGCATGAGATTCTTCAGCGCGTGAGCCAGTTGATTGATGACCAAACCCTGCAAACCACCGCGGGTGAACATCATGGCGTCATCAGTGCCGCCAATCTGCGCAAGGCGCATGCGTTGATCGAGAGCGGTCGCGCACGCGGTAAGATTGTGTTGAGCGGGTTTTAAGTATTTTAAATAAATCAGGAGATCTCACATGACACTCAATGATGCAGTCGCTCGTCGTCACACCGTCAAAGCGTTTGAGGGCGGTAAAAGCCTGCCGCAGGATGAAATCGACACCTTGCTAAACGTGCTGCGCAACAGCCCGTCATCGGTGAACTCGCAGCCGTGGCATTTTGTGGTGGCGTCCACCGCCGCCGGTCGCGAGCAGATGGCCAAATCCACCGAGGGCGCCTTTGTCTACAACAGCCCGAAAGTGCTGAACGCCTCGCACGTTATCGCGCTGTGCATGCGTACCGATCTCGATGAAGCGCATTTACAGAATGTGCTGGCGCAGGAAGAGAAAGATGGTCGTTTCGCCAAACCAGAAGGCAAAGCGGGGCAGGATAAGAGCCGTCGCAGCTACGTGGATATGCACCGTTACGAGCAGCGCGATGTGCCGCAGTGGATGGAAAAACAGGTTTACCTGGCGTTAGGTGGATTGTTGCTGGGTGCGGCGATGTTGGGCATTGATGCCACGCCGATGGAAGGTTTTGACCAGCGTGCGCTGGATCAGGCGCTGGGCCTGCGCGAGAAGGGCTTTACCAGCGTGGTGCTGGTGTCGCTGGGCTATCGCAGCGAGGCGGATTTCAACGCTGCATTGCCGAAATCACGCTTGCCGCGTGAAGAGATTTTTACCTTTATTTAAAATTTGCGGTCGCGATTTCGTAGGGTGCGCATTTATGCGCACCGTTTCAATGGCCGCACCCAACCGATGGAAACCGCAAGGTAAAACGATTCACGCCATCTTCGCTGTGCACCTCACAACGTCCCTGATGCAGCCGCATAATGCTGCGTACAATCGATAATCCCAAACCGCTGCTGCCCTGATGCCGTGACGCGTCGGCGCGCCAGAAGCGATCAAAGATGCGCGCCTGCTGTTCGGCACTCAGCGGCGAACCCTGATTTTCCACCATCAAACTGTTGCCCTGATTGAAAACTCGTACGGTGGAATCTCGATCGCCATAGCGCAAGGCATTCGCCATCAGATTCGCCAGCGCGCGTTGCAGCAGTTGCGGATCGGCGCGAAGTTCGCCGTGCAGCGTCATCTCCAGCCGCATCGACTGCTCTTCTGCCATGCCGTCAAAGTAGTCCTGCAACTTCTCGCCAAGCTGCGCCAGATCGATGTCCTGCAGATCCATTGCCTGGCTGGCATCTTCCGCTTTGGCGAGAAACAGCATGTTGTCGATCATCTTCGCCAGCCGGTCCAGCTCCTCGTAATTGGAGCCGAGCAGCGCCTGATAATCGCCGACGCTGCGCGTCTGACTCAGCGCCACTTCGGTTTGGCCGATCAGCGTGCTAATCGGCGTGCGCAGATCGTGCGCCATATCGGCAGAAACCTGGCTCAACTGGTGATAACCCATTTCAAGGCGGCTCAGCATCTGATTAAAAGCCGCCACCAGCGGCTGCAGTTCCGTTGCCGCCTGTTCAGGCATGCGCTGCGCCAAATGGCGCACGTCAATGGCATCCGCCTGCGCCGCCAACCGACGCAGCGGTGTTAAAGCGCGCCGCACCAGCCAGACGCTGATCGCCGCCACCAGCAACGCCGCTAGCGCGGTGGCGAGGATGATTTGATCGCGATAACTGTTGAGCGTTTGCGTGCGGTCGCTCATCAGGCGGCCGGTGATGATCTCAATCTGGCCGTTGCCATCGCGCGTTGGCGCCAGCGCGGCTGCCGAGATAAACGGCGTGCCGTCTGCGGCGGCGAGATGATGTACCGAGGACAGCGCCAGCGGTTGATCGGCGGCAACCGGCGTAATCGTCGGAATCGGGCGCTGGCCGGGATTGACCACAATCAGCGGCGGCTGGCCAGGAAAACGCAGCACCAACAGCGATTCGGTATTACCGAGCATGTTGGCGAACAAACGCGGCTTTTGCTGAATGAGCGTAATCGCATCTTCATCGCGCAGCAGCGTGCGAATCTGATCGATGCGCGTTAGCAGCGCCGCGTCATCGCGCACGCCAATTTGTGTCGCCAGCGAGTGATAAAGCGCAATACCGCTGAGGGAAAAGATGACGAACACCGTGGCGCTGAGCAGCAGCGACAGGCGCGCGGCGAGCGAACGGGTCTTCATGATTCGGCTTCGCAGCGATATCCCACGCCGTGCACGGTGTGAATCAGCGGCTGGGCAAACGGGCCATCAATTTTCTGTCGCAGACGTTTCACCGCTACATCCACCACGTTGGTGTCGCTGTCAAAATTCATGTCCCACACGCGCGAGGCAATCAGGGTGCGCGTCAGCACTTCGCCGGGATGCAGTAGGAACAAGTGCAGCAGGTTGAACTCTTTATTGGTGAGATCGATACGCTGGCCGCCGCGCTCAACGCGACGTTTCAGGATATCCAGTTGCAGATCGGCCAGTTGCAGCACATCCGGCAACTTCTGCTGCCCGCCGCGCCGCAATTGGGTACGCACGCGCGCCAGCAGCTCGGCGAATGAAAAGGGCTTCACCAGATAATCATCGGCGCCCAGCTCCAGCCCTTTGATGCGATCCTCCAGCGTGCCTTTGGCGGTGAGGAAAATCACTGGCGTATGGATCTGCTTATCCAGCGCCGCCATCACTTGCCAGCCGTCCATGCCGGGCATCATTACGTCGAGCAGAATCAAATCGTAATGATGCTCCTGCGCATAGAACAAACCATCCTGACCGTTTTCCGCCACATCGACGATAAATCCCGCTTCGGTCAATCCTTTGCGCATGTAATCGCGCGCTTTGGCTTCATCTTCAATCACCAAAATTTTCATGCGCTTCTCCGCGGGATAGGGTTTCAGGGCTGGGCGTGTAACGCGGCTTGCTCGATCAACTTCGCGACGTCATCAGGATGCGATTGATACACCGAATGGCTGGCTCCGGCAATCTCCACCGTGTGGCTGTGCGCGCGTTTGGCGTACATGCGCTCCAGATCGGGACTGATGATTTTGTCAGCTTTCGCCACCATGTACCAGCTAGGCTTGGTCTTCCACGCCGGGTCAGGAATGTTGGCGGTGAACACGGCTGAGTTGGTTGGCATCTGCGCGTGCGCTTCAAAATCAGCCTGCGCCGCCGGTAAATCGGCAGCGAAATCACTGTGGTAATTTTCCGGCGCGATGGTTAGATAACCGTCGCTGGATTTAGCAAACGGATGCGCGCTGTTGGGGAATTTTTTGCCGTTGCTGGCTTCGGTTTCGCCGTTATCCAGCGCATGCGCTGCGATATAAACCAGCCCAGCCACTTTCGCGTCGTTACCGGCTTCAGTGATGATCGCACCGCCGTAACTGTGGCCGACCAGAATCACCGGGCCATTTTGCTGATCGATAATGCGGCGCGTCGCCGTCACATCTTCCGGGAAGCCGGTCAGCGGTTCTTGTACCAGCGTCACGTTGTAGCCGTCATGCGTCAAACGGTCATACACCGGACGCCATCCCGCACCGCCGACGAACGCGCCATGCACCAGCACAATATTCTTCACCGGCTGCGCCTGAACCTGCGCCGCGCCGCCTGCGATAGCCAACAGCATGCCCGCTGCAAGGGTAAGTTTGTTCAATTTCATCGTAATGCTCCTGATGGGAAGGTAGGCCATCAGGATATGCAATCGGCTCTGACATCAGCGTGAGCGAGTTATGACAAAAGAATGACATGCAACTGGCGAGCATTAAGTAAAACTTAATGGGGCATCAATAAAAGCTAACCTACTAACAATTATAAGTATTTACTCTGCATTAAATCCGTAATTTCTGTAGTGGGATCATGTCCACCATGTTATTAACTCTGTATGACGTTGTGAATTTAGCTACCTGCCGGAGAGAACAATGAAGAAAAGTTTGTCCTTTGCCTTACTGCTTTCACTGAGCGCGTTTAGCCACGCTTCTTTTGCTCAGGAAACCTTGCGTTTCGGCGTCGATCCCACGTTCCCGCCGTTTGAATCCAAAGCCAGCGACGGTTCGCTGCAGGGCTTTGATATCGATCTGGGTAACGCCATTTGTGCCCAGGCGAAAGTGAAGTGCCAATGGGTGCAGATTGGTTTTGATGGCAGCATTCCGGCACTGCAGGCGAGAAAGTTTGATGCCATTCTCTCGGCGATGTCGATGACCGAAAAACGTCGCGAGCAGGTGGCCTTCAGCGACATGCTTTATGTCACGCCGAGCGCGTTACTCACACCGGCCAACGCGCCGCTAACCGGAGACATTAACGCGCTGCGTGGCAAAAGAATTGGCGTCGCGCAGGGCACCATTCAGGAAACTTACGCCAAAGCGCAATGGGCAACCAAAGGCGTGAGTGTGGTTTCTTACCCCAATCAGATGGAGATCTATCCGGACTTGGTGGCAGGACGTCTCGACGCCAGCCTGGCAAATGCGGTTTCGGCAGAACAAGGTTTCCTTAACACGCCAGCAGGCAAAGACTACGTCATCAGCGCCACGCTGGTGGATAAAGAAGTGTTGGGCAATGGCGTGGGCATTGGATTGCGGAAAGACGATGCGGCCAATCTGAAGTTGATCAACACCGCGCTGGCGGAACTGCACAGCAACGGCACTTACGATCAACTGGCGAAGAAGTACTTCAAGTTTAAGGTCTATCCGTAAAAGTCATATGCACGTAGGGTCGCCATTTATGGCGACCTCGCTCACCAACCGCACCCACACTCATTCAAAAAATCATGCAAAACTTACCTCACTACCCAACTCAACGCGCCCGTTTTCTCGCTGCCGTTAAACGACAAAACGGCGCATTAACGTCTTACGCGCATCCGTTACCCGGTCCGCAAGGAGAGGAACTTGTCACCGATGTGGCGGTGATCGGCGATGCTAAGGCATCCCGGCTGATGCTGGTGATCTCCGGTACGCACGGCGTGGAAGGCTATTACGGCTCCGATTGCCAAATCGCCTGGCTGGATACCTTCAACCTCACGGCGCTGCCCGCTGACACCGCCATCGTGATGCTGCATCTGCTCAATCCGTGGGGCGCAGCGCATTTACGCCGCGTCAATGAAGACAACATCGATCTCAATCGCAACTTCATCGATTTTTCACAGCCCACACCCGCCAATCCGGATTACGCCGCGTGGCATGGCATTTATCATGGCGATCGCGCCAGCGCCGATAAGCTGTTAACGGAAACGCTGAACAGCGCCGGTTGGCCAGCGGTAAAACGCGTGGTGGAAGCGGGGCAATATGGCGCGGCGGACGGTTTCTTTTACGGCGGCCAACAGCCTAGCTGGTCGTATCGCACGCTGGAAACCATCATCGCCCATCATTTATCGCAGGCCAAAACCATCATCAGTTTCGATTTGCATACCGGCGCGGGCGCATGGGGACATCCGATGCTGCTGTCGATTGCCGAGCAGCGCTTCGCTGCGCATGACTGGGGCAAAGCGATTTACGGCGAATGGTTAACGCTGCTGTTCACCGGCGCGGGACGCGACAGCGAAACCGGCGTCACCGCGACGGCCACCGGCTATGTCTCGCAATTCCTGCTGACCTCGCTTCCGAACTCGCAGATTTTGCCGCTGGTGGTGGAGTGCGGTACTTATCCCGGCGAGGAGATGCATCGCCGCGTGCGCGACGATCACTGGCTGCATCTGCAAGGCGATCCAGCCAGTGAAAGCGGGCAGGCGATTAAGCAGGAACTGGTGGAAGGATTCTGGCCCGCCGACGCTGACTGGCGGGCGCTGGTGGCCTTTCGCACTCAGCAAATCTTCGTGCGCGGCTGGCGGGCATTAATCGATTTATAAGCGTCCGTAAAACGTCATGCGGGCGGTTTCCGACAGCGCAATGCCCGGCTCGGTGTTGTACGCCAGCACCGCCAGCATGCGCGTAATATCGCCTTCGGTTGGCGTGACGCGATGCAGCGAATTGCGGCCACGGAATAGCACCAAATCCCCGGCATCAATCGCCAGCGCTTCCACTGGCTGGCGCTGATCCAGCACCGCTGCCACGCCGTCGAAATTCATCTCGCCGGCATCGGCATCGCGCAGATCCTTCACGTACTGGAACACCGCGCCGGCGCGCGGCTTCTGCACCAGCAGCGTGATGGCGAACGACGAGTTATCAAAGTGCCAGCCCAGTTCCTGACCGTCGGGCGCGTAGTGCAGATTGATCGACGACAGCGGATCGGCATACGGATAGAGCGCCTCTTCACCCAGCACATCGCACAGGAAGCTTTTAAACAGTTCATCGTTATAGAGCTGACGCAGCGGTGAATCGGCGGCAATCACATCATCGGTGATGCAGCCTTTGGTGCTGATGACATCGCGATTACGCGGATGATCGGCGCTGAAAGCCTCATCTTTCTTCATCAGATAAACGTTGTGTTTGCTGGCGGTGTGATACGCCAGATGGCGCTGCGCCTCACCTTCGGCAATGATGGCTTGCAGCGCGGCGGGCTGCAGGAACTGACGCAAAACTAACGCGCCGTGCTGATTAAGTTGCTCACGGCAGGCGCGACGCCAGTCGGCATCGGCCAGCGGATGCAGATCGAAACGAATCAAGGCAGACATAGTTTCACTTCTCATGTGTTACAGGTGTGTAAAGACTGTAACTCGCTGATATGTTAATACGTAGCGATAAAAATTTAACACCTTGCTAAGGAAACCTTAATGCCCGCGCCATCACCGCGTTTGCCCAAAATCAGCGTTATTCAATCGTTCAAAGTGGCGGCGGAACTCGGCAGCCTGGCGAAAGCGGCTGCGCAACTGGCGTTAACGCCCGCTGCGGTGAGCCAGCAAATTCGCCAGTTGGAAGAACAATTAGGCAGCGCGCTGTTTGTGCGCACGCAAAGCGGCGTGATGCTGACGGAGATGGGTAAAGAGTATCTGCGTTATGTCACCGAGGCGTTCGACATTCTGCACCTTGGCCAGCAAAACCTGCGCCATGCGGCATCAACACCGCGTTTAACGCTCTACTCGCTGCCGGCGCTGGCCTCAAAATGGCTGCTGCCAAGTATTGCGCAGTGGCGCGAGCAGTGTCCCGCGATCGATTTAGCACTGCACGGCACGCATACCCAGGTGGATTTCAACGCCACGCCTGCCGATTTTGTTATCTGTTTCGGCGAAGATCGCTATCCGCAGCTGGATAAGCAGTTGCTGTTCCTGGATGAGGTGTTGCCGGTGGCGAGTCCGGCGCTACTGCAACGTTTTGCCGATCAGGATGTGTTGCAGCATGCGCCGCTGATCCACCTTGACTGGGGCAACGATGGGCGCTTTTTACCCGACTGGCGCAGCTGGTTTCAGGCGAAGGGCATTGACGATCCGCCACCGCAGCCGTCGTTCAGTTTCAATCTCACCTCGCTGGCGATTGATGCCGCCGTGGCAGGCGCGGGCTTGCTGCTCGGTCAGCGGCGTTTGATTGCCAACGAACTGGCGTGTGGCGATTTAGTCATCGTCGATTCACTTAGCCTGCCGCTCAGCAAACCCTATTTCCTCGCCTGGCCGCAGCGTTCGCTCAGCCAGCCGGGCAGCGACGCGCTGATCGGCTGGCTCACGCAGCTAGCGGGTTAACGAAACCACTCGTAGGGTCGCCATTCATGGCGACCTGGAAAAGAAAGGGAGTTCACCAATGACCACAGATCTCAACTTCTGGCTCACCGCGCTGGTGGTCGGCACCACCATTTTGCTATGGGCCAGCGCGCGTTTGCCGGAATACGTCACCGCGCTGCTGTTTTTCGCGGCGGCGATGTTGCTACAGCTGGCGCCCGCCAGCAGCGTATTCAGCGGCTTTGCCTCATCGGCGTTCTGGCTGGTGCTCAGCGGTTTTGTGCTGGGCGCAGCGATCCGCAAAGTCGGCCTTGCACAGCGCTGGGCCAACTGGCTGGTGGTGCCGCTCAGCCAAAGCTGGCCGCGCATGATTGCAGGCACCGTGCTGCTGACTTATCTGCTGGCGTTTGTCATGCCCTCTAATATGGGACGCATCGCGCTGCTGATGCCGGTGGTGCTGGCGATGGGCGAACGCGCAGGAATCAAAGCGGGCAGTCGCGGCAGTATTGGCCTGGCGCTGGCGCTGGGATTTGGCACGTTCCAGCTCTCCGCCAGTATTTTGCCCGCCAACGTGCCTAATCTGGTGCTGAGCGGCGCGGCGGAGAGCGCCTATCAGCTACATCTGCAATGGCTGCCATGGTGGTTGCTGCACATGCCGGTGGTGGGCATCGCTAAAGGATTGTTGTTGATTGCTTGCCTGCTGTTGCTGTTTCGTGCTCAGCCTAAAGCGGTGCTACAGCGCGATAGCTTAAGCGCGCTCAGCCGCAGCGAGTGGCGCTTGATTGGCCTGCTGGCGGTCACCTTGCTGCTGTGGATGACCGACAGCGTGCACGGCTTACCGGCTGCGTGGGTGGGATTGGCAGCCGCCTGCATCTGTTTGCTGCCGCGCGTGGGGTTTATCTCCAGCGAGGACTTTGCCAGCGGGGTGAATTTTCGCACCTGCATCTATATTGCCGGGATTCTCGGCGTCGCCACGCTGGTGGTGGATTCCGGTCTGGGACGGATGATCGCCAACGCGCTGCTGAGCGTATTGCCGCTGCACGAACACCCATCCTTCAGCAATTTCGCGGTACTCAATGCGCTAGTGTCGTTGCTGAATTTTGTGCTTACCGCCAACGGCGTGCCGGCGATGGTGACGCCGATGGCGCAAGAGCTGGCGAATGCGTCCGGCTTTCCGCTGCTCACCGTGATCATGTTGCAGGTGTTTGCCTACGCTACGCCGCTGCTGCCGTATCAGGCATCGCCGGTGGTGGTGGCGATGGGGCTCGGCAATGTTCCGGCGAAGGCCGGTTTGCAGCTGTGCGCGCTGATTTTTCTGCTTAGCGTGGTGTTGCTGTTACCGCTGGATTATCTGTGGTTTCGGCTGCTAGGCTATGCCTGATATCTCTGCGTGAGAATGCTTATGCCAGCCAATAACGATTGGGTTGATTTTCGTCGTGACGATGAGACCGGAATTGAAAGCGTCAACGCGCATTTTCGCGGACACGCTTACGATCCGCACGATCACAACGAACTGCTGGTGGGCGTGACGCAGCAAGGTTTACAACGCTTCAACTGCCACCGTTCGCTGCACACCAGCACGCCGGGACGGGCAATTCTGATTGAACCAGGCGCGGTTCACGATGGACACGCGCCGGACGCCGAGGGTTTCACCTACGTGATGCTTTATCTGCCGCAGAGTTGGGTGGCGGAGATGATGCAGCGTCGCGGATTGGGCGATGTGTCGAATATCGAAGGCGCTTTTCGCCACACATTGACGGACGATGCGCTGTTAGCCAGCGCCATTCAGCAAGCCTGGTTTGCGGTGCATCAGGGCGAAGGGCGGTTGGCGCGCGATCAAAGTCTCGATCACTTGCTTACCATGCTATCGCGCCATCTGGATACCAAACCCAGCGTGCAGCACAGCGAAGCGATGCGTCAGATGCAGCTGCTGCGCGACTATCTGCACGATTTTATGGCGCAGGATATTGGACTGGATGAGCTGTCGCGCCTTTCCGGCATCGATCGTTTCCGCCTGACGCGCCAGTTCAAACAGGCGTTCGGTCAATCGCCGCATGCCTATTTGGTTCGTTTGCGCTTACGCAGCGCACGCACCTTGCTGGCACAGGGCATTGAGCCGGTAAACGTTGCAGCGCAGGTAGGATTTGCCGATCAAAGCCATCTCGGCCGCTGGTTCCAGCGCGCCTATCGCATGACGCCCGCCGCTTATCAACGTCAGTGCACAAACGTTCTATACGCTTCCCCGTCCGCTCTTAGATGATGAGGTTTTCGTTGTCATTGGAGAGTTGTTGCAGATGTTTGATACCAAAATCGCCCTGATCGTACGTGATGATTTAGCCACCTGGCAGCGCCTGAATGTGGTGGCGTTTCTCGCCACCGGCGTGGCATCCGCCGCGCCCGAGATGATGGGCGAACCCTATGTTGATGCCAAAGCGCGACAGTACGGCAACATGGCGGGCCAGCCGATGCTGGTGTTCGCCGGGGATTTAACCGGTTTACAGCGCGCGCATCGTCAGGGATTAGAGCGAGAGTTAACCATTATTCCTTATGTTGAAGCGATGTTCTCCACCGGCCACGACGCGGCGAACCGCGAAGTTTTTATGGCGGAGGATGCCGATAATTTGAATCTGGTCGGCATTGCGCTGCGCGGTCCAAAGAAAGCGGTGGATAAGGCGATCAAGGGATTGACGTTGCACGGGTAGTGCGGGTTTTCCCTCACCCTAACCCTCTCCCGCATGCGGGAGAGGGAACCGAATGTGCAGTTTAGCGGCTAATCATCCCCTCTCCCTCTCGGAGAGGGCCAGGGTGAGGGCGGCGCTAGCAAACAAACCTATCCGCCGCGCTCAGCAACAAATCTTCCCGTCCTCGCAGCGCCAGCAGCTCCAGCCCAATCGGCAAACCCTCATTGCTAAATCCTGCTGGAATGCTGATCGCTGGCGCACCGGTCACCGCTGAAATCAGCGCGTTGCTGCCTTCCTGCATCTCACCGTGCTTAACCGGCGCACGACGCACTACTGGATAAGCCAGCAGATTGATCTGGTGCGCAGCGAAAAATTCAGCCAGCTGCTGATACAGATCGCGCTGACGCTGCTGCACCTGCGGATAACCTTCACTCGCCACGCCCGGATGCTGCGCCCGCGTGGTAAACACCGTTTCCAGCTGAGGATGGTAGCGCTTTGACGCCACCACTTCTGCCAGCGTGCGACTCTGTGCGTGCGGTTTATCTTCCAGATATGCCGCCAGCGCTCCGGCAAATTCGTAGCCGATGATACTGGCGTCAGCCGCCAACGTCTCCAACTGCGGATAACTCACCTCACGCGGCGCGAAATCCGCCAGCGCCGCGCGCACCGTCTGATTAATCTCGGCTTCATCGGCAGCAAAACCTTCCTGCCAGATGCCGATGCGCAGCGGCTCATCGCTCTTCGCAAACTGTTGCCCGCTCAAAATCTCAGAGGCTAAACGCAGATCCGCCGCCGAACGCGCCAGCGGGCCGGGAATATCCTGAGTTGGCGACAGCGGCACGATGCCGTCGGTGCTGATGGCGCCGCGCGTCATGCGCAGTCCAAACAACGCATTAAACGCCGCCGGAATGCGCACCGATCCGGCGGTATCGCTGCCGATCGCCAGCGGCACATAACCGGCCGAGACCGCTACGGCGGAACCGCTGCTCGATCCACCCGGCGAGCGGCCTTCAACCCACGCATTGTGGGTAAAACCGCTCAACGATGACGCGCCGGTAATGCCCGCCGCCAGCTCATGCATCGCGGTTTTGCCGATCAGAATCGCGCCTGCCTTTCTCAATCGAGTAACCAACGGCGCATCGTCGCTGGCGATAACCTCACGCAGCAACACCGAACCGGCGCTGGTCGGCCAGCCTTGTACTTCGATATTGTCTTTAATCAGTACAGGAATTCCTTCCAGACGACCCGCCACTTCTCCGCGCTGGCGACGCACATCGCTGGCGTCCGCCGCTGCTAAGGCCTGATCGGCAAACAGCCAGGTAATGGCGTTGTAGCGCGGTTGATCCACCTCGCCAATGCGCTGCAGCGCGTAGGTGGCTAACTGGCGAGCGCTCACCGTGCGCTGCGTCAGCGCCTGCTGTAAATCGTTAATCGACGCGGTGAGATAATCGGCGTATTGCATCAGGTTAAACCTCCAGCGGAATCCATTGCCCGTCGCGCGTGACGCGTCCGCACGAGCTGCCATTAAAGTGGGTGCTGAACCAGATTGCCTGATGTTGTGCGCACCAGTCCACCACGCGTTGCCGCGACGTTGCCGCCAGCGCTTTATCCTCGCAAAACAGTGAGTTCCAGTGCGGATACTGAAACTGGATGGCATTGTGCATCACGTCGCCGGCAAAGATGGCCGATTCACCGGCGCTTTCCAGCACGATTGAGGCATGATCGCCACTGTGACCCGGCGTGGAGAGATAGCGCAGCACGCCCGCAAACAGCGGGGAATCCTGCACGTTGATGGTCTCAAGCTGTCCGCTCTCGATCAACGGCAGAATGCTATCGCGATAGAGTTCCTGCGCCGCCGGATTTTGCTGGCAATGCGCCAGTTCCCGCGCCGAGCAGATATAGCGCGCATTCGGGAACATCGGTTGCCATTCACCGTCTTGTTGATGGGTGTTCCAGCCAACGTGATCGGTATGAATATGTGTCATCAGCATCAGTGTCACGGCCGCCGGGTCAACGCCCGCGCGCGCCAGATTTTCGGCATACGGCGTATTCAGCTGATGAAACAGCGGTTTGTTATCGCGATTGCGGCCGTTGCCGGTGGCAGTATCGATGATGATGGTGTGTTCGCCGGTTCGCACCACCCAGCTGTGAATCGACATTTCAGCAGGTTGATTGGCTAATTCATCACTCATTTCCGCGCGATGCGGCGTAAACAGCACGCCGATTGGGAAGATGGCGGTTTGTTCGCTCACTTTGGTAATCAGGCAATCGCCGACGCGAGTCATCATGAGGTGCTCCTTATTGCTTGGTTGCAGCGAAGAAGCCTCACTATACTGGCGGCACGGTCATTATTTAAATCGATTAAAATTATGCAAAGCATCAACGAAAATGATTTTGCCCGCATCGACCTGAATTTACTGCCTGAGTGCCGCGCCCGTACCAATCAGCATGCCGGATTATGAGGTGTCGCTGCTGTGGCACAACGCGTGCAGCGAAGATGCCGCCAACCGCTGGCTGCGGGATGTGCTGCGCGGGTTGATAATGAATAAGGTTTGATAAAGTCGCCATGAATGGCGACCCTACGACAGGGCGGCGGGAATTCCGTAGGGTCGCCATTTATGGCGACCGTTATGCCGACCTGCTCGCTTACCACGGCACCACGCGGCCTAAATAATCCAGATAATGGATTCCGCGCCGTCCGGCGTAACTTTCCATGGTATTCAGCAGATTCGGGATGCTCTCCTCTATGGTCAGGCGCGCTTCCGGGCCGCCCATATCGGTGCGCACCCAGCCGGGCGCCATCAGCAATAATGTGCGCTCGCCGCCACTGCGCGCGGCAAAGCTGCGCATAAACATATTCAGCGCCGCTTTGCTGCCGCGATACACCTCGTAATTGCCGTTGGTGTTGTTGGTCAAACTGCCCTGGCCGGATGACATCACGGCGATGGTGCCGCTGGGCGTGACGCAATCCTTGAAGGTCTCGATCACCCGCAGCGGACTCAGCGCGTTGGTCACCATCACACGAGTAAACTCACTGGTTGAGACATCGGCGATGGTTTCGCGATCGTCATTTTTCACGCCCGCGTTAATAAACAGCATGTCGAACTGGCGATCTGCCAGTCGCGCATGTAGCGCCTTTACCTGTTCGGGTTCATTGATATCCACGCTTTCTACCGTAAGTTGTGCGGGGAAGCGATCGGCCAGTTGCTGTAAATTCCCTGTCGAATTTTCACGTCCGGTGGCGACCACCTGATAACCGCGCTGCAGCATGGTTTCCGCCAGTGCCAAACCCAATCCACGCGATGCGCCAATCAGTAAAATGTTCATGTTGTTCTCCTCGGTGTTTGCGATGGATAGAGTGTAGCGCCGGGTGAGGGCAGGCGGAACGCGCAGCATTGACAGTATTAACCTGCGCCAAACGCCTTGTCTCGATGCGTCGAATCGGCGAGGATAAACCGCATGAATGATGCCGATCTCAACCTGTTAATTGCTTTGGATGCGCTGCTGATTGAAGGCAGCGTGATTGGCGCTGCGCGTCGCTTAGGCTTAAGCGAATCGGCGATGAGCCGCACGCTGGGACGCTTACGCGCCACCACCGGCGATGCGCTGTTAGTGCGCGCCGGGCGCCAAATGGTACTGACACCTTATGCCGAAGCGATCCGCGAGCGCACGCATCACACGGTAAGTGAAGCGCGTGCGGTGTTAAGCCCGACGGCGCAATCGCTGGATTTGCGTCAGCTGGATCGCTGCTTTACCCTGCGCACCAATGAAGGATTCATCGAAGCGTTTGGCAGCGCACTGATCGCTGCCGTGGCGGAACAAGCGCCGCACGCGTGGCTCAGTTTTGTGCCCAAGCCAGAGAAAAGCGCGCGCGATTTGCGCGAAGGCAACATCGATTTGGAGATTGGCGTGCTGGGCAATATGGGCCCGGAGATTCGTTTGCAGGCGCTGTTTCGCGATGACTTTGTCGGCGTGGTGCGCGCCGGACATCCGCTCACGCAGCAGCTGGATATCGCACAGTTCGCCGCTTTTGGTCATATCGTGGCGTCACGGCGCGGTGAGCTGGGTGGGCCGATTCATGATGCGCTGCGGCAGGCCGGATTAACGCGCAAGGTCGCGGCGCTGGTACCGGCATTTTCCAGCGCGGTGGCGCTGGCGCAGGATTCAGATCTTGTCGCCTTAGTGCCGCGTTCGCTGTTTCTTCACCATCCGCTGATCAAAAACAGCACCACCTTAGCGATGTTTGAATTGCCGTTCGCCACGCCGGAAATGACCGTGTCACAGCTGTGGCATCCGCGACTGGAAAACGACGCCGCGCACCGCTGGCTGCGTGGCGTGGTAAAAGACGTTTGTCAGCCGCCGCGCACCGAACCGCGCCACACCACATCGGCCTGATACAGCAGGCTGTCGTGCTGCTGTTCACCTTGCGGCGTGAAGCCGGTTTCCTCCTGCTTCGTTTGTATGAGCCACTTCACTGCATCCTGCGCGAACTGCTCAACCGGTTGGGAAAAGGTGGTGAGATTATAGGAGGACCAGCCAGCCTGCGCGATGTTGTCGTAGCCGATCAAACACAGATCTTCCGGCACGCGCAGGGCAAAGCGGTGACGCGCTTCATCCATAAAGCCGCAGGCCACCAAATCGGTGACGCAAAACACCCCGTCTGGCCGCTGATGACGCGTCAGCAAGCGGTGCGCCAGAATCTGGCCGCTCTCATACGATGTGGTGCCAAAGCGTTCCACCGTCACGCTCAATCCCGCACGTTCCGCAGTCGCGACAAAGGTGTCTTCACGCTTTTTTAGGCTCGGCGTGCCCGCCAGCGAATTGGCAAACGCCAGATGCTGACAACCGGCGCGCTGAAACGCCATCACCGCCGTTTGTGCAGCGCTCTCTGCATCGAGATTAATGCTAAGCGAACCCGGCAGCGCTTCATCGCGGTTGATCAAAATGATGCGCTGGCCGTGCTTATAACACTGGCGCGTGATGGTGCGATCCGGCATGCCGGAGAGAATGATCGAGGCATCGGCGCGGAAATTAATCGCCTGCTGCAGTGCCGCTGAAACGCTGTTATCCGAGCGATCGGTGTTGATCAGCATCGCCACTTTGCCCGCTTCCTGCAAAAACTGCGTCAGCCAGCGCACCAGGCTGGCGCGATAGGGCGTGGCGATCTCCGAGACGATCAGGCAGACAATGCTGCTGCGATTGCTTACCAGACCGCGCGCCAGATGATTGACGTGATAACCCAACTCTTCCGCCGCTTTCATCACCCGTTCACGCGTTGCCGGTGACACGCTGGCGCCCGGCGTAAACGCGCGCGACACCGCCGAGCGCGAAACGCCCGCGCGCTCAGCGACATCCTGCGCACTGACCACCGCTTTCTCATGCTGCATGCTCAACACCTCTTCACAATCTGGCTGCCACTGAGTCTGCCTCAGATTGCAAAGCTGTGCAAACCGCTTTAGATCTCATTTGTTGCATTTTTGTGACATCGCCTAACAATTGCGCAGTATGGTGTTTGACAGGACATTTCTTGTTCATTACTACTTTGCACACACGTGCAAGAAAAGGTGCCAATGAAGCACCCACCCTACAATCCAGGAGAACACTATGCGAGTCACCTCAATGGCCATCGCGCTATCCCTCTGTTGCACTGCACTGCCGTTTGCCGCCTCGGCGGCGGGTAATCTGAATATGGTTTGCTCCGCCGATGTGGTGGTGTGCGAGCACATGACCAACATCTTCAGCAAGGCGCATCCGGATATCAAAGTCAGTATGGTGCGCCTCTCAGCGGGCGAAGCCTATGCACGTCTGCGCAGCGAAGCACGTAATCCGCGCACCGATATCTGGTGGGCGGGCACCGGCGATCCGCATATGCAGGCGGCGGAAGAGGGGCTGACGCAGCCATACAAATCGCCGCTGCTCGATCAGCAGCAGGATTGGGCGCAGAAGCAGGCGGAAAACTCCAGTTATCGCACCGTGGGCATTTACGCCGGCGCGCTCGGCTGGGGCTACAACACCAAACTGCTGGAGTCGAAAAAGCTGAAAGAGCCGAAATGCTGGGCCGATCTGCTGGACCCAAGCTTCAAAGGAGAAATTCAGATAGCCAACCCGAATTCGTCGGGTACCGCCTACAACACGCTGGCGACGCTGGTGCAGATCATGGGTGAGGATAAAGCCTTTGATTACCTGAAAAAACTCAACGCCAATATTTCGCAGTACACCAAATCCGGCTCGGCACCGGTGAAATCGGCGGCGCGCGGTGAAACCACCGTTGGCATCGTGTTTATGCATGATGCGGTGGCGATGGAAGTGGACGGTTTCCCGATCAAGACCGTCGCGCCGTGCGAAGGCACCGGCTATGAGATTGGATCGATGTCGATTGTCAAAGGGGCGCGCAATCTCGCCAATGCCAAAGTCTGGTACGACTGGGCGCTGAGTGCCGAAGCGCAATCGCATATGAAAGAGGCCAAATCCTTCCAGCTACCGTCGAACCGTAATGCGGAGATTTCGCAGTATGCGCCGCGCTTTGAGAACATCAAACTGATCGATTACGACTTCAAGACTTACGGGGATTCGGCCAAACGTAAAGCGTTGCTGGGACGTTGGGACAAAGAGATCGGTGCCAGCGCGCAGTGAGAACGGTGCGGTTTGTGGGAAGGTCGCCATAAATGGCGACCCAACAAAACCCGATGAGTCCCGTAGGGTCGCCATTTATGGCGACCTGGTTAAGCACCGCACAAAAACCCGAATTCGAGGTATGTGATGAATGCAAATAATCGCCGTCTGACAGGCGCGCTGATCATCGGCGCAGTGGCGTTACTGCTGCTGCCGTGGTTCAGCCTGGAAGCCGGTTTCTTCAGCAGCGGCTGGCTAACCAGCCTGTGGAGCGACAGCGCCAACGCGCCCGCGCTGTGGCAAGTGGTTGAACATCCGTGGCTGCTTATCGCCATCGCGCTGTTCGTGCTGTGTGCCGGTTGCGGCATCCTGCCGGGCGCGGCGCGCAGCCGTTTGCTGCTGCTGTTCAGCGCGCTTGGCGTGCTGTTTCTGGTGATTGAAGGTCACGCGATTGGTTACAGCAGCTGGAGCTGGCTGTGGCTGGAAAATCGCTTCGGCGCGCTCGCATCGGGGCAACCGGCGATGGGCGCGGGTGCGCTGCTGTTGCTGACCACTTTCCTACTGCTGTTCTCCTTCGCGCTGGCCGAACGCGGCGTAATGAAAGGTGATGCCTTTGTGGTGGCGTCGCTGGTGCTGCTCACCGCGCTGGTGAGCATCTTCGTGCTTTATCCGGTGCTGAGCATGTTTGTGGTGTCGGTGCAGGATGTGGACGGTAGCTTCAAACCGGATGGCTTGATCAGCAACATTCAGGACCCGTCGATCTGGAGCCTGTCCTGTTTGTCGGGTGGCACCTGCGGCACCGCGTGGCGCACCTTGTGGCTGGCGCTGATGACCGCCGCCGGCTCAACGCTGCTGGGTTTAGCGTTTGCCTTAGCCGCCACGCGCACGCCGCTGCCGTTTAAGAAAGCGCTGCGCATGTTGACGATTCTGCCGATCATCACGCCACCGTTTGTGATTGGTCTGGCGCTGATCCTGCTGTTTGGCCGCTCCGGCGTGGTGACGGAACATCTGGCGGCGCTGTTTGGCATCGAACCGGGCCGCTGGCTGTATGGCTTAACCGGCATCTGGATCGCGCAGGTTTTATCGTTCACGCCGATTGCATTTCTGGTGCTGATTGGCGTGGTGGAAGGCGTAAGTCCGTCGCTGGAGGAGGCGTCACAAACGCTGCGCGCCAATCGCTGGCGCACCTTCACGCGCGTCTCGCTGCCGTTGATGGCACCGGGTTTAGCCAATGCTTTTCTGATTAGCTTTATCGAAAGCATGGCCGATTTCGGTAATCCGATGGTGCTGGGCGGCAGTCACGGCGTGCTCTCCACTGAGATCTTCTTCTCGGTGGTCGGCGCGCAAAACGATCCGAGCCGCGCAGCGGTGCTGGCGATGATTCTGCTGTGCTTCACGCTGACGGCCTTTATGCTGCAGCGCTGGTGGCTCGGCGGCAAAAACTTCGCCACCGTCACCGGCAAAGGCGACGGCGGCAAACATGTGCAGCTACCACGCGTGCTGCGCTTTGGCGTGTACGGCATGGTGATTCCGTGGGGCCTGTTCACGCTGGTGATCTACGGCATGATTGTGGTCGGCGGCTTTGTACAGTCGTGGGGATTGAATGATGCGCTGACCATCGAACATTACGTGCGCGCCTTTGGCGTGAGTTTCAGCGACGGGCATCTGCTGTGGAGCGGCGTGGCGTGGAACTCGTTCTGGACCACGCTGGAGATCGCGCTGATTGCCGCACCGCTCACCGCAATAGTTGGGCTGCTCACCGCCTGGCTGATTGTGCGACAGAAGTTTGCCGGTCGTCAGACCTTCGAGTTCCTGCTGATGCTGAGCTTCGCCATTCCCGGAACGGTGATCGGCGTAAGTTATGTAATGGCGTATAACCTGCCGCCGCTGGAGATCACCGGCACCGCGATGATCCTCGTGGCCTGCTTTGTGTTCCGCAACATGCCGGTTGGCGTGCGCGGCGGGATCGCGGCGATGAGTCAGCTGGATAAAAGTCTGGATGAAGCGTCACTGACGCTCGGGGCTAACAGCTTCCGCACGCTGCGCAAAGTGGTGCTGCCGCTGCTGAAACCGGCGATCAGCGCCGCGCTGGTCTACGCCTTCGTACGCGCCATCACCTCGATCAGTGCGGTGATCTTCCTCGTGAGCGCGCAGTACAACATGGCAACCTCTTACATCGTCGGGCTGGTGGAAAACGGCGAATACGGTGTGGCGATTGCTTACTCAACCGTCTTGATTGTGGTGATGCTGCTGATCATTGGCATGTTCCAGTGGCTGGTGGGCGAACGGCGTCTGCGCCGCGTGGCCCGTCCGGTCGACATGGCAATTCCGCCAGCTTCAACGTCCTTAACCCAGGAGAGAGCCGTATGACACGCGTAACCGCTGGATCTGTGGTGTTTGAACACGTCTCGAAACGCTTTGCCGGTTTTGATGCAATTCCCGATCTCTCGCTGACGGTGGAACCCGGCACGCTGGTGACGCTGCTAGGTCCATCCGGCTGCGGCAAAACCACCACGCTGCGGCTGCTGGCCGGGCTGGAGCATCCCACCGCTGGCCGTATTTTGATTGGCGGCAAAGATGTCACCAACTTGCCCGCCAATGAGCGCGACGTGGCGATGGTGTTTCAGTCTTACGCGCTGTTCCCGCACATGAGCGCGCTCGACAACATCATGTATGGCTTGCAGTCGTCGGGCATGAATAAGCGTGAAGCGCAGGACCGCGCCCGTGAAGGGCTCAAGTTGGTGGGCCTCGAACATCAGGGCCAGCGCCTGCCTTCGGAGCTTTCCGGCGGGCAGCAACAGCGCATTGCGGTGGCACGCGCGCTGGTGCTGGAGCCGCAGGTGCTGCTACTGGATGAGCCGCTCTCGAATCTTGATGAGCGTTTGCGCCGCCGGGTGCGTACCGATATCCGCGACTTGCAACAGCGGCTCGGCTTCACGGCGGTATACGTCACGCACGATCAGGAAGAAGCGCTGGCGGTGTCCGATAAGATTATTGTCATGAAAGAGGGTGATATTGCCCAGCAGGGCGCGCCGGAAAGTCTCTATCACGCGCCGAACTCGGTGTTTATCGCCGACTTTATGGGCGAGGCCAATATTCTGCCGTGCGAAGTCGAGCAGCTTGATGGCAGCGAAGCGCTGGTGCGGCTCGGCAGCCAGCGCTATCGCGTGCGCGGCAACGGCCTGAAAACCGGCGCGGCACAGCTGTCGGTGCGACCGCAGTTCATTACGCTGCGCAGAGAAGGCGCGGGCGCACTGCGCGGCGAAGTGACGCACAGCACGTGGCTCGGCGACCATATTGAATATGAAGTCGCTACTGAATTGGGTTCGCTGTTTATTGTCGATGCCGAGATGGAGCAGCAGCTGCCGCTGGCATCGAACGTCGCGATTGATTTTAAACCTCAGGGTTTGGCCCTGATTGCCGGTTAATTTAAGGATGGATAATGAGTGAATTAGACAATGACCCGCTGTTATCACGCCTGATTTTAGCGGAGAAGGTGGCACGCGCCGGTGGCGCGAAGGCGCTGGAGTATTTCCATCAGCGCGACACCTTAGTGGTGGAGACCAAATACGATTTGCAGGATGTGGTATCTCGCGCTGACCGCGAAGTGGAACAGATGATCGACCAGCAGATTCGCGCACAGTTTGCCGACGACGGTTTCCTCGGCGAAGAGTATGGATTGCAGGACGGTTCATCGGGTTATACGTGGGTGGTCGATCCAATCGATGGCACCAGTCCGTTCCTCAACGGCATGCCAAATTGGTGCGTGTCGGTCGCGGTGCTACACGACGGCGTGCCGGTGATTGGCGTGATTTTCGCGCCCACTTATCAGGAGTGTTACGTCGCCGCTCTCGGACAGGGTGCGACGCTCAACGGCAAGCGCTTGCAGGTGGATGCCAGTCGCACGCTGCAAAATCATGTCACCGGATTTGGTGCCAACAGCCACGTTAGCCCGGATGAAGTGGGGAAAATCCTTGCGTCGCTGCTGGCGGCAGGCGGGAATTTTATCCGCATTGGATCGGGTGCATTGATGCTGGCGTGGGTCGCAGCTGGGCGTGTGGTCGGTTATTACGAGCCGTATATGCATGCGTGGGATTGTCTGGCAGGTTATTGCCTGGTGAAAGAGGCGGGTGGCTGGTATCACCCGTTCAACACCGAAGGCGAACGTTTGCTGAAAGGCGCGCAGGTGCTGGCGGTTGCGCCGGGTGCGGAAGCGGATTTGAAGCGGATTGCCGGATTGTGATGTTGGTTGCGGTCGCCATGAATGGCGACCCTACAAAAACGCGCAGAATCGTCGTAGGGGCGCCATTTATGGCGTAATGCCGATCAGTTAAGCCCGAAATGATCGGTTGAACGATCCTCCAGTTCTGCAAAAATCCGTAATCTCACAGGGATTACGGATTTTTTTATGTTACTCA